>NZ_JBIRQF010000005.1:0-657836 GCF_044333065.1 Streptomyces sp. NPDC021115
CCCCGATCTTCGACCTGGTCGACTACGGCGTGGTCGGCGACCTCTTCGAGGTCGTCCCGCAGCTCACCGAGGAGGTCAAGACCCGCAAGGGCTGAATGCACTTGGGCGATCTAGTAGTTCACTTTCGGTGACTGGGCCGGGGCGGGTCCGCTTCCGGTCGGATACGTGTTCGTTTGTTCACTCCTTTCCGGAGGGTGCTTTGTCTGTTCCCGCCCCCGTTGAGTCCCTGTACCGCCCGAAGCATCCGGTCCGGTTCGTCACGGCTTCGAGCCTCTTCGACGGGCACGACGCGGCGATCAACATCATGCGCCGCATCCTCCAGGCCCAAGGAGCCGAGGTGGTGCACCTCGGGCACAACCGCTCGGTCGACGAGGTGGTGTCGGCGGCGCTGGAGGAGGACGTCCAGGGCGTGGCCGTCAGCTCCTACCAGGGCGGACACATCGAGTACTTCGAGTACCTGGTGGAGCTGCTTCGGGAGCGTGGCGCCGGACATGTGAAGGTCTTCGGTGGCGGCGGCGGGGTCATCGTCGCGGAGGAGATCGCCCGGTTGGCCCGGGCCGGGGTACGGATCTTCTCCCCGGAGGACGGCCAGCGGCTCGGTCTGGCCAAGATGATCAACTCGATGGTCGAAGAGTGCGACACCGCGCTGTGGGATCTGGCCCCGGTCGCGCCGGACCAGGTGTTGGCGGGGGAGAGGCCCGCACTGGCCCGGCTGCTCACCGGCCTGGAGGCCGGTACCGTGGCCGACCCGGACGTAGGCGTCCTGCGCGAGGCAGCCGCGTCCCGCCGGACACCGGTGCTCGGCATCACCGGCACCGGCGGCTCGGGGAAGTCCTCGCTCACGGACGAGCTGGTACGTCGGCTGCGCAGCGACCAGGGCGGCAGGCTCAAGGTGGCGGTGCTGGCGGTGGATCCGACCCGGCGGCGTGGCGGGGGCGCCCTGCTGGGCGACCGGATCCGCATGAACTGCCTCGACGGCGACACGGTGTTCTTCCGCTCGCTCGCCACCCGCGGCGGACGCGAGGTTCCCGAGGGCCTGTCGGACGCCATCGCGGCCTGCCAGGCGGCCGGTTCCGACCTGGTGATCGTGGAGACGCCGGGCATCGGGCAGGGGGACGCCGCGATCGTCCCGTACGTGGATGTGTCGCTGTACGTGATGACACCGGAGTTCGGTGCGGCTTCCCAGCTGGAGAAGATCGACATGCTCGACTTCGCCGACGTGGTGGCCATCAACAAGTTCGAGCGGCGCGGAGCCAAGGACGCGCTGCGTGACGTGGGCCGACAGCTGGTGCGCAACCGCGAGGCGTTCGGGCAGCGGCCGGAGGACATGCCGGTCTTCGGGACCAGCGCGTCGACCTTCAACGACGACGGGGTCACCGCGCTCTACCAGCATCTGCGGGATCTGTTCGCCGAGCGCGGCCTGCCCGTGGCGCCCGGAGCGCTTCCCGAGGTGGCGGTGCGCCACTCCAGCGGCGCTACCCAGGTGGTGCCCCCGGCCCGGGTGCGTTACCTGGCGGAGATCGCCGAAACGGTGCGTGGCTATCACGAGCGCACCGGCGTCCTGGCCGGGCAGGCCCGCCGGATCCAGCGGCTGGCGGCCGTCCGCGACGAGCTGGCGGCGGCCGGCGCGAACACCGACGACGTCGAAAAGCTGCTGAAGGACGCGGAGGACACCTTCGCACCGGAAGCGCGCGGACGGCTGGCCGACTGGCCGCGGACCGTACGCGACTACTCCGGCGATCAGCTCATCGTGACGGCACGCGACCGCGAGCTGCGCACCACGCTGGTGCGCGAGTCGCTGTCCGGGAGCAGGATCCCCCGGGTGGCGTTGCCGCGTCACACCGACCACGGAGAGCTGCTGCGGTTCCTCCGTGCGGAGAACCTTCCGGGGTTCTTCCCGTTCACCGCCGGGGTGTTCCCGTTCAAACGGGAGGGCGAGGACCCGGCGCGGATGTTCGCCGGTGAGGGCGACCCGTTCCGTACCAACCGCCGCTTCCACTACCTCTCCGAGGACAGCGAGGCCACCCGGCTGTCCACCGCCTTCGACTCGGTCACCCTCTACGGCCGCGATCCGGATCTGCGTCCCGACATCTACGGCAAGGTCGGAACCTCGGGTGTGTCGGTGGCGACCCTGGAGGACATGAAGGCGCTGTACGACGGCTTCGACCTGACCTCGCCCACGACGTCGGTCTCCATGACGATCAACGGGCCCGCGCCGACCATCCTCGCGTTCTTCCTCAACACCGCGATCGACCAGCGGCTCGACGCCCACGCCACCGAGCACGGGCGCGAGCCGACCGCCGAGGAGGCCGAACAGATCCGGGCGGATGTCCTGCGCAGTGTCCGCGGCACCGTGCAGGCCGACATCCTCAAGGAGGATCAGGGCCAGAACACCTGCCTGTTCTCCACCGAGTTCAGCCTGCGGATGATGGCCGACATCCAGGAGTGGTTCATCGAGAAGGAGGTGCGCAACTTCTACTCGGTGTCCATATCCGGCTACCACATCGCCGAGGCCGGGGCCAACCCGATCAGCCAGCTCGCCTTCACCCTCGCCAACGGCTTCACCTACGTCGAGGCCTATCTCGCCCGTGGGATGCACATCGACGACTTCGCCCCCAACCTGTCGTTCTTCTTCTCCAACGGCATGGACCCGGAGTACTCCGTGCTCGGCCGGGTGGCCCGCCGCATCTGGGCGGTGACCATGCGGGAGCGTTACGGCGCGGGGACTCGGGGCCAGAAGCTGAAGTACCACGTGCAGACCTCCGGACGCTCCCTGCACGCCCAGGAGATGGACTTCAACGACATCCGCACCACCCTGCAAGCGTTGATCGCCATCTACGACAACTGCAACAGCCTGCACACCAACGCCTACGACGAGGCCGTCACGACCCCCACCGAGGACTCGGTGCGCCGCGCGCTCGCCATCCAGCTGATCATCAACCGGGAGTGGGGCCTGGCGATGAACGAGAACCCGTTGCAGGGTTCCTTCATCATTGACGAGCTCACCGACCTGGTGGAGGAGGCGGTGCTGAGCGAGTTCGAGCGGATCAGCGAGCGCGGCGGGGTGCTCGGCGCCATGGAGACCGGCTACCAACGCGGCCGCATCCAGGACGAGTCGATGCTCTACGAGCAGCGCAAGCACGACGGCACCCTGCCCATCATCGGTGTCAACACCTTCCGCCACCCGCACGCCGACACAAACCGGGACCAGATGGCCGTGGAGCTGGCACGCGCCACCGAGGACGAGAAGCAGTCCCAGCTGAAGCGCGTCCACGACTTCCAGACCCGCCACCGCGAGCAGGCCCCCGCTGCCCTGACCACCCTCAAGGAGGCCGCCGCCGGCGGCCGCAACGTCTTCGCGGTGCTGATGGACGCCGCCCGGGTCTGCTCACTCCAGCAGATCACCGAGGCGTTCTTCGAGGTCGGCGGAGAATACCGGCGCAATGTCTGACCCAAGGCCCCTTATCACCGAACTCCGGAGCGTACTGTGACCGAAGCGTTCATCGTCGACGCCGTCCGCACCCCCGTCGGCCGCCGCAAGGGCACCCTGAGCGGCGTCCACCCCGCAGACCTCGGAGCGCATGTACTGCGCGCGCTCATCGACCGGACCGGTGTTGATCCCGGCTTCGTGGACGACGTGTATTTCGGCTGCGTGAGCCAGATCGGCGCGCAGACCGGCAACATCGCCCGCACCTCCTGGCTGGCCGGTGGTCTGCCCCAGCATGTGCCGGGCACGACCATCGACCGGCAGTGCGGCTCCTCCCAGCAGGCCCTGCACTTCGCGGCCCAGGCCGTGATGTCCGGCACCGCCGACCTCGTCGTCGCGGGCGGGGTCGAGGTGATGAGCCTGGTGCCCATTGGCAGCCCGTTCGTCCTCGGGCAGCGCGAGGGCATGGGGACCCCGTACGACGGGGAAGGCTGGCGCAGCCACTTCGGCGATCAGGAGATCTCCCAGTTCCGCGGGGCGGAGCTGATCGCTGAGAAGTGGGGCATCTCCCGGCAGGACATGGAGAGTTACGCACTGGCCAGCCACCAGCGGGCACTGGCGGCCCAGGCGGCCGGGGTCTTCGCGGACGAGATCGTGCCGACATTCGGCCTGACGGCCGACGAGGGGCCGCGCGCGGACACCTCGCTGGAGAAGATGGCGGGACTGAAGCCCCTCACCGAGGGCGGCCGGCTGACCGCCGCGGTGTCCAGCCAGATATCCGACGGGGCCGCCGCCCTGCTGGTCGCCTCCGAGGACGCGGTGCGCCGATTCGGGCTGGCGCCGCTGGCCCGGGTGCACACCATGGCCGTGGTCGGTTCCGACCCCGTCCTCATGCTCACCGGGCCCATCCCCGCCACCGACAAGGTCCTGGAACGGTCGGGACTGACCCTCGACCGGATCGACCTGGTGGAGATCAACGAGGCGTTCGCACCGGTGGTACAAGCCTGGCTCGCGGAGACCGGCGCCGACCCGGAACGCACCAACGCGTTCGGCGGTGCCATCGCCCTGGGGCACCCACTGGGTGCCACCGGCGCCCGCCTGCTGACGACCCTGGTCCACCAGCTCCGCCGGACCGGAGGCCGCTACGGGCTGCAGACCATGTGCGAGGGAGGCGGCATGGCCAACGCGACCGTCGTGGAAGCCGTGTGACCCCTGGCAGGTCCCTCTTCTGGCTCCTGGGCTCATCGCCCTGATCCGCCGCTTGCACCTCCCGCTTCCGACTGGATAATGCCCGAGGTCGATGCCGGCACCCGCCGCAGGGCGGAGTACGCGACGGACGCCTCCAACTACCGCGTCGTCCCCGCGGTCGTCGCCCTTCCCCGGCACTCCGACGAGGTCGCGGCCGCCGTCGCGGTCGCGCGCTCCACGGGAGTCCCGGTCACCTGCCGGGGCGGCGGGACCTCGACGGCGGGCAACGCGGTGGGCACCGGCATCGTCCTCGACTTCTCCCGCCATCTCGACCGGGTGCTCTCGGTGGACCCCGAGGCGCGGACGGCCACCGTCCAGCCGGGAGCGATCCTCGATCGCATCAGCGCCGCCGCGGCCCCGTACGGATTGCGGTACGGCCCCGATCCCTCGACACACGCCCGCGCCACGATCGGCGGTTCGCTGGGCAACAACGCCTGCGGCGCCCGGGCGCTCCGGTACGGCCGCACCGCCGACAACGTCGTGTCCATCGACGCCCTGACCGCCGACGGCGAGCGGCTGGACGCCCGTCGCCTCGGCCGGGCCGGCCTGCGCGCCGCGGGCGCCAAGGGCCGCGTGCTGGAAGACACCGTCAGCGAGCACCTGGCGGTGATACGCGCCGAGTTCGGACGCTTCGGCCGGCAGGTGTCGGGCTACTCCCTGGAGCACCCGCTGCCGGAGAACGGCGCGGATCTGGCCAAGTTCCTCGTCGGCAGCGGCGCGGTGCCCGATCTGCCCCGAGGAGAGGGCTGGCTGTTCGTGGAAACGCCGGGCGACACCGCGGCCGAGGGCTCGGTGGCCGCAGCCCGGCGGACAAGCCGGCGTGGCCGGGCTGGGAGGACGCCGCGGTCCAGGGAGCGGTGGCGGGTGCCGGTCCGGCGCTGATGCTGAGCTGCGACGTGATCGTCTCGGCGGCGTCGACGAAGTTCCTCATGGCTTACGCCGATGCCGGACTGACACCCGACTGTGGCGTCTCGTACCTCCTGCCCCGCGCGATCGGACAACAGCGCGCGCTCGGACTCGCCCTCACGGGCCGGGTCCAGACCGCCGAGGAAGCCTCGGCCTGGGGGCTGATCAACGATGTGGTCGACGACGCGGAACTCGGTGATCGAACACATCGGCTCGGCGAACGGCTCGCAGCGGGACCGGCGTTCGCCCTCGGGCGGACCAAACTCCTGATGCGCGCGGGCTGGGCACATCGCGCGAGCAGCGAGTCTTTCAGCCGCCATTGAGACACATGGGCGCCTCACACGCCCGCGGCCACGGAGCCGTCGTCAACCTCTCCTCCACCACCGGCATGACGGGACGGCCACCGCACGATCTTCAGGAGTCCACGCAACCCCTGGTGATCATGCGGTGGCCGTGACCGTTCCCAGCGCGGCCGACACAAGACGGGTGGTCGTCATCCCCGGCGCGGAGTCGTCTCAGAGGTGCTGCTCCGTGGCCCTGGTCCGGTGGTACTCGTCCTGCCGCTCGTCGGTGATGTACGCCGGCACCGGGAAGTCCCACCAGCCTGGCACCCAGGGGCCGGCGGCGTCGCGGTCCGTCGGGACTTCCACCAGGGCCGGCGCCCCCGACTGGACGGCCTTGCGCAGGGTCGACTCCAGGGAGTCGGCGGTGGACACCTTCCACGATTCGATGCCGAAGGACCGGCCCATGGCGGCGAAGTCGGGGCTGTAGGGCGTGCCGTCGGGATACGAGAATTCCGTGCCGATGTGGCGGGAGGTCTGTTTGCGCTGGCCGCCGCGGATGGACATGTAGCCCGCGTTGTTCTGGACGACGAAGACCACCGGCGCGCCGGCGGTGACACTCAGGGCGATTTCCTGGGCGGTCATGAGGAAGTCGCCGTCGCCGAGGACGCACACCACGGGACGGTCCGGATGGGCCAGCTTGGCGCCGACCGCGGCGGGCACGGCCCAGCCCATGGAGGAGAAGCCGCCGGAGGTGAGGTGAGTGCGAGGGGAGTACACGGGGAAGGTCTGCTTGACCGCGCCTTGGGTGTTGCCCGAGCCCGCGACGATGATCGCGTCGCGCGGGAGGACGGACCGCAGGGCGCCGAGTGGGCGCTGGGAGGTGAACGGGAAGCGGTCGCTGTCGCGGCGGCCGGCGAGTTTCTCCTCCCAGTCCTGCTTGAGCGTGGCGAGTTCGGCCAGGTACTCGGAGCGGTCGGCGCCCTTGGTGGGCAGGGAGCCGACGATCGCGGCCACGGCTCGTTGCGCGTCGGCGACGATGCCGACTTCCGCGGGGTAGTTCTTGCCGATCTCGTGCGGGTCGATGTCGATGTGAATGAGCTTCGCGGGCGGGATCGAGAAGCTGACGCCCTTGGCGTAGCTGGAGGCCGACCAGTCGGTGAAACGGCAGCCGACGGAGACGACGACGTCGGCGGAGCTCGCGATCGCGTTGCCGGTCATCGTGCCGGTCTGGCCGACGCTGCCGGCGAAGAGCTCGTGGTCCTCGGGGAAGGCGCTCTTGCCGTTCCAGGTGGTGACGACCGGGATCTGCCACCGCTCGGCGAGAGCGAGGACCTGGTCGGACGCCTCGGACGTGATCGCCCCACCGCCGACCACGATGACCGGCCGGGTGGCGGTGCGCAGGACGTCGACGGCGCGTTCCACCGCTTCCGGGTCGGGATGCTGTCGGCCGACGGGAATGCGCCGCTCGAGGTCGTGGAGATCCACGTCCGCGGCCTCGGCCTGCACATCCATCGGGACTTCGAGGTGCACCGGGCCCGGACGGCCGGTCAGCATGGAGTTGAAACAGCGGTGCAGGACGAAGGGAAGTTCTTCGACACGGGTGACGACCCAGTGCCGCTTGCTGACGGCCTCGGCCACCTTGGGGAAGTCGTTGGCCGTGTAGCGGTCGAGTTCCTGGAGCAGTCCGTGGCCGCGCATATGGGTCGGCGGGCCGCCCGTGATGACGAGGACGCTGGTGGAGTCCGTGAACGCGGTGCCCATGCCGATGACGGTGTTGCTCGCGCCGGCGCCGATGGAGGTCACCGCGGCCTGGGGGCGGCCGGTGGCGCGGTAGTAGCCGTCCGCGAGGTGGACGGCGCTCTGCTCGTGGAAGGTCTGGATGAAGGGGATCTTGGACTCGGCATCGAGGAAGGCGTCGGTCAGTGACCAGATGCCGTGGCCGGGAATGCCGGCGACGTAGTCGACTCCGTAGTTGCGCAGGGTGCGCGCGACGATCTGGCCTCCGGTGAGGACAGGCATGGTGGGGTCCCAATCGGCTCGGTTCGGATGGTGCGGTCAGGCGCCCCGGCGGGCGGCCCAGGTGAACCCCTGCGTGCACAGCCGGGTGACGTCCGGGTTCTGGAGGTCGTCGAGGTCGTGTCCGACCGCGCTGTAGAAGACACGGCCCGCTCCCCAGGTCCGGGTCCACGCCTGAGGGATCGTCCTGCCCTCCAGCCACGGCAGGTGCTCGCCTGTGAAGGTGGTCTCCGCCAGGACATGGTTGTTGGGGTCGACGGACATGTAGTACTGCTCCGAGGCGACCTGGAAGTCCTTGACCCCGGCGGTGATCGGGTGGCCGGTGTCCGTAATGGTGACCTGGTAGGGGTACTTCACCGCTTCGCCGGCGGGGTGTTCGAGGAAGCTGCCGCCGATCAGCCAGTGGTACTTGAGGCTCGTGCGGAACGCGGCGGCCGCGCCGTGCCAGGCGGCGATCCCGGTGCCGTTCTCCACGGCCCTCAGCAGGCTCGTCTCCTGGGCGGCGGTGAGCCCCTCGGACAGGAGAGCGTTGTTCCAGTTGAGTGCGATGAGGTCGTACCCGGTCAGGTCGGCGTCGAGCGCGAAGATGTCGTTGGTCTCGTCGACGTCGAACCCCAGGTCCTTGAAGATCGGCAGGGCCCATTGTTCGGCGATCTGGTAGGGCTTGTGCCCCGGCCAGCCTCCGTACAGATACAGAACCCGGGTCATGCGTCCTTCCCTCCGGTAGTGGATTCGATGAGTGCGGCGCGGCTGCGCAGGTGCTCCGCCACTTCCAGGGCGTCGCCCTCCGGAGCGGTGGAATTGCGCTCCGGCTTCGCCGTCAGCAGGTATACGAGGCCCACGGCCGAGACGATGAGGAAGCCGATCAGCGCGATCCACCGGTCCAGGAGCGGGGTCCCGGCGTCGCCGGCGGGCCAGGCCAGGAGAACCATCCCGAGGACGCCGTAGGTCAGGGCCGCCACGTTGACGACGAGTCCCCAGCGGCCGAGGGTCCAGGATCCGGCGGGACGCCAGCCCTTCAGGCGCATCCGCAGCGCGGCCAGGACGACCATCATGAACGCCGCGTAACCGGCCAGCACCTGGAAGGCCACGATCTTGGTGAGGGAGTCGGGCGAGTAATAGACGAACACGAAGATCAGCAACGGGACGACGTTCACTGCCAGCAGCGCGTTGCTGGGGACGCGGTGCCTGCGGGAGATCTTCGAGAAGGTGCGGGCGCCCGGGAACATGTCGTCGCGGGCGAAGGAGAAGACGATCCGGCTCGCGGCGGCCTGCTGGCTCATCACGCCCGCGATGAAGGAGGTGATGGTGACCATGAGAACCATCTTCGTGCCCACGATGCCTATCGAGTTCTCCAGGATCGAGGGGATCGGGTTGGTGTCCTTCCCCGAGAGGATCGAGGGGAGGTCGGGAGCGGCAAGCGCATAGCCGACGAACGCGAGGAGTGCGGCCGCTCCGCCGACGCCCACGGTCAGCTGCATCGCGCGGGGGATGCTGCGGGAGGGATTGGGGACTTCCTCCGCGATCTCGCCGCACGCTTCGAAGCCGTAGAAGAGGAAGAGCCCGACGAGCGAAGCGGCGATGAAGGCCATGAAGTAATTGCCGTGGTTGGAGCTGCTGGTCTCGAAGAAGATCGAGACGGAGTTGCGCCGTTCGAAGATCAGCAGGTAGAGGCCCACGAGAATGATGCCGATCAGTTCCGCGGCGAGCCCGATCTTGGAGATCAGGGCCAGTGTCCTGGTGCCGAAACTGTTGCAGATCAGACAGACGGCGGTCATGCCGATCGCGATCCACAGGCGCTCCCCGGGGGTGGAGCTGATTCCCGGCTGGTCGGCGCTCCCGGCGAAAAGGCTGGCCACGAAGTCCGAGCTGAAGAGTGCGGTACTGGTGATGCCGATGGTGATGCAGCAGATGTAGGTCCATGCGGTGAACCACGCATAACGCCCATTCCACAGTCGCCGGACCCATTGGTAGAGCCCGCCCGCGAGCGGGAACTGCGAGACGACCTCACCGAAGACCAGAGCGACAAGGAATTGCCCGGCTCCGACGATGCCTATCCAGAAGATGGCGGGTCCGCCGGCGGTCGCCAGCCCGACCGCGAAGAGGGACACGACGCCCACGAGGGGCGAGAGGTATACGAAACCGAGGGCGAAGTTGGCCCACAGGCTGACCTTGCGGTCGAACCTCTGGTCATAGCCCAGCGCGGCGAGCAGTTCCGCGTCCTCGGTCGATGAGACAGGGCCGGCGGCCCCGCCCGGGGGACTGATGTGGTGGGACCGGGGCGCCGCGTGCGCCTCGTTCTCTGTGGCTGACATGAAGATCTCCGGAGGGTTGGGGGGAAGTGCTCCTTGTCGAACGGTTGCCGCGCCGCGACCGCGGTTCGGCGTAAGTCGCGATCCGTCATCGCCGTTCAGCTCCGGTCGAAGGAGTGGTCGGTCCAGCCCAGCCGGGCCGATCCGTAGCGCGCGGCGCGGACGTCTCCCGAGCGGGCGTGCCCCTCGAAGTTCTCGATGCGGGAGGCCCTGCCGCAGACCTCACCGAGCTGGGCGCTGGACCTGGCGTCCCTGATCTCCTGGTACGTCACCGTCTTGAGGTACTTGCCGACCCAGAGGCCGCCGGTGTAGCGGGCTGCCCCCAGGGTGGGCAGTACATGGTTGGTGCCGATGACTTTGTCACCATATGCGACGCATGTCTTGTCGCCGAGGAAGAGGGCGCCGTAGTTCCGCATCCGGTGCAGGGCCTCGCGGGGCTCGGCCGTCAGGATCTGGACGTGTTCGCTCGCGTACTGATCGGCGAGTTCGTAGGCGGCGTCGAGTGTGGGGACCACGATCACTTCACCGTGGTCGCGCCAGGCACGCCCGGCGACCTCACCGGTGGGCAGGCCCGGCAGCAGCTGCTCCACGCAGGAGATGGTCCGCGTGGCCACCTCCTCGGACGTCGTGATCAGGACCACGGGGGAGTCCGGCCCGTGCTCGGCCTGGGACAGCAGGTCGGTCGCCACCACGAACGGATCGGCGGTGCCGTCGGTAACGATCAGTACTTCCGTGGGCCCGGCGAAGAGGTCGATCCCGACCTCGCCGAAGAGCTGGCGTTTGGCTTCGGCCACGTAGGCGTTGCCGGGACCGGCGAGGATGTCGACCGCGTCGACCGTCTCGGTGCCCAGGGCCAGGGCCGCCACGGCTTGGACGCCGCCCATGACGTAGATCTCGTCGGCCCCGGCCAGATGCATCGCGGCGATGCTCACGGGCGGCGGAGCACCGCGGTCCGGCGGGGTCGTCGCGGCGACCCGGCCGACACCCGCGACCTTGGCCGTCAGGACCGTCATGTGAGCCGACGCCGTGAGGGGGTAGCGGCCTCCCGGGACGTACGCGCCGGCCGCGCCGATCGGGATGTTGCGCTGGCCCAGGAACACCCCGGGAAGCGTTTCCACCTCGAAGTCGGTGAGGGAGTCCCGCTGTGCCTGGGCGAAGCCACGCACCTGTTTCTGGACGAACCGCAGATCGTCGAGGACCGTCTCGGGGACGGAGGAAACCACGGAAGCGACCTGGTCGGGGCCGAGCCGGAAGGACGGCGGACTCCACTCGTCGAACTTCTGCGACCAGCGGCGCACGGCGGCGTCGCCGTCGCGTCGTACGTCAGCGATGACGTCGGCGACGGTTTCGACGATCTCCGGACGGCTGGTCCGCGCCGGTTCCGTGGCGGCCGGAGCCTTGATGATGTTGCGTACTGAAGACACTCTGCACTCCTTGCAGGTGGTCGTGCCTGCGGGCTTGACCTGAAGTCTGGGTAAACACAGAGGTGTCGCGACAGGCGCAGTGTGTGCAATATTGGCCAGGGAACCTGCACACACCGAGGTATTGGTTCATGGCTGAGCCCCTGACTGTTCGCGCCGCACTCGAACTCGAGGTGTTCACGCGCACCGAGGTGCGCGTGTATGCCGGAGAGAGGAATCTGGACCGCCCCGTGCGCTGGGTGCACACCGGTGAGATCCCGGATATCCATCGCTTCCTCACGGGGCAGGAGATGCTCCTGACAGCAGGACTCGGCATGGGCGAGACGGCCCTTCAGCAGCGCGCCTTCATCCGGCGTCTCGCGGACGCCCATGCGGCCGTCCTCGTCATCGAGCTGGCCGGGCGTATGTTCGACTCCATGCCGCAGGCCGTCGTCGAGGAGGCCGAAGCCGCCGGCCTGCCGCTGGTGGGACTGACCGACGAGATCCCCTTCGTCGAGACGTCAGCCCAGGTCCACGAGGTGTTGGTCGGCATGCGCGTCAAGCAAATGATCGCGGAAGAGGCCACCAGCCAGGCGTTCATGGACCTGCTGCTGGCCGACGAGGACTACGTGGGCGTGGTCAGAGAACTGGCCCGCCGCACCGGGCACCCGGTGGTGCTGGAAGACGTCGCCCATCAGATGCTCGCGTATGGAGGCGCGACACCGGAGGCCGACCAGGTCGTGAACGAGTGGAGCGCGCACTCCCGGGCCATTCACGAACGCCACTACCCTGTCGTGACGCAGGGCACTGAGGCCTCTGCGGCCTCGGCGGCATCATTTCGCGAGGTCGTGCCCTGCGCCCGTCAGCCCGTGATCCTCAGAGGCGAGTCCTGGGGTTGGCTTCACCTGCTGCACGGTAAGGTGCGGCCGGCCCCGGCCGAGCTGCGAACGCTGGAGCGAGCGGCCGCGGCTGTGGCGATCTCGCTGCTCAGCGAGCGGGAGAGCGGCGCCCGCGCATCCCAGCGCCAGACGGCGCTGCTGAACCGGCTGCTACTCGGCGATATCACGGGGGAGCGGTTCGTGAGCCTCAGCCTGGCACTCGGGCAGGACCTGCGCGGACGTGACCTGATCGTCGTCACCGCGTGGGCGGGGGACGAAGAGCCGATCAAGGACCACACCCTTGCCCGCCTGCTCCAGGAGGCCGGCTGGCCCGCCATCGTGGGCGACACCGGAGATTTCGACGTGGCGGTCGTGGGCCTGCCCGCCCGCGCTGACGCGGCCGATGTGCAGAACCTGTTGGCCGGTCACGGCGTACGGGGTGGCATCAGCCGGACCGTGGAGCCGGCGGCGCTGCCGCTGGCGCTGCGCCAGAGCCGCAGCGCGGCCTCTGTCGCAGCGGCGGCCACCACGGCGGAAGTCCGTCATTTCGACGATCTCGGAGCGCTGCGTCTCCTCGTCGCACTCTCAGAAGGTCCAGAGCTCAGGCGCTATGTCGAGGACGAACTGGGCCCCCTGCTCGAGCGCGACGCGCTCGTGAAGAACCCGCTGCTACCCACCCTCCGTACCTTCCTCGACTGCGGTGGCAACAAGGCACGGGCGGCGGACGAACTCTTCATCCAGCGGCGCACCCTCTACCACCGCCTCGAGAAGCTCTCCGAGATTCTCGGCCTCGACCTCACGCGAGTCGGCAACCAGCAGCGGCTGCAACTAGCCGTGCGCGGCCATGACCTGCTGCGCAAACCGACGTTGCGGCGGACCTGACTCCCGCGACGTCAGCCCTTCGTCGCCCTGGCGAGCGATGGGGCGATGCGCAGGGCGTTCGCCCCGATCGTCAGGGCTGGATTGAGCGCCGCGGAGGACGGGAAGAACGACGAGTCGGCCACCCAGAGGTTGTCGATGTCGTGGCTGCGGCACAGCGGATCGAGGACGCTCTGCGCCGGCTCGCGACCTGCCACGGCCGTTCCGCACATGTGGGAGTTGGTCTCGATGCCCATGCGCTGGGTGAAGATCAGCGGATAGCCGGCCTTGCGGACCGCCTTGGTCACCCGGCGTACGAGTTCGTGGTGGGGGGCGAGGTTGGTCGGCGCCCAGTCGATGAGGATGCGGTCGCCGTCCACCCGTACCCGATTGTCCGGGGAAGGAAGGTCCTCCGTCGTCAGGTAGATGTCGATGCTTCTGGACGACATGAACTTCAGGGCCCACGTCGGTGCCCATGGACGCGCGGGCTTGAGCATGGAGGCCCGCAGCTTGCCCAGCATCTGCAGGTTTCCCAGCGGGAAGGGCGTTCCCGGGCCGGCTTCGTAGAAGTCGTTCATGCCCAGGGTCTTCTGCCACTGCGTGGGGTTGGTCCGCAGTGGGTTGACCCCGACGAAGAACGTGCTGTTGTGGACCATGTAGTTGCGGCCCAGCAGCCCTGACGAATTGCCGAGACCGTGCGGATGCATGCCATTGGCCGAACGGAGCAGCAATGCCGCCGAGTTGACGGCACCCCCGGCGAGGGCGAAGGTCCTGGCGTGGATGCGGACGGTACGGCCCCGGTGCCGTGCCTCGGCGGCGACGATCTTTCGGCCGTCAGGTGAGGTGATCAGGCGGGTGATCTCCGCACCGGTGAGCATCTTCACGCCGTCGCGCAGCGCGGGGAGAAGGATCCTGTTCTCGGCGTCGGACTTCATGCCAGTCTCGTCCGGACAGCCGTCCGCTGTCGTCACGGCGGCGCGATCGGCCTGCGTGTTCACGTTCAGCGCGTTCGGCGTGTGGAAGGGACGCAGGCCCTGCCTGCGCAGTGACCGAGCGAATCTCTCGATCTCCGGTTCGTGGTCGAGCGCGGGGTACGGGTAGGGCGCGGAGCGCGGCGGCTCGGTTGGGTCCTCGTCGGCCTGGCCGTGCACCTGGAGCAGCTGCTCCATGGCGCCATAGAAGGGCTCCAGGTCGTCGTAGGTGAAAGGCCAGGCACGCGAGACACCCTCGTGGTGTTCCACTTCGGTGAAGTCACTGCGCCGGAAGCGGGGCAGCATGGCACCGTAGAAGCGGGTGTTACCGCCCACCCAGTAGTACACACCCGGCGCGAACGGCTTGCCCGAGCTGGTGTCGTACCAATAACCGGCGTTTTTGTACCGGCCCTTGAGGTACATCTCGGTCGGCTGGGAGTTCTCGGGTTCACGGGGAAGGAAATGGCCCCGTTCCGCGACCAGTACCTCAAGGCCGGTGTCCTTCAGCGCCCAGGCCAGAGACGAACCGCCCATGCCGGAGCCGATGATCAGGACGTCAGTGCTGACCTCGGCAGCGGTGCCGACTGAAACGAGGGAATCGGGCCGAAGCTCCGGCGGCGTGTAATCCTGACGTACCGGATTGGACATGAATCGGAACCCCTTAGAAGCTTGGCTCTGAGTTTGGGCGATGAAAAGCAGTGAACCTTGCTGGTGGTTCACGAGCACCTGAGCATGGCGCAGAATTCAGCACATGCGCGAGATGGGCGATGGTTGCCGGATAAAGTGCACATTGTGTGCATGCACCCGAAACGTTCCGGGGCCACTTACGCGCCTGTCTCGGCACACTCGGTATCGCCCGCCAGGCGCGGGCATCAGCCGGCGAAACAGCCGATACTGCTGACCGTGCCTGGCCGGGCGGATTCGTTACTGCGCCGAAGACCGGATGAACGAGGCTGCCCGCTCCCCGATCATGATGGCCGGCGCATTGGTGTTTCCGGTCACCAGGGACGGCATGATCGATGTGTCTGCCACACGCACGTTGTCCAGTCCGTGCACGCGGAGTTCGGAATCGACGACCTTGCCCATCATGCACGTACCCGACGGGTGGTAGAACGAGAACGACTGGGTGCGGATGAAGTCGTCGATGACCTGGTCGCGGTCCGATACGGGAGCCAGCCCCGCATCCGCGGCCCCGCGAAGATCGGACTCCAGGACCTCGGCGAGCCGTGACTCGCGGGCGATGCGCATGCAGATGCGCAGGCCCTCCCGCAGCCGCCTGCGATCGTCCTCGTCCCCGAGATAGTTGTGCACGATGCGCGGTTTGGCGTAGGGGTGTGAGTGCCGCAGGCGCACGGAACCGCGGCTGCTCGGACGCGCGACGTACGGCCCGAAGGACATCCCCGGCTCAAGGGGCGCGGCAAGTCCTTCGTCACGGACGATGCCCAGCGCGGCGTGCACCTGGATGTCCGGAGCCGGCAAGTCGTCGCTGGTGCTGAAGAAACCGCCAACCTCGTTCCAGGCCATAGCTCCCTGACCCTGCTCACGCAGCTGCTGCTCCTCGCGCGAGGTGTCCGGGCCGAGAAGGGGCTCGGTGTGGCTGAAGAAGCTGATGAAGCACCCGGCGTGGTCCTGCATGTTCCGTCCCACGTCCGGCAGGTCGTGCAGAGGGGCGATGCCCCCCTGGGCGAGCTCGTCCGCCGGACCGACGCCCGACTGCAGCAGCAGGTGGGGCGAGTTGTAGGCGCCCAGGGACAGCACGACCTCACGGTTGATCCGGATCAGCCGGACGGTGCCCAGGTGGTCGACCTCCAGTCCCTGGGCACGGGTGCCGTCGAAGATGAGGCGGAGCGCGGTCGTCGAAGGGAGGATGGTGAGGTTCGGGCGGTCTGCCGCCGGCTCCAGGAACGCCACCGCACTGCTGCATCGCAGCGCCTTGCGCTGGGTGACCTGGTGGTAGCCGACACCGTCCTGCTCGGCTCCGTTGAAGTCGGGGTTGGACTTGTGGCCGGCGTCCTGGGCTGCCTCCACCCAGGCAGTCAGCAGCGGATGGACAGAAACCGGATCGCTGACGGTCAGCGGGCCCCCAGCGCCGTGGAAGTCGTTGGCTCCACGCTGGTTGTCCTCGGACTTCTTGAAGAACGGCAGGACGTCGTCGTAGCTCCAGCCGGGGTTCCCCATCCGCTCCCATGTGTCGTAGTCGTAGCGGTGGCCGCGGACGTAGAGCATGGTGTTCATCGAGCTGGTTCCGCCGATCGCCCGCCCACGCGGCAGGTAGATCCTCCGTCCGCCCAGCTGCTCCTCGGGCTCCGTAGCAAAGTCCCAGTCGTACGTCGTCTTCAGCTGCTGCGAGAACAGCGCGGGAATCTCGAACAGACGACCTGTGGCGGGCGGCCCGGCTTCGATCAGAGCCACTGTCACGTCCGGATCCTCGGAGAGCCTGGCAGCAAGCGCGCAGCCCGCTGAGCCGGCCCCCACAACAACGTAGTCGTACGTTTCCGCAGTCCCCGTCATAGCGCCTCCATGGCGATCAGGCCTCATAGCCCGGTGTGCTCGATATATGTGTACTGGACCAATATCCGGTGATTCCGAGGAGCTGGAGTCGAGCTGCTCTCACCGTGGCGGTTTCTGGAGACACTAGGCAGTCACGCGATCGCAGCACATACGCAAAGTGAGCGGTGCTGCCCATAAGTAGTACACACTATGTGCACCGGGTAGCGGCGGGGGTGATGAGCTGACGGCTGCGTTCTCGACGGAGCGCTGAGGACAGCGGCGGAGGCCGGTGCTCAGCCCGAAGCTACAGGTCCTGGGCCTGCGGAGCATGTCACTCTGCCGGCGTCGCTCCGTCCAGCCCGCTGTCACCCGTGCCGGAGCCGCCACCAGCCGGGCCGCTCCTCTCAGCCGGTTCCATGGCGATCTTCCCGTACGCCCTCAGGGCTGTCCCGGCGGGCACCGGGGTCCGTTCGCGCACCCCGGTGCCTGAGGGGTCGGCGGTGCGGGCAGCGAAGGTCTGGCAAGATCCCCGGCTGGTCCTGACCGGCGTGATCGTGCTGGCCATGGCTCTGGCCGAAGGCGCGGCCAACGACTGGCTGCCGTTGCTCGTGGTGGACGGACACGGGCTCGATGCGGCACAGGGATCGCTGGTCTATGCCGGCTTCGCCGCCGCGATGACCGTCGGGCGGTTCGCCAGTGGGTTCTTTCTCGGCCGCTTCGGAAGGGCCGTCGTCGTCCGGGCCGGTGCGATCTCGGGA
This sequence comes from Streptomyces sp. NPDC021115, assembly GCF_044333065.1. Classification (NCBI taxonomy): domain Bacteria; kingdom Bacillati; phylum Actinomycetota; class Actinomycetes; order Kitasatosporales; family Streptomycetaceae; genus Streptomyces; species Streptomyces sp. NPDC021115. Next base: position 17,549 of record NZ_JBIRQF010000005.1, read on the forward strand.
GCCGTCGGTGTCGCTATCGTCATCTTTTTTCCGACAACGCCCTGGTGGCCGGTGCTGCTGTGCTCTTCTGGGGCCTGGGGCCTGGGGCCTGGGGGCCTCCCTCGGCTTTCCCATGGCCCGCCCGCGTCGACCACCTGCCCCTGCGCGAAGACAACGGATGGCTGCCGGACCTCACTGTGTGCCGACGTACCGGCGTGCCGTGAACCGGCCCGGGCCCGCCGGCACTTCCTCGCCGTCGGGGAAAACGACGGTGGCGGTGGAGGTGGGGGGAATGTCGACGGTGAGGTGCAGCTCGCCGGTCTCGGTGCGCCACTCGACCGCGATGGTGCCCCGCGGGCCGTCGAAGGTGCCATGCGCCCAGTCGACCGTGGGATGGGGCACGGGTGCGACGACGAACGACTCCCAGGCTCCTCGGCCTGCCGCAGTCCGAGGGTGTGGGTGTGCAGGAAGCGGATGACGGCGGCCTTGCTGTAGTGGTTGAGCGAGTCGTGGGCGACGCCGTTCTCGTCGACGCCGTTCCAGTCCTCCCAGATCGTGGTGGCGCCCCGGTCGAGCATGCCGAGCCACGAGGGTGAGGTTCGCTGGAGGAGTAGCTGGTAGGCGAGGTCGGCGTGGCCGGTGTCGGCCAGGGCGGGCAGCAGGTCGGCGGTGGAGAGGAACCCTGTGCCCAGGTGTGTGCCGGCCGCCTCGATGAGTGCGGTCAGCCGCGCCGCGACGGCCTCGCGTAGCTTCTCGGGCGCCAGGCCGTAGGCGAGGGCGCGGACGTAGCTTGCCTGGGTGTCGACGGTCGTGCGGCCGGTAAGGTCGAGGAACTCCGTCCGCCACGCCTCCTTGATCCGCTCCGCGAGCCGGGAGTAGCGGGCCGCATCGGTGTCGAGGCCCAGGACCCGGGCGATCCTCGCGAGGGTGGCGGTCGAGCGGTACAGGAACGCGGTGCCGACCTCGCCCTTGTCGGACTTCATCCAATCGTCGGGGTCGCTCTTCCCCGACTCGACGGGTGAGCCGTCCGCGGCGCGGGGCTTGGGTTCGCACCACTCGACCCAGTGGAAGGAGCCGTCCCAGATGAACTCCTCGTGCGGGAGCGGCTCGGCCGAGCGGGCCACCCGGGAGGGGAGGCGGGCGGTGCGGGCGGTGGCAAGGGCCCATTCGACCCAGCGGACCATCGCGTCCCAGTTCTCGGTGAGTTCCCGGCGGTCGCCGTACGTCTCGTACAGCTCCCACCGCACCAGCACGATGGCGTCTCCCCAGCCGGCGGAGCCGGTCATCATGTCGAGGCGCTGGTCGCCGCGGAGCCTGATGCGGCGTCCGTCGGGGAGAAGTTGGCGATGCGTCCGTCGTCGAGTTGGTCGTCGCGGACCGAGCGCAGCCACTTGCGGCTGAACCCGGACACGTCGTAGAGGCGCGCGGCGCTGGGGAGGAAGACCTGGTAGTCGCCGGTCCAGCCGATGCGTTCGCGGGTGGGGCAGTCGGTGGGTACGTCGACGGCGTTCCCGCGGAAGCTCCAGCGGGCGACCTCGTGCAGGTGGTTGAGGTCGGGGTGGGAGCAGGCGAAGGTGCCGGTGGGCCGCAGGTCGGTGTGGACCACCCGCATGGTGAGGCTCGACGCGTCCAGCGGGACCTCGCCGCGCTCCAGGCGGGCGTAGCGGAATCCGTGCACGGTGTGGCGGGGTTCGAAGACCTCGCCGGTGGCGCCGGACGAGATGGCCTCGTCGTGCTGGACGAAGACGGTGACGGGGTCGCCCGGGCGCTGGATGTCGAGGTGGGTGGTGGTCAGGTCGCCGGTGGCGGGGTCGAGGTGCTCGCCATAGTCGATCACGGTGCGGGTGCCGGCCGGGCCGAGGTCGGTGAGGGTGATCCAGCCTGAGGCGTTCTGGCCGAAGTCGGCGATCCAGGCGCCGTTCGGCAGCCGGGTGAGTGACGTGGCGGGGCGGTCCTCGATCCGGCGCACGGGCGGGGCCGGGGACCAGTCGACCGGGGGTGCGGTGACGGCGTTGACGAGGACGGGCCGCTCGGGTCCGCCGACCGCGCGGAAGTCGGTTGTCTGGCCGTCCATCAGGTCGGCCCGGATGAGGGGGCCGGGGGCCGAGGTCCAGTGTTCGTCGGTACGTACGACCTGATGCGTCCCGTCGGCGTGCTCCAGGTGCAACTCACAGCGCGCGGCCAGGAGTTCACCCCATCCGGCCGGTTTACGGAAGGCGCCGACCTGGCCGCGGTACCAGCCGTCGGACAGTACGATCTCCAGCGAGTTGGTGCCGGGGCGGACGTACGAGGTGGCGTCGGCGGCCTGGGCGTACAGGGTGTGGTCGTACGACGTCGAGCCCGGCGCGAGTTCGACGGTGCCCGCGCGCTCGCCGTTGACGAACGCCTCGTACACGCCGAGAGCTGTCGTGTACAGGCGGGCGCGGACCACCTCGGTGGTGGTGAAGGTGGTCCGCAGGACGTGCGCGCAGCGGGTGCCGGGGGGCAGGCGCGCCTGCCGCGGGTCGTCGGCGGGGGTGATCCAGTGCGCCGACCAGTCCTCCTCCAGGAGTCCCGTCTCGAAGTCGTGCCAGGCGCTCCAGTCGGAGATCCGCGCCGTGCCGTGCGACCGGACGCGCCAGCGGACGCGTTCGCCGCTGCGCAGCGGCGGGGCGGGCCAGGCGACGTAAAGGTGGCCGTCGGCGCGGGCGGTCAGCGGTGGTCGGCCCTCGACGCGGACGTCCAGTTCATGGGCGGCGTGCGCCGGCAAGCCGGTGGGTGGCTTCCACGACAGCCGGGGGCTGCTGCCGGAGACCGGGAAGTGGTCGCCGCCGAAGTCGATCGCGAGGTCGTACGGGGCGGGTGCGGGCATCGGGCCGTCGCCTCCGTTTCCGGGTGGGTGGCGGGTGGGATCAGGTCGTCTCGCCGTTCGGGGTCGTGACGGGGGCGGCCGGCAGGGCCCGGGTCGATGCGCGGACCACCAGGCGGGTGGCCAGTTCGACGTGATGGGAGTCGATGTCCTCCGCTGCTGCCAGGCGCAGCGCGGTGCGCAGGGCCACGGATCCCATCTCCTGGGCGGGGCCGTGGATGGTGGTCGGCGGGGGTGAGGTCACCTGGGCCAGCGGGGTGTTGTCGAAGCCGACGACGCTGAGGTCGTCCGGGACGCGCAGGCCGCGCAGCCGGGCGGCTTCGATGAGCCCGGCGGCCAGTTCGTCGGAGGCGGCGAACACCGCGGTGGGCGCCGGGAGCACCGACAGCAGCGCCCCGCCGTGCTCGATGCCCTCGGCGGCATGGAATGTGCCCGCGTGGCGGACCAGTTCGTCCGGCACCGGTGCGCCGGCCGCCTCCATCGCGCTGCGGAACCCGTGCAGCCGGGCCTGGTTGGTGCCGGCGTACACCGTGCCCCCGAGGTACGCGATCCGGCGGTGGCCCAGGGAGAGCAGATGCGTGGCGGCGGCGTGGCCGCCGGCGAAGTTGGTCGCGCCGACGCTGACGATCGAGGCGTCGGGCACCGGTTCCGTCGGGTCGAGCAGCACCGCCGGCATGCGGACCCGGTTCAGGGCCTGGAGGAGCGGCGGCGACAGCGTGTTCGCGGTGACCGCGATGACCGCGCGCCGACCGGCGGCCGCCAGACCGCGGGCCCAGGCTGCAGGGTCGGCCGCCGGATCGCGCTCGCCGCGCCTGCTGACCACGACCGCGACGCCCTCACGGGCCCCGGCGTCCACCACGCTCTGGATGATTTCGATGTGGTAGATGCTCAACCGCTCGAACCCGAAGAACAGCTCCACGGTGGGGTACGCGCGCAGATCGTCGCGGTTCCCGCCGTAGTTGTGCTGGCACATCAGGTCGAGGACCCGGTCACGCGTCCGCTGGCCCACGTCGGGGCGCCCGTTGATGACCTTGGAGACGGTGGCCACCGAGACACCGGCGTACTCGGCGATCTGTGCCAAGGTCCCTTCGCGCTGGAGCGGTGCGAACGACGGGACTGGCTGCTGAATTCGCTTGCGAGCGGGTGACGGAGGTCCAGTCGCAGGGTGTCAGCCGTTCAGGGGCGGAAACAGGTGGGAGAAGGCGAGTTCGGCAGCCCCGCGCAGCGCGCACTCCTGGTGATCGTCGGCTCGCTCGATCCTCAGTTCCGCGGTCAGGGCGGGAATCACCTGCGCGTACAGGGCTTCGCGTACGCCGGTGATGAGGTGGTCGCCGGCCAGGGCGAGCCGGCCGCCCACGGCGATGAGTGGTGGCGCGAGGGTGCTGGTCACGTTGCTCAAGGCCTCACCGATGTCGCGGCCGAGTTGGCGCAGCGTGCCGACGCAGACCGGATCTCCCCGCATCGCCATGGTGGCGAGCTGGTCGAACGTCTCGACGTCCCGTCCTTCCTGCCGAACCTCGGTCAGCACCGCGTCGATGGAGGACACGGTGCCGAGGCATCCGGTGTTGCCGCATGGGCATCGGCGATCCGCCGCGCGGCGGACAGGCATGTGGCTGATCTCCCCTGCGAGGCCGCGATGTCCACGGTGCAGTTGACCTGCGACGATCAGTCCTGCCCCAGCCCCTGACGAAACCCGTACGAACACCATGGACTCGGGGCTCCGGCCGAGCGCGGCGTGGTAGCCCAGGGCCATGAGGTTGGCGTCGTTCTCGACCAGCACAGGAGCGGTGAGTCGCTGAGAGAAGAGGTCGGACGCGTGGCCGGACCATGCGGCCAGCACCGTTTCGTTGGCGGCGGCGCTGGGGACGCCCACGACCGCGGTGGCGAGGTCGGCCCGGGTCCGCCCGGTCTGTGGCAGGAGCTTGGTCAGGAAGCCGTCCGCGGCTTCGACGGCGTCGTGAATGCCGCCGTGTCGCAGGTCGTAGTCCATCGAGGCCGTTGCCAAGGGGCGGCCCTGCAGGGTCGTCAGGGCTCCCGCCAGCGAACGCCAGCCGAAGCTGGCGGTGAAGACGAGCGCGGCGTCCTCCCGGAAGCGGTAGACCGCTGAGGGGCGTCCGCGTGTGCCGCGCGTGTCTCCCCGCGCGCTGACCCACCCCTGCTCGACGAGGCTGTCCAGTCGGCTGCCGACCGTGTTGCGGGACAGTCCCGTCGCCTCGGTCAGAGCGGTCCGCGAATGCGCACCGCGAGCGAGTGCGCGGATCAGGGGCGCGTTCTCGGGATGAGGGAGGGGCGGCTTCATGCGGCCAAGCAGACCACACCCCCGCAATTAAATCAATTTTGAAATAAATGAAGTCACCGTTGACGTAAGTTTTTCGCGCGCTTAACAATCACTTCAACGGTAGAGCGGGGCCCTCCTCACCGGATCGGGCATCCGCGCCCGCTCGCCGGCCTGCCAATGGCCTGCCCCTCCTCATCCCCCTGTCGCAGCCCCTCGACGATGAGTGGTGAATCGTGTCAACAAGAACCAGGGACCTCCATGACCAGGCTTCAGCGGAGCCACATGCCACGGCGGCCACCCCTCGCAGGGTGGTATTCGGCCTGGCGCTGGCCCAGTTCGGTCTGTTCATCGGGCTTCTCGCTCCGGTCACCGTCAGTCTGGCCCTCAAGACCCAGACCCTGGTCCCCGGCGACCGTGCCACTGAGGTCAACGGCAGTGTCCTGTCCGTGGCGGCGCTGCTGGCGGTCGTCGCCAATCCGCTCTTCGGCCGGCTGTCCGACCTCACGCTTTCGCGGTTCGGCCGTCGACGCCCGTGGATGCTGGGCGGAGCGGTGGTATTCCTCGCGTCCCTGATCGTCGTGGGTCTCGCACCCAATGTCACGACCCTCCTGCTGGGCTGGTGCGCGGCACAGCTCTCGGGCAACGCGATCCTCGCCCCCCTGCTCGCCACCATCGCCGATCAGGTGGCGCCCGCTCAGCGCGGAACGGTCTCGGCCAACGTGGGCGTGATGCAGAACGTCGCCAATCTGGCCTCGGCGTACGTCGCCGGCTGGTTCGTGGACGACATGCTGATGCTCTTCGCGTTGCCCGCGCTCTTCGCCGTGGCGACCATTGCCTGCTACTGCTTCCTCCTGCCGGACCGGCCGCTTTCCAACCGCCCCGACCTGGGGGGATGGCAGGTGTTCCTGCGGACCTTCTGGGTCAGCCCCCGTAAGCACCCGGACTTCGCATGGGTGTGGGTCTCCAGGTTCCTCGTCATCCTGGCCCAGTTCCTCTTCATCACCTTCCGGCTGTTCTTCCTCGAGCACTCCATCGGGCTGTCGACCCGCGAAGCGGTGCAGACTCTGAGCACGGGCATCCTCATCTACACCATCGCCCTGGTTCTCTTCGCCAAGCTGGCAGGCCTCCTGTCCGACCGCATGCGGCGGCGCAAGCCGTTCGTCATCGCATCCACCCTGCTGTTCGCCCTGGGCATGATCGTCCTGGCCCACTCGGGCACCGTCACGGCGTTCTTCGTCGCCGAAGCGGTCCTCGGGGCCGGCTACGGTGCTTACGTCGCCGTCGACACCGCACTCGTCATCGATGTCCTGCCCAATCCTGATGACAGCGCGAAGGACTTGGGCGTGTTGAACATCGCCAACGCCCTTCCCCAGTCGTTGGCCGGAGGAGTCGGCGCACTCCTCCTCTCACTGGGCAGTGGCGGCTCCCACTACACCGCTCTCTATTGGGGGGCAGGCATCTTCGGCGTCCTCGGAGCGCTCGCCATCGTTCCCATCCGCTCCGTCAAGTAACAGTCGCGGCTCACCATCCGACAGGACCGTCGCAGTGAAAATCGGCCCCCGCGTGAAACACACCACGCCCGCACCACAGTCGCCGGACGGTGGCACCCGTTCGATTGGGTTCCATACCTCCGGCCCGGCGCCGCGGCCACCAAACCCACCCCGCCCGGCCGCGGCGCCCCCTCCGATCCCGTGCGGGTAGCCGAGTCGCACCGTCTGAACCTCAACTCCCATAGGGCAAGCACTAGTTCACCCACTTGAGAGGACCACCCGTGTCAGCACCACACCTGTCAGTGCAGCTCTACTCCGCCCGCCAGGCGCTGGAGAACGATCAGGACGGCGCCCTCGCCCAGCTGGCCTCCCTGGGGCTGCGCAACGTCGAGGTGTTCAACTTCGTCCACCGGGCACAGGAACTGTCGGAGGCACTCAGCAGCCACGGGCTGTCCGCGCGCACCGGACACGCCAACTTCCTGTCGCCCGAACTGGCCCAGGCACACGGCGCTACCGTCCACACGCTGGACGAGACGTTCGCCGCGGCCAAGCAGCTGGGCGTCGACATCGTGATCGACCCCTTCGTTCCCGCCGCCCGCTGGGCTGACGAGAAGGAGATCGCTCGGACGGCGGCCCTGCTGAACGACGCGGCCGACGTCGCGGCGGGCCACGGTCTTCGCGTGGGCTATCACAACCACTCGCAGGAGTTCGTCCACACCATCAACGGAACGAACGCCTTCGACCTCTTCGTCAGCCGGCTGAACCCGGACGTCTGCCTTGAGATCGACCTCTACTGGGCCGCGGCAGGTGGCAGGGACGTCGTAGCCCTGTTGCGGCGCCTCGGCTCGCGTGTGCAGGCCCTGCACGTCAAGGACGGCGCCATCATCGACGACCCGTTCTCCTCCGGTGTCCCGTTCGACCCGGCCCAGACGGGCCAGGTCGCGCCGGGGCAGGGCGAAGTGCCACTGGACGCGGCGCTCGCCGCGGCACCCCACGCCGAGTTCGCCATCATCGAGTTCGACCACTACGGCGGCGACATCTTCGAGGGCATCGGTGCGGCCGTCGGGTACCTGAACGGGAAGGGCATCCGTTGATGGGCACCAGGGGACCGGTCGGCGTCGGGTTCATCGGGGCCGGCATGATCAGTAAGCAGTACCTCGACAACCTCACCAAGTTCCCCGACGTCAACGTCGTCATCCTTGGCGACCTCGACACCGGCCGGGCCGCGAGGCAGGCGCAGAAGTACGGGATAGCGGAGTCGGGATCCACCGCGGATGTGCTCGCCCACCCCGATGTCGAGATCGTGGTGAACCTGACGATCCCCGCCGTCCACGCGGAGGTCAGCTCGGCCGCGGTCGCCGAGGGCAAGCACGTGTGGTCCGAGAAGCCGATCGCCATCGACCGGGTCAGCGCCCGGTCTCTGCTGGACCAGGCGGCCGCGGCCGGGATGCGGGTCGGTGTCGCTCCGGATACGGTGCTCGGCCCGGGCGTTCAGACGGCCCGCCGGGCGATCGCCCGTGGCGACATCGGCGTACCGCTGTCGGCGCAGACCGTCATGCAGTACGCCGGGCCGGACATCTTCCATCCCGACCCGGAGTTCCTGTTCGCCCAGGGTGCCGGCCCGCTGTACGACATGGGGCCCTACTACGTCACCGCTCTGATCAACCTGTTCGGCCCGGTCGCCCGTGTCTCCGCCGTGGGCTCGACCGGCCGGGCTACCCGCACCATCAAGAGGGGCGACCGGTCCGGCACCGAGTTCCCGGTCAGCGTCCCGACCCACGTCGCGGCGATCGCGCAGTTCGACAGTGGCGCGGTGAGCCAGAGCGTGTTCAGCTTCGACTCGCCTCTCACCCGCACCGGCGTCGTCGAGATCACCGGAACCGAGGGCACCCTCGTGGTGCCCGACCCCAACATGTTCGCCGGCGACGTCAAGATCACTCGGGCGCAGCCCTTCGACGCCCACGGCAGCGAACCCGAGTGGGAAATCGTCAAGCCGGTCGGCATCGAAGCGGGCCGGGGACTCGGCGTCCTCGATATGGCCCGGGCCATCCGCGGCGGGCAGCCCCACATCGCGACCGGCGACCTGGGCTTCCACGTGCTGGACACCCTCGTCTGCATCGACGAGTCGGTCACCTCCGGCGAGACGGTCCACGTCGACAGCGGCACCGACGAGATCCCTCTCGTGCCCGAGGACCGAGACCCCTACGGAGCAACCCTGTGACCAGGCCCCCTCACGCCGGATTCAACGGAGGAAGCAGGCAGCGCACGACCTCGAAGCAGAGTGCGCCGAGCCGGACGCACACGCCCTGGCGGCAGCCTCCGCCCGGAATGGCGGCAGCGACGCGAGCAAGGACCGAACCATGACCTCCACACACCCCGTCACCCTGTTCACCGGACAGTGGGCCGACCTCCCGTTCGCGGAAGTGGCCCGGCTCGCCGCGCAGTGGGGTTATGACGGCCTGGAGATCGCCGCCTCCGGGGACCACCTGGACCTGCGGCGTGCCGATGAGGACGATGCGTACGTCGCCTCCCGTCTGGAGATCCTCGAACGCCACGGGCTGAAGGTCTACGCCATCTCGAACCACTTGGCGGGACAGGCGGTTTGTGACGCGCCCATCGACTTCCGCCACGAGGCGATCCTCAGGCCGTATGTATGGGGAGACGGCGACGCGGAAGGAGTACGTCAGCGCGCGGCGGAGGACATGAAACGGGCGGCCCGGGTGGCCCGCAAGCTCGGGGTCGACACCGTCGTCGGTTTCACCGGGTCGTCCATCTGGCCCTACGTCGCGATGTTCCCGCCCGTTCCGGCTTCCGTCATCGACGCCGGCTACGAGGACTTCGCCCGTCGGTGGAACCCGATCCTGGATGTGTTCGACGCCGAGGGCGTGCGGTTCGCGCATGAAGTGCACCCCGGTGAGATCGCCTACGACTACTGGACCAGCGTGCGCACGCTCGAAGCCGTGAACCACAGGGCGGCCTTCGGGTTCAACTGGGACCCCAGCCACATGATGTGGCAGAACATCGATCCGGTCGGCTTCATCACCGACTTCAAGGACCGCATCTACCACGTCGACTGCAAGGACACCCGCCTGCGTCCGCGCAACGGCCGGGCCGGCATCCTCGGCTCCCACCAGGGATGGGGAGACCCGCGCCGCGGCTGGGACTTCGTCTCCACCGGGCACGGCGATGTCCCCTGGGAGGACTCCTTCCGGGCCTTGGAAGCCATCGGGTACAGCGGTCCCATCTCCATCGAGTGGGAGGACGCGGGCATGGACCGGCTGCACGGCGCCGCGGAGGCGGTCACCTTCGTACGCTCCCTGCTGTGGCCACAACCTGCGGCATCCTTCGACGCCGCCTTCTCGAACCAGTAGAAGGGGCTGTCGTCCGGCAGGAACCTCGGCGGGCCGGCGGTACGGCGACGGGGCCGTGCCCGGACAGGGCACGGCCCCACAGGTCAGGGACGGGAGTCCAGGGCGCGGGCGAGCGAGTCGAGGGACGCCAGGGCGTCGGGGCCGGTGGGAGTGAGGACGACGCTGGTCGCGCCCGCCGCGTGGCGGGCATTGATCGCTTCGCGTGCCTGTTCGGGGTTGCCGGCGATGCTCAGTTGACGCACCCACGCGGCGGGCATCGTCCGGGCGAATTGCCGGGCGTCCGCGCAGGCGGCGCGGTGTTCGCGGAACTGCGCGGCGAACGGCAGGGGATCGATGTGCGCGGCCCAGTCCGGCTCGCCGATGGCGCTCAGGCCGTCGCGGACGCGGGCGAGAGCGGCGTCCTCGTCGTCATCGACGGCGGCGGCGTCGTAGGTGACGACTTCGGGGGCGCTCGTGTCCGAGGGAGTGCCCAGGTGCCGTAGCGAGGAGGCGATGTAGGCGGGGGCCGCGGGTTCGGCCAGGAGGAGCCCGTCGGCCACCTCGCCCGCGGCTGCCTGCGATTTGGGGCCGCGTACACCGAGGACGACCGGCGGAGCGACGTCGGGGGTCTCGGTGATGACGACGCCTTCGCAGCGCACATAGCGGCCGTTCGCCGGGCCGGGCTCGCCGCGCATGAGCTGGCGCAGCGCGGTCGTGTACTCCTTGAGCAGCGTCAGGGGGCTGGCGGGCCAGGCTCCTACCTGGCGCATCCAGTCGGGCATGCCGTGGCCGATGCCGGTGATCAGGCGACCGGGGTAGAGCTGGGCGAGGGTGGCGAGTTCCATGGCGGCGAAGCACACGTTGCGGGCGCCGGCGGGCATGATGCCGAGACCGACGGTGATGCCGGTGGTGCTGGCGAGGACGGGGCCGGCTTGGGCGAGTGCGCCCCGCCAGCCGAGGTCTTCCACCACCCACACCTGGTCGAACCCCAGCTCCTCGGCTCGCCGGGCGTAGGGCAGCACGTCCCGTACGGGCAGATCGCGGGGAAGCATGACACCGACACGGCCGCGGGCGGAGGTGGCGTCTGTCTCGGGCATCAAGGGCTCCTTCTGGCGGCGGTTGGCTCTTCCCCGCCAGTCTGGCGGCCGGACGAGGTCGAGAGGAGGGGGCTGTGCGGCACGGCGTCAGGGGCCGTGCCGCACAGGCAGTCACCGGCTGCTCTGTGCCATCTCGCGCGGGCGTTCGGATCCGGTGCGCAGGATTCCGGCGGCCGCGGCGGTGATGGCGCACGCACAGCGAAGTCAGCAGCAGGAAGGTGTGGTTCAGTGCCACGGGATGGGTCAGCCAGCCGATGACGGCGGGACCGGAGAGCATGCCGAGGTAGCCGAGCCCGGCGACGCGGGAGACGTTGGCGCCGGCGGCGGAGGCGTCGACGCGACCGGCCGCGCCGAAGAGCCGGGGGACGCAGCCGGACAGTCCCAGACCGAACAGCGCCCAGCCCGCGAACGCGGCCCATATCCGCGGGGAGACGGCCACGACCGTCATCCCGACGGCGGCCGCGACCGCGCCGTAGCGCAGGACGGCCATCGCCCTGAGCGCCGCCCTGGTCCTGCGAGCCGTGGACGCTCTCAAGACCTTCGACATCCTCTACGCCACCAAAGGCCCCGGCGGCGGCTCCGACTTCGAAGCCGAAACCCTCAACGTCTACGCCTACGGTCTCACCTTCGACTACCAGGAATACGGGCTCGCCGCCGCCCTCGTCGCCCTGTTCACCCTCGTCATCGTGGCCACCGTGGTGCTGCTGCGCCGCGGCGCAGGAAAGAAGGACGCATGACCGCCACCGCCCGACCCGGCCGCAGGGCCCTCATCTGGCTGCGAGGCGCCACCATCGGCGTCGTCATGGGCTGCTTGATCGCGGAGGTCATGTGCGCGTGCGGGATCTCCCGGGCCGTCGCGGCATCTCCGCGGGCGATCGCGTCTTCGGCTCCAAGTGGGGCGATGCCATCCCGATGCGGTCGACGCCGCGATCAGGGAGGCCGAAGCGGCACTCCCGCCGATCGGAGCCATCGTGAACAACGCGGGCATCACGTCCCCGACCCGCCTCGTCGACGTCACCCCCGCGGAGTGGGACCGGGTCTTCGAGGCCGACGTCCGCGGGAGCTTCCTGGTCATGCACCGCGTGGTGTCCGGGATGGCCGAGCGGGGTTTCGGCGGAGTGGTCTGCTCGACGGCCAAGGCCGCTCTCCTGGGCTTCGCCCGGCCGCTCGCCCGCGAAATACTCCGTCGCAAGGCCGCCATGATCGCGGACGTTCCGGTACGCAGCATCGGCGGTGTCGAGGACGTGGCCGCCGTCATCGCCTTCCCGACCCGGCCGGGGCCGGGGATACCTCGCGTCAACGGCGGATCCCACATCCACCGAGGACCGTTCGGTAGATGTCCTGGTCGTCCTCGCTGAACACGGTGAAGATCACGCGGTCGAGTCGGCCCGGGTGGGCGCTCATCCACTCGGCCACGGTGCGGAGCGCGATGCGAGCGGCGGACGCTTTGGGGAAGCCGAAGAGTCCGGTGCTGACGGCGCAGAACGCCAGCGTGCGGATGGTGTCCACCTCGGCGGCGAGGTCCAGGCAGGAGCGGTAGGCCGATGCCAGGGCGTGCTCGTGCGACGGGTGGACGACGCCTTCGACGAAGGGGCCGACCGTGTGGAGGACGTACCGGGCGGGCAGGTGGTAGCCGCGGGTGATTTTGGCTGTGCCCGTGTGTTCAGGTGCGTTCTGCCGACTCATGATGAGGTGGCAGTCGTCGCGCAGCCGGGGCCCGGCGGCGTCGTGGATGGCGTTGTCGATGCAGGGGTGTCGCGGGACGAAGCAGCCCATCAGGGCGCTGTTGGCGGCGTTGACGATCGCGTCCGCGGCGAGGGTGGTGATGTCGCCCTGCCACAGCACGGTGCGGTCGGCCACCGGGTACAGCGTGTCGGGCAACATCGCTTTGATGGTGGGGAGTTGGCGCCCGTCGACGGTGGCGCGGGCGATGCGTTCGCCGCCGAGCAGGGAGTCCAGTTCGGCGGTCGCGCCACCGGGCAGGGGACCCGGTGCGCGCACGGTCAGCAAGGCCCTGAGCACTTGGCGGGCCGTCGCATGGTCGGCGTCGCGCAGGTGTGGGGTGACGTCGGAGCTCAGCAGGCCGAGTGCCGCACGGACGTGGTCCGCGAGGCGGTCGGCCGGGGCCGGGGCGGCGGTCGGCCGGAACGGCTCGTCCAGGGCGACGGCCGCACGGTAGGCGGCCAGCGGCAGCTCGGCCGCGTAGGGGCGAGGGGTGGGCATGGCTACTCCGGCTGTGCTGTGCTGTGCTGGGGTCGGGGTGGCGAGGGCCCGTCAGCGGGCGCATCCGGCGAGGAGCGCTTCCGCTCCCATGGCATGGGACAGGGCCCGGATCCCGAGGTCGGCGGGAACTTCGGGGTGGTGGGGGTTGACCCGGACGAGGCGGGCCCGCGGGGTGTGGCGTACCACGTTCTCCATGGGGCGGCGGATCACGCCGGGAGTGTTGAAACCGGCGCCGATTTCAAGGACGAGCAGGGTGCTCTCCGCGGGTGCCTCCTGCAGCCAGCGGGCCAGCCGCCGGCCGGCGGGCAGGTAGGTGTCGTCGACGAACTCGGGGCCCACCCGGATATTGGGAAAGACGTCGGCGCCGCAGTTGGGGCAGTGCGGCAGGGCGGCCGGGTCGGTCACCCGGCCGCTCTCACGGTCGTAAGCCGCGAGGATCGCGTCGAGGAACGGCTTGCTGGACCACGTCTCGCGGGTGCAGGGCACGGTGCACTGGAGGCGTCCGTAGTCGCCCTGGGGTGTGAAGACACGATCCGCCGCGAAGCCGTTGCGGACGAACAGGGCGTCGACGTTGGACGTCATCACCCAGTGGTCGCGGTCGCCGACCAGCTCCCGCAGACTCCGATAGAGGCGGTTCGGGCCCGCGCCGTAGCGGATGTCCTCGATGTGGACGGCCCAGTAGCCCCACATCATGTCCTTCGGCAGGGGCGCGCCCAGCAGGTAGCGCGAACGCAGGCCGAGCCGGTGCAACGCGGGCAACAGATGCTTGAAGCGTTCCTCGTCGCCGTAGTCGAATCCGGCGGCAGCGCTGAGACCCGCGCCGGCCGCGACCAGGACCCGGTCAGCCTCTTCCAGCCACGTACGGCTCGTCTCGTCCGCCTGTGTCGCGCGGACGTGGGTGTTGCTCGTGGTGTTCACGACTCCGGGATTCCTTCCGAAGGGGCCGACGGGGCCGACGGGACCGCGGACGTGCGGCGCAGGCACTCGGCGAGGGCCGTGTTCAACCCGTCGACGAACGCGCGCAGGGCCGGAGCGAAGCCATGGCACCACGTGCAGAGCGCGTCGGAGACGTACGTCAGCCGGACCTGCCGGCCTCTCGTCATCATCACTCCAGTCCTTTCCGTTTTCTGCCCCGAGGCGCCCTGCTTGTGCGGCGACGTCATCAACGTACGAGGAGAGTGGCAGGGGAGCCGGATACACTTCCGACTGATGATGGTCAAAAGCAGACACGGGTCCTCACGGGAGATTCCCGAGATCCCCTTTGCCGCGCCCGCGGGGACACCACCCGCTGGTGTCGAGGTCATGCCTCTCGCGGATCTGCGAAGGCGCGTACCGGAGCACCGCCTGACCCGGCCCCAGCGCCCCCACTTCCACCATCTGCTCACCCTCACGGCAGGCGATCTGTGGCACACCGTGGATTTCACCGGCTATGCCCTCCGGCCCGGTTCCTGGCTGTGGGTTCGCCCCGGGCAGGTGCAGCAGTGGGGCGACCTCACGAAAGCGGAAGGCACGCTGATCCTGTTCCAGCAGGACGTCCTCGATACGGCCACCGCCACGGCCGCCCGCGTCGATGACCCGCACGCACCGGTCGCCAGCAGCCCCATCGCCGACGATGCCGAGGCCCTGAACTTCGCCGTGGAGCACCTGAGGCGCGAGTTCCACGCGCTCGGCCACCTGCCCTTGGAGGTGCACATGGCGGCCCTGCGCCACCTCCTGGCCGTCCTCGTGTTGCGTCTGGCCCATCTCACGGTTCCGGTCGGGAGCCCCACTCCGGACCCGGACGAGACGTACCTGCGATTCCGTGACGCGGTCGAGCAACACTTCGCCCGCACCCGGCGCGTGGAGGACTACGCCCGCCTGCTCGGGTATTCCGCGCGCACTCTCGCCCGGGCCACGCTGACCACGGCCGGGCTCAGCGCCAAGGAGTTCCTCGACCGCCGAGTCGTCCTGGAGGCCAAGCGCATGCTGGCGCACAGCGACCAGGCCGCGGCCCAGATCTCGGAGCAGCTCGGCTTCGCCAACCCGTCCCAGTTCAGCAAGTACTTCATGCACCGGGTCGGCCAGTCCCCGACCGACTTTCGCCACGCGGTCCGCGGGCGTTCACCGGCGGGCGATCAGAACGGGTAGCGGGTCTGCCGGGTCGCGATGGTCACCCAGCGGGTGTGGGAGAACGCCTCGATGCCCCACCGTCCGCCGAACCGGCCGTACCCGGAGGCCTTGACGCCACCGAAGGGCGCGTGCGGCTCGTCGGCCACCGACTGTGCGTCGATGTGCACGATGCCGGTGTGGACGCGGGGGAGACGGTCAGGCCGTGGGTGGCATTTTCGGTGATGACGCCGCAAGTCAGCCCGTTTTCGGAGTCGTTGGCAAGCGCCACCACGCTCTTGTCGTCGGCGCGCGGCTTCACCGCTGGTCCGGCCAGCCGCTCTTGATCTGTACGCCGGTCGGGTTGAAGTTGGCGACGAGTTCCACCAGGGTGCCGTTCTCGACCTTGAAGATCTCCGGTACGGCGAACGACTTGCCTTCGACGCCCGGGGCGGAGGGGTTGACGGTGTGGAACATCCCGATGCCGACGACGATGCCGCGGTCCGGGTCCGTGACGTAGTAGCGACGGTTGTCCACCTTCCAGCGCCAGTCGGGGTCGGAGAACCCGCCCACGCAGCTGCCCGCCAGCTGATCGGGTCCGTTGGTGGTGAACGAGCCCATTTCGCGGCGCTGGCAGGAGGGGCTGAACGGGGTCTTCCAGCCCCGGTCGGAAGCGGTGCTGCCCAGGCTGTCCCAGTACTGGTCGGCGACCTTGATGAGTTCACGAGGGCTGGACCGCTCCGCGCGGGGCACGGGGGCGTCGAGGAGGGGGTCGAGCGCCTGCGCGTTCTTGATCTCAGAGCCGAAACCGGTGTCGGGCGCCTGGTATTCGATCTCCTCGACTTCGGAGATCTTCCCGCCCCGGAAGCTGAGCCGGAGTTCGTACCACCACCAGGTGTGCGACGCCTTGTCGGCCGCCGTGCCGAAGAACACCGTCGACCCGGTGCTGGGGTCGGCGAAGGTCTCCCGCTGCTGGAAGCGGGTGGCCTTGCCCCACAGGGCGCCCTTGCCGACGGCCACGGTGTTGCCGAGGTCGGTGGCCCGGGCGTTCTTCGCGAGCGGCACCTTGGAGGGGTCGTTCGCCAGCAGGGCCTCAAGGTAGCGGCTGGTCCCCAGCAGCAGTTCCTTCTTGGTGGCGGTGTTGTGGTGCTGCGCGGGCGGGGTGTCCGGTTGTGCCGTGGCGACCGTGGTGGCTCCGATGACGGCGAGCGTGGCCGTGGCCGCTCCCAGCATGGCCATGGTTCGACGGCTTCCTACGGGCACGGGGATGCTCCTCTCCGCCCGGCGCACGGTGCGGCACGGAGGGCGGCGCGTCGGGGCGGTTGATGTGGTTGCGTTGGCGTAGTGCTCAGACGGTCATGCGCAGCACCGGCTTGAGCACCTTTCCGGCTGCTGCGCCCTCGGTGACACCGCGGATGGCGCGGCCGTTGAGCAGGAAATCGACGTCCGTCGGTACCGACTGGCGGTGCCCCGACCACGGACAGTGAAGAAGCGCCCGCCGAGCCTGGTGCCGTCGGCCGCGCGGATGGGGCTGCTGCCGTCGGGCCGGGTGCCGCCGAAGTCGCGGGGTGGGGCGGTACGGGGTCAGTCCTGAGTGGCGCGGATGGCGTCGATGAGGGGCGTGGCGGGGTGGCCGGTGAGGCGGGGCACGGCGTCGCTGACACCATCGAGTTGGCCTGCCGCGACGGCCGTATAGGTGGACACCCAGGCGTCGAGCTGCCACCGCGGCACCCCGTAGGGGGCGCGGGAGGCGTACGCCTCCTCGACGGTCTCGTGCCGGTAGGTGATGGTGCGGCCGAGCGCCTCGGACAGGACGGCCGCTGCCTCGTCCAGCGTGAGGGACTCGGGCCCGGTGAGGTCGTAGGCCATGCCGACGTGGTCGGCCGGCCCGGAGAGGATCGTGGCGGCGGCGTCGGCGATGTCGTCCTGGGCGACGAACGCGGTCCGCCCCTGCCCGCCCGGACCGCGGATGACGCCGTCCTCGCCGACCAGATCGGGGACCAGCTCCGCGTAGAAGTTGTCACGGAGGAAGGTGTGCGCCAGGCCGCTGGCCCGGATGTGCTCCTCGGTGTGGAAGTGGTCTCGTGCCAGGGTGAAAGCGGCATCGGGTGCGGCGCCGAAGAAGGACACGTACACCAGGTGCGCGACGCCCGCCTCCACGGCAGCGTCCACGAACGCCCTGTGCTGGGCGAGCCGGTCGGCGCTTTCGGAGGCGGACACCATGAACACGGTCTCCGTGCCGCTCAGGGCGCGGACGACGGCGTCGTGGTCGCCATAGCTGCCGCGGACCGCGGTCGCTCCAGGCAGTTCGGGCGCCCGCTCGGGGCTGCGCACCAGCAGCCGCTGCGCCGAGCCCTGCTCGGCCAGGCGGCGGGCGACGCGCCCGCCGAGGCGTCCCGTGGCTCCGGTGACCACCATGGTCGATTCAGGCAATTCGGTCATCGTCGGCTTCGCTTTCTGTCCGATCCGGTTTCCGTCGCGGCGGTGGGGGGCTGCATTTCCAACCTAGAAGCGGAGCTGCACGCAACGAGGCTGGATTGCGACTGGGCCTGGTCAGAATCCGACAAGGCATGGCGGTGCTTGCCCGGGTCCCGGCGAGGACGGCTCGACGAAGCTGTTCGGGCCATGTGCCGGTCGCTGTCGTTGATCAGGTCTTCCAGGTCCCTGGCCTGACGGACCAGGTGGTCCAGGTCGTAGAAGATCACTCCGCCGATGACCCCGCTGGCCAGAGAAGCCCGTCGTCCCGGACCACCTTCCGCTTTTTGAAGGCGGAGGGCCCCAGCGCAGCGGCTGCGGGTGTCCTCGGCGTCTTCGTGCTGGCGGTCGACTCCGGCTTCGGGACCGAAGCGGTCGGAAGAGGTCCGCAGGTAGGTGCCGGGGCGCTTCGGGATGTAGGCGGAGAGCTGGCCGGAGAGTTCGAGGGTGACGCGGCCGCGGCGGGCCTGGGGCGGGATCCCGAAGTCGTCCCGCAGGGGCAGGGTTGCGGATACTGGGCCGTATGCGTATCGACTTTGATCCTGAGACCGTCGGCCGTAACCCCTTCTACAAGCTGCTGACCTCGGTCGTCGTGCCCCGGCCGATCGCTTGGGTGTCCACCATCAACCCGGACACGCAGTCCGCGAATCTGGCGCCTGCGAAGTTCTGCGGAAAGCGGTATCGGTGGGCTGGACGTTAGCCCAGGCCAGACCGACGGGCAACCGTCCTCGGGGCGGGGTGGGGCTGCTGCGCACGGCGACGAGCGCCCGGGGGGAATCCGGCCGGCGCCGGATGACCGGGCGCGGATGCGTAGCCAGCGGCAGCGGACTCGGGCTGGCGTCTTCCGTATGGGCGTCGGCCAGGGCCTCGCCGTGGCCCTGGAGCGACGATGTGGAACCCGAAAACTGATGTGGGCGGCGCGGAGGAGACACTCCACGGTCCCGCGCTTCAGTCCTCACGGGGCAGCACGCCGCGTCCCGTCGCGGAGTGGAGGTGGTCGCGGGCCGGCTCCTGGCAGTGTCGGCAGACGACGACCGGTTCGAGAACCTCACCGCAGCTGTGGTGCAGCACCACTGGCGGATGGTCCGCGTTGAGGTGCCTGTCACCCCATCGCATGAGGGTGAGAAGGACGTCACCGAGTTCTGATCCCGCCGGCGTCAGGTGGTATTCGCAGCGCTGCGGGCGCTCGCAGTACCGTTCCCCCTTGATGACGCCCACTGTCTCCAGCTTGCGCAGTCGGGTGGCCAGGATGTCTCGTGACATGCCTGTGTTGCGGATGATTTGGTCGAAGCGGTGCACTCCGTGCATCAACTCGCGCACCACAAGCAGTGACCAGCGTTCTCCCACCATCTCGAGCGCATCGGCGATGGAGCACTCGCGGGGAGCCCTCGACTTGGGCATGCCCACCATTCTAGATGAACAGCCGACGTCTTGGGGCCGGCCGCAACCATGGCGGAGGGGGTATTTATCGGCCTTGGCGTGACTTTTCGCCACGCCGCTGCCGTGTGCCGCCTCCTGTGAGACCGCCAAGCGGTTCGGGCCGGTCGAGTATGCCGGATACGGCCACTTCCGCCGGGCGGATTCTTCTGGGCGAGCGGAACGTGGTGATCGCGTTACTCGAACGCGATCACCATATCCCGGTACCGGTCAGGCGGCTCTGGTCGGCAAGGGCCTCGCCGGTGGAGGGTTTGGGACGTTGCTCACCGTGCCCCGGTGTCCAGCAGAGCGCCGGGTCTCAGATGCGTTCGACGATCAGCGCGTTGGCCATGCCGCCGGCCTCGCACATGGTCTGCAGTCCGTACCGGGCGTCATGGTCCTCCAGGTTGTGCAGGAGCGTGGTCAGGATGCGCGCACCGCTGCCACCCAGCGGATGACCGACGGAGATGCCACCACCGCGCACGTTGAGCCTGTCGATGTCCACATCGGTCTCCCGCTGCCAGGCCAGCACCACTGAGGCGAACGCCTCGTTGACTTCGAACAGGTCAATGTCCGTTGCCGCGAGTCCTGCCTTGGCCAGCACCTTCTCCGTGGCTGGCATGATGGCCGTGAGCATGAAGAGGGGGTCGCCTCCGGCCACAGCGAAGGAATGGAACCGAGCGCGGGGCCGTAGCCCGAGACGCCGGGCGACATCCGCTTCCACGATCAGCACAGCGGCGGCGCCGTCGGTGAGGGGCGAGGAGTTGCCCGCGGAGACCGTCCAGCCGATCTCCGGGAATCGCTCCTCCATCCGCGGATCGTAGTAGGCGGGCTTCAGCCCAGCCAGTGCCTCAGTGGTAGTGCTGGGGCGCACGGTCTCGTCACGCTGTCCGCTCCACGCCACTTCCCGGCCGAAGTGACCACTGTCCCAGGCATTCGTGGCACGCTCGTGGGACAACAAGGCGAAGGCATCCTGCTCGCTGCGGGTGATCTTCCAGCGGGCCGCGATCAGCTCTGCGCTGATGCCCTGGCCGACCAGCCCGTCGGGATAGCGCGCAGCTACCGCCGGCCCCCACGGATCGGTGCCGGGCAGCACGTTCGAGCCCATCATTACGCGGGACATCGACTCCACACCGCAAGCGATGGCGATGTCGTACGCTCCGCTCATCACTCCCTGAGCCGCGATGTGGGCGGCCTGCTGGGAGGAGCCGCACTGCCGGTCCACGGTCATCGCAGGCACACTTTCGGGGAATCCGGCGGCCAGCACGGCGTTGCGCGTGGTGTTGAGCGATTGGTCACCTACCTGGGTCACGCATCCGCCGATGACATCGTCGATCAGCCCCGGATCAATCCCGGCACGATCCACCAGGGTTTGCAGCGTCCGGGCGAGCAGGTTCACCGGGTGCTCCCCGCTCAGGGCCCCGCCAGGTTTGCCCTTGCCGGTAGGCGTACGAACCGCTTCGATGATGACCGCGTCACGCACAACGACTCCTATGCGATCGAGATGGGAGGTAACTCGGTAAGGCTGGTGGAACGGGGCCGCTGCCATCGCGGGGGCTATGGGACCGGTACCCCGCGCGCCGGCGGAACGGCCCTCGGCTTCGCGATGTGTGTCAGGGCGTCTGAGGGGCGGCCTTCGGTGCTCGTCCGGCCGCGCCGGTCAGGAGGCCGACGCCCCCGGCGGCAACCGCGACGACGAGGGTCATGAGCCAGCCGTCCTTGAAGGCATCCACGCTCCCGGGCGCGCCGTTCGCGGACGTGCCCATGACAGCCACGAGGAGTGCGATGCCGAGCACTGTGCCAATCTGACGGGCCATGGTCACAACTCCCGAGCCGGTCGAGAACCCATGGGGCGGTAGCGCAGTGATGGCGGCCGTGACGATGGTCGGGAGCGCGAGCCCGACACCGACCCCCGTGAGCAGCATGCCCGGCAGCATGGCCGACGCGTAGTCGGCTGAGGGCGTCATCTGCGCGTACCACCACCAGATGCCGACGGCGAACACCAGGCAGCCGACCGCGGAGACCGGGCCCGCACCCACCTTGCGGATCACTGGGCCGATACTGATGGCCAGGACAGGGGGGAGTAGCGTGCCGGGAAAGAGCGCCAGCCCGGTCCGGAGCGCCGACCAGTGCCAGACGTTCTGGCACCAGAGCACGGCCGACAGGAGCATGGCGGCGAAGGCCACCGCGAAGACAACATTGGCGAAGGACGCCGGGCTGAAAGCGCGCAGCCGGAAGAGCGGAAGCGGAAGGACCGGCGACTGGTGCGTCGCCGAGCGCCTGATGAACCACAGCAGCAGTACGGCCGCGACGCCCAGCGAGCAGAGGAACGCGGCCGAGCCCCAGCCCCACTCGTCGCCCTTCACCAGTCCGAGGGCCACGGCTGCGATGGCGATGGTGAGCACACTGGCACCGAGCAGGTCCGGCCGGGGGACCTGCCGCGGCGGGGACTGCGGCAGGATGCGTCGGCCGATCAGTAGTGTCGCGATCCCGACCGGTACGTTCACCAGGAACACGCAGCGCCAGTCCAACTCGGTGAGCAGGCCGCCGAGGACCGGGCCCAGCGCGCTGGCCACGCCACTGATGGCCGTCCAGGCGCGGACCGAAGCAGCCCGGCGCTCAGGCGGCGCGGTCGCCAGCAGCAGGCCGAGGGACGAGGGGAGGAGAAGCGCGGCGCCGACTGCCTGTAGCACCCGGGCAGCGACCAGGACCCACACTCCGGGCGAGATGGCGCACAGCGCGGACGCCGCGGTGAACGTCGCGATGCCGCCGAGGTAGACACGTCGCGGGCTGGTGCGGTCGGCCAGGTTTCCTCCGGGGACCAATAAGGCGGCGAAGACCACGGCGTATGCGTTGAGTACCCAGGACAGCGAGGTCAGTGAGGCACCGGAGTAGTCGCGGCCCATGTCCGGCAGGGCCACGTTGACGATGAAGACGTCCAGATTGGCCATGGCCACACCAGCGGCGATGACGGCGAAGAGCAGGCCGAATGGTGCCTGCGATGCCTGACGGTCGGGGGTTTCCTGTGTTTGTTCCCCAGAGGCACCCATACCGCTTCCCTCCTTGATTGGGTTTGATTTTCCAACTCACCTCGGGCAGCGAAAGTAGCAGTGGGCGGTTGGTGCTGCAACCATGAGTGAGCGAGGGGGTTTGCTGGTGCAACGGGGGTCGGGGGGTGTGTGTCGCAACCACTGATTGTTGGTCGGGGTAACCGGTTGCCCATTTCCGTGGGCGGTTGCTACTGTTCGGTATTCACTGATCGGGTTGAGTCGTTCCACCACCAACTCGGTGCGGAAGCACTTTCTGTCGTTCGGGCACCGCCCTGAAGGCGTTGCGGAGCGTAGGCGCCGCTTGTACCACCTCGCATGGATGAACCGGTACCACCTAGCAACCGGAGTGAGCGTGAGTCCTGGCAGTGCTCTGGCGGATCCCCTCGACGTGATGGGTCGTCTCCTCTCCTACGAGGGCAAGCAAAATCCGTATCCGCTCTATGAGGAGATGCGCGCCCACGGGCCGGTGGTGGCGGTGGGCGGCACCCATGTATTCGTCACCGGATACGAGGAGTGCGCGCGGGCCCTGCGCACCCCTGACCTGCTTTCCACGGACGCCGTCGTGCAGGACGCGAAGCTGCCGGGATGGCGCGAGCACTCGTCGTGGTTATGGCTGACCAGGAACATGCTGTTCTCCAACGACCCGAACCACGAGAGGTACCGGCGTTTCTTCTCCAGCGCCTTTTCGGCCCGCAGTGTGGCTGCCTTCCGGCCCATGGTGGAACGCAGGGCGCACGACGTGGTGCGGCACGTCCAGGATCTTGGCGCCGACGGCCGAACCGTGGACCTCGTGCCCGAGTTCTCGTTCCGCCTGGCCACCGGAGTGATCGGGGAACTGCTGGGCATACCCGATGAGGACCAGCCGGGCCTGCGCGAGCTGGTCGGTGACATCACCCTCGCGCTCGAGCCCATCGGTGACATGCGCCAGCTGCTACCGGGCGACGCCGCCATGGACCGGTTGGCGGAGTACTTCCACGCCTTGGTCGCCCGCCGCCGTGTTGCCCCCGGAACGGACCTGACCAGCGAGTTCGTTCGAATCCGTGATGCGGGCGAGGAGCTGACGGAGCAGGAGCTCGTGGGTAACCTGATGCTTCTGCTCGTGGCGGCGGCCGAAGCGCCCCAGGACCTGCTCAGCAATATGGTGCGCCTTGCCCTGGAGCACGCAGAGGAGGCCGAGCGGCTGCGTAAGGACCCGGAGGCGGCAGCAGGCTTTGTGGACGAGGCCTTGCGTTTCGACCCGGCGGTGCAGGCGCTCAACCGGGTTGCCGCCCGGGACCTGGACTACTTCGGTGTCCAGGTTGCAGAAGGGACTGCCCTGACCCTGTTGATCGCGGCCGGCAACCGGGATCCCCGCCGGTTCGCCGCCCCTGGCGTGTTCGACCCGCGGCGGCCCGACAACCAGCCCTTGACCTTCAGCGGCGGGGCGCACTACTGCCTGGGCGCCGCACTCGCCCGGATGTCGGCCGAGACCGTCGTGCCGAGGTTGCTGATGGAACTTCCCGGCATGTCTCTGGCCGGCCGACCGACGTTCCGGGACCAGATCGTGCAGCGTGGCCACGACCGGCTCCTCGTCACGACGGTCTGACCGGCGTTCCCCCACGAGGTCGCCCGTGCCCGCGGGCCTGGTGGCGCCTCGCGCACTCTCCGGCGCGGCGCGGCCCTCTCGCATGAGGCCGCGCCACCGTTCCATCCAGCGACAACGAAGCACAGATGAAAGGACGTGACGTGTCGACGAACGCGGTGGCCACTGACACCGAACTGGCGGCGTCCCTCGACGGGGACTTCACGAGCGCCCATGCTGAGGTCAATGGGGTCCGGTTGCACTACGTGAGCGGCGGTGAGGGTGAGCCGCTGATCCTCCTTCCCGGATGGCCTGAGACATGGTGGGAGTACCGAAAGGTGATGCCCGCTTTGGCGGAGCGCTACCGCGTGATAGCCGTCGACATTCGCGGAATGGGGGGTTCAGGAAAGCCGGCATCGGGTTACGACAAGAAGTCGATGGCGGCTGATATCCGGGAACTGGGTCGTCAACTGGGGTATGAACGGGTCAACATAGCGGGCCACGGGATCGGTTCCATGGTGGCATTCAGTCACGCGGCGAATCATCCCTCGGCCACTGGGCGGCTGGCGCTGCTGAACACCACACACATTGATGAGAGCTATTACGGTTTCCGGATCATGCCGCGCCCGGAAGATACGCCTCCGCATCGCTGGTGGCTCGCCTTCAATCTGGTGCCGGAATTCCCGGAGAAGCTGCTGGCGGGCCGGTATCGGCACATGGTGGACTACATGTTCGGCCTCAGCCTCCGGAACGCGGACGCCATCACATCCTTCGATCGCGACGTATACGCCGCCGCCTACTCCGCTCCCGAGGCGATCCGCGCCAGCCAGGCGTGGTTCCAGGCGTACCAGCAGGACATCGAGGACTTCAACGGGTACGGCAAGCTGACCGTGCCGACTCTGGGCCTGGCGTACGGGGGGTTCTTCGAGTACATGCAGAAGGTGCTCCCGGAACAAGCGGAGCAGGCAGAGGTGGTGGAGGTGGCAGACACCAGGAACTACCTGGTCGAGGAGCAGCCGGAAGCCGTCATATCGGCGTTCGTCGATTTCTTCGGCTGACCGGAGCGCCAGGCACCGCCCGAAGCGGCCATGGCGCGGCCGCCGGTGGGCGGATGCCCGGCACCGACCTCGCGAACCAGCTGCCCATCGCAGTGAATGGGCGGGGTATTTTCTTTGTTCGCCGAATTTTCCCCAGGTTGTCGCGGGCTTCAAATATGCCGTTGTGTCATGCGCATGGGGCCGGTAGTATCAATGGTATGCCTCGTATTCCAAGTGCTCGTGATTCGGGCGAACCAGGAATGCTGTTAAGGAAACCGGTGACCGGTTGGGTCACCGCGGACAGTAGGCTCAATGGCTTCGGTGGATTTCACGGCGGGCTTGCTCTGGCATTGCTTGCCTCTGCCGCCCGTGAGCAGGTACCGGGATTGCAGTTGCAGAGCATCACCGGACGGTTCGACAGGGCGATCGGAACAGGTTTCGACGTCAAGGCCTCGCTGATCCGTTCCGGACGGAGCACGGCGGTGGTGTCCGCTCGTGCTGAGAGCGACAAGGGCGTGCACATCGAGGCGTCGGCGGTCTACGGGGTTCCCACGGAGCCCGTGTGGGACGCCGTGGCGCCGACCGCGCCACAGGCGCCGCCGCCTGAGGACTGCGACGTGCTGACGATCCCGCCTGAGTTCGTCCCCGTGGCGGCCAGCATGGAGATCCGCCCGGTTGGTGCGGCGCGCCCGTACGGAGGAGGAACCGAACCGGAGCTGATCGCCTGGGTGCGTCTGCTGGAAGACGACGACCCGCCGGACGTGCTGCGCCTGATCTTCCTCATGGACGCCCTGGCGCCCTCGTACACGGCGACGCTCTCCACTCTCGCGCTGGCGCCCACCATCGAGTTGACCGTTCGGCCCGCCGACGGACTCGTCGGTGCGGCGTCACCGTGGATCCTCGTGCGCGCGAGGACGTCGGCCTCGAGCGTCGGCGGCTGGATCGATGAGCACATGGAGGTCTGGGGGCGTGACGGTGCGCTCCTGGGCACCGGTCACCAACTGCGCATCCTGCGCACCTGATGACCCTGCTGGTCCCACACCTCTTCTTCGGCACACTACTGACTCGGGGGCCCTGTCTGTGGAAGCACTGGATCAGCACGCCTTACCCTCCCTGCTGCACCTTCTGTACGAACGGGCGCGGACGCAGCCCGATCGGCTCGCCTACCGCTTCCTGAAGGACGGGACGAGCGAGCACGCGGTCGACTGGACGTACGGCGAACTGGCCGCACGAGCCGACTCGGTCGCCGCCGACCTGGAGAGCCGGGGACTCAGCGGCGGACGGATCATCCTGGCCCTCGCTCCCGGACTCGACTACGTGGCGGGCCTGTTCGGCATTCTCAGGGCGGGCTGCACCGCCGTCCCGTCCTTTCCGCCCTTCGGGCGCCGCGCCACCAGCCGGTTCCTCACCATCGTGGAGGACTGCGCCCCGGTGGCCGTGCTGACCGACGCCGGATTCGCGGGCCAGGTCATGGAGTATCGGCAGCGATTGCCGGAATCCGCCCGGTCACTGGAATGGATCCTTCCGGACGAGCAGTTCGTCCAGGGGGACGCCAAGCCTTCCGGCCGGCTCCGGGCGGCGGATCCGGCCCTGCTCCAGTACACCTCGGGGTCGACGGGGGAGCCGAAGGGCATCATCCTGACCCACGCCAATCTCGTGGCCAACTGCCGGGTCTTGGACGTCCACATGGGCTTCGACGCGGACCGGGTGGGTTGTTCCTGGCTGCCCCCGTACCACGACATGGGCCTCATGGGCACCATCATGCTGTCGCTGTACGGCGGCTGGCCGCTGGTCATGCTGTCCCCGATGCACTTCGTGCAGGATCCCTACCGGTGGCTGAAGGCGATCACCGACAATCGCGTGACGATCAGCGTCGGACCGAACTTCGCCTTCGATCTGTGTGCCACGACGGTCAGCGACGACGAGTTGGCGACGCTGGACCTCAGTACCCTGCGGCAGGTCTTCTGCGGCAGTGAGCCGGTGTCGATCGCGACCCTGGAGAGGTTCGCGGAGCGGTTCGGGCCCGCCTGCGGATTCGACCTGTCGTCGCTCATCCCGTGCTACGGACTGGCCGAGGCGACCCTGTTCGTGTCCGGCAAGCCGGAGCGAAGCACCGGCATCCGTACCGAGTGGCTGGACAAGAAGGCCTTGGAGGCGGGCGCCGTCCGCCGGACCGACACCCAGGACCCGGCCGACGCGACAGCCGTGGTGAGCTGCGGGGTGATCGCGGACGGCCACCAAGTGATCATCGTCGATCCCGATTCGTCGGAGCCCCTTGCCGCCGGCCGCGTGGGTGAGATCTGGGTGACCGGCCCCAACATCGCAGCCGGTTACCTCCATCGCCCGGATCTGACCGATCGGACCTTCCGTGCCCGTCCGCAGGGCCGCACCGGCGGCCCCGTCCATCTGCGCACGGGCGACCTTGGTTTCCTGCTCGACGGGGAGCTGTTCGTGACCGGACGGATCAAGGACCTGATCATCGTCAGTGGCCGCAACCTCCATCCGCAGGACATCGAGCGGTCGGTGCTCCAGGCGGACGCGTTGGTCCGCCGGACGGCGGCCTTCTCCGTGCACAATCCGGCGCGGGACGAGGAGGACGTGGTCGTGGTCGCCGAGTACCGAGGGACACCCCGGGACTTCACGGCGCAGGAGAGCGACCTCAGGGAGCGGGTGACCTCGGCGGTGGCGGGCGACCACGGGGTGCGTCTCGCGGCGCTCCACTTCGGCCCGCCGGGCACGGTCCTGATGACGACCAGCGGCAAGGTCCGGCGCCGTGCGACCCGTGACGCCTACCTGGCCGGCACTCTGAGTGCGTTTCCGCCCGTCGCGGTGGGGGATCGGGCGGTGGTGTCATGACAACGGCTGATGTCAACGCCGGTCTGCCGGATCCCGGGGCGGAGATCGCCGGGAAGGTGGATGCCGCGGCCCGCCGACTGGCCTGGATCACGGTCGGGGTGCCGACCCTTGGCATGATCGCGGCCATCGTGTTCGCCGTGCGGTATGGGTTCACCCTGCTGGACGGCGCGGTCTTGGTGGTCATGTACATGATCACTTCGCTAGGCGTGGAAGGCGGCTTTCACCGCTTCTTCTCGCACCGCTCGTTTTCCGCGGGGCCGGCCGTAACCGCTTTCTGGGGCATAGCCGGCAGCATGGCGGCCCAGGGGCCGGTGGTGTTCTGGGTTGCCATCCACCGCCAGCATCACGCGTTCACCGACCGCGACGGCGACCCCCACTCCCCGCGGCCGCTGAGCGACGGCTGGACCGCCCGTCTGCGGGGTCTGTGGCACGGACACGTCGGCTGGCTGTTCAGTGTGCGCCGGCAGGACTGGAGCAAGCGCGCGCCGGACTTGGTGCGGGACCGGCTCGTCATGCGCCTCAACCAGTACTACTTGGTCTGGGTGCTGGCCGGGCTCGCGTTGCCGACGCTCCTCGGCTGGCTTTTCACCGGTAGCGTTCGAGGAGCGCTGGGCGGTTTCCTGTGGGGCGGGCTGGCCCGCATCTTCCTGCTCGACCACGTGACGTGGGGGGTGAACTCCGTCGGTCACACCCTGGGCAACCGGCCCTACCGCACGCGCGACAACAGCAGGAACGTGGCGCCCTTCGCCGTGCTGTCCGTGGGGGGCTCCTGGCACAACAACCACCACGCCCGCCCCTCCCTGGCACACAACCGGCACGGACTGTGGCAGATCGATCCGACCGGGGCCGTCATCCGGGTGTTCGACGCACTCGGTCTGGTATCCGGCGCGCGCTATCCCGAACAGTTGCGCCCGCAAGAGAAGAGGAGCTGAGCGTGTCATCGGCCAGCAGCGCTGCGGCTTCCAGCGTGGTTGCGAACGCAGTGGTGAGGCTCGATCCGGTAAGTCTGCGGATCAAGCGATTCTCCGCTCTCACCACCATGACCCTGCCGCTCATCGGCACAGCCGTGGCGGCCTACTTCCTGTACACCGGGCGGTACACCGCCACCGATCTCTGGCTGTTCGGCGTGATGTACTGCGTGCACATGTTCGGCATCACCGTCGGATTCCACCGCTACCTGGCCCACAAGGCGTTCAAGACCTCGCCGTTCTTCGAGGCGATGATGATGACCACCGGGTCCATGGGTGCTCAAGGACCACTGATGTTCTGGGTGACGACGCACCGCAGACATCACCGGTTCAGCGATCAGGAGGGCGATCCGCACTCGCCCAACCTGCACGGCTGGGCCTTCAGGGCCCGTATGAGGGGGCTGTGGTACGCGCACATGCCGTGGATGCTCAGCGCGGAGACCACCAAGTGGACCGTCTTCGGACCCGATGTGCTGCGCAACCGCCGTCTGATGTACTACCACCGGACTTACCCCGTGTGGGTGGTCACGGGGCTGGCGCTTCCCGCCCTTGTCGGCTTCGCCGTCGAGGGAACGCCGATGTCCGCCGTGACCGGTCTGGTCTTCGGCGGGCTGGCCCGCATCTTCGTCGCCAATCAGGCGGCCTGGTGTGTCGGGTCCATCTGCCACGCCTTCGGCGGACGCCCCTTCGACAACGGCGACCGCAGCGCCAATAACTGGCCGGTCGCCATCTTCACCTTCGGTGAGGGGCTCCAGAACAACCACCATGCCTTCCCGGGCTCCTACCGGCACGGCGTCAAGTGGTGGGAGCCGGACGTCAGCGGCTGGCTGCTGGCGGGGCTCGGCAAGGTCCGTGTCGTGTGGGACCTGCGAGAGCCGGACAAGGCGACCATCGCCAAGCGCAAGGAACAGGTCAAGACGGCGCGCTGAGCCAGGCCGCGCCGATTTCACACATCGGGCAAGAGGGAGCGTTGGGTGTTCAGGAGAACGAAGAAAGTAGCGAACCCGCAGGGGCCGTTGACGGAGGCATCGCTGAAGCAGTGGCTCGTGGACTACCTGGTCGTCCAGGTGGAGATACCGCGGGACGGCATCGACACCAGCAAGACCTTCGAGTCCTACGGGCTCGACTCGAGAGTGGCGGTTCAGGTGTCCGGGGCTCTGGAGAAGATCGTTGAGCGGAGGCTCTCCCCGGGACTGCTGTACGAGTACCAGTCCATCGACGAACTGAGCCAGTACCTGGCCAAGGAACTCAAGCTGTAGCCCGGACGTTCGCAGAGGAGACGACATGGGTGCATTCGACTTCCCCTCGGCACCGGACGAGCACTTCCAGAAGTTCATGCGCCAGGCGGAGCAGATCGAGGGCGAGCGGCTCGCCGCGGCCATCCCCAGGGAGCTGATGGAGCCCCGCGTGGGCCGCGGGATCCTCGGTTTTTCCGTCAGCTGGGTCCTGTATGCCGGCGCCATCGTGGGTGTGGCCTGGTCGCCCACCTGGCTGCTGTGGTTACCCCTGTGGATCGTGGCGGGGCTGGGCGGGTGGGGTCTTCACTGCATTGCCCATGACTGCGGGCACGGTTCCTTCTCCCGGTCCCGGAGATTCAACTACGCGATCGGGCATGTCTCGCTGCTGCCCCTGATCTATCCCTTCCATGCCTGGCGTCATGTGCACAATATCCACCACAGCAGCACCAACCACCTGGAGCTGGACACCGACTGGCGCCCCCTGCCCGCCGGGATGTTCGACCGGATGTCCCTGTGGGACAAGGCGGTCTATATCTCGACGCGCACCTGGGCGTTCTGGGGTGGCACGATCAACTACTGGATCGAATCCGGCTTCCGGCCCGGTTTCTTCCCCAAGAAGGGCCAGCGGCGCGAGGTACGGCGCTCAATCGCCTTCGTGGCGGCTGTCGCCGTTCCGTACCTCGCGGTCCTCGGGTACTTCACCGGCGTGCAGGGGCTGCTGATCTATTTCGTGGCTCCCTGGCTGGCCACTCACGCCTGGTTCAGCGCGACCACGCTCATGCACCACAGCGCCAGTGACGTGCCTTACCTGACGGCCGAGTACTGGACGCGCAACGCGAGCCGCCTGCTGGTCACCACCGACTACGTGTACCCGAAGTGGCTGCTCTTCCTGACCCACAACATCTCCATCCACACCGCTCATCACGTCGCCCCGGTGATTCCCTACTACAACCTGCCCAAGGCGCAGACAGCCCTGAAAGAGCGCTACCCGGGGATGGTCCGGGAGCAGCGGTTCGGGGCCGGCCAGATCTGGCGCATAGTCCGGCACCTGCACTTCTATGACACGCAGTCCGGCTTCTACGCGGATCTCTCACGCAGCCAGGTGACGCCCGAACCTGCCCCGTCGATCACCGCGGAAAGTGCGTCGTGACGCCATCGCCGCTGCGCGGGATCGCGCACAGCGTTCTGACGGCCGTGGCGCCGAGGGCAGGGACACGCTGGGCCACGGACGTTTTCAGCAGTACCCGCACGTTCGGCTCCCGCCCCGCGAGGGTCCTCCCCTTCGGGGCGCGGGAGTTCGAGGTCGTCGGGAACAGTGATGTGGCCACTGGCTTTCTGTGGGGCGAGGAGCGGACGGGCGCCGGGACGGTGCTGCTCCTCCACGGATGGGCCGCGGACAGCAGCAGCATGCACTCCCTCGTCCGCCCGATGCGTGACCTCGGTTTCAAAGTCGCCGCCTTCGACGCCCCGGCGCACGGAGCGTGGGACGGCGACATGGCGACCATGACCCAGTACACGCGCGCCGTGGGAGCCGTCATGAACACCCTCGGGGACGTGAGGGTGGTCATCGCCCACTCCCTGGGAGCCATCGCGGCCGTCGGAGCGGCTGCGGAGCGGAAGGGCGCCGAGGTCGACTGCATGGTTCTGATGGCACCGGCCTGCACCCTGGGCGGTGTCCTCGACAGGTGGGACGGGGCGGGGTTGCGGCTTTCGCAGTCCGTGGTGCGGGGCGTCTACAGCGAACTGCACCAGCGCAATGGGGTGCCCGTCAGCCACTGGGATGTGGTCGCCCTCGGAGGCTCGCTCGATCAGCCGGTACTCGTGGTGCATGATCCGGACGACTCCACGGTGCCGTACTCGGACGGGGAGGCCGTCGCGGCGGGTCTGAGCAACGTACTGCTGGTGCGCGCGCCCGGGACCGGCCACTTGGGCATCCTCATGTCGAGGGATGCCATCGCCACTGTGTCCGCATTCGTCGCCGGCCAGACGTGCGGGCGCCGTAGCACCGAGGGAATTGCATGAGCGAGCGGTCCGGTAAACGCGCATGGATGTGTCTGCTGTGCGGCTGGGTCTACTACGAGGAACTGGGACTTCCGGAAGAAGGCATTCCGCCCGGCACCAGGTGGGAGGACATCCCGGATGATTGGGAGTGCCCGGACTGTGGCGCCGCCAAGTCCGACTTCGTCATGGAGGAACTCTGACCACATGGAGGGATTCTGACCACCGGCCCTCGGCCCCCCGAGGCTGAGGGCCGAGGCGTGGTCCGTCCCCCGCCCCGGCGCGTTCATCCCTCCCGTGTGTGGTGGTGATCGGTCCAGATGTCCTCGGAACTCAGGTCCGCGACGGCGTACTTGCCGAGCCCGCTGAGCAACAGCCGCATCTCCAGGGCGAGGCAGTCCACGAGATTGACCAGGCCCTGGCTTTGGTCCTCGTCCGCCGCGAGGAGCGCGGCCCGGCCGATGCCGACAGCCGTGGCGCCCAGGGCCAGGCACTTGACGGCCCGCGCGCCTTCCCAGATCCGGCCCGTCACCAGCAGGCAGTTGTCCTGCGGGTCCACGCGGTCGAGGCACTCCGCCAGCGGCAGCCCGACATGGTCGAGGAAGGCGCGCGGGGCCCAGCCCGTGCCGCCCTCCGCACCGTCCACGGCGACGGCGTCCGCTCCTGCCTCCCAGGCAACGGCGGCAGCACGCCCGACGTCACGGGCCGGTGGCAGCTTCACCCACACCCGGCAGCGCGGGTAGTTGTTCCGCATGAGCCGGATCTGCTGGCGCAGGATCTCGTCGGTGAAGGTGCCGGGGCTGCTGCACCGCAGGACCGCATCGCTCAGCGGACCGCACACGTTCATGATGTCGTACTGCGCTGAGAGCCGGGCCGCCCGGTCGCGGGGGACGAGAGTCATGCCACCGAGGCCCGGCTTGGCGCCCTGCCCGACCTTCAGCTCGAAGGCGAGGCGTCCGGACTCCAGCAGGGACTGCACCGAGGGGTCGCTGTACACCAGGTTCCAGACCTCGGCATCCGCGTCCTCGGTGCTCTGCTGGACGACGACACCGCCGTAGTCGTCGGGCACGGAGTCGGCATAGGCGGTGATGCGGCGCAGAAGGGTGCTCGGGGCTTCTTCCGCCATGCGTCCGTAGCCCGATACGGGGACGATGTTCTCGCCTATCACCATGGGGATGCCCAGCCGGCCGGCCTGCCGGGAGACGGCTTCCCCCAGGTCGCCGCCGGCCACGCGCGTAGAGCCGAAGGCCGAGACGTAGAGCGGCAGCCGGGAGCGGAAACCGCCGATGCCGGTTTCCAGGTCGACGTCGCCGGCCACCGGCTCGCGTCCGAGGTCGAGCAGCTTCTCGAGCCGCAGCGGTACGAAGACGGGCGGTACGAGCCGGGCCCGGTCGATCATGTCGGCGGTCGGTGTGCTGTCCGTACCGTGCTGGCCGAACAGGGTGGTGCCGTACTCGTCGGCCTCCGGAAACGCCTGCACCGAGCCGAGTCTGGCCCGCGCCGCCACTGCCTGCCGGGGAAAGCCCGGTGCTCTCAGATCGGTCGCGTCGGTCATGGGCGCGGGTCTCCCGGCAGCTTCGGGTAACCGGAGGCCTGCCAAGCCGCGTCGAGCCCGCAGAGGAAACGGGTGAAGCGCTCCACGCCCAGGCCGAAGCCCGCGCTGGAAGGAATGCCCTCGCGGGCCAGCGTCAGGTACCAGTCGTACTTGGCCGGGTTCTCACCCGTCTCACGGATCCGCATGACGAGGTTGCGGTAGTCGGACTCGCGCTCGCTGCCGCTCATCATCTCCCCGAAACCGCCCGGGAAAATGAGGTCGAAGTTGCGCAGTACACCGGGCTCGGTCGTACTCTCCTTGTCGTAGAAGCCTCGTGAGCCCTTGGGGTAGTCGACGAGGAAGAACGGGTGGTCGGCGGCCCGGGAGATGATCTCCTCCCCCTGCCAGTCGATCTCCGCCCCGGGCTCCTGCTCGTGGCCCGTGCCGCGCAGATCGGCCACGGCTTGCCCGTGCGGCGTACGCCCGTACGGCGCGTCGAGTATCTGCTTGAGCGTCTGCGGGTCCCGGCCGAGCGTCTCCAGCTCGCTCTGGGCGGTGGAGAGCACATGCTCCACGACGTGCTTGGTCAGCCGCTCGGCGATGGCCATGGCGTCCTCGCGCGAACCGTCTCCGATCTCCACGTCGAGCTGGTGGAACTCGACCAGGTGCCGGTGGGTGACGGCGGTCTCCATGGGTTCCAGGCGGACGTTCGGCGCCACATGGAAGATTTTTCCGAAGCTGAGCAGCGATGCCTGCTTGTACAGAATGCCGCTGGTCATCAGCTTGTAGCGGTGGCCGTAGTAATCGATGTCGACCTGTTTGGCACCACGCGCGCCGGGGTCGGTGACCGGGCCGATCGTGGGCGGGAGAAGCTCCTGGAAGCCTTCCCCAGTAAGGAACTCACGTGCCCCTGCGAGAAACTTACTCTGAACAGCCAGCGCGGCACGGGTGCGCTGCGAGGTCAGATGAGCGCGTGGCGAGGGCAGTGCCGCGCCATTGGTCTCCTTGGACAAGCTCCGAACCTTTCCATTCGTGTGAAGCGGGTTGCCTCACCCAGGAAGTGCGAGTGCTGACCCGGCATAGAAGTGACTGGTGGTCAGATCAGCGCGCCAAGTGGATCGTAGCCGCCGATCGCGAATCCATGCTGCCGAGGTGATGTTGGACACATGGGAATGTTTTTGTTTGAGCGGATCGAAATAGATCCGGAAAGTGTTGTGTCACATCCTGGGCCGAGGTCCCTCGAACAAGGTCGCCCACGCCATTGTCTGCCTGCGGGCTTAATCGGAGTCTTGTATTCCCCCGACGGGAGCTCTGGCCGCCACGCGAGGCGGCACCTCCCGTCGCCGTGCGTCGCGCAGTGACGTCAAACACATTGCGTCAGTTGCCGCTTGACCGTCCATCGAGGGCTGTGTCAGCATCCGATCGTTCACGAGTTCGGTGAACCGTATGACCGTTTTGGTCACAGTTGCGCGCTGGCGCGATTTTCATCTCA
Organism: Streptomyces sp. NPDC021115; assembly: GCF_044333065.1. NCBI lineage: Bacteria > Bacillati > Actinomycetota > Actinomycetes > Kitasatosporales > Streptomycetaceae > Streptomyces > Streptomyces sp. NPDC021115. The sequence continues at coordinate 52,524 of NZ_JBIRQF010000005.1, forward strand.
TGTCGGGGGGCTGGCGTGTGAGGGTCTTGGATTCGTTTCCTTTTTATTGCTTTTTCTCTGCACGTGATGGTGCCGTGCAGGTATAAGCGTCGGGGTAGAACTCACTTATCATAAAAGGTGTTCGAATGGACTCTCTTGGTCAGGCGCCAGGGCAGAGCGCTGGCGTCGATCCGTTACAGGTGCACTGGTGCTCGCCCCTGGACAGTGGGCAGCAGAAGGCAAGCGAGAAGTACCAGGCCGGTGAACTCGACTTCGATGGAATCGTCGACTTCGCGCGCGAGGCGGATGCACTTGGTGTCGAATCCCTGCTGATGGGGATCAGCTACCACATGCCGGATCCGCTGCCCATGATCGGCGCACTGGTGCGGGAGACCGAGAAGGTCACCTTCATTCTGGCGTACCGGCCCGGACTGTTATCTCCCACCCTCTTCACACAGGTGGTCAACACGGTCTCCTGGATGTCGGACGGCCGTATCGCTCTCAATCTGGTCGCTGGAATCTCCCCGGCCGAGCAGGCGTTCTACGGTGACTTTCTCGCCCATGACGACCGTTACGCGCGCTCCAATGAATTCCTCGACATCTGCCACCGCTTCTGGAAGGGCGAGAAGCCGCTTTCTTACGCCGGTGAGCACTACCGGATTGAGGAGGCGCAACTGGGCCTCGGGTACAAGGGCGGCGGCCGCCCGAAGATCTACATCAGCGGCGCTTCCGGCGTCGCCCAGAAGACCGCCATCGAACACGGCGACTGCTGGCTCCGCTACGGCGACACCCCCGAGGGCATCGCTCGCGTCACCGAGCCGCTGGTGGCGCAGGGCTGCCGGGTGGGGATCCGCATGCACGTGCTCGCCCGGGAGTCCAGAGAAGAAGCGCTCGCGGTGCTCGAAGAGATGATGCGCGACCCCGATGAGGAGCACAGGAAGTGGGTCAGCGACTTCGTCTCCACGTCCGACTCCGAGGCGGTCAAGACCTCCTTCCGGTTGGCTGATCGGGCCAGTGGCGACTGGCTGTCGCCCGTCCTGTGGTCGGGAGCCGTCGCGTACCGGGGCGGCCCGGCGCTGTGCGTGGTGGGCAGCTACGAGGAGGTGGCCGAGTACCTGTTCCGGTACAAGGCGGCCGGAGTCAGCGAGTTCATCTTCTCCGGATGGCCGACGCGCGACGAGATGCGCATCTTCTTCACTCACGTCCTGCCTCTGATACGCGGGCACGAGCGCAATGCGTCGATGGCATGAGTCCGGTGCCTCCGCTGCACCGCGGCCTCTTCGCCACCGGGGTCCTGCTCGGCCTGATGGCCGAGCAGGTGGTGATGTTCGCCGTACCTCTGCTGATCTTCCAGGACACCAATGAGGTTTCCAGCCTCGGCTTCGCCTTCGCGCTCGAATGGCTCCCGGGTCTGATCGCCTATCCGTTCGCCGGTCTGATCGCCGACCGCGACGGCGGCGCACGCCTGTTCTCCGTGGTTTCGGGCGGCCGCGCCGTGGTGCTCGTGGTGGTGGCCGCGCTCTGCCTGGCGCAGCCCTCCTGGACCACCGCGATCCTGATGACCAGCGGCGCCGTTCTCTCGGTCCTGGTGGCACCAGTGCGGATGTCCGTCGAGAAGATGGTCCCGCTTCTCGCCGAGGGCGAGAAAATGGCCCGTACGCAGGCGCTCGTGCAGAACATGGAGTTGCTGGCCATGGCGCTGGGGCCCGCCCTGGCGATGCTCGCCGCCACCTTGCTGGGCAAGGTCTGGTTGCTCGCGGTCGCGGGCTCGGTCTTCGCCGTGGCTGCCGCTTGCTGGCTTCCGCTGCCGCGCGGCGTGCGGCAGCCGGCCGCGGGCAGTTCGCGTGCGGTGTTTCAGGAGCTCGCCCTGGGCTGGTCGCTGCTCATCAAGAACCGGCCGGTGCTGCTGCTGGGCATGGTCAACTTCGCGATCAACCTCGCCGTCGCCGCGATGCTCAGCGCCAACGCCGCTCTGGTGACCGGGGTGTTCAAGGCACCGGATTCGGCCTTCGCGCTACTCAACACCTGCGTCGGCGTCATCGGGTTCCTCAACCTCATGGTCATCCCTGTCCTCCTGAAGCGGTTCGACGTGCACTTCCTCGGCGGACTGGGCTTCTCGCTGCTGTGCGGCGCGCTGCTGCTCACCGGGGTGGTCGGCTCCTTCGTCGGCTACGCCGTGTTCTTCGTGGCGGCGTTGACCGGTGTCGCGTACTACAACGTCTTCAACCGCACCCAGCGGGTGAGAGTGATCGCCAAGGAGCACCTCGGCAAGGTGATGGGGCCCTTCTACCTGCTCAACCTCCTGTCCTACCCGATCGCGGGACTGCTGGTCGGCAGCGTGGGTGCGGCATTCGGCCCCCAACGGCTCATCCTGGTTCTCGCCGTCTGTCTCACTGGGTTCGGGGCGGTCTTCCTGCCGCTCACCATGCGCAGCTTCCGACGGTCGCTCGTCGACGGCGAAGAGGTCCCCGTAGGAGTCCAAGCGTGAGCAAGACCTTCCGGTGCGTCCTCAGCACCGTAGAGTCCGATTCGCACATCTGGAATCTGGTTTACCTTCAGAAGTTGCTCGAGGAGCACGGCGCCACCGTCCTGAACTTGGGCAGTTGCACCCCGGCCGGTGACGTCATCCGTGCCATTTGTGAGTTCGGCCCCGATCTGCTGGTGGTCTCCAGCGTCAACGGCCACGGCCATCACGGAGCCCGTGTACTGCTGACCGAGATGCGACGGCACGGCCTGGAGGTGCCCTGTGCCGTGGGCGGCAAGCTGACCACCGCGGAGTCGGACAACGACCGGGTGCGCCGCGACCTCCTGGCCCGCGGGTGGACCGATGTGTTCACCGGGGAGGGAGCCATCGAGTGCTTCCGGAAGTTCCTCCGGTTCGGCACCACCCTCAACTTCTCCGCGTGGCGGCCGGACGCCGCGATCGTACCGCCGTGGGATGCCCCGGAGCACGTACAAACAGGAGTGCAGCGATGCATATCGTAGTCGTCAACCGCTGGCCACGCTTCTTCGACGGCGTGCGCTGGGACAACGAGCTGACCCGGTACGAGGAGTTCATCGACCACGACCGGCACCAGGTCAGCTATGTCGTGGACCTCCTCGGCGCCGATGGTGTACTGGCGGATCCGTCGAAGATCGCTTCTCTCGTGCGGGTCGATGACGTCAACGATGTCGACGCCCTGCGCGCGGCGGTCGCCGGCATCGCCGACAAGGTCGGCCCGGTCGACCAGCTCATCGCCCTCTCCGAGTTCACCCTGGAGGTCGCCGCCAGGGTTCGGCACGACCTCGGCATACCTGGGCCCGCCCCGGACGAGGCCGCGGTGTACAGGGACAAGGTCCGGATGAAGGAGGTGCTCGGCGAGCGTGGCCTGCGCGTCCCCCGGTTCAGTGGCTGCCACAGCCCCGATCAGGTCCTCTCCTTTGCCAGGTCCGTCGGTTTCCCGGTGATCCTGAAGCCGGTGGACGGCGCTGCCAGCATCGGGGTGCACCGGGTGGAGGACGAGCACGCCCTGAAGGAACTGCTCCCCACGCTCGACCTGAACCGCTACGAGGTCGAGGAGTTCATCACCGGCACCATCTTCCACGTGGACGGGTACGCCGACGATGATGCGGAAATCCCCTTCCAGGTCGTCTCCCGCTACGTGAACGACTGTCTGGCCTTCGGGTCGGGGGAGCCGCTGGGCTCGGTCGTCCTCCGGCACAGCGCGCTGCGTGACCGCATCGAGGCGTTCTCCCAGGAGTACGTGAAGGCTCTCGGCATGCGCACCATGCCGTTCCACCTGGAACTCTTCCTGACGCCGGCGGGCGAGCTGGTGTTCTTGGAGGTCGGTGGCAGGGTCGGCGGCAGCGAGGTGCCCCATCTGCTGAACAAGCTGTTCGGGGTCAACCTCTACGAGGTCTGGCTGCGTTCCCTGTCCGGCGAGACTGTTTCGGTTCCTCCCAAGTCCGGTGACCCCTCCGGTGGCTGGCTGGTCCTGCCCAAGCCGGCCGGTCTGCCCGCCCGCGTGACCAAAGCGACGTCCATGAGGGGCCAGGTGGAGACCATCTGGCGGGAACTCCTGCCCCGCGAGGGGGACGTCCTCGAACCGGGCGGTTCGTACGACGCACTGCACAGCGGCCGTTTCATTCTGCTGCACGATGACCAGGACCGGGTGGAGGCGGACATTCGCCACATCATCGAGACATTCGAATTCGAGGCGACTTCGCTATGAGCCATGAGACGGTCATCGGCACCCGCGCGGGCGACGAGGATCTCAACGCCCGTCTGGCCGGCTATCTGAGCGATGTCGAACTGGACGGCGTCAAGACAACCGGCGCCCGGCTGATCGACGCCGCGGGCGGCGTGGACAAGCTGCCCGGCTACACGGTCATGGTCGCCTACGGCGGCGGCAAGGACAGCACCTACGTCGTCGCCTTCGTCCGCGCGGTACAGCTCCACCTCGCGCTCGGTTACGGGCGGACCTTCGTCCTGCGCGTGGCCAACATGCGGCACGCGGGTGTCCCCGTGGCGGTCATGGAGAACATCCACCGGGTGTACGGCGCTCTCGGCCTGCTCGACGATCCGCGGGCCGAGCTGCTGACCATCGACCACACTCAGGTCCGCCCGTTCCGTGTCGACCTGCCGATGCCCGAGCGGATGATCTCCATCAACCGTGTCGACGTGCTGATGAACGGCCACCGCGCGGCCGGCGACGGACGACCCACCTTCTGCAACAGCTGCAACCTGTCCGTGGCCGACTTCTACGGCCGTGCCGCCTGGTTCCGAGGCGGAGTCGACGCCGTGATGACCGGGGACTCCCGGCGTGAGCAATTGCTGTACTCCGCGTGGATCAGGCGGCTGGCCAAGGCCGTGGGCGTGGACGTCGAGGAATACCGCGGCATGGGTTTCCAGGGGATCCTCACCGCCCTGCGCGGTATCGGGGACGCCTACTTCCGTGAACTGTTCGGTGACGGCAGCGAGGCGGAACTCGCCGAGCGCGAGGTGTCCACCGGTGACCGCTCCATGCAGCCGGAGTTCATCTCCATCTACGATCTGGTCAGCTACCGGGTACACGACCACTGGGACCTGATCGTCGGCTTCCTGGGTTTCCAGTTCGACGATCTCGCCTTCAGCTTCAGCGAGTCGGACTGCGCCAACCCGAACCTCATGGCACACCTGCGAGGCCTGCGCAGCGAGTACGTGCTCGACCGGGAGTACGACGCCGGCGTCTCCGAGTACCTGCGACTGGCCGAAGAGCTGATGCGGAAGAAGGAGATGCCGGACGATCTGATCCGGCTCGCCCTGAGCCGTTACGACTCGCCGGGGAAGCGGGCGCATCGGCGCAAGCTCTCCGCCGACTTCGCCCTCCAGGCCTTCGGTCTGACCGATGACGCTCTCGTCGCGATGGTGTTCTCGCCCTTCACCGACCGCGGTGAGCGGCTGCGGGCGTTCCTGGACCGCTGCCATCCGTCGATGTCGGACCAGGTGGACCGGCTGCACCGGGTGCTGCGAGGGGGGACCGGCTGCGAGGGGGACACCGAGGCCGCCTCCTGGCTGGAGCGGGTGTCCGGACTCACGGTGGCCCATTTGCGCACGTTGTACGGCAGTGGCCTGGTGAACTTCACGGCCCATGACTCGGTGATCTCCCGAGTCCGGGCCGACGACCCGCACAAGCACCGGATCGAGACCGTTGATCCGGTGACCGGAAAGCCCGTCTTCGAGCTTGTTTCGGGCCGGTGACGTGACAGAACACTTCGACCGGTTCATCGGAGCGAGCCGTGCGCGGGGCGCCCTGGTGGTCCAGCCACGTATGGGATTCGGCACGGTCGGTAGCATGGCGGCGGGGCTCCGGGAGGTCGCCTCGCTCGGCTTCCCGGTGGTCGGCACGATCACCATCGACAGCTACACCAGGGTTGGTGACTACACGACGCCACTGGAGCGGCTGGCCGCCGGGGAGGAGCTGAACGGCTACCCCCTCGTCTCGCACCCAGTGGCCGCCACCCGGACGATGCTGGGCGGTCTCCACGGGCCCGGGTTCCCCGTCCAGGTGCGGCACGGGACGGCGCGCCCCCAGCGCGTCTTCGAGAGACTGGTCGAGGCCGGTCTCGGGGCGACGGAGGGCGGTCCGGTCTCGTACTGCCTCCCGTACAGCAGGCTGCCGTTGCCGGACGCCGTCGCCGCGTGGGCCGAGAGCTGCCGCTTCCTCGTGGGGGAGACCGAATCGGGGCACATCGAGAGCTTCGGGGGATGTCTGCTGGGCCAGCTGTGCCCGCCCTCGCTTCTGGTGGCGATGACGGTGCTCGAAGGCTGCTTCTTCCGCGCGCACGGTCTGCGGCACATGTCGCTCAGCTACGCGCAGGGCACGCACCCCGCCCAGGACAGGGGAGCGCTGCGAGCGCTGCGGTCGCTTGCGGGGGAGTACCTGGCGGACACGGCCTGGCACGTGGTCCTGTACACGTACATGGGACTTTTCCCCAGGACTACGGCCGGTGCCACCGCCTTGATCGAGGACAGTGCCCGGCTGGCCCGCGACTCCGGCTGCGAGCGGTTGATCGTCAAGACGGTGTCCGAGGCGTGGCAGATTCCGAGCGTCAGGGAGAACATCTCGGCACTGCGGCTCGCGTCGGCGGCCGCCGAGGGGGAGCCCGGTCAGCCGACCGCCTTGGAGGACGCGTATTTCGAGGAGACGCTGGCCGAGGCCCGGCTGATCGTCGATGCGGTGCTCAACCTCGATTCCGACCCGGGGGCCGCCCTGGTCGATGCGTTTCGGCTGGGTGTGCTCGACATTCCCTACTGCCTTCATCGGGACAACCGGGGCGCCACGACCTGTGTGATCGACAGCCGCGGGGCCCTGGACTGGGAAAACACCGGAAACCTGCCGCTGCGCGGCAGGGGTCGGCAGTCCGGCACCGCACTGACATCGGACGAGCTGTTCGCGATGCTCAATCACGTCGCGCGCGGCTATGACAACCATGAGTTCGAGTGGGGACTGAGCCAACTATCATGAACGATCCGAGACGTCCGGCGGACCGGCCCACTCTTGTGCTGGTGGACGCGTTCTCCACGGGGGCCATGCTGGCGCACGAGGCGGCCAGGAGCCACCGCCTGATTCACGTGTGCTCGCGCTCCACCCTCTCCGACACCTTCGCCGCCAGTCTGCCCACCGAGCTCTTCGCGGAGGAGCACAGCTATCCGGGCGAGGACGGTGAGCTGGTGGCGCGGCTCGCGGCGCGGAATCCGGTAGCCGTCATCGCGGCCAGTGAGTTCGGGGTGGAGGCGGCCGACGACCTGGCTCACGCCCTGGGGTTGCGCGGCAACGATCCGGTCCTCTCGTCGGCCCGGCGCGACAAGTCCGCCATGATGGAGGCCCTGGCTAAGGCCGGGGTGCGCACCCCCCGGCAGTTCCGCGGCGACGATGTCGCGGAGCTGCTGGGCTGGTGGCGGGCCGGGGGAGCGGGCCGGGTGGTGGTCAAGCCGCTCGACAGCGCCGGCTCGGACGATGTCCACACCTGCGAGACCGAGCAGGAGATCACTGCGGCGTTCCACGCCATCATCGGCAAGCTCAATCTCATGCTGCGGACCAACGAGGCCGTTCTGATCCAGGAGTATCTGACGGGTGACGAGTACGTCGTCAATACGGTCAGCCGGGACGGTACGCACTGGTTCACCGACGCATGGATCAGCCGTAAGACGGTCCGCGACCACATCCGGAAGCTCTATGATGCCGAGGACCTGCTGTCACCCGCGGAACCAGCGCTCGAGGTGATCCTGCCGTACGTCTCCGACGTTCTGGACGCGCTCGGCATCACCGACGGCCCCGGCCACAGCGAGCTGATCCTCACCCAGGACGGCCCGGTGCTGCTGGAGACCGGTGCCAGGATCACCGGGCTGGCCGATCCAGCGGCGCTCGACCGCTGTACGGGCGCCAACCAGGTCGGTCTGACGCTGGACTGCTACGTGGGCGACGGCACGGTCCTGACCGGCCGCCCGGTGCGCTATCCGGTCCGTGAGACCGCGCGCTGCGTGAACCTGATCGCCCACCGCTCGGTGCCCCTGCCGGTGGCGCGCCTGCGTGCGGAGCTGGAGCGGCTGCCGGCCTTCGAGAGGGTGCGCTTCCGGCTGGCCGAGGGCGCGCCGACCCGCCGGACGGTCGATCTCAACTCCTCGCCGGGCGCCGTGTTCCTCGTCCACGAGGACGCGGGTGAGGTGGACAAGGCGTACCACGCGCTGCGAGAGCTTGAGCATGAGCTGCTCTGAGTCCCCCGACGCACGGCGTGCACGCCGGTGGCGAAGATTCGAGAAATGATGGTGCAGTCATATGCCGATAGGCGCTGAGCGGTTCCGTGACATCTTCGGTTCTTTCCCGACTGCGGTGGCCATCGTCACAGTTGTCGACGAGCAGGGGGGTGTGCCCCGCGGATTCACCTGTAATTCCGTCTGCTCGGTGTCGGCCGAACCCCCGCTGCTGCTGATCGGGGTGGGCAAGCAGTCACAGTCCCTGCCGACGCTGATGTCCTCCGGCCTCTTCGCGGTCAATTTTCTGGCCCGGTCCGGCCACACCGCTTCGCGGATCTTCGCCGGGAAAGGGAAGGACAAGTTCGCCGGGGTGGTTTGGAAGCCGTCGGCGCTTGCCGGTGGCGCTCCGATACTCACCGACATCGCCCTCGCGTACGCCGAATGCCGGACCACACGGACCGTCGAGGCGGGCGACCACTGGCTTTTCGTCGCCGAGATCGAGGGCGGCGAGGCGTTTTCCCGCGAGCCGCTGCTGTACTGCCAGGGGAACTACAGTTCATGGACACCGCTGGCCGCAGTCGAGGGGTGAGACATTTTTGTGTCCTGGGCCTTCCGAAGCGGAAGGCGACGCCTTTGGCGAACAGGCCCGTTGACGTGCGATGTGAACTGTATCACCTTCAATCATTTTTCGTTGAGGAGTCAGCACCGCCTGGGTAACGTTCTGCTGCCGTCAGGGACCTTGCAGACCGGAGCGGGGTCATTCTTCGCGCCCCTCCCAGACGAGTTTCATCCAGTAGTGCTCTCAGAAGGGCGCCCGTGTCCGACCTCGACTTTTGTCCTCCCGCGTCTTTACCGACGGCGCTCGGGAGGCCGCGGTTCAGCCCTTTTCGGGAGTTCACACGGGAATCCTGGAGCGGGTTCCGGGACGAAAGCAATCCACCGGTCACCGATGCGGAGCTCGATCAAATTCGCAGCATAGGCGACCCGGTGGACATGCATGAGGTGACCGACGTCTACCTTCCGCTCTCCCGGCTGGTCCGCCTTCATGTGTTATCCGCCTGGCAGCGCCGCAAAGCGTGTGACGCACAGTGGGGAGCGGCCGACTTCTCCATACCGTTCGTCCTCGGCATCGTCGGGGGCGTGGCGGTGGGGAAGAGCACTCTGGCGCGGCTGCTGCGACTGCTGATCACGCGGTGGCCCGAGCGCCCCAGTGTCGCCCTGGTGACCACCGACGGCTTCCTGCGTCCCACCGCCGAGCTGCGACGTGAAGGCCTGCTGTCCCGCAAGGGCTTCCCGGAGTCGTACCGGAGCCGTGCCCTCCTGGAATTCATGCATGAGGTCAAGGCCGGTGTGCCCGAGATCGAGGTCCCGGTCTACTCACACCTCGCCTATGACGTCGTACCCGGCGAGAACCTGAGGCTGCACCGCCCCGACATCCTCCTCGTCGAGGGGCTCAACGTCCTGCAGCCGCCGGCCGTCACCCCGGAAGGCAGAACCCATCCTGTGGTCAGCGACTACGTCGACCTCGGCGTGTACCTCGACGCCCGCAACGAGGACATCCGCCGGTGGTACGTCGAGCGCTTCCTCACCCTCAGGGACACCGCCTTCCGGGCCAAGGCGTCCTACTTCTCGCACTACGCCGGACTCGACGACGAACAGGCCCGGGAGCAGGCCCATCAGATCTACGCGCAGATCAATGAGGTCAACCTGGTGCAGAACATTGAACCCACGCTGGGCAGGGCGGACATCGTCCTGCACAAGCGCGCCGACCACAAGGTGAGCCGGGTGTGGCTCCGTAAGTGGTGATACGCGCGACCCCGTACCGACTGCCGGCCTGTGCCGGTCACAGCCGGCCCATCGACGTCGCCCCCGCCCGACAACACTTGCGCATGGAGAGAACTCGGTTATGCCCTTACGTCGGAAGATCCTCCTCACGGCCTGCTGCACTCTCCTGGCGGGCGGACTCACGGGATGCGGCGGCTCCGGACCGCGGGGCGGTTCGGCCGACGGCCTCGAGGTCGGGCTGATCGCCGAGCCCGCCAGCCTCGACTTCTCCACCACCGACGGCGCGGCCATTCCGCAGGCGCTGCTGGGCAATGTGTACGAGGGACTGGTCACGGTAGACCAGCACGGCGAGATCAAGCCGGGGCTCGCCGAACGCTATGAGCGCAGCGCCGACGGCCGTACGTACACCTTTCACCTCCGCAAGGGCGTGAAGTTCACCAACGGCGCGAGTTTCACCGCTGACGACGCCGTCTTCTCCATCAACCGGGTCAAGACCAAGTGGAAGCTCAAGATCGCCCACCAGATGGACGTCGTTTCCAAGGCGGTCAAGGTAGACGCCTCGACGGTCAAGGTCACGCTGAAGGAGCCCAGCAACGGCTGGCTCCACTCGATGACCTCGCGCGTCGGCGCCATGTTCAGCCGGACCGGCGTCTCCGACCTCGCCCGCCGCCCCGTGGGGACAGGGCCGTTCCGGCTCAAGACGTGGCGCCGCGGCGACCGGCTGGTCCTCGACCGCAACCCCGGCTACTGGGGCACGAAACCCGCACTGTCGTCGGTGACCCTGAAGTACTTCAAGGACGCCGGAGCCATGAACAACGCGATGCTCACCGGCGATCTCGATGTGATCGGCAACGTGCAGGCCCCCGAGACACTGTCCCGCTTCGCCGACAAGAACCGCTACCGGGTCATCGAGGGGACCTCGACGGCCGAAGTCGTGCTGTCGATGAACAACTCCCGCAAGCCGTTCACGGACAAGCGGGTCCGGCAGGCCGTCCGCCACGCCATCGACCACAAGGCGCTCCTGGAGGCGACGAGGGACGGGCGGGGCACCCTGATCGGAACCATGGAGAGCCCCACCGATCCCTGGTACACCGACCTTGCCGGTCGTTATCCGTACGATCCGGCCCGCGCCAAGAAGCTGCTGCGCGAGGCGGGGGCCGAGGGCAGCACCATCCGTCTGCGCATCCCCAACCTGCCCTACGCCGTCTCCTCGGCCCAGTTCGTCAAGGACCAGCTGGACCGGGTCGGACTGAAGGTCTCCATCGAGACGCTGGAGTTCCCGGCGCGCTGGCTTTCCGAGGTCTTCACCGGGGCCGACTACGACATGTCGATCATCGCGCACAACGAGCCGCGGGATCAGTGGATCTTCGCCGATCCGGACTACTACTTCCGCTACCGCAACTCCGCGTACGCTGACCTGCTCGAGGAAGCCGACACCGGCGAGGCGGGGAAGGAGGCCGGACGCATCCGCAAGGCCGTCACGATGTTGTCCGATGACTCGCCCGCCGACTGGCTCTACCTCCTGCCGAACCTGATGGTCGCGAACAAGAAGTTGACTGGTCTGCCCGTCAATCAGGTCGGCGAGGGGCTGAACCTCTCGAACGTGCGGTGGTCGGGCAAGTGAGGGCCCACCTGTCCGGTGCGCGGGGACCGGGTGAACCATGGGCCTGATCCTGCGCAAGACGGCGGCCATGCTCGCCGGCACCGTCGTGGCGAGCCTCCTCGTCTTCTTCCTCCTCGCCGTGCTCCCCGGCAACGCCGCCGCCGTCACCCTCGGCACCAACGCCACCCCCGAGGCGGTGGCCCGGCTCAGCCACGAGCTGGGCACCGACCGCCCGCTGGTGGTGCAGTACGCCGACTGGGCACAAGGCCTGCTGCACGGTGACTTCGGGACCTCCTACGTCACGGGCGACGCGATCGGCGCCCGGATCACCGACCGGCTGAGCGTCACCTGCTGGCTGGTCGCGGGGGGCGTGCTCATCGCCCTGATCTTCGCGCTGCCCGCCGGCGTACTGGCCGCGGCCTGGCACCGCAGGCCCGCCGGTGCCCTGCTGTCCGCGCTCAGCCAGGTGGGCATCGCCGTGCCCGCCTTCCTCGCCGGCATCCTGCTCGTGTACCTCTTCGCGGTCCGCCTCCAGGCACTTCCCTCGGGCGGTTACACGCCGATCGCCGAGGACCCGGTGGAGTGGGCCCGCTCCCTGGTCATGCCCTGCCTGTCCATCGGCCTGATCCAGGGCGCGGTGCTCACCCGGTACGTCCGCTCCGCCGTCCTGGCCGTGCAGCACCTGCACTTCATGCGGACCGCACGGGCCAAGGGGCTGCGCCGGTGGCCGGCGCTGTGGCGGCACGGCCTGCCCAACGCGGCCGTGCCCATCGTCACCGTGCTGGGCGTCCAGATGAGTTCCCTGCTCGTGGGCGCCATCGTCGTCGAGCGGGTCTTCGCCATCCCCGGCCTGGGCGACCTGCTCCTCCAGGGGGTCGCCGACCGGGACCTGCTGCTGGTGCAGGGCGTAGTCCTCGTGCTTGTCATCGCGGTGCTCCTGCTGAACCTGGTGACGGACCTGCTCTACCGAGCCCTCGACCCGCGGCTCAGGAGCGGCTGATGAAGACACGCATCACACTGGTGGCGGGCGGGCTGCTCGTCTTCGCCATCGTCGCCCTCGCCGCGGTGTCCGTCGTGTGGACACCCCAGGACCCGACGCACATCGACGCCGCGCAGCGGCTTGCCCCCACCGGGAACGGCCACCTCCTGGGCACGGACCAGTTCGGCCGTGACCTGGCGAGCCGGCTGATGGCCGGCGCTCAGGTGACCGTCTTCGTGTGCGTCGTCGCCGTCGGCATTGCCTTGCTCATCGGCGTTCCCATGGGCATCGCCGCGGGCATGTCCGGCAGTTGGCCCGGCGCTTTGATCATGCGCGTCAACGACTTCCTCCTGGCCTTCCCGGCGCTGCTGCTCGCCATCATGCTCACGGCCGTCTACGGCTCCAGCACGTTCATCGCGATGGTGGCGATCGGTGTCGCCTCCGCCCCCGGCTTCGCCCGGGTGAGCAGGGCCGCCACCTTGCGCGTCATGGCCCTCGAATACATCGACGCGGCCCGGCTGGCCCGCCGCACCCGCCTGGCCATCGCGTGCCGGCACGTACTGCCGAACGTCGCCGACGTGGTCATCGTGCAGGCGTCGGTGTCCTTCGCCACGGCGATCCTGGCCGAGGCCGCCCTGTCCTACCTGGGGCTGGGCACACCGCCGCCCACGCCTTCCTGGGGGCGGATGCTCCAGGAATCACAGGATCTGCTCTTCTCCCACCCGGAGCTGTGTTTGTGGCCCGGTCTGGCGATCGCCGGTGCCGTACTCGGTCTCAACCTCCTCGGTGACGGTCTGCGGGACCGAGTGGACCCCACCCTGGAGGGAGTGCGATGAGCGATCCCCGCCCCCTGCTCCAGGTCACCGACTTGACCGTCACATCCGACTCGGCCCACCTGGTGCGCGGCGTCGCCCTCACCCTGGCCCGCGGGGAACGGCTCGGCATCATCGGGGAATCGGGCTCCGGCAAGACGCTCACGGCGCTCGCCGTCCTCGGGCTGCTCGACGACGGGCTGACGTGCACGGGCAGCGTCCGTCTCGGCGGTGTCCCCTTCGACCTGGTCGGAGCCGGCGACCGGCAACTGTCGGCGGTGCGCGGCAAGCGCACCGGCATGGTCTTCCAGGAACCGCTGACCGCCCTGAACCCGGTGCGCCGGGTCGGCGCCCAGATCGTGGAGGCGATGCAGGTCCACGGCACCCGCGCCACCAGGACCGCCGCGCACGCCGACACCGTGGACCTGCTGGAACGGCTGCGGCTTCCCGACCCCCAACGCGCCGCACGCGCCCATCCGCATCAGCTCTCCGGAGGGCAGCGCCAGCGGGGGGTGCTGGCGATCGCCCTCGCCAACGACCCCGACCTCCTGATCTGCGACGAGCCCACCACGGCGCTCGACGTCACCGTGCAGAAGGAGATCGTGGACCTGATCGTCGGAGTGTCCGAGGAACGCGGCAGCGCGGTGCTCTTCATCAGCCACGACCTCGCGCTGGTGTCGACCGTCTGCCACCGCGTGCTCGTCATGTACGGCGGGCAGATCGTGGAGAGCGGCCCCGTCGCCGACGTTCTGCGAGCCCCCGGCCACCCGTACACCCGCGCGCTGCTCACCGCAGGCGACCTGACCCCGGGGACGCGGTCCCAGGCCATCCCGGGCACCGTCCCCGCCCCTGGTGAACTGCCCGAGGGCTGCCCGTTCCGTACCCGCTGCCGGCATGCGGACGCCCGCTGCGAGGAGCGGCCGCCACTGGCGGACGACGGCCACGGGCGGGCGGTCGCCTGCTGGCACCACGACGCGGCGGACACCTCCGTCCGCACCGGTACCGGTACCGGTGCGGCGGACACCGCGACAGGTACCGCGACGAACACTGCCACGGACACCGCCACGGCTGTCGCCCGTACCGATGGCGAGGAGCCGCTGCTCGCCGCCCGAGGTCTCACCCGGCGTTATCCCGGCACCCGCACCGGCCTCTTCGGCAGGCGGGCCGCCCTCACCGCCCTGGAGGACGTCGACCTCGCACTGCACGCCGGTCGGCGTGTGGGCGTGGTGGGGGAGTCGGGCGCGGGCAAATCCACCTTGCTGCGCCTGCTGGCGGGCCTGGACCGGCCCACCGACGGCACCGTGACACGCCGTGGGCCCGGGCCCGGCGCCGAGGACCGCGGCGTCCAGATGGTCTTCCAGGACCCGATGACCTCTCTCGACCCGCGGATGCGGGTACGGGACATCATCGCCGAGCCGTTGAGCGACCGGCGTTCGGTGGCCGCCGCGGACCGCGTGAGCGAACTGCTCACCGCCGTAGGTCTGCCACAGGAAGCCGCCGAACGCTACCCCCACCAGTTCTCCGGCGGGCAGCGTCAGCGCATCGCGATCGCCCGGGCGCTGGCTCCGCGCCCCTCGGTCCTGCTCGCCGACGAGCCGGTCAGCGCCCTGGACGTATCGGTACGCGCGCAGATCCTGGATCTCCTGCGCGACGTCACCGTCGCGCAGCGCACCGCTCTCTGCGTCATCTCCCACGACCTCGGTGTCATCCGCTACCTGTGCCATACGGTGCTCGTCCTGCGGGGCGGGAAAGTGGTGGAGTCGGGACCGGTCGAGGAGATCTGGGGAGCACCGGCCCATCCCTACACCGCCGAACTACTGCGCGCCGTACCCGTCCTGGGCGGCGTCAGCCGTGGCGGAGGGGGCCACGGGCCGCCCGCGTCGGCCGAGGAGCAGTAGAGGCCCGCCAGCGGACGCGGTGATCAAGCAACTGAAGTGTGCAAAGAGGAGTAAGAACAGTCGTGTCAGGGGAAACGGGCCGCGGCCACCATGCCGAGGCATTCCCGCTCACCGAAATCCAGTATGCGTACTGGGTGGGGCGCGGGCCGAACTTCATTCTGGGGAACGTCGCGCCCCATGCCTATTTCGAGCTGGAGGGACGGACCCTCGACCCGGAGGTCCTGGCCACCGCGTGGCGCCGCCTGGTCGACCGCCACCCCATGTTGCGCACCGTCGTCGACGAGAGCGGTGCCCAGCGCGTCCTGCCCACTGCGCCGGAGTTCACCCTCGCCTTCGAGGACCTCTCCGGCGTCACGCCCGACGACCGTGAGGCACGGCTCGCCGCCAGGCGCGCGGAGATGTCCGCGCGGGTGTACGACCCCGCCGCATGGCCGCTCTTCGACATCGCCATCAGCCGGCTCCCCGACCACGACCGTCTGCACATCAGCCTTGATCTGCTGATCGTGGACCTCGCGGGCATCACCGTCCTGTTCGACGAGTGGAACACGCTCTGCCGCGAACCGCGAACGGAGCTGCCCCCCATCGACATCACCTTCCGCGACTACGTCACCGCCCTGGAGAAGGGCGCCGGCAAGCCCCGTTACCAGCGGTCCATGGAGTACTGGACCTCCCGCGCCCGGACCATCGCGCCGCCGCCGGACCTGCCGCTCGCGAAATCGCCGGTCGACATCCGCAAGCCCGCGTTCAGCCACCGTGAGTTCCATCTGCCGCCGGAGGACTGGCAGCGGATCCAGGAGCGTGCCTCCGGCCGCGGCCTGACCCCCACCGCCGTCCTGGCCACCGTGTTCGCGCAGACGCTGAGGACCTGGAGCGGTACCCCGCGCTTCACCCTGAACCTGACGCTCTTCAACCGGCTGCCCCTGCTGCTGTCGACCGACGAGCGGGGACGCCGTCGTGTCCACCCCCATCTGAGCAGGATGGTCGGTGAGTTCACCTCCATCTGCCTGCTGGAGATGGACACCACCGGTGACCTGTCCCTCTCCGACCAGGTGCGCAGAACCCAGTACCAGCTCCAGCAGGACCTCAGACACCGCCACGTGAGCGCCCTTCAGACCCTGCGTGAGCAGCGTCGCCAGGGCTTGCAGAACGGGTTCATGACGATGCCGGTGGTGTTCACCTCCGGTCTCGGGACCGTCACCGACGTCACCGACGCGCTGGACTACTTCGGTGAGATGACGTACCGGCTCAGCCAGACCCCCCAGGTCTGGTTGGACCACCAGGTCGTGGACATCGACGGCTCCCTGAACCTCACGTGGGACGCCGTGGAGGAGCTCTTCCCCGACGGTCTCCTCGACGACATGTTCGACGCCTACTGCCACAGTGTTGCCCGGCTGGCGCACGACGAGGACGCCTGGGGGCGGCAGCCGGCCGTGCCGGTGCCCGGTCACCAGCTGGCGCTGCGGCAGAAGGTCAACGAGACCGCCGACGTGATGCCGGACCGTCTGCTGCACGAGGGCTTGGCGCACTGGGCCGAACACGCCCCCGACCGCCCCGCCGTCATTTCCGGTGGCACGTCGTACAGCTACGGCGAACTCCACCGCAGATCGCTGGGCGTCGCCGACGCTGTCGCCCCGCACGTGACGGCCACGCTGGCGGAAGAGAGCCTGGTCGCCGTCACGCTGCCCAAGAGCATGGAGCAGATCGCCGCGGTCTGCGGGATCCTGCTGGCCGGTGGCGCTTACCTCTCCGTCGGGCCCTCCCTGCCCGTCCGCAGACGGCACGACATCCTCGCGGACAGCGGCGCGGTCGCCGTGGTCACGGGCGGTGACCTGGCCACCGGGCTCGCCTGGCCCGCGGAGCTTCCCCGGTTGGTCGTCCCGGCGCCGGGTCCGGCGGAACCGCACCCAGCCGACCGTCCCGCACCGGACCGCCGGACCGCACCCGGCGACCTGGCGTACGTGCTGTACACCTCCGGCTCGACCGGTGCGCCCAAGGGGGTGATGATCGAGCATCGAGGGGCGTGCAACACCATCGCCGACATCAACCGTCGGTTCGGGGTAGGGCCAGACGCCAGGATCCTCGGTCTCGCCGACCTGAGCTTCGATCTGTCGGTGTACGACGTGTTCGGGACCTTCCAGGCCGGCGGCACGCTCGTGTTACCGGACGATTCGCTCCGCGCCGAGCCGGCGCACTGGGCCGAGCTGATGAGCCGGCACGGCGTCACCGTATGGAATTCGGTTCCGGCGCAGATGGAGATGCTGGTCGACCATCTGGAATCCGGGGCCCCCATTCCCGCCGGGCTGCGCCTGGTCCTGCTCAGCGGCGACTGGGTGCCACTGGACCTGCCCGGCCGGATCGCCTCCCTCTGGCCCGACGCGCAGGTGATCAGTCTGGGCGGCGCCACCGAGGCGTCGATCTGGTCGAACTGGCATCCGGCGGATCAGGTGCCCGACGGCCTGCCCAGCGTTCCGTACGGAAAGCCCCTGGCGAATCAAGCGTTCCACGTCCTGGACGAGCGGCTGTCGCCGTGTCCCGTCTGGGTGCAGGGAGAGCTGTACATCGCGGGCGCGGGCCTCGCGCGCGGATACTGGGGGGACCCGCAGCGCACGGCGGCATCGTTCATCACACATCCCGAAACCGGCGAGTGTCTCTACCGCACGGGTGACTACGGCCGCTATCTGCCCGACGGAACCTTGCAGTTCCTGGGGCGCAGGGACGGCCAGGTCAAGATAAACGGACACCGTGTCGAATGCGGCGAGATCGAGGGCGTACTCGCCGGGCATCCCGGCGTCGACCGGGCGGTGGTGGTCAAGTCCGAGGCGGCCGGGGGCGCAGCGCGTCTGCTGGGCTACGTGGTGCCCGATTCCCAGGACACCTCACTGGTCCGCCGTACCACGGTGGAGCCGTACCGGGCTGAAAGGTGGCGCCGAGCGGTGCGTCCCACAGCCGATGTGCGCCCGGCCGGCCCGGGAGCTGACCAGCTCACCGCGGCGTGGGCTGCCCTCGATGAGCTGTACGCCGAGGCCGTGGCCGTCGCCTTCCGCTCGCTCGGGCTCGCGGGCGAGCCCGGTGACGTCGTCCGCACCGGGGCCACGGCCACCGCGGGGGTCGCCGCCCGGTACGACAGATGGGTTCGGCGAGCCGTCGGTGTCCTCACCGAACGCGGGGTGCTGCGTGACACGCCGGAGGGCCACGAGGTGGTGCACCCCTTGCCCGAGGCCCTGCCCCCGCTGGTCGTGGACCGCGCCCGTGCGGCGCTGTCCGGCACCATGCGGGTGACGGACGAACTCGCCGACTGGATGCTCTCGCTGGCCGGCAGTCTCGCCGAGATCCTCACCCAGTCGCTGCACTCGGCCGAGTTGTACGCCTCCGACCGCACCCCTGACGTCTACCGACTGCTCTTCGACACCACGTACCGCGTCGCCGCCGAGTACACGCGGCGCTTCGTCGACGCGTGGCCCGATGACCGTCCGCTGCGTGTCATGGAGGTCGGGGCCGGTTACGGCACCCTCACACAGCGGATCCTGCCGCTGTTCCCCGCCGATCGCACGGACTACTTCTTCACCGACATCTCGCCGTACTTCACCGACCGGGCCCGGCATACCTTCGCCGAGTACCCCTTCGTGCGGTACGGGATGTACGACCTCGACCGGGATCCGGAGCCACAGGGATACGAGGACCTCTCGGCCGACCTGATCATCGCGGCCAGCGTGCTCCACGACACCGGGCGGATCGACGAAACCCTCACCGCCCTGCGCTCCGCGCTCGCACCGGGCGGCATGCTCCTGATCGTGGAGCAGACGCGGTTCCACCCCTGGTTCGACCTGCTCATGGGGCTTCAGCAGGGGTTCGACGTGTACGAGGACACCGAGCTGCGCGTCGAGCACCCCTTGCTCGACCGGGCGCAGTGGGCCGAGCGGCTCGCGGCGGCCGGTTTCGACGGCAGCGATGTGCTCACCCCGACGGGTGGGCCGGCCGCCGCGGGATTCGACGTGCTCGTAGCCCACGGGCCGCTGATTCGCGACCGGTACGACATGGATGCGCTGCGCGCGTACGCCGCCGAGCGGCTTCCCCAGCACATGCTGCCGGCTCATCTGTTCCGACTCGCCCGGCTGCCCCTGACACCCACGGGGAAGATCGATCGCAAGGCCCTGTCCTCCGTGCAGGCGCAGGCGGCGGGGGTTGGCCGGCAGGCCGTGCCACCCACCACCGACCGGCAGTTCAAACTGGTCGCCATCTACCGGGACGTCCTCAGTTTGAGCGACATGGACCTGGCCGTCGACTTCCTCGACGCCGGCGGTGATTCCCTGCTGGCGGCGCGGATCTCCGCCGAACTGCTCCGGGCCTTCGGCGTGACCGTTCCCGTCGCCGCCGTCCTCCAGCAGCCCACGGTCGCGGCGATCGACCAGTGGCTGGAACGGATGCTCGGACCGTCCACCGAGCCGGCTGTCGCCACGTCCGGCCCCACGGCACAGGAGACCGCATGACCGAGCAGCAACTGACCGCCTATCTCGTCGAGTTCATCGCCGACATACTCGACCTGCCGCCTGGGGAAGTCGGCACCGATGTGCCACTTGAGTATCTGGGCGTGGACTCCGCCACGGCGCTGGTGCTGGTCACCTGCCTCTCCGAGTACCTGCGGCGCGAGGTCAGGCCCGTCGAGGTCTTCGACCACCCCTCCGTCCAGGAGCTCGCGGAGCACCTCGCCGGGCCCGTGTCCGAGGGAGCCGGAGCCGCATGACCTCCACTGCACCACGCTGGTCGGTGGGCGGCACGGGCACAAAGCCCTTGCGGCTCTACTGCTTCCCTCACGGCGGCGGTTCGGCCGCCGAATACGTCCGCTGGGGACGCGCGATCGCGGGCGTCGACTTGGTCGCCGTGCAGTTGCCCGGCCGGGGCTCCCGCATCTCGGAACCCGGGCACACCGCGATGGAGCCACTGGTTTCCGCACTCGTCGCCGAGGCGGATTTCGTGGCGCCGTTCGCCTTCTTCGGCCACAGCCTGGGAGCCGTCATCGCATACGAGGTGACCCACGCCCTGCGTGCGGCGGGCCTGCCCTTGCCCCGGCGCCTCGTCGTCTCCAGCTTCCCGGCCCCGCATCTGCCCCGGGGCGGCGAGCCCGTGCGCACGCTGCCGGACGACCAGCTGCTCGACGTGGTGCAGCGAACCCACGGCGGTCTCCCCGCCGAGGTACTGGATCACCCGGAGATCCGTGCCCTGGCCGCCGTCAGCTTGCGCGCCGACTACTCCGTACTGGAGACGTACCAGTGGCGGGAGCGAGAGCCCCTGCCCATCCCGTTGACCGTCTACGCGGGCCAGGACGAGCCGCTCCAGCAGGAGGAACTGTGCCAGTGGCAGCGGCACTCCACTGAGCCGGTCACGGTACGCACTTGGCCGGGCGGTCATTTCTACCTGCGAAACCAACGGCAGCCGCTCGTCCAGCGCGCTCTGGCAGCAGCTCTGCGCACCTCCACCAGCAACTGAAAAGTCGATCGGAAGACCACCAATGGCAGACACCTCCATCACACCCATCGAGTCGGCCGGCAGCAGAAGACGCATCGTCCTCGGCGTCGGCGCGGGCATCGCCGCCTACAAGTCCATCGAGTTACTGAGGCAATTCACCAAGGCGGGACACGACGTCCGGGTCGTGCCCACCCGGGATGCCCTCCGCTTCGTCGGCGAACCCACGTGGGCGGCGCTGTCCCGGCAGCCCGTGACGACAGAGGTGTGGTCCGACGTCGACGAGGTCGCGCACGTGCGCATCGGGCAGAGTGCCGACCTCATCGTCATCGCACCGGCCACCGCGAACCTGATTGCCAAGGTCGCGCAGGGTATCGCCGATGATCTCCTCACCACGACGCTGCTCACCTCGACCTGTCCGCTGATGCTCGCTCCGGCGATGCACGCGGAGATGTGGAACAGCCCGGCGACGCGTGCCAATGTGGCCACCCTGCGTGAGCGGGGCGCGGTCGTGGTGGACCCCGCGAACGGCAGCCTGACCAACGAGGACTCCGGTCCGGGACGCCTGCCCGATCCGGCCGAGCTGTACCAGGTGGCCCGCAGGCTTCTCAACGGCGGCACTGTCACGCCCGACCTCACCGGTCGCCATGTGGTCATCTCGGCCGGCGGCACGCGGGAGTTGCTCGACCCGCTGCGGTTCATCGGCAACCGCTCCTCCGGGCGCCAGGGATACGCCCTTGCCCGCACGGCCATTGCCCGGGGGGCCCGGGTGACACTGGTCGCGGCCAACGTGTCCCTGCCCGCTCCCGCGGGAGTCACGGTCATCCACGTCTCGTCCACCGCGGAACTGCGGGACGCCATGACCGTCGCGGCCCGGGGGAGCGGGGAAACCAGCGAGCCCGCGGACGCCGTGGTGATGGCGGCCGCGGTCGCCGACTTCCGGCCGGACTACCAGGAGCTGAAGATCAAGAAATCCGCTGGTATGCCGCCGCCGGTCAATCTCCACCTCAACCCCGATGTCCTTGCCGAGCTGGGCGCGCAACGCACGCCCGGACAGGTGATCGTGGGCTTCGCCGCGGAAACGCACGACCTGCTCGCCGGTGCGGAGGCGAAGCTCAAGCGCAAGGGCTGCGACTTCCTGGTCGCCAATCGGGTGGGCCCAAACCTCACCTACGGGGCCCCTGACAACCAGGGCTTCGTACTGTCGCAGGACGGCGGCCGGGTGGACGTACCCCTGAGCAGCAAAGAGGATTTCTCGGATGTCATCTGGGACCTCGTGGTCAAGAAGCTGGCCGAAAATCCGGCCGGCACCGCCCAGTAGCCGGAAGCCAGCTGTCTTGGACACGGACATCCATCCCCCTGCGGGACGGGACGAGCGGGCCCCGTATGAGGACCCCGTCAAGGAAGCCAACGCGGCGCAGTTCGACCGCGGCGGCTATGTCAGCGGCTATCAGCGGGCCGATGTGCGCCACATGGTGCGCATCAGGGAGTGCGCCGACCTGCTGGCAGCCCACCTCAGCCGCCAGGCCCCGGTGACGGGCTCCGTCCCGCGCCTTCTGGATCTGGGCAACGGTGGCGGCATCACGGCCTCGGCGATGCTGGACCGGGGCTTCGAGGTCGTGGCCGGTGACATCGTGACCAGCGGGCTACGGGAGCTGGACCCGCGGGCACACAGACTCCAGTTCGACGCGGCTCGGCCGTTCCCGCTCGCGGCCGGTTCCTGTGACGCGGTGCTGGCCGGTGACATCATCCACATGATCTTCGATCCGGTGACGTTCCTGCGGGAATGCCGCAGGGTGCTGACGCCGAACGGGATCGTGGTGGCCACCACGTTGAACATGGCGACCGTGCAGGACCGGCTGCGGTTCCTGGCGGGGCGGCCGCCGTACCACATCGATCCGATGAACGAAGTGTTGCGGCTTCACATTCGCCCCTTCACCTTCCCCACGCTGGAGGCATCGCTTCGGGCGGCCGGCCTCCGGCCCGTGGCACGCAGGTCCAACCATGTGGTGCTGCGTTGGGGCGAACGGAAGACCTTCGTGCGCTGGCCCGCGAGGCTTCTCCCGGGCCTGGGCAACGCACTGATCGTCGCTGCCGTGCCTGAGCGGCCCGACAACGGCGATACGTGAGGGAAGAACCGTTTCCACGAGGTCGGCACCTGCCCGTGGTACCGGTATTTCTCCGGATGCCCCGCATGCTCGGGTCCGGAATTCCACGGGCAGGTTGCCGCCGCTAAAGGAGATCATGTCGTTTGGGAACGCAACAGTCAATCCTCAAGGATTCCTGCACACCACCAAGGATTTGCTTGGGTGCTTTGGTAGGTTCAGGCAGTGACGCTTGATGATCTGAAGGTGTTCGCGGCGGTGTACCGGGCGCGCAACCTCAGCGCTGTGGCGCGGGAGATGAATTGCAGTCAGTCGGCTGTGAGTCAGCACGTACGCCGCCTGGAGAAGGAGATCGGTCTTGCGCTGATGGAACGTCGGCCGCGTGGCGTGGTGCCCACGGCGGCCGGAGAGATCCTTTATCAGGCCACTTCGGACGGGCTCACGGCGCTCAACGATGGACTGCGCCTGCTCGCCGAGCTGCGCACCGGCCGGCAGGGTAAAGTGGCCATCGCCACAGGAGCCACCACCATTCGCCATTTCATGGGAGCGGCTGTCGCGGAATTCCGCCGCAGCCATCCCGACGTACAACTCGAGTTCCACACGGAGCGTTCCAGCGAACGCTGTCTCCGGGCGCTCCGGGAAGGTCTGGTGGACCTGGCGTGGGTCACGATCACCCCTGACGTCGCGGGGGTGGAACAACGCCCGGTGACGGATCTCGAGTGGGTCCTCGCGGTCCATCACGAAGACCCACTCGCACGCGCATCGGAGCTTTGCACCGATGACTTTCACCAGGCACAACTGATCCGCCCGCCATCGAGTACCAGTTCCGGCAGGCAGGTCGATCAGCGGCTCGGGGCCGCTCCCACGGGCGCCACGGATTGGGACACGGCCCTGCTTCTCGCCGAACTGGGGCTGGGACACGCCCTGGTGCCTGCGGTCCCCGGGCTGCGCGCGCATCCCGGGGACGATCTGCTGCTCATACCGGTCAAGGGCCTCGAACCGCTGAGTGTGGGATGGGCGGCCCGTCAGTGGTCGGCGCTGTCCCCGGTGTCACAGGTCTTCGCGGCGATGGTGAGTGATCACCTTTTGTGCAGATGAGAGAGGATCGTCACCACTGGCGGATTCAGGTCACCCGGCGCCGAGGCCCAACGTGGCGCTCAGGCGTGCGGTGATGGGCACGGGAATGTCGTGCCGGTCCCCGGCCCGAAGGACCGCGCCCGCGATCGCGTCGAGTTCCAGCGGGCGGCCGGCCTCCGCGTCGCGTTGCATGGAGGATTTGCTGTCCGCGGGGAACGCGTCGTACAGCGCCAGCGCCTTGTCCGGAGAGGTCGTGGCCCCACAGGCCCCGGCCACGGTTGCCACCTCGGTGACAAGGGCTTCCAACTCGGCGCGGTGGTCGGTCCGCAGAGCGCCTATCGGCACGCGATGGTGAGTGGACAACAGTGCCCAGGGTGCCAGGAAGGCGAGCTTGGCCCACAGGGCGGCCTGCTCGTCCTCGACCAAACGGGTCTGTACGCCTGCCCCATCCAGCACCGCCGCCAGTGCGTCGGCTCTCGCGGGCTTCGCCGGGAGGTCGATCTCCATGAACGGGCTGCCGTGCTCGATGACGCCCGGTGCGGTGCGCGTGGATTCTACACGGATCACGCCCCCCGCCACCCGGTGCGCACCGTACCGGGACCGCAACGCGTCGGGGTGTTCGGTGCCGTTGAGCAAGGGAACGATCAGAGTGTCGTCCGCGAAGGCGGGAGGAAAGCGCTCCAGGGCCGCCCGGAGAGAGGTGTGCTTCACGGCGATGAAACAGGCGTCCACCGGCTCGCGTAATTCCACGTCGGCTTGAACCCGCGCGGTGAAGTGCCCGAACTGGCCGCTGCGCACCTCGATGCCGTTGTGTCGCAACGTCTGTACGGTGTCGTCACCGGCGAGGACGATCACCCGGTGCCCGGCGCGCGAGAGAAGCGCGGCAAGGAGTCCACCGACACCCCCCGGGCCCAGTACCGCGATGGTCCACGGGGAGTCAGGAACTGGTGATGCGGACGGGCCTTTCACAGTGGTCGAAGTCCTTTCGTATCGGCCGGCGGACAATTCCGTATTTCCGCCGACCAAGATCCTGTGCCAGGAGTGCGTCGAGGTCAATCGTCGAAAACACTTATGTTGCTGAAAGTTGTTGCTACGTGGCGTTGCCGGGTGCTTGCCCGGTGCCGTGGCAGGCCGCGTGATGCGGGTGCGATCAGCGGGGCGGTCCGGCAGAACCACCACCAGTACGCCGATAGTTTCTGCCCTTGGGCAGCAAGCTGGTCACCCGGGAAGCCGACGATGAACGTGTAGGAGCCCAGGATGCCCGCGTCGGCGATCTCGGGCGCCACGTCGAGGATCTCGGCCCGGGTGATCTCCTTCTTGACCACGTCCGCAAGGACCCGGTCACTGCCCGCCGTCGCCGTCACCACCCGGCCCTTCGGCGCCAGAGCTTCGCCGCGGGTGGCTTGACGCTGTTCTGGTTGAGCTTGGTGGCGATGCTGTAGGACGTCTCGCCGGTGAGGCAGTCGTCGAAGATGTCGACGACCACTTGGGACTCGTCGGGGACGAGCGTGCCCTTGTCCGGTCCCTTGCGGACCCAGCCGTAGGCGATGAGGCCCTGGACCCTGCCGGCCTGGGCGCAGGCCAGGTGGAGGCGGGCGACACGGCGTGAGGTGTCCTCGGAGGACTTCAGCGCCACCACGCACATCATCCGGGCCATGTGCCGGTCGCTGTCGTTGATCAGGTTCATCCGGCCGCCGGTCGCGCCTACGGCCGGTCGCTGGACGTACTCGACGATGTCGATCAGGTCTTCCAGGTCCCTGGGCTGCCGGACCAGGCGGTCCAGGTCGTAGAAGATCACTCCGTCGATGACCCCGCTGGCCAGATCGGCCAGGAGCTCGCGGAACTTCGGGCGGATGACCACCCAGTCGATCGAGCCGTCGTCCCGGACCACCTTGTGCTTCTTGAAGGCGGAGGTGTCGTTCTCTTTGTAGATCTTGGCGAAGGGCCCCAGCGCAGACGCTGGCGGGTGTCCTCGGCGTCTTCGTGCTGGCGGTCGACGCCCGCTTCGAGGCCGAAGCGGTCGGAAGAGATCCGCAGGTAGGCGCCGGGGCGCTTCGGGGCGTACGCGGAGAGCTGGTCGTACAGGTTGAGGGTGACGCGGCCGCGGCGGGCCTGGGGCGGGATCTCGAAGTCTTCCCACAGGGACAGGGCGGACATGGTGGTGCTCAGCTCCGGGCGCTCGTGCCTTCCGACACCGGGCACCTTCCGTGGAACTCAGGGGCTGGGTGAGACCGCGGAACGCCGTTAGGATGCGCCGCCGCGGCCAGCGGATACTGGGCCGTATGCGTATCGACTTTGATCCCGAGATCGTGGGCCGTAACCCCTTCTACAAGCTGCTGACCTCGGTCGTCGTACCTCGGCCGATCGCGTGGGTGTCGACGATCGGCCCAGACGGCTTTTCTCCGAACCTCGCCCCGCACTCCTTCTTCACCGTGGCGTGCGTGTCCCCGCCCGTCGTGCAGTTCACCTCTGTCGGGCGGAAGGATTCATTGCGCAACGTGGAGGAGACCGGGGAGTTCGTGGTGAACCTCGCGCCGGAGCGGATGTTCGAGACGATCAATGGGACGGCTACGGACTTTCCGCGGGGAGTGAGCGAGTTCGAGGCCGTGGGGGTGGCGCGGGAGGAGAGTGTGCGGGTGAGGCCGCCGCGGGTGGCGGAGTCGCCGGTGGCGTTGGAGTGCGAGCTGCACAGCACCGTGCTGCTGGGGGACTCGACCGTGGTGTTCGGGCGGGTGGTGCACGCCGCGGTCGACGACGGGGTGATGGTCGACGGGCATCCGGAGGTGGGCAGGCTGCGGCCGCTGGCGCGGCTGGGGAAGAACGAGTGGGGGACGGTCGGCGAGGTGCTGGAGATCGAGCGGATCCGGTACGCGGACTGGGCGGGGGAGGCGGCGGAGGAGACGCTGTGATCGAGGTGCTCGCGTTCGACGTCGGCTCCACGCTGGTGCGGGAGGACCGCTACTGGGCCGCGTGGGCCGACTGGCTCGGGGTGCCGCCGCATACGCTGTCCGCACTGCTGGGGGCCGTCGTCGCGGAGGGGCGGGACGACGGGGAGGCGATCCGGCTGGCCAAGCCGGGGGTGGACGTCGCCGCGGAGCGGCGGGCGTGGGACGCGGCGGGGCGCGGGGACTGGCTGGGGGAGTGCGATCTGTATCCGGACGCGCGGCCCGCGCTCGGAGCGCTGCGGGCGCTGGGGGTACGGATCGTGGTGGCCGGGAACCAGCCGGTGCGCACGGGGGAGGTGCTGCGCGGGCTGGAGCTGCCGGTGGACGCCGTCGCGACGTCGGGCGAGTGGGGGGTGTCCAAGCCCGATCCGGGGTTCTTCGAGCGGGTCGTCGCGCTGGGCGGGGCCGCGCCGGACCGGACGCTGTACGTGGGCGACCATCCGGCGTTCGACATCCGGGCGGCCCGGGCGGCCGGGCTACGGGCCGCGCACATCCGCCGGGGGCCCTGGGGGCATCTGTGGGCCGACAGCGACGATGTGGCACGGGCGGACTGGCGGATCGCGGAGCTGGACGAGCTGGTCGGGATCATCCGCGCGGGGAGGGGATGAGGACCAGCTCAGGGGGGAGGTTGTGCGGAGTGTGATGTTTTCACACCCCGTGTGACCAGAGTGCTTGCATATATCTATCGCACACCCTCCCGCCGCGCGCTCCGGGGCGGTTGACTCTTCACATGCCGCTCAGGGGGCGCCAGACCTGAGCGAAGGGGCCGCCGGACCTCCTCCCTCCTCGGCCGGCGGCCCATCCCCCTGCGTGCGGTACGCGAAGAAGGTCAGCCCGCCGACTCGGCCGCGTGCGCGCTCAGCACGCCGAAGCCGATCAGGGCGAAGAGCGCCAGGCCCAGCACGATCCGGTAGATCACGAAGGGCATGAAGCTCTTGCTGGAAATGAATTTCATGAACCAGGCGATGACGGCATAGCCGACGACGAAGGCGATGACGGTCGCGAAGATCGTCGGACCCCACGAGGTGTGCCCCTCGGACGCGTCCTTGAGCTCGAAGACTCCGGAGGCCAGCACGGCCGGGACGGCGAGGAGGAAGGAGTAGCGGGCCGCGGCCTCGCGGGTGTAGCCCATGAGCAGACCACCGCTGATGGTCGCGCCGGACCGGGAGACACCGGGGACGAGCGCCATCGCCTGGCATATGCCGAAGATCAGTCCGTCCCGGACGGTCAGCTCCTGGAGCGACTTGCGCTGCTTGGCGACGCGGTGCTTGCCGCCGGTCTCGTCGCGCGCGGCCCGCCGGTCCGCGTAGCCGAGCACGATGCCCATGACGACGAGGGTGGTGGCGATGAGCCGCAGATCGCGGAACGGACCCTCGATGGCGTCCTGGAGGGTGAGGCCGAGCACACCGATCGGGATCGAGCCGACGATCACCAGCCAGCCCATCTGGGCGTCGTGGTCGCCGCGCCACTCCTTGTTGAACAGGGAGCGGAACCAGGCGCTCACGATCCGGGCTATGTCCTTGCGGAAGTAGATGAGCACCGCCAGCTCGGTGCCTATCTGGGTGATGGCCGTGAAGGCGGGGCCGGGATCGCTCCAGCCCGCGAACGCGGCGGTGAGGCGCAGGTGGGCGCTGGAGGAGATCGGAAGAAACTCGGTCAGCCCCTGGACCAGCCCAAGGATGAAAGATTCAAACCACGACATTGCGTCTACGCTATCCAAAGGCTGATCATGCTCTGTTCCGGGGCAGGCCGGAACATGCGGGGCGGCCGAGGGGAAGGCCGGTGGCCGAGGTACCGGCAACCGGTTGTGGTGGCAGCGTAGCGTCCCCGGGTGTACGGCCTGCCAAGGGCCCGGTCCGATAGGCGGTTTACCCATGTGAACAGGGGTACTCGGCGGTCGCTCACCCCTAGGAGTCCAGCAGCCGCCGAGGAGCCTCATGGCCACCAGTGGGACGCCGCCCCGGGACGGGGGCGCCTCGACCGTCACCACCAAGGTCCCTGCCCGGCTGGACCGGCTCCCCTGGTCCGGCTGGCACTGGATGGTCGTCGTGGGCCTGGGTACCGTATGGATCCTGGACGGCCTCGAAGTGACCGTCGTCGGCAACATCGCCAGCCGCCTCTCCGAGCCCGGCAGCGGGCTGGCCATCACCGGCGCACAGGTGACCGGCATGGCGGCGGCGCTCTACGTCGCCGGGGCCTGCGCCGGGGCGCTGTTCTTCGGCTGGCTCACCGACCGCTACGGCCGCAAGAGACTCTTCCTCATCACGCTCGGCGTCTACCTCGCCGCCACCGCGCTGACCGCCGTGTCCTTCTCCGTCTGGTGGTTCTACCTCTTCCGCTTCCTCACCGGTTTCGGCATCGGCGGGGAGTACGCGGCCATCAATTCCGCGATCGACGAGCTGATTCCCAGCCGCTACCGGGGCCGCGTCGACATCGTCATCAACGGGAGCTTCTGGCTCGGCGCCGTGGGCGGCTCGCTGTTGTCCGTCCTGATGCTCAACACCCGTTTCTTCCCGGCGGACATCGGCTGGCGGCTCACCTTCGCGCTCGGCGTCGTCCTCGGGCTCGTGATCCTCCTGGTGCGCCGCCATGTCCCCGAGAGCCCGCGGTGGATGTTCATCCACGGCCGGTCGGAGGGCGCCGAGGAACTGGTCGCGGCGGTCGAGCGCCGGGTCGAGGAGGAGCGGGGCGTGACCTTGCCTGAGTCGTCCGAGACCATCACCATCAGGCCCCGGAAGAGCACCGGCTTCATGGACATCGCCCGCACGCTCTTCCTCTCGTACCCGCGGCGCGCCGTGCTGGGCCTGGCCCTCTTCATCGGGCAGGCGTTTCTCTACAACGCCATCACCTTCGGCTTCGGCTCGATCCTGGTGACGTTCTTCGGGGTGCCCAGCGGCGACACCGGCTACTACTTCGCCGTCATCGCGGCCGGCAACTTCCTCGGGCCGCTGCTGCTCTGCCGGCTCTTCGACACCCTGGGACGGCGGCCGATGATCGCGGGGACGTATGTCCTCTCCGGCGCGCTGCTGTTCGTCACGGCCTGGATGTTCGGCCGGGGCTGGCTCAACGCGGCCACCATGACGGCCTGCTGGTGCGTGGTCCTCTTCTTCGCCTCGGCGGGCGCGAGTGCCGCGTATCTGACGGCGAGCGAGGTCTTCCCGATGGAGACGCGCGCCCTGGCCATCGCCTTCTTCTACGCCATCGGCACGGCGGCCGGAGGGATCAGCGGTCCGCTGATCTTCGCCGAGCTGACGAAGAGCGGGGTCGTCGGCGACACGGTGCTGGCGTTCGGCATCGGGGCGTCGCTCATGGTCGTGGCGGGGCTGGTGGCCGCGTTCCTGGCCGTACCGGCGGAACGGCGCCCGCTGGAGGACATCGCCGAGCCGCTGTCGGCGCGCGCCGCAACACAATCCTGACGGGCGTCAGGTGTTCCGCAGCCGGCCGCGCTTGCGCCAGGCCATGACGAGCCCGCCCAGGGCCGGTACGGCGATGCAGGCCAGCGCGGCGAGGAAGACGGGTGAGGTGGGCGTGGCGGCGTGGCCGCCCGCCACCACGTACGCCGCCGTGTTCGGTACACAGCCGAGCCCGGTGGCCAGCAGGAACGCGGGCCAGCCCATCCGCGACACCGCCGCGCAGTAGTTCGCCGCGGCGAACGGCACGCCGGGGAAGAGCCGGATCGCCAGCATCGAGCGGAAGCCGTGCCGGCTCAGCTGCCGGTCGGCCGCGCCCAGCCAGCGGCCCCGCAGCAGCGGGCGCAGCGCGTCCTGCCCCAGCAGCCTGCCCAGGCCGAAGGAGATCCCGGCGCCGAGGACCGTACCGGCGACCGCCGCGGCGAGGCCGACCTGGGCGCCGAGGAGCACACCCGCCGCCAGGTTCAGCAGGGGCCTGGGCACGAGCGCGGCGGTGCACAGCCCGTACGCGGCCGCGAACAGCACCACGGCCGCCGCGCCCGGCACCTGCGGCGGCCAGCCGTCGGCCAGCAGCCGGTGCGGCTGCCACACCCACACCGCGGCCGCGGAACCGGCCAGCAGCGCGGCGAGCAGCCCCAGCCGTGACCACGGCGAGAACAGCACGGCGCGGGCGCGGCTCACGGCCGGTTTCGGGGCGGGGACGGCGACATCGAGCACCGGGGGAGCGTAACCGAACGGGCCGTCGGCACGCTGTGATGTCGCCCGCTCGTCGGCTGGTTGTCGCCCCGCCGATACATGGGGCGGCCCGGCAACCGCCTCCCGGGCACCAGGGGTTCGCCCGCGCCGCACCGGACCCGTGCGCCGCGAAAACCATTCGACGGGGACCGAACGGTGCGCAATGATCACGGCATGTTCCGGTATGCCTTCCTCGAGATGACGTCCGCTGTCGCGGACGCGCCGAAGGCTGCCGCCCACTTCTCCAACGCTGCCGCCACCGCTGCCGCAGCGCTCGCCGCAGCGGCGCTCGCTGCCGCCGCCGCGGCCTTCACAGCCGCCACCGCCGACGGCGCCCGAAGCTGACCCTCCTCGGACCACTCCGACGGACCCCGCCAGGGGAGGGTCGGCCGGGCAACCGGGGTCCGCGCTTCCCTTGTCGTTCCGAGGAGGAACAGCGAGCATGTCCGCCACGTCCAAGACGCCCTACGTGCGCACCAAGCCGCATCTGAACATCGGCACCATGGGCCACGTCGACCACGGCAAGACCACCCTCACCGCCGCCATCACCAAGGTGCTCAGCGAGCGCGGCTCCGGCGGCACGTACGTGCCGTTCGACCGCATCGACCGGGCGCCGGAGGAGGCCGCGCGCGGCATCACCATCAACATCGCGCACGTCGAGTACGAGACCGACACGCGGCACTACGCGCACGTCGACATGCCAGGACACGCCGACTTCATCAAGAACATGGTGACCGGCGCGGCCCAGCTCGACGGCGCGATCCTCGTCGTCTCGGCGCTCGACGGCGTCATGCCGCAGACCGCCGAACACGTGCTGCTCGCCCGCCAAGTGGGGGTCGACCACATCGTGGTCGCCCTCAACAAGGCCGACGCGGGCGACCCCGAACTCACCGACCTGGTCGAGCTGGAGGTGCGCGAGCTGCTGTCCGCGCACGGCTATCCCGGCGAGACCACGCCCGTCGTACGGGTCTCCGGGCTGCGCGCGCTGGACGGCGACCCGCGCTGGACCGCCGCGATCGAGGCGCTGCTCGACGCCGTCGACATCTACGTGCCGACGCCGGTGCGCTACACCGACGCCCCGTTCCTGCTGCCGGTGGAGAACGTGCTGACCATCACCGGCCGCGGCACGGTGGTCACCGGCGCCGTGGAGCGCGGCACGGTACGGGTCGGGGACCGCGTCGAGGTGCTCGGCGCGGACGTGACGACCGTCGTCACGGGCGTCGAGACCTTCGGCAAACCCATGGAGTCCGCCGAGGCGGGCGACAACGTGGCGCTGCTGCTGCGCGGGGTCGCCCGGGACGCGGTACGCCGCGGCCACGTGGTCGCGGCACCCGGCAGCGTCGTCCCCCGGCGCCGCTTCACGGCCAGGGTGTACGTGCTGTCGTCGGCCGAGGGCGGCCGCCGCACCCCGGTGGTCACCGGCTACCGGCCGCAGTTCTACCTCCGTACCGCCGATGTGGTCGGCGAGGTGGACCTCGGCGACGCCGGGGTGGCCCGCCCCGGTGACACCGTCACCCTGACGGTGGAGCTGGGCCGCGCGGTGCCGCTGGAGCCGGGGCTCGGCTTCGCGATCCGTGAGGGCGGCCGCACGGTGGGCGCGGGCACGGTGCTCACCGTGCTCGACCAGCCGTAGGCCGTACGGGCCCGCCGGCTCCCGCTCGTCCGCCCCCCCCCGCCGGGGAGGGCGAGCGGGAGCCGTGGCCCGCCCGGGACGGCACAATGGGACGGTGAACGAGCCGATACCCGTGACCCGGGCCGTGGACCACGGCACGGCCAAGCTGATGCCGGACGTGGACCGGCCGCGCGCCTGGCTGCTCACGGTGGACGGCGCGCCCCAGTCGTATGTCGACCTGGACGACCCCGGTCACCTGGAGTTCGAGTACGCGCGCCGGCTCGCCCACGTCCTCGACGAGACCGGCGAGCCCGGTGCGCCGCTGGACGTCCTGCATCTGGGCGGCGGGGCGCTGACCCTGCCCCGCTATCTGGCCGCCACCCGGCCCGGCTCCCGGCAGCAGGTGGTCGAGGCTGACGGAGGGCTGCTGGAGCTGGTCGCCGAGCAGCTGCCGCTGCCGCCGGGCGGCGCGGGCATCACGGTGCGCCGGGCGGACGCCCGGGCCGCGCTGGAGGCCGCGCCGGACGCGTCCGCCGATGTCGTCGTGGCCGATGTGTTCGGCGGTTCGCGGGTGCCCGCGCACCTCACCTCCGTCGCGTACGCGCGCGCCGCGGCCCGGGTGCTGCGCCCCGGCGGCCGCTATCTGGCGAACCTCGCCGACAGCGCGCCGTTCACCTTCCTCCGCTCCCAACTGGCCACGTATCGAGCCGTGTTCGCGCAGCTGTGCCTGATCGCGGAGCCCGCGGTGCTGCGCGGCCGCCGGTTCGGGAACGCGGTGCTGGTGGCCTCCCAGGGCGAGCTGCCGGTCGGGGCACTGGCGCGGCGTACCGCGGCCGACGCGTTCCCGGCGCGGGTGGAGCACGGGGCGGCGCTGGAGCGGTTCACGGGCGACGCGGCGCCGGTGCGGGACGAGGACGCGGTGCCGTCGCCGGAGCCGCCGGGCGGCGCGTTCAGCGTCGGCTGACGGCACGGCGCGGACGACGGGCTCAATGGTCCGGTGCCGTCGTCAGCTCCGTCGTGGGCTTCCCCCCGGCCACCGGCCGCGGCTCGCGGCGCCGCAGCCGCCGTACGTCCGGCACGCACAGCACCGCCAGGGTCAGCAGCAGGATCAGCGACGAGCAGCCCCACAGCGCGGCCGACCGCCCGAAGGCGCTCTCGGCCGGGCCCGCGAGGGCGGTGGCGAGGGGGACCAGGGCCATGGAGCCGATCCAGTCGTAGGCCGCCACCCGGGACAGCTTGTCCTCGGGGATCTCCTGGTGCAGCGCGGTCATCCAGGACACCCCGAACACCTCGAGCGACGCCCCGGCGACGAACATCACCCCGCACAGCGCGGGCGCGGTCAGCGGGACGGCGAGCGCGGCCGACGGCAGGGTGAGCGGCAGCACGCACAGGATGCCCGCGAACAGCAGCCGCCGCGGTCTCCAGCGGGTCATCGTCAGCCCGCCGACGACGGTGCCCGCGCCGAACGCCGCGAGCGCGAGCCCCCAGGGCCGTGCCCCGCCCAACTGCTCCTCGGAAACCAGCGGCCCGTACACCGCCTCGGCGGCCCCCACCATGGCGTTGACCACCGAGAACTGCACCACGATGGCCCACAGCCAGGGCCGCCCGGTGAACTCCCGCCAGCCCTCGCGCAGATCGCGCAGCATGCTGCCGCCTGGTGCGCGCGGTGCGATGTGGCTGACGTCGAGCAGCGCGCGCAAGGCCCCGGCGGCGGCGAAGGCGGCGGCGTCGACGGCCAGCACCCAGCCCGGGCCGACGACCGCCACCAGTGCGCCGCCCAGCGCGGCACCGCCGATCTGCGCGCCGTTGGTGCCCATGCGGAACAACGCGAAGGCGCGGGAGGACTGTTCGGCGGAGACGCTGGAGAGCAGCATGCCCTCGGCGGCGGGCCCGAAGAACGCCTGCCCGATGCCGCTGAGCGCGGCGAGCACGGCCATGTGCCACAGCCGCGCCTCGCCGGTGAGCACGAGCACCGCGAAGAGGGCCTGCGAGGCGCAGTTGAGGGCGTTGGCCGCGACCATCACCCGGTGCCGCGGCAGCCGGTCCGCCAACGCGCCGCCGATCAGCAGGAAGGCGACGAGCGGGAGGGTACGGGCGGCCGCGACGAGCCCGACGTCGCCGCCGTCCCCGCCCGCGTCCAGGACCGCGAACGCCGCCGCGATGAGGGCCCCGGCGTTACCGAGGCCCGTCACCACCGCGGCGGCGGTCAGCAGGGTGTAGTTGCGGCCCGCCCAGGCGGGGCGGTGGGGCCGGGGGCGCGAGGACGGGGGAGTGGTCACCCGGCAGACTGTCCCCGGGAGCGGCCCCCGGCGTCCAACGGGATTTCGGCCACGTCGGTCGGCGGCCCGTCGATCCGCGGCCCGTCGGCCCGTAGCCCGTCGATCAGTAGCCCGACGATCCCTCGGACTTCACCGGCCGCAACGAGCTCATGATCTTCTTGATGGTGGAGTCCGGGACCTCGTCCTTGACGCCCTTGGCGGAGTAGAGCACCCAGGTCGCGAAGTCGCCGTTGACGTCCGTGTAGGTGACGGTGACCGCCTTGCCGTCCGTGACGCACTTGTCGGTCTTCTTGACGCCGGTGACCGTCGCCGTGGACGTGTAGCCCTTGAGCCCGTGCTCGCTCTTGAACGGCTTGGCGTCGGTGACCTTGCGGGTGCCGGTCTGCTTCTGGTCGAAGGCGGCGAAGACCCAGTTCTCGGCCTCGATCTTGGCGGCGGAGGCCTCGGTCTTGGCGCCCTGCGCGCCCTTGGTGCCGACCCCGGCGATGCCGCTGGTCTCGTCCTCGCCGTCCTTGCCCTTGACCGTGCAGGCGTTTTCCTTGTACTTGGCCGGGGCGGACATGATGACGAGCGGGTTGCCCTTGTCGTCCTCGAAGCCGATGCTCAGGTCCGGCTTCTTCACCGACCAGTTCGCGGGCACGTCGAAGGCATCGTGCCGCTTGGGGCTGACGACCGTCTGCCAGCCGGGTATCACCGGCTTCACCGCGGCCGCGCCGCCACCCGCGCGCGGGTTGTCCTCGTCACCGGCGGAGGGGTCCTCGGCCGGGGCGGAGGAGGCGGAGGACGAGGAGGCGGCGGGCTTCTTGTCGTCCTTGGCCTGGTCGTCCTTGCCGTCCTCCTGGTTCAGGACGACGGCGCCGGTGATCACGGCCGCCGCGACGACGGCGATCGCGGCGACGATGGCGATGGTCGCCGTGCGCTTCTTCTGCGGCGGCTGCGGTGCCCCGGCCGGTCCGGGGGGCGCATTCCAGCCGTGTGCGGGCTGGTTCTGCGGCGGTCCGTAACCCTGCTGCGGTCCCGGCTGCTGTCCCCCCTGGCCGGGGTAGCCCGGCTGTGGCTGCTGATACGGATTCGGCTGCTGATAGCCCGGTTGCTGGTACGGGTTGGGCTGTTGGTACCCCGGTTGCTGATAGGGGTTCTGATCCTGCGGGTTCTGCTCGCCCCCGGGCGGCTGCTGTCCTGGCCACATGGCCGATAACGATAGAGGGGGCCACCGACAGCGGCTACGGCCGCCCCATTCCCGAATTTGCTACTCGATGGTAACTTTCGGTGCATGTCAGAGACGCTGCCGTCCATCGGCGACATGCTCGCCGCCACCGTGCCCATGGTCCGGACCCTGAACCTGGAGTTCGCCGAGACGTCGGCCGAGCGCGCCGTGGTCCGCCTGCCCGACCAGTCCGACTTCCACAACCACGTCGGCGGACCGCATGCGGGGGCGATGTTCACCCTGGGTGAATCCGCGTCCGGCGCGGTCGTGCTCGCCGCCTTCGGCGACCAGCTCCAGCGCGCCGTGCCGCTGGCCGTGCGCGCCGAGATCGACTACAAGAAGCTCGCCAAGGGGCCGGTCACCGCGACCGCCAGGATCGGCCGTCCGGCGGCCGAGGTGCTGGCCGGACTCGACGCGGGCGAGCGCCCCGAATTCCCGGTGCGGGTCGAGATCACCCGCGAGGACGGAGCGGTCACCGGGGAGATGTCCATCACCTGGACGCTGCGGCCCAAGGGCTGAGCCCCGGCCGCCCCGCCCCCGTACGGGCCCCCGACCCTCCCCCGTACGGCCCCGCCTCCCCCTCGTACGGGGTCGTCCGGCGAGCCGATGTGGCCAGGACCACCCATCGTGGAATGTGGCGGACGCGCCGATTGAGTACGCTTCCAAAAGCGCGCTCGATCGGGCGTGCGCCGACGATGGATCGGCATATGGGAGGGAACCGGCGTTGCACATCGAGGAATGGCTCGCGACCGTACCCGCGATCAGTGTGTATCTGCTCGTCGGCCTGGTCATCGGCCTCGAAAGCCTGGGCATCCCGCTCCCCGGAGAGATCATCCTCATCACCGCCGCGCTGCTGGCGGCGTCGCAGGACCACATCGACCCGTACATCCTCGGGGCCTGCGCCATCGCGGGTGCCGTGATCGGCGACTCCATCGGGTATCTCATCGGCCGCAAGGGCGGTAAGCCCCTGCTCGAATGGCTGGGGCGTAAATTCCCCAAGCACTTCAGCGCCGAGCATGTGGCGACCGCCGAGCGGTCCTTCCAGAAGTGGGGCATGTGGGCGGTCTTCGTGGGCCGCTTCATCGCCCTGCTGCGCATCTTCGCGGGCCCGCTCGCGGGTGTGCTGCGCATGCCGTACTGGAAGTTCGCCATCGCCAACGTGCTCGGCGGCATCGTGTGGGCGGGCGGCACCACGGCGGTCATCTACTCGGTCGGCAAGGTCGCCGAGGACTGGCTGAAGCGCTTCTCCTACCTCGGGCTCGTGGCCGCGCTGGCCTTCGGCCTCGGCTCGATGCTGGTGATGAAGTGGCGCACGAAGAAGGCCCAGCAGAAGGCCCAGGAGGGGGCCGTCCGGCAGTCGGTGGCGGCCGAGGCGGCCGAGCCGGAGCCCGTCCCGGCCGCCGAGTAGCCGCTGCCGCCGAGTAGCCGCTGCCGCCGAGTAGCCGCTGCCGAGCAGCGGCTTTACGTCAGCCGTCCTGACCGGCCCGCTCCTCCGTCGCAGCGCGGTGGTGGCGGGCCAGTTCCACATAGCCCTCGGCGTTCAGCCGGACGTGCTCCCGCTCCTCCTCGGTCAGCTCGCGCCTGACCTTCGCCGGAACTCCCGCGACCAGTGAGCCCGGCGGCACCCGCATCCCCTGCGGCACCAGCGCCTGGGCGGCGATCAGCGAGCCCGCGCCGATGTGTGCGCCGTTCAGCACGGTGGCGCCCATGCCGACCAGGACGTCGTCCTCGACGGTGCAGCCGTGCAGCACCGCGTTGTGCCCCACGGTCACGCGCTCGCCGACGCTGGCCGGGAAGCCGGGGTCGGCGTGCACGGTGCAGTTGTCCTGGATGTTGCTCTGCGCGCCCACGCTGATCGACTCGGCGTCGCCGCGCAGCACGGCGTGGTACCAGACGCTCGCCCCCGCGGCCACCGACACATCGCCGATCACCACGGAGGTCGGGGCGGTGAACGCCTCCGGGTCGACCTTCGGCTCCTTGCCGCCCACTCCCGCGATCAGTGCCCGCTCCGCCACTGCCGTCTCCTTCGGTCGGTCCGTCTCTGCCGTCCCCGGCACGTTAGCCCGCCGTCAGCAGCACGGTGCCCACCAGGGCGAGCCCGGCGCCGGTCGCCTGCACCGCGCGCAGCCGCTCGCCCAGCAGCCCGCGGGCGGCGAGGGCGGTCACCACCGGGTACAGCGAGGCGAGGACGGCGGCGATGGTGACCGGCCCGTGGTGGGCGGCCAGGTTGTACGTACCGTTGGCGGCGACGTCGGCCAGCCCCACGAGGGCGAGCGCGGGAAGCGACGCCGCGACGACGCGCGGTCCGCCCTCGGGCAGCGCGCGGGTGCCGCGCCGTACGGAGATCAGCAGCGCGCTGCCGCCGACCACCACGTTGCACACCCGCTGCACGAACAGCGCCAGGAACAGCCCGGTCAGGGTGGAGGACGCCTCGGCGATCAGTGCCATCACCGAGCCGAAGCCCAGCGCGGCGACCAGGGTGAGCAGTAGTGTCTGCCGCTGTACGGGGGCTCCGCCGGTCTGCGGCCCGCCCGCCAGGACCACCCCGGCCACCGCCACCACGACCCCGGCCAGCTGGAGCAGTCCGGGCCGCTCGCCGAGCACGACCGCGACCGCGAGCGGCACCATGACCCCGCCCAGCGCGCCGAGCGGGGAGACGACGCCCATCGGGCCGAGCGCGAGCGCCCGGTAGAAGCTGAGCATGGCGGCCGGGCCCACCACACCCGCCGCCGCGGCGAACCACAGCTGCGGCCCGGCCTCGGACCAGCCACCGGTGGCCACCACGATCGCGCCGAGCACGGTCACCGCGATGATCTGCGAGACGACGACCACCGTGAGCGCGGGGGTGCGCCGGGTGAGCAGCCCTCCGCCGAAGTCGGCCAGCCCCCACATGAGGCTGGTGGCCAGAGCGAAGAGTGCGGACATGGGGAGACCTCGCCGTACAGTGTGATGGACGCTGGAGTACACCCCACCGTAGTTCACTTTGTTCGACTATGCCATTCACGATAGTGGACGGCCCGGAATGGACGGGATGCCGTGACGGACCTGGATCAGCTCACGCAGTCGCTCGCCCGCAATCTCAAGCGCTGGCGCAACGAACGCGGCTTCACCCTCGACGCCCTCGCCGCCCGGGCCGGGGTCAGCCGGGGAATGATCATCCAGATCGAGCAGGCCCGTACGAACCCCAGCGTCGGCATCACCGTGAAGCTCGCCGACGCGCTCGGCGTGAGCATCACCACGCTGCTCGACTACGAGCAGGGGCCGCAGGTGACCTTCGTCCCCGCCGACCAGGCCGTGCGGATGTGGTCCACCGAGGCGGGCAGCTACACCGCGCTGCTGGTGGGCACCGAGGCGCAAGGCCCGCTGGAGATGTGGGAGTGGCGGCTGATGCCCGGCGACGGCAGCACCTCCGATCCGCATCCGGCCGGGACCTTCGAGCTGCTGCGGGTGACCCAGGGGGAGCTGACCCTGGTCGTCGGGGACCGGACGTACACCGTACCGACCGGCACCTCGGCGGCTTTCGAGGCCGACGCCCCGCACACGTACCGCAACGACGGGGACGTACCGGTGGAGATGACCATGGCGGTGTCGGTGCCGCCCGCCCGCTGAGCCGAGGGCCGCGCACCCCGGAAACCTGGGCCTGCGCACCCCGTCCGGCCTGCTAGCTTGAGCCGCATGCCTACCCCGATGGATGCCTTCGACGAGGTCCGTCCCGCCGTGGAATGCCTGGACCTGCTGACCGCCCCGGTCGCCGACGCGCTGCGCGACTGGCGCGGCACCGAACCGGTGGAGCAGGTGCTGTACGTGGACACCGACCCCGAGAAGGCCGACACGGCCGTGCTGGTGGAGAACTACGGCTCCTGGCTGCTGGAGCAGTCTGCCAACTGCGTGGTGGTGGCCGGGAAGCGGGGCGGCGAGACCACGCTCGCCGCCTGCCTGGTCCTCGCCCACACCCGGGCCGACGTCAACGGGGTCGTACGCCGCCATCTGGGCGCCCGCAAGGCGTCGTTCGCGCCGATCGAGACGGCCACCGGGGAGAGCGCCATGGAGTTCGGCGGCATCACCCCGATCGGGCTGCCCGCCGACTGGCCGCTGCTGCTGGACGCCGCCGTCGCCGACATCCCGTACGCGCTCATCGGCAGCGGCAGCCGCCGGGGCAAGCTCATCGTGCCGGGCAAGGTGCTGGCCGGGCTGCCGGGCGCGGTCGTGCTGGAGGGACTGGGCACGTAGCGCCGGTCAGCCGCGGCGCCGGGACAGGTCCAGGGACAGGGCGATGGAGTGCTCGGCGAAGCCCAGGCTCCGGTACAGCTCCTCTGCGTCCTCCGTGGCGTGCAGATCGACGCGGGTGACGCCCTGCCCGGTGAACCAGTCGAGCAGCGCCTCGGTGGTGGCGCGGGCGTAACCGCGGCCGCGGTAGCGGAGGTCGGTGCACACGTTGAAGACGAATCCGAAGCGTCCCGTGGGGTGGGCGGGCGCGGGCATCCGCTCCTCCACCCGCCCCACCGCGCACGCCGCCAGATGCGCGGCGCCGGGCTCGTCCCCGTCCACGACGAAGCTCGTCTTCGTGCCGAGCTTGCGGCCGTCGACGACGCGCTTCGCGAAGCTGGAATCGACTACCCGACCGGCGCCCGGGGCGTGCGGGATCTGGCAAACCTCCTCAAGAGTGCGCGTGAAAGGGGCGCATGATCTGCCCTTCCTGCGCCCGAGCAGTCGACGAGCGACGCCCCGAGGACCACGCGAAGTACGTCGGCTCCGGATGTACGTGTCAGCATCGCCCCGTGAGCAACAGCCAGACCTGAAGACCGCAACACAAACAGCCCCCGACCGGGACCACCCGGGGGGGGGCTTTTTGCATTCCGGATCAGTCCGCCAGCCCTGATCGCTTCGCCATGACCAGCAGCTCCGGCCGACTCCGCTGATGAAGCGTCCACAACACTCGCAACACTTCCCGTGCCATCGGGTGGATCTCCGCCATCTGCGGAGCCACCCGGTGAGCCTGTGTCAAGGCTTCCTCCGCTCCCGCCAGATCCTTTATTGCCAGACGAGCGCGGGCAGCGTCGATAGCCAGCCGACCAACTCGCGACGGCTTGAGCCCCGGGGGAGGAGACGCCAGCAGCGGAGCCGCCACCTCGGCGGCCTTGTCCGGTGCGTTCAGTTCGATCTGGGCAGCGAGTTCGTACAACGATGTGTTGCCCGGTCCGAAGGTCAGATTGTGCTGGAGGACGTCGGGCCCGTTGATCTGCTCAGCCAACGACTTCGCTCGACGTACGTGGTCCGCGGTGGCGTTCGCATCCTCGTGGCGGGACGCCAGGACGATGCCGCGGAGATGGAGCGAACCAAGGTGAACGACGTGCTCCAGGCCGTCGCCCGGGGCCGACTCATACCGGACGATGGCCCGCTCAATGATGGCGAGCCCATCGGCGTATTCGCCCGCAGACTGGTACGTACCCGCCTCGTTCCACGCAGCAGCAGCTTCGGCCGCCGGGTTCCACGTCTGTTGAGACGCCCACGTTTGACGGCTGACGATCATGTCCGCCAGATCCGGCTGACGGAACCTATGCGCCACGGCATACGCACAGCTGTACACATCAGCTACCTGCCCCCACGCCACGGCGTCACCATCCGACGACATGGCCGTCGCTGTCACCTGCCCAAGCAACGTGGGAAGGAGCTGCAGCAGCTCTACGTAGCGCGTATCGGCTCGGAGTTCCGCAGCCGTCGCAAGAGATGCCGCCAGCTCGTCGAGGGGAGGGACGTCCTCTCGCGGCAGGGTGTGACGGCGAACCACCGTGCGAAGCCCGTTCAGCAGCTCGTGTTGCGTGGACGGCTCGACGAACGGGTCGCCGTAGATGCGCGCCGTCGTCACGTTCATGGCAGACGCCGCCGACGCCACGAGCGGGGGAGTGGCAGGACGTAGGCCTGTCTCGATCTTGCTCAGGTACGAGAGCGAGATCCCCATCCGACGCGCTAGAGCTGACTGATTGATGCCGCGCGACTTCCGCAAGACCGCGATGTTCTCGCCCGCTGACGGTGTGCTGTGCATGACTACAGATTCGCATGTGAACGGCCGTACGTCCGCCCCTCCAGGCGGACCTGACGCCTCGTTGTGCAACTTTTGTGTTAACTGATCATAGTTTCCCCGCAGTTACCTAGTTACACACGGCAACGACGACCGGGAGCCACGATATGAACGACGTGAACGACGAGCTGCCCACCATCGCATTCATCTACGACCGCGAGGAGACGACGCAGACGGCCCTGTTGAGCGAGCGGATCGCCACATGCCGGGTGTACGCCGCCCGCATGGGTTGGCAGGTAGCCGGGCAATGGGTCGACCGCGGAGAAGGCGCCGTGTCCGATCGTCGGCCGTCGTGGCGCGGAATGGACCACGCGATGCCTCTGGAAGGTGAAGGACGCAAGCTTGTCTGCCTCGTCGCGTCGTGGGACCGCATCGCGTTCGACCCCGAGGTGATGATTCATCTTCGGCAACTCGTCAGCGGAGCTGGTGGAACGGTTCTGGCCGTCGACGACGAATATGACGCCGGGCATCGCCCTCTTCCTCCGGCCCTGCGCGAGAAGCAAGAGACACCCGCCCTGGGGGCACCGCAAGCGCCGCAGACGCCGACCCGCGCTTTGCGCTGGCGAGGACAGACGATCGCTCCGGGTGTGACGTTGTTGCCGCACGGAGGCGTCGCATGAACCGGAGTTTCCTGGAGGCGCTGTCGAAGCTGATGACGCAATCCGACGTTGCTGCTCAGG
Organism: Streptomyces sp. NPDC021115; assembly: GCF_044333065.1. Lineage (NCBI taxonomy): Bacteria > Bacillati > Actinomycetota > Actinomycetes > Kitasatosporales > Streptomycetaceae > Streptomyces > Streptomyces sp. NPDC021115. The sequence goes on from NZ_JBIRQF010000005.1 coordinate 95,384, forward strand.
ATTTGACGACAACGGGACCTTCCGGCATCGGGCGGCCGATCATGCAGATGGCCGCGAGCGTGTTGTCCGACGAAAACGCTACCGCCGATGATCTTCGCGCTGTAGGCGTGCTGCTGCACTGCACGCTGGGTGACGCGCTACAGACGATCGAAGACTCTCATCGGACGCCGCCCGGGAACGCCGACGTTTCGTCGGCCGACCGTAAACGTCGCGCTACCTGGTTTCCTTCCTTCTCGCGAATTGCGCACAGCAAGAAGGGAGGTGCGGTGGCCAGCGCCGGGAGTCGCTAGCCACCGCGCGGGAGCCTTCGAGCGTCGCTGGGGAGTGACGCGGATAGGTACCGGAGGCTCCCGCATCACGCCCCCTGTCTGTTCGACGCTGGAACGTCGGCGGACAGGATGACGGTCCGGGAGAAATGTACGGCTCCCTCTCGGGCTGTGGCCCCCGTCCCGCTTCCCGGTCGCGTCGAGCGGGGCGGGAGCCGTCCCTCCAAAAGGAAGACCTCGTCCCAAGCACGCGCTTGGAGGCCAGTGCCGGGACGAGGGCCGTGCACCCCCGAACAGAGAGGTAGGCACATGACCAACGGTACAGCCCTGTTGCCCGAGACGGACCGTACAGCGGTCGTCGGCACCGTCCTGAACAACAACCCCGAACTGAGCCCGGACATGGCCGGTCGCATCGTCGACGAGGCGGTGAAGTACCTCGCGGCCGTGGCGGAGTCACGGGAACCGCTCGTCCCGTCCCGCGTCGTTGACGAAGGATGCCACACGCTCATTCTGCACACCCGCGTGTATCGGAAGCTGTGCAACAAGCTCGGTACGTTCGTCCACCACACCCCGGAGCCGCGGGACCCGTCGCGGCACAACCTGGCCGCGATCACGCGCACACAGCGTGCGATCGTCGCCGCGGGATACACCGTGGATGACGCGCTGTGGCTGGCGCCGGAAGACACCTCCATCCCGGTCGCTGCGAGTTGCACGCACAGCCCCGGCGGCCCCGAGGGCAGCTGCACTGGCGACCCGGACGGCGACGGTCCTAGCGGCCCGAATTAAGAACGGCTGACCGACGGTCGATAACTCCGTACCATCGTCACGGGAGGTGGCTATGTCCATACAGTGGGTGAACCCCAATCAAGCGGAGCTGGTGGCGATCGTCAAGAAACTTCAGGGCCCCACGCCCCGTCCGGACAACGCCTGCGGCTGCACTCGTCGGCGTGGCCCGCGGATGACGGCGACAGTGGTCGCTCATGGAGGCGTCGCGTACGCCGTGCCGTGCAACAGGTGCGGAGGCAAGGGCGTCGTCCCGTAGGTCCGCAACTCAAGACCGCCCCGTCCGTGCGCTCCCCACGTGGCGCCGGGCGGGGCTTCTTCATGTCCGCGCAGGTCAGGGGAGCAACCCGTAAGGTGGGGAGTTAAGTTCAATCGCGGGGCAGCGGTCCATCACCATGTCGAGACCCGCCGCACGGGTCCGCTCGTACGCCGCCGGATCGACCACGCCGAGCTGGAACCACACCGCCTTGGCGCCGATCGTCACGGCTTGGTCGGCGATCGGCCCGGCCAGCTCGGAGTTGACGAACACATCGACCACGTCGACCGGGAACGGGATCTCGGCGAGCGTGGCGTACCCGGGCTCGCCGAGCACCGTCTCGGCCTTCGGGTGCACGGGAACGACGCGCTTGCCGTAGCGCTGGAGCACCCCGGCCACGCCGTAGGCCGCACGGGCCTGGTTGTTGGACAGGCCGACGACCGCCCAGGTGTCTCCCAGTCCGTCCAGGATGGTGCGGATCGTCGCTGCGTCGCCGTACATGGTGCCTCCTGCGGGTGCGGTGTCCGGCCTCCTGACGGCGGAAACGGACACCGCGCCCCGGAGATTCCCCGGCGGGGGCGCCGGGGACGGTCGTTCAGGAGGCCGAGTCGGCCGCCATGCGCTCGCGCAGGCTGCGCGGCCTCATGTCGGTCCACACCTCGTCGACGTAGGCCGAGCACTCCTCCTTGGTGCCCTCCTTGCCGACGGTCTGCCAGCCGTCGGGCACGTCGAGGTCGGCGGGCCACAGCGAGTACTGGTCCTCGTCGTTGCGGAGCACCTGGTAGCGGGCGTTGTCGTCCATGTCGTCTCTCCTGTCGTGGGAATCGTTTCGCGGTTGGGTTTCTCAGACCGCCGCCGGCCGGTGGCCGGAGGGCGGGTTCGGGGTCAGCCCGCGCAGGGTCGGGCTGACGGTGGCGAGCACGGCCGCGGCGGCCATCCCGGCCGAGCACACCAGGATCGCCCGGTCACCCGGCAGGGCCTGGGTGAGCAGGCCGCCCAGCGCGGGGCCCGCCGCGCCCGCGGCGCCGCAGGCCAGGGCGAGGACGCTGGTGAGCCTGCCGCGCAGCCGGTCAGGGGTGCGCAGCAGCTGCTCCGTCATGATCGCGGTGTTCGCGGTGGGCGGGAACAGCGCCATCAGGGCGAACAGCGCCCCGGTCAGATAGCCGCTGTGCACGACGGCGGCGACCGGGGTGAGCACGGTCAGCGCCCAGAACACCGCCACGATGGCGCGGTAGCCGCCGAGGCGGCCGTGGAGTACGGGCGCGGCGAGCGCGCCGAGGACGCCGCCCACCCCGAGCATGGCCGCCATCACCCCGACCTCCCCCGACGGCACCCCTCTGGTTCCGGCGAGCACGATGACGACGAGGTAGAAGGCGCTGAAGAACAGGTTCAGCACGACCGCGCACAGGATGGTGACCCGGATGCGGCGTTCCTGCCACACCCACCGGAAGCCCTCCAGCACCTCGTGGCCGAGCCTGCCCGGCGCGGCGGCGGGCCGCTCCGGCTTCGGCAGCCGCAGGAAGAGCAGCGCGACGAACGAGAGGGTGTGCATCACGGCGTCGGCGAGGAACGGGACGAAGCGCCCCACCGCGAACAGGAACCCGCCGGTCGCGGTGCCCGAGAGCTGCCCCATCGACGCCCGCGCCGTGTTCATCGACACCGCCGCGGGCAGCTGGGCGGTGTCCACCAGCAGCGGCAGCGCGGCGTTCTCCGCCGGTTCGAAGACGGCGGCGGCGGCCCCGAACACCGCGGCGACGGCGACCATGTGCGGCACGGTGGCGGCGTCGCTCCACACCGCCAGCACGAGGCTGACGGCGGACAGCGCCTGGGCCGCCTCGCAGCCGAGCATCAGCGCCTTGCGGTCGTAGCGGTCCACCAGGACCCCTGCGGGCAGCCCGGCCACCATCTGGGCGGCGGCGATCGTGCCCATCACCAGGCCGGAGGCGGCGCCGGAGCCGGTGAGCGCCAGGACCAGCAGCGGGAACGCGATCATCGAGGCGTGGAAGCCGAACTCCGAGAGCGCCTGACTGCACCACAGCAGCCGGTAGCCGCGGTTGCGCGACAGGGGCACCGGCGGGGGCGCCGACGGGACGGCGCGCTCCCCGGTCATGCGCCACCCCGGCAGTCCTGGGCGATACGGCGCAGCGCGTCCGCGAAGTCCGCGGCCACCGCCGCCACGGTCGACTCCTCGTGGACGCCGGGACGGTAGTACCAGGTGAAGCCGAGGCGGCCGTTCTGCACCGCGCCGACGACCTCCAGCAGATGCGATCCGCCCTCGCGGGGGTCGTGGTCCTGGCCGTACGAGCCGTGCTCGGCGTGGACGAGGCCGTCCTTGGCCTCGGCGGCCCTGGCGTCCCACTGGCCCAGGTAGTTGAACACGACCTGCGGCCCGGGCCCGGTGCCGGTCAGCCGCTCCCGTACGGCGTCCGTGCCGAAGGTGCGCAGCGCGCCGAAGCCGAAGCCGTTGCCGGGGACGGCCCGCAGCCGCCGCCTGACCGCCTTGACCAGACCGCGCCAGTCGACGGACGCGGCGTCCCGGGCGGCGGGCAGTTCGAAGGAGACCGGGTACATCGTGGTGAACCAGCCGACCGTACGGGAGAGATCGGCGCCCTCGACGATGTCCTCGCGCCCGTGGCCCTCCAGTTCGACGGCGATCCGGTCCCGGCCGGTCCAGCGGATGAGCGCCAGCGCGAGGGCGGCCAGCAGCACGTCGTTGATGCGGGTGCGATAGGCGGTGGGGGCCGCACGCAGCAGCGCCTCGGTGTCCGCCTCGTCGATCTCCACCGGCACCGCCCGGGTCTCGGCGCCCGGGGTGGACGGCTCGTGGTCGACCGGCAGCGGCTGGGCGTCGAGCGCCGTGGCCCAGTGGTCCGCCTCATGGTCCAGGTGGCCGCCCGCGACGTGCTCGGCGAGCTGCCGGGCCCAGTCCCGGAACGAGGTCGTCTTGGTGCCGAGGTCGACCGTCTCGCCCCGCGCGCTCTGCTGGTACGCGGTGTCCAGGTCGTCCAGCACGATCCGCCACGACACCCCGTCGATGACCAGGTGGTGCGCGGTCAGGAAGAGGAACGGCCGCCGGTCGTCGCCGAACCGGAACAGCGCGGCCTTCAGCAGCGGGCCGCTGCCGAGGTCGAAGCCCGCGTGGAGGGCGTCGGCCGCCTTCTCCATCGCCGCGTCCGCCTCCGGCTCGGGCAGCCCGGACAGGTCGTACCGGGCGAGGACCGCGTCCGCCCCGGGTTCCGGGGTGTACTGCCGCCACGCGTCCCCGTCATGGGTGAACCGTGTCCGCAGCGCGTCGTGGTGGACGAGCAGGGCGGTCAGCGCCCGTTCCAGCGCCGCCTCGTCCAGCTCCTGGTTCAGCTCCAGCAGGGTGGACTGGTTGAAGTGGTGCGGGTTGACGGTGTGGGTGGTGAAGAACCAGCGCTGGATGGGGGTGAGCGGCAGGTCGCCGGTCACCGGTTCGGCGCCGCCCTCGTCCCGTTCGGCCGTGGCCACGGCGGCCAGACCGGCCACCGTCTGATGGGTGAAGAGGTCCTTGGTGGACAGCCGCAGCCCCGACTGGCGGGCGCGGGAGACCACCTGGATGCTCAGGATGGAATCCCCGCCGAGGTCGAAGAAGTTGTCGTCCACCCCGACCCGGTCGAGGCCGAGGACATCCGCCCAGATGGCCGCGATCCGGCTCTCCATCGGGGTGCGCGGCGCCACATGGTCCGCGCCCGGGGCTGGTGCCGGATCCGGGTCGGGCAGGGCGCGCCGGTCGACCTTGCCGTTGGGGGTGAGCGGCAGTTCCGTCAGGGTGGCGAACGCCGAGGGCACCATGTGGGGCGGCAGGACGCGGCCGAGGAAGTCGCGCAGCGAGGCGCCGGTCGGGGCCTCGTCCGCCGCCGGAACCACATAGCCGACCAGGCGCTTGAGCCCGGACGGATGCTCCGGCGTGGGCCCGGTGTTCCGTACCGCCACCACCGCCTCGCGCACCTGCGGGCTGCGCCGCAGCGCGCTCTCCACCTCGCCCGGCTCGATCCGGAAGCCCCGGACCTTCACCTGGTCGTCGGCCCGGCCGACGAACCGCAGCTCGCCATCGGCGGTCCAGCGCACCACATCGCCCGTGCGGTACATCCGCCCGCCCGCGGGGCCGAACGGGTCGGCCAGGAAGCGGGAGGCGGTCAGCCCCGGACGGCCCAGATAGCCGCGTGCCAGTCCGGCCCCGGCCACGTACAGCTCCCCGGCCACGCCCACCGGGACCGGGCGCAGCGCGGAGTCCAGCACATAGGCCCGGGTGTTGCGGATCGGCCCGCCGATCGGCGGCGCCCCCGAACCGGCGGCCAGCGGCCCGGACCAGGTGCTCACCACGGTCGCCTCGGTCGGACCGTACGAGTTGATCATCCGGCGTCCCGGGGCCCAGCGGTCCACCAGCTCGGCCGGGCAGGCGTCACCGCCCACGATCAGGGTGCGCAACTCCGGGATACCGGCCCCCTCCGGCACGGTGGCCAGGGCCGCCGGGGGAATGAGCGCATGGGTGATCCGCTGCTCGGTCAGCACCTGGGCCAGCCGCTCGCCCAGCAGCGGTCCCTCCTCGGCGACCACCAGCGCGGCACCCCTCGGCAGGGAGACGCACAGCTCCAGTACGGAGGCGTCGAAGCTCGGCGAAGCGAACTGGAGGACGCGGTCCCCGGCCCGGACGTCATACCGCTCGGCGGCGGCGGCCGAGAAGCTCGCCAGACCCGCGTGGGTGACCACGACCGCCTTGGGCACCCCGGTGGACCCGGAGGTGTAGATGACGTACGCCGGATGGTCCGGTGTCAGCCCCCGGACGGCCGGTGGACCGTCGGGGCCGTCTTCGGCCCACACCGCGGCCGGGTCGTCGAGGACCACCAGCGGCTCGGCGTCGCGCAGCATGAACGCCATGCGCTCCGCCGGGTAGTGGGGGTCGACCGGCAGGAACGCGCCGCCCGCCTTCACCACCGCCAGCTGTGCCACCACCATCTCCACCGACCGCGGCAGCACCAGCGCCACCAGTTTCTCCGGCCCCACGCCGCGCCCGGTCAGCCGGTGCGCCAGCCGGTTCGCCGCCGCCTCCAGCTCGGCGAAGGTGAGCCCGCCCGTCCCTGATGCCACGGCGGTGGCGTCCGGGGACACCGCCGCCTGCCGCTCGAACAGCTCGGCCAGCGTGGCCGGTTGGACGGGCCGCGCGGTGTCGTTCCAGTCGACGAGGGTGCGCCGCAGCTCGGCCGGGGTGGCGAGCGGCAGCGCGCCCACCGCCCGGTCCGGGTCGTCGGCGATGGCGCCGAGGAGTGTACGGAGCGCCGCGCCAATCCGCTCGGCGGTCGGCGCGTCGAACAGATCGGTGCTGTAGCTGATCAGCCCGCGCAGTACGCCCCCGTCGGCCTCGGCGAACTCCAGCGTGAGGTCGAAGCCCGCGGTGCTGGTCTCGGGGGCGATGTCCTCCAGTGCGAGACCGGGCAGATCCAGCGGCCCGCCGGGGATGTTCTGGAGCACCACCATCGCCTGGAACAGCGGTGTCCGGCTGGTGTCCCGGACGGGCTGCACCTCGTCCACCACCCGCTCGAACGGCACGCTCTGGTGGGCGAAGGCGTCCAGGACGGTGCCGCGCACCTCGGACAGGAAGTCGGTGAACGCGCGCTCGGGGTCGACCGAGGAGCGCAGCACCAGGGTGTTGACGAAGAAGCCGATCAGGTGCTCCGCCTCGGCGCGCTCCCGCCCCGAGGTGACCGTCCCCACCGTGATGTCCTCCTGGCCCGACAGCCGGGCCAGCAGCACCTGGGCCGCCGCCACCAGCGTCATGAACAGGGTGGTGCCACGGGTCTGTCCGTACTCCTTGAGGCGCCGGTTCACGGTCGCGGACACCTCGAACTCGGCCGTCGCGCCGTGTCCGCTGCGCACCGCGGGCCGGGGCCGGTCGGTGGGCAGCTCAAGCGGCTCCACCTCGCACAACTGGCGCTTCCAGTACGCCAGTTGCTCATCCGCGTACGGGCCGGACAGCTCGGCCCGCTGCCACGCCGCGAAGTCCGCGTACTGCACCGGAAGCGGTGGCAGTGCCGCAGCCTCGCCGGTCAGCGCCGCCCGGTACAGCTCGCGCAGATCGCCGATGAGCACACCGGTGGACCAGCCGTCGGTGATGATGTGATGCAGCGTCAGCGTGAGCGCGTGGTCCTCGTCGTTCAGCCGGATCAGACCGGCCCGCAGCAGTGGGCCGCGCCGCAGGTCGAAGGGGTGCTCCCGCTCCCGCGCCAGCAGCTCCGTCAGCTCCGCCTCCCGCCGGTCCGTGGGCACGTCCGACAGATCGTGGCGGGCGAGTCGGACCGGGGCGGGCTCGTGCACGATCTGCGTCCCGCGCCCGTCCACCGCGTCGAAGGTGGTGCGCAGCGACTCGTGCCGGGCCACCAGCGCGGTCAGCGCGTCCTCCAGCGCGGTGACGTCGAGGCTGCCGCGCATCCGCAGCGCCAGCGGGGTGATGTATTCGGTGCTCTCCGGGGCGAAGGAGTCCAGGAACCACAGCCGCTGCTGGGCAAACGAGAGCGGCAGCTCCGCGTCCCTGGACACCGGGGTGACCGGCGCGGACCTCTCGTCCGTACGGCCGCTCGCCTCGGTGAGGGCCGCGGCGAGGGCGGCCACCGTCGAGTGGGTGAACACCAGCCGGGGCGAGATCTCCGCGCCGAACGCCTCCCGCAGCCGCGAGGTGAGCCGGATGCTGAGGATGGAGTCACCGCCGAGCACGAAGAAGTCGTCCTCGGCGCCGACCCGTTCGGCCCCCAGCACCTCGGCCAGGATCGCCGCCGTACGCCGCTCGGCCTCGTCCCGCGGGGCGATGTAGGCCGCGCGGTCCGGGCCGGCGTCCGGGGCGGGCAGCGCCGCGCGGTCCAGCTTGCCGTTGCGGCTCAGCGGCAGCGCGTCCAGCAGGACGACCGACGACGGCACCATGTAGTCCGGGAGCCCGGCCGCCACGTGGGCGCGCAACTCCGCGCCGTCCACGCCCCGGTCGCCGTTCGGCACCACATAGGCCACCAGCCGCTTCACCCCCGGCCGGTCCTCCCGGGCCACCACCGCCGCGTCCGCCACCCCGGGGTGCGCGGTCAGCGCGCTCTCCACCTCGCCCGGCTCGATCCGGAAGCCCCGGACCTTCACCTGCTGGTCGGCGCGGCCCACGAACTCCACCGTGCCGTCCGGCCGCCGCCGCGCCAGGTCGCCGGTGCGGTACATGCGCTCCCCGGCGGGCCCGTACGGATCGGCGACGAAGGCCGCGGCCGTCGCGCCGGGGCGGCCCAGATAGCCACGGGCCACGCCCTCACCGGCGACGAAGAGTTCACCGACGACACCCGGCGGCACGATCCGCAGCCGCGCGTCCAGGACGTACACCCGCATGTTGTCCAGCGGCCCGCCGATCGGCACCGTCTCGGGCACCCCGTCGGCCTCGGACATCGGGAAGGACGTGGCGAACGTCGTCGTCTCGGTCGGCCCGTAGCCGTCCACCACGGTCAGCCCGGGGCAGGCCGCCAGCACCCGGCGCACGGCGCTCGCCGGCACCACATCGCCACCGGTCCACACCTCGCGCAGCCCGGCGAAGCACTCCGGGTCGTCCTGCGCCAGCAGCCGGAACAGCCCGGCGGTCAGCCACAGGCCCGTCACCCCGTGCCCGGCCACCAGGCGCCGCAGGCCCGCCGCGTCCAGCTCGCCCGGCGGGGCCACCACGACCCGGCCGCCGCGCAGCAGCGGCACCCAGACCTCGTAGGTGGCGGCGTCGAACGCCACCGGGGAGTGCAGCGGCACCCGCTCGTGCCCGCCGCTGCCGAAGGCGGCGTGGCAGGCGAGCGCCGCCACATCGCGGTGGCGCACCCCCACGGCCTTCGGCACCCCGGTGGACCCGGAGGTGAACATCACGTACGCCAGGTTGTCCCGGTCCACCGGCACGGTGGGCGGTACCCGGCCGCCGTCGCGCGCGGCGGCCACGTTGTCCGCCGTCAGCACGACCTTCGCGGCCATCCGCTTCAGCAGTTCCCCCTGCCGTGCGCGCGGCGCGCGGGCGTCCACGGGTACGTACACCCCGCCCGCCCTGACCACCGCGAGCTGCGCCACGACGAGTTCGGCCGACCGGTCCATGAGCAGCGCCACCCGGTCCTCGGCACGCACTCCCGACTCGGCGAGGACGGCGGCGAGTTGACCGGACCACGCGTCGAGGTCGCGGTAGCTGAGGGAGGTGTCGCCGTCGCTGACGGCGAGGGCGTCCGGGGTGCGCGCGGCCTGCCCGGCGAACAGCTCCGCGAGCGAGCCCACGGGCAGTGGCCGGGCGGTGTCGTTCCACTTCCGCACCGCCCGGCGCTCCTCGGCCCCGGTCAGCAGCCGCAGATCGTCCAGGGTTCGCCCGGCGCCGTCGGCGATGCCCTCCAGCAGCGTGCCCAGGTGGCGCGCCGCGCGCTCCGCCGTCGCCGCGTCGAACAGCGCGGGATCGTAGGCGATGTCGAACCCGAGCCGGTCGCCGAGATAGGCGCGGCAGCACAGCGGGAAGTTGGTGGCGTCCTCGGCCCGCACCTCCCGGATGGCGATCCCGGCACCGGACGCCGACGCCTCGTCGAAGGGGTAGTTCTCGAAGACCACCATGGAGTCGAACAGCGCCTCGGCGGCGCGCAGTTCGCTCAGGGACTGGATGCGGGAGAGGGAGACGAAGTCGAAGCGGCGGGACTCGCTCTGCTGGTCCTGGAGCTCCCGCAGCCAGCCCGCCACCTCGCGGCCGCCGTCGGCCACGGCCCGGGTGGGGACCGTGTTGATGAACATGCCGACCATCGTCTCCACGCCCGGCAGCCCGTCCGGGCGGCCCGAGGCGGTGGTGCCGAACACCACGTCCGGCTCGCCGCCGTACCGGGACAGCAGCAGCGCCCAGGCGCCCTGCACCACCGTGTTCACGGTCAGCCCGTGGCCACGGGCCGTCTCGCGCAGCCGCGCGGACACCTCGTCGGACAGCTCCAGCCGGGTCAGCGCGCCGGAGGTGGCGCGGTGCGCCTCGCGGGGCGGCCGGTCGTACGGCAGCGGGGTCCGCGCGCCGAAGCCCGCCAGGACGTCCCGCCAGTGCCGCTCGGCGCGCTCCTGGTCCTGCTCCCGCAGCCAGCGCAGGAAGTCCCGGAACGGGCGCCGCGCGGGCGGGGACACGGTGCGGCCCTCGGTGAGCGCCGCGTAGTGCTCGCACACCTCGGCGAAGATCTGCCCGGTGGACCAGCCGTCGAGCATCAGATGGTGGGAGGTCCACACCAGCATGACCTCGTCGTCGGTCAGCCGCGCCACCGCGATCCGGCTCAGCGGGGCCGCCGTCAGCTCCATTCCGGCCGCCCGGTCCTCGGCCAACAGCCCCTCCAGCATGACCTGTTGGTCCTCCGGGGCGAGGTGGCGCCAGTCGTGCCGGGCGGTGGGCAGCGCGGCGTGGCGGCGCACCACCTGGACGGGCTCCTCAAGCCCCTCCCAGCGGACCTCGCTGCGCAACACCGGTGTCCGGTCCACCACCCGCTGCCAGGCGGCGGCGAACGCGTCCGGGTCGGCGATGCCTCCGATGCGCAGCGCGATCTGGTCGAAGTAGGCGCCACCGGTGTCGACCAGGCCGTGGAAGAGCATGCCCGCCTGGAGCGGGGTCAGCGGATAGATGTCCTCGATGTCCCGGCCGTCGCCCGCGAGCAGATCCACCTGGTCCTGGTCGAGCCGGGCGAGCGGGAAGTCGGAGGGCGTACGGCCGCCCGCGCCGGGCTCCGCGCAGTGCGCCACGATCTCCCGCAGCGCGGCCATGACGTCCTCGGCGAGGCGGCGCACGGTCGCCTCGTCGTACATCAGCGCCGGATAGGTCCAGCCCAGCTCCAGCTGACCGCCCTGGACGGCTCCGGTGACCTCCAGCAGATACGTACGGGTCTCGCCGTCGGGCGCGTCCTTGCCGGTCGACGGCAGGGCGGCCCGGAACAGGCCCTCGGCTGATTCGTCGGCCGCCACATCCCACTGGCCGTGGTAGTTGAACCCGATCTGCGGCGCCGGACCGCCCCGCAGCCGCTCGGCCGCGGTGGGGGAGAGGTGGCGCAGCGCCCCATGGCTCAGCCCGCGGTGCGGGACGGCGTGCAGCTGCTCCTTGACGGACCTCAGCGTCTCCCGCCACCCGGCGTCCGGCGCGACCGTCAGCGCGAGCGGGAACTCGGCGGTGAACCAGCCGACCGTACGGGAGAGATCCAGCTCCTCGAACAGGTCCTCGCGGCCGTGCCCCTCCACCCCGATCAGCACGGTGTCGTCGCCGGTCCAGCGGGCCAGGCTCCGGCCGAGCGCGCTGAGCAGCACATCATTGATCTGGGTGCGGTAGACGTCCGGGACGTGGCGCAGCAGCGCGTCGGTCTCGGCGCGGCCGAGGGCGACGGTCACCGTGGCCGCCGTCTCCTGGGTGTTGGCGCCACGCCGGTCCACGGGCAGCGGCGCGGGCGTGGTGTGCGCGGTGCGCGTCCAGTACGGCAGGTCACCGTCGAGCCCGCCGGAGCGCACATGGCCCGCCAGCCGGTCAGCCCAGTGTGCGTAGGCGCTGCTCGCCGGGGGCAGCGCGGGCGTGGCTCCGGCCGCGGCCTGGTGGTACGCGGTCTCCAGGTCGCCCAGCAGCACACGCCAGGACACGCCGTCGACCACCAGGTGGTGGGCGGTGACGACCAGCTCGGCTGCCTGCTCAGGACCGTAGGTGAACAGCAGGGCCCGCAGCACCGCGCCCCCGGCGATGTCCAGACCGGTCTGCGCCGCGACCGTGGCGTCCCGCACGGCGTGTGCTTGCGCCTCCTCGTCGAGGCCGGACAGATCGTGCCGTTCGAGCAGCGGTCCCGGCGCGGTGGGCAGCACCTCCTGCCGCCACTCGCCGTCGACGACCAGGAACCGGGTGCGCAGCGCCGCGTGGTGCGCCACAGCCGCGTCCACCGCCCGCCGCAGCGCGGCCTCGTCGAGGCCGTCGGTGAGCCGGAGCCGGTGGGTCATGGTGAAGTGGTCCGGATCGCCGGGCCGCCGCCCGTCGAGGTACCAGCGCTGGATCGGGGTCAGCGGCGCCGGTCCGGCCGGCGGCCCGGCCGGAGCGGTGTCCGGCGCGGGGCCGGACCCGATGCTCAACCCGAGTTCCGCGATGGTCTGGTGGCGGAAGATGTCCTTGGAGGTGATCCGCAGCCCGGCCTGGCGGGCACGGGAGACGATCTGGATGCTGAGGATCGAATCGCCGCCCAGCGCGAAGAAGTTGTCCTCCACCCCGGTCCGCGGGATGCCCAGCACCTCGGCCCAGAGCCCCGCGAGCAGGGTTTCGGTATCGGTGCGCGGCGCCACGTACGCGGTCCCCGCCTCCGGTTGCGCGGGCGGCGCGGGCAGCGCCCGCCGGTCGACCTTTCCGGCGTCCGTGCGGGGCACCCGGTCCAGCGTCACGAAGGCCGCCGGGACCATGTAGTCGGGCAGGGACTGCTTGAGCCGGGCGCGCAGCTCCACCGCGCCGGGCGCGGTGTCCGCCGCCGTGGCCACGAGGTAGCACACCAGCCGCCGGTGGCCGGTGTCCTCCCGGGCCACCACCACGGCGTCCTCGACCGCCGGATGCTCCAGCACGGCGGCCTCGATCTCACCGGGCTCGATGCGGAAGCCACGGATCTTGACCTGCTCGTCGGTGCGGCCGAGGAATTCCAGCACCCCGTCCTCCGTCCAGCGGGCCCGGTCGCCGGTGCGGTACATCCGGGAGCCGGGCGGGCCGTACGGGTCCGGGACGAAGTGGCGCGCGGTCAGCCCCGGCCTGCCCCGATAGCCGCGTACGACCTGGGCCCCGGCCAGATGCAGTTCGCCCGGCACCCCGGGCGGCACAGGGCGCAGCGCCCCGTCCAGGACGTACGCCCGCAGGTTGTGGCCGGGCCGCCCGATGAGCGGACGGTCCCCGAGGTCGGCGAGGCGCCCGTACACCGCGTCGACGGCGCATTCGGTGGGCCCGTAGAAGTTGTACGCCGCCACCCCGGGCACCGCGCGCAGCTCCCGCCACAGCGCCGCCCCGATGGCCTCGCCGCCGACCATGACGATCCGGGGCCGGTGGCGGCCGCCGAACAGCCCGGTGGCCATCAGCTCGTGCAGATACGAGGGGGTGAGGTCGAGGAAGTCCAGCTCCCGGGCGCCGATCAGCTCGACCAGGGCGGCCGGGTCGAGCCGTACCGCGTCGTCGATCAGATGCACCTCCTGGCCCGCGGCCAGGAACGCCGCGCCCTCCCAGGAGGTGTCGAAGGAGAACGCGGCGGTCAGCGCCGCGCGCAGCGGACGGCCCGCCTCGGCGGCGTGCGGCCCGATGAGCCCGGCCCGGTGGTCATGGCAGAGGTTGACCAGCTGGCGGTGTTCGACGGCGACACCCTTGGGGCGGCCTGTGGACCCCGAGGTGTAGTTGACGTACGCGGTGTTCGCGGGGCACAGCGGGGCGCGCCGGTCCCGGTCGGTGGGGTCGGAATCGGGCAGCGACGCCAGGGGCGCGTCGCGCAGCGCCTCGGGGGTCAGGACGACCTCGGGGCCCGAGTCCTCCAGCAGGAACCGGACACGCTCGGCGGGCAGTTCGGGATCGACGTACAGATACGTACCGCCCGCCTTGAGGACCGCGAGCTGCGCCACCACCAGATCGGCGGTGCGCGGCAGCCGCACCGCGACCACCTTCTCCGGCGCGGCCCCGAGGGCGATCAGATGGTGGGCCAGCCGGTTGGCGCGGGCGTTCAGCTCGGCGAAGTCGTACGTGGCGTCGGCGGCCACCAGGGCGGTGGCGTGCGGGGTGCGCGCCACCTGCTCCTCGAAGAGCCCGGGGAAGGTGGTGTCCGCCACCGGGAGCGCGGTGTCGTTCCACTCCTCCAGCACGGTGTGCCGCTCCCGCTCGGTCAGCAGCGGGAGTTCGCCCACCGGGCGGTCCGGGTCGTCCGCCACCGCCTCCAGCAGCAGCCGCAGCTGGTGGGTCATCCGCCGCACGGTCGCGGCGTCGAACAGATCGGTGTTGTACTCCACGTACCCGGTCAGGGCGCCCTGGTGTTCGACGAAGTCGAAGCCGAGGTCGAAGGCGGCGGTCCGGCTCGGGATGCGGACGGGCTCGACGGCGAGCCCGGGCAGGGCCGGTACCTCGCCGCCCAGGTTGTGCAGCGCCACCATCACCTGGAACAGCGGGGTGCGGCTGGTGTCCCGCTCCGGCTGGAGCGTGTCCACGATCCGCTCGAACGGCACGTCCTGGTGGGCGAAGGCGGTAAGGACGGTGTCACGCACCTCCTGGAGCAGTTCGCCGAACGGGCGCTCCGCGCGCACCCGGCCGCGCAGCACGAGCGTGTTCACGAACATGCCCACCAGGCGCTCCAGCTCGGGCCGCTCCCGGCCGGAGGTCACGGTGCCCACCGCGATGTCCTCCTGCCCCGACCAGCGCGCCAGCAGCACCTGGCAGGTGGCGAGCAGGGTCATGAAGAGGGTGCCGTCGCCGCGCCGCCCGGTCTCGCGGAGCCGGTCCACAAGACCCGCGTCCAGGGTGAAGTCCAGCAACGCCCCGTTCTTGGTCTGCACGGCCGGGCGCGGCCGGTCGGTGGGCAGCTCCAGCGGGGCCAGGCCGGCGAGTGTCTTGCGCCAGTGGTCCAGCTGCGGTTCCACCGCCGCGGCCCCGCCGTCCGGATCGCGCTGCCAGGCCGCGTAGTCGGCGTACGCCAGGGGCAGCGGGGGCAGTCCGGGGCTGCGGCCTTCGAGTGCCGCCGCGTACAGCTCGCTCAGATCGTCGCTGATGACGGCCGTCGACCAGCCGTCCGTGACGATGTGGTGCATCGTCAGCGTGAGGACCTGTTCCTCGTCGCCCAGCCCGATGAGGGACGCCCGCAGCAGCGGTCCGCGGCTCAGGTCGAAGGCGGTGGCGCCCTCCCGCTCCAGCAGCCGCTCCAGCTCCCGTTCGCGCTCCGCGGCGGGGAAGGCGGTGAGGTCGTGACGCGGCAGCTCCACCCGGTACGGGTCCTGGACGCGCTGCACACCGCGGCCGTCCACCTCCGCGAACGTGGTGCGCAGCGGCTCGTGCCGGGCCACCAGCCCGTCGAGCGCGGTGCGCAGGGCGGTGGTGTCCAGCGGGCCGCGCAGCCGCAGCGCGAACGGCGTGACGTACTCGGTGTCGCGGTCGTCGAAGCCGTCCAGGAACCACAGGCGCTGTTGGGCGTACGACAGCGGCAGGTCCCCGCCCCGCGCCACGGCCGGGATCGCCTCGCGTGGCGCGCCGCCGTCCGGTGTGCCCAGCGCGGTGGCGAGGGCGGCGACGGTGGCGTGGGCGAACAGGGACCGTGGCGAGACGTCCGTGCCGAAGGCGGTACGCAGCCGGGAGGCCACCCGGATGGCGAGGATCGAATCGCCGCCCAGGGCGAAGAAGTTGTCCTCGGCGCCCGCCTCCTCGACCCCCAGCACCTCGGCCCACACCCGGGCCACCGTGCGCTCCGCCTCGGTGCGCGGCGCGATCCGCTCGGCGCTCGTCGCGAGCCCGTCCGCGCCGGGGGCGGGCAGGGCCGCCCGGTCCAGCTTGCCGTTGACGGTCAGCGGCAGGGTGTCCAGCGGGACATAGGCGGCCGGGATCATGTGCTCGGGCAGGGACCGCCCGAGGAATTCCCGCAGCTCGGCGGCGGAGGGCGGGGTGGCCTGGCCGGTGGCCACGGTGTAGGCCACCAGCCGCCGCACCCCGGGCCGGTCCTCGCTCGCGATCACCACGGCGTGCGCCACCGCCGGATGGGCGGTCAGGGCGGCCTCGATCTCTCCGGGTTCGATCCGGAAACCGCGGATCTTCACCTGGTCGTCGGCGCGGCCCAGATACTCCAGTTCGCCGTCCGCGTTCCACCGGGCCCGGTCGCCGGTGCGGTACATCCGGCCGCCGGGCGGGCCGAACGGGTCGGCGACGAAGCGGGACGCGGTCAGCCCCGGGCGGCGCAGATAGCCACGCGCAAGGCCCGCGCCCGCCACGTACAGCTCGCCCACCGCGCCCGGCGGCACCGGTTCGAGCGCCGCGTCGAGAACGTAGATCCGCAGGTCGGGAATTCCGGTGCCGATGCCGCTGCCGGTGGCGTCGGCCGCGGTGCCGCGGTCGAGCGCGGTGTGGGTGACATGCACGGTGGTCTCGGTGATCCCGTACATGTTGACCAGCACCGGCGCGGTGTCCGCGTGGCGCGCGTACCAGCCCTCGAGACGGCGCGGATCGAGCGCCTCACCGCCGAAGATCACCGTGCGCAAGCTGAGCCGTGCCCCGGGGTTCTCGGAGCTTTCTTCGTCTGCCCGCATCAGCGCGTAGAACGCCGACGGCGTCTGGTTGAGCACCGTCACCCGCTCGTCCGCCAGCAGCCGCAGGAACTCCTCCGGGGAGCGCGAGACCGCGTACGGGACGACCACGAGCCGCCCGCCGTGCAGCAGCGGCCCCCAGATCTCCCAGACGGAGAAGTCGAAGGCGTAGCTGTGGAACAGCGTCCACACATCGCTCTCGCCGAACGAGAACCACGCGTCGGTCTGCGAGAACAGCCGCACCACATTGGCGTGGGGGATGACCACGCCCTTCGGTATCCCGGTCGACCCCGAGGTGTAGATGGCGTAGGCCGGGCTGTCCGGCAGCGGCCGCGCGGCGTCGGGGACGGTGGCCGGGCGGCTCCGCAGATCGGCGGCCACGTCCGGGTCGTCCAGGCACAGCCGGGGCACGGCGGTGTCCGCCGCGACGCGCCGCGCCAGGTCGCCGGTGGTCAGCAGCAGCACGGGTTCGGTGTCGGCGAGCATATGGGCGATCCGCCCGGCTGGCTGGTCCGGGTCGACCGGCAGATACGCCGCCCCGGTCTTCAGCACGGCCACGATCGCCACGATCATGTCCAGCGAACGGGGCAGGGCCAGCGCCACATACCGCTCCCGCGCCGCGCCCTCAGCGACCAGGCGGTGTGCCAACCGGCCTGCCCGCGCGTCGAGTTGGGCGTACGACAGCGACTCGGCGCCACAGGTGACGGCGATCGCATCCGGGGTACGGGCGGCCTGCTCCTCGAACAGGTCCACCACGGTCCGCTCCGGGGCCGCATGCCCCGCGGAGCCGTTCCACTCCACCAGGAAGCGCCGCCGCTCCTCGGCCGTGGTCCACGGCAGGGCCCGCAGCGGGCGGTCGGAGTCCGCCGCGATCCCCGTCAGCAGCTGGCACAGCCGGTCGGCGAGGGCTTCCGCGGTCCCGGCGTCGAACAGCTCCGGGTCGTAGCCGAGATCGAAGCCGAGCCGGTCGGACAGATGCGCCCGCAGGCTCAGCGGGAAGTTCGTGGCGTCGGTCGACTCGACGTCGAGGATCCGCAGCCCCGCCTCGCGCGCCGAGGAGTCGTCGAAGGGGTAGTTCTCGAAGGCCACCATGCTGTCGAACAGCGGCGTCCCGGCCGGGACCTCGCTCCACGCCGACAGCTGGGCCAGCGACACGGATTCGAAGCCCCGCGACCCCGCCTGTGCCACCTGGAGTTCCCGCAGCCACTCGGTGGTGTCCCGGGTGCCGTCGACCCGTACCCGGGTGGGCAGGGTGTTGATGAACATGCCCACCATGGACTCGACCCCGGCCAGCTCCGCCGGGCGGCCCGAGACGGTGGTGCCGAAGACCACGTCCGGCTCGCCGCTGTACCGGGACAGCAGCAGCGCCCAGGCGCCCTGCACGATCGTGTTGACGGTCAGGCCCCGGCGCCGGGCCGCCTCGCGCAGCTCCGCCGACACCTCGGCCCC
The DNA here is from genome assembly GCF_044333065.1 of Streptomyces sp. NPDC021115. Lineage (NCBI taxonomy): Bacteria > Bacillati > Actinomycetota > Actinomycetes > Kitasatosporales > Streptomycetaceae > Streptomyces > Streptomyces sp. NPDC021115. Next base: position 113,414 of record NZ_JBIRQF010000005.1, read on the forward strand.
GAGCGCCACCGCCACCGTCGCCGAGGACCCGGCCCGGTGCGACTCCAGGGGCTTGCGGTCGTACGGCAGCGGCGTGGGTGCGGTGACCCCCGTGAGCAGCTCCCGCCAGTGTTCCTCGGCCTCCCGCCCGTCCTGGCGGTCCAGCCAGTGCAGATAGTCGCGGAACGGCCGCCGGGCGGTCAGCGCCGGGCGCTCGCCCCGGGCCGCCGCCGCGTACCGGTCGCACACCTCGGTGAACACCTGGGCCAGGCTCCAGCCGTCCAGGATCAGATGGTGCGAGGTCCAGATCAGCGCCACCCGGTCGCCGGTCAGCCGTACGACGGTCAGCCGCATCAGCGGCGGCTCGGTCAGATCCAGGCCGAGCGCCAGATCCCGTTCCCGCAGCCGGTCAAGCTCCGCCGCGCGCCGCTCCTCCGGCAGCTCCCGCCAGTCCACATGGGTGACGGGCACGGCGGCCCGCCGGCGTACGAACTGCACGGGCCGCTCGACGTCCTCCCACACCACCCCGCTGCGCAGCACCGGTGTGCGGTCGACCGTCTGCTGCCAGGCGAGGGCGAACGCCTCCGGGTCGCCCACCCCGGCCAGGGTCAGCGTGGCCTGGTCCAGATAGACGTCCTTGCCGTCGCCCACCAGACGGTGGAAGAGCATGCCCTCCTGAAGCGGGGTCAGCGGATAGACGTCCTCGATCCCGCGCCCGTCGCCCACCAGCCGGTCCACGCCCGCCTGGTCCAGCCGGGCGAGCGGGAAGTCCGACGGCGTACGGCCGCCCGCGCCCGGCTCAGCGCAGTGGCCGACGATGTCGCGCAGCGCCGTCAGCATCGCGTCCGCGAGCCGCCGCACCGTGGCCTCGTCGTGGACGCGGTCGGAGTAGAGCCAGGTCAGCTCCAGCTCCCCGGCGGCCACCACGCCCGACACATCCAGCAGATAGGTCGAGGGCTCATCGGCGGCGAGGTCCAGGCCCAGGGTCTCCCCGGTGAGGGTGAACCCGTCGTCGCCGGTGACGGAGTCCCACTGGCCGTGGTAGTTGAAGCACACGCCCGGCAGCGGGGCGTCCCGCAGCGCACGGGCGGCGGAGCCGGGGGCGCTCAGGTGCGCCAGCGCCTCGTAGCTCAGGCCCTTGCGCGGCAGCGCCCGCAGCTGCTCCTTCACCGACTTCAGGACCTCGCCCCAGCCGCCGCCGGGCAGGGTGAGCGCCACCGGGTACTGGGTGGTGAACCAGCCCACCGTCCGGGACAGTTCGACGCTGTCGTCGATCTCCTCCCGGCCGTGGCCCTCCATCGCCACCAGCACCCGGTCGGTGCGCGTCCAGTCGGCGAGCACCCGGCCGAGGGCGCTCATCAGGACGTCGTTGATCTGCGTCCGGTACACCCCGGGCACCCGGCGCAGCAGCGCGTCGGTGGTGTCGTGGTCCAGCCGCACCCGGACCGTGCGGGTGGTCCCGGCGGTGGCCCGGCCCGGGCGGTCGACCGGCAGCTCCGCGCCGCCCGCGCGCGTCACGCCCTCCCAGTACGGCAGGTCGCCGTCCAGCTCCCCGGCCAGCACCTGGCCGGTCAGCCGGTGGGCCCAGTGGGTGAACGGGGTGCCGACCGGGTCGAGCCGGACCGGGTCCCCGGCCGCGGCCTGCCGGTACGCGGTCTCCAGATCGCCGAGCAGGATGCGCCACGAGACACTGTCCACGGCCAGGTGGTGTGCGGCCAGGAACAGCCGCGGCCGGGTCCCCGCGCCGCGCAGGATCAGCGCGGCGCGCAGCAACACGCCCGCTGCCAGGTCGAGTTCATCGCGTGCTGCCTCGGCGGCCGCCTCGGCCGCGGCGTTCAGTCCTCCGCCGCCGAGGTGCGACAGATCGTGGCGGCGGATCAGCGGCCCCGCCACCGGGCCGTCCGGGTGCTGGCGCCACGCGCCGCCGTCGTGGACGAACCGGGTCCGCAGCGCCGGATGGTGGTCGGCCACCGCCTCCAGCGCGGTGTTCAGGGCGGTCTCGTCCAGGTCGTGCGGCAGGTCCACGACCATCGACATGGTGAAGTGGCGCAGCGCGCCGTGGGTGGCGAAGAACCAGTGCTGGATGGGGGTCAGCGGCGCCGGGCCCGTCGGCTGCCCCGTGGTCTCGTCCTCCGTACCGGGCGCGGAGCGCGGGGCGACGGCGGCGGCCAGATCGGCGATGGTCTGGTGCAGGAACACATCACGGGAGCTGAGCCGCAGCCCGGCCTGGCGCGCCCGCGAGACGGCCTGGATGCTGAGGATCGAGTCGCCGCCGAGTTCGAAGAAGTTGTCCGTCACCCCGACCGACTCGGCGCCCAGCACCTCGGCCCAGATCCGCGCCAGCTCCTCCTCCACCGGGGTGCGCGGAGCCGTGTAGGCGTTCTCCCGGCGGTCGGCGTCGGGCCGCGGGGCGGGCAGCGCCCGCCGGTCGAGCTTGCCGCTCGTGGTCAGCGGCATGGCGTCGAGGGCGACGAACGCGCCGGGCACCATGTGGCCCGGCAGCGTACGCCCGAGGGCCGCGCGCAGCTCCTGCGCGGTGGGCGGTTCGGCGGTAGCGGACGGTACGTAGTAGGCGACCAGCCGGGCGTGGTCGCGGTCGTCGGTCACGGCCACCACGGCCGCCTCGGCGACGGACGGCAGATCGAGCAACGCGGCCTCGATCTCGCCCGGTTCGACCCGGTGCCCCCGGATCTTCACCTGGTCGTCGGCGCGGCCCAGGTAGTCCAGCTCCCCGGTGGCGGTCCAGCGCGCCACATCGCCGGTGCGGTACATCCGGGCGCCCGCCGGCCCGAACGGATCGGCCACGAACCGCGCGGCGGTGAGCCCGGGGCGGTGCGAATAGCCGCGCGCGAGCTGGTCCCCGGCGAGATACAGCTCGCCCGCCACCCCGGCCGGTACGGGCCGCAGCCGGGCGTCGAGCACATAGGCGCGCAGATTGCCCAGTGGCCGCCCCACCACCGGACGCCCGGCGCCGCCGATCCGGGCGGCGAGCGCGTCGACGGTGCACTCGGTCGGGCCGTAGAAGTTGTACGCCGTGGTGCCGGGGGCCTCCGCCAGCTGCCGCCACAGCGTCTGCCCGATGGCCTCGCCGCCCAGCATCAGCACCCTCGGACGGTGCCGGGGGTCGGTGAGCAGCCCGGCCGGGAGGAGCTGCCGCAGATACGACGGGGTGAGGTCGAGGAAGTCGATCCGGTGTTCGGCGACGCGGTCCACGAGCACGGCCGGATCGAGCCGGGTGGTCTCGTCGATGAGGTGCAGCTCATGGCCGTCCGCCAGGAGCAGCAGCCCCTCCAGCGAGGTGTCGAACGAGAACGACGCGGTCAGCGCGGCGCGCAGCGGACCGCCGCCCGCATCCGCCACGAAGCCGTGGCGGTGGCTCACCAGCAGGTTCACCATGGCCCGGTGCGACACGGCCACCCCCTTGGGGCGGCCGGTGGAGCCGGAGGTGTAGATGACGTAGGCCGCGCTGTCCGGGTGCAGCGGGCCGGTCCGGTCGGCGTCGGTGGGGGCGGTGGCGGGCAGCGTGGCGGGGACCGCGCGTACGGCCGCCTGGTCCAGCACCAGCATCGGCCGGGCGTCGTCCATCAGGAACGCGACCCGCTCGTCCGGGAGTTCGGGATCGATCGGCAGATACACCCCGCCCGCCTTGAGGACGGCGAGGATCGCCACCACCATGTCGGCGGTGCGCGGCAGCTTCACCCCGACGATCCGCTCGGGGCCGACGCCCTGCCCGATCAGCTGGTGCGCCAGCCGGTTGGCGGCCGCGTCGAGCGCCGCGAAGTCGTACGTCTCCTCCCCGGCCACCAGCGCCGTCGCCGCCGGGGTACGGGCCGCCTGCGCCTCGAACACCGCCGGGAACGTGGTCGGCTCCAGGTCCAGTGCGGGACCGTGGGTCCATGCGGCGACCTGCTCCCGCTCCTCCCGCGTCAGCAGCGGGAGTTCCCGCAGCGGACGGTCAGGATCGGCGCTCGCCGCGTCGAGCAGCACCAGCAGATGCCCCGCCATCCGCTCGGCGGTCTCCGCGTCGAACAGCTCGGTGCTGTACTCCAGCAGCCCCCGCAGCTCCCCGCCGTCCTCGACGAACTCCACACTGAGGTCGAAGGTCGAGGACTGCCGGGGTACGTCGACGGCGGCCGCCGTCAGTCCGGCCGGGCGGGGCGCGCCCCGTGGGGCGCTGTGGAGCAGCACCATCGCGTCGAACAGCGGGTTGCGCCCGGCGTCCCGGCGCGCCCCCACGGCCTCCACCAGCCGCTCGAACGGCGTCTCGTCGTGCGCGAACGCGTCGAGGACCGTCGTACCGGCGGTGTCGATCAGCTCGCGGTACGAACGCGAGACGTCGACCCCGGAGCGCAGCACCACGGTGTTCACGAAGAAACCGATGGCGCGCTCCAGCTCGGTGCGGCCACGGCCGGAGGTGACGGTGCCCAGCGCGATGTCGTCCTGCCCCGACCAGCGGGCGAACAGCCCCTGGCACGCGGCGACCAGCACCGTGAACAGGGTGGTGCGCCGGTCCGCCGCCAGCTCCCTCAGCCGCGCAGCGACGTCCCGGCCCACGGTGAACTCGTACACCGCGCCCGCCGAGGTGCGCACCGCGGGCCGGGGCCGGTCGGTGGGCAGCTCCAGCGGGACGGTGTCCGCGAGCCGGTCCTTCCAGTAGGCGAGCTGCTTGTCCAGGGCGGGCCCGGAGAGGCGCCTCCGCTGCCACACCGCGAAGTCCGGGTACTGCACCGGCACCGGCGGCAGGTCGGCCGGCCCGTCCCCGTACAGCGCGCACAGCTCGTCCAGCAGGATGCCCATGGACCAGCCGTCGGTGACGATGTGGTGGGCGGTGAGCAGCAGGACGTGCTCCTCCTCCGCCAGCCGGACCAGCAGCGCCCGCAGCAGGGGCCCGGTCCGCAGGTCGAACGGGCGGGAGTACTCGGCGAGCAGCGTGGCGTCCAGCGCCCCGGGTCCTTCGTCCGCGCCGGTGAGGTCGGTCGTCGGCAGCGGCACCGCGGTTGCCTCGCGCACCACCTGCGACGGCTGCCCGTCAGCCTCGTCGAAGACGGTCCGCAGCGCCTCGTGGCGCTCCACCAGGGCATCGAGCGCCCGGGAGAGCGCGGCCACGTCCAGGGCGCCGGTGAGCCGCAGGGCGACCGCGCTGTTGTAGCCCGCCTCGTCCGGCTGGAGGGTGTGCAGGAACCACAGCCGCTGTTGGGCGAACGACAGCGGAAGGGGGCCCGTACGGTCCGCGCGGGGGATCGCCCCGGTGCGTCCGGCCTTGCCCGCGAGACGGCGGCGCAGGGCTTCCCGCAGCTCTTCGGGCAGGGCGGAGGCGCGGCTGTTCCTCGAAGACGTCATGTTGTCTGTCCTCACCGTTCGTCGTTGTCGCTGCCGCCCGAAGCGGCGTCTTCGAGTTCGCGCAGGATGTACTCCTCGACCAGATCGGCGAGGGTGGAGACCGTGTGCGCGGTCATGACGTCCCGCGGGGTCAGATCGAGGCCGAACGCCTCACCAGCCCGGGAGGCGATCAGCAGGCTGCGGACGGAGTCGCCGCCCAGGGCGAAGAAGTCGTCCTCGGCGCCGACCGGTTCCACCCCCAGCACCTCGGCCCAGATCTCCGCGATGACCTCCTCGGTGGGGGTCCGCGGCTCCACATGACCGGCGGCCGGTGCCGCGGTGGCGGGGCCGGGCGCCGGCAGCGCCGCGCGGTCCGTCTTGCCGTTCTCGGTGAGCGGCAGCCGGTCCAGGACGGCGAACGCCGACGGCACCATGTAGCCGGGCAGGGTACGGCCCAGCTCGGCGCGCAGCTCGGCGTCGGCCGGGGCGGCAGCACCGGGGGCGGGCACGAGGTGCGCCACCAGCCTGCGGACGCCGGGCTCGTCCTCCCGGACCGTCACCACGGCCTCCGCGACCGCGGGGTGGCCGACCAGGGCGGTCTCCACCTCACCGGCCTCGATGCGATAGCCGTGCAGTTTGATCTGGTGGTCGGTGCGGCCCATGTGGTGGATGCGGCCATCGGCGTCGTAGCGGGCCAGGTCGCCCGTGCGGTACATCCGCGATCCGGCGGGCCCGAAGGGGTCGGCGAGGAAGCGGGACGCGGTCAGCCCGGGGCGGTTCAGATAGCCGCGGGCCAGCGACGGGCCGCTGATCCACAGCTCGCCCGGCACCCCCGGGGGCACCGGGCGCAGCCGCGCGTCGAGCAGATAGGCCCGGGTGTTGGGGACCGGCCGCCCGATGGGCGGCGGGGCGCCGTCCGCGACGAGCGGATCGGACCAGGTGGCGACCACGGTGGTCTCGGTGGGTCCGTACGAGTTGATCATGCGGTGGTACGGGGCCCACCGGTTCGTCAGCTCCGTACCGCAGGCGTCGCCGCCGACGATCAGCGTGCGCAGCTCGGGCAGCTCCTTCTCGGTTCCGTCGGGCAGCGTGGCCAGCGCGGCGGGCGGGATGAGGGTGTGGGTGACGCGCCGCTCGCGCAGCACCCGCGCCAGGTGCTCGCCCAGCAGCGGCCCGGGCTCCGGCACCACGAGCGCGGCCCCGTGGGGCAGCGCCATGCACAGCTCCAGGACGGAGGCGTCGAAGCTGGGCGAGGCGAACTGGAGGACGCGGTCGCCCTCCCGTACCTCGTAGTGCTCGGCCTCGGCGGCGGCGAAGTTGCCGATCCCGCGGTGGGTGACGACCACGCCCTTGGGGGTGCCGGTGGAGCCGGACGTGTAGATCACATAGGCCGGGTCGTCCACGTCCACCGGCCGCGGCCGGTCCCGGTCGGTGGGCCGGTGCGCCGCGCCCTCGGTCCCGTCGAGACCGTCGAGGCTTTCCAGAGTGACGTGCGGGGCGGCGTCCTCCAGCATCAGGGCGACGCGCTCGGCGGGATAGCCGGGGTCGACGGGCAGATAGGCGCCGCCCGCCTTGGCCACCGCGAGCTGGGCCACGACGATCTCCACCGACCGCGGCAGCACCAGGGCGACGATCCGCCCGGGGCCCACGCCCCGGCCGATGAGCCGGTGGGCGAGGCGGTTGGCCCGGGCGTCCAGCTCCGCGTACGACAGCTCGACGCCGGGCGCGAGGACCGCGGGCGCGTCGGGGTGACGGTCCGCGGCGGCCTCGAAGAGGTCCGCCAGGGTGGTCCGCGCGGCCGGGCGGGCGGTGTCGTTCCACTCCACCAGGAGCCGCTTGCGCATCGCGTCCGGCAGCGTGTCGATCCGGTCCAGCGGCTGATCGTCGGGTGCCGCGGCGAGGGCGCCGAGGACGTGCGTCAGCTGGGCGGCCAGATCGTGTGCGGTGGCCTCCTCGAAGAGCCGGGGGTCGTAGCCGAGTTCGACGGACAGCTCGGAACCGGGCGAGACGACCACGGTGAGCGCGTAGTTGGTGGACTCCAGGGCCTGGAGTTCGCGCACCCGCAGCCCGTGTTCGGCGGCGGCCGAGCTGTTGATCGGGTAGTTCTCGAACACCACCAGGCTCTCGAAGAGGTTCGTGCCGCCCGGCAGCTCGCTCCAGCCCTGGATCTGGGCGAGCGGGACATGGCCGTAGCCGCGCGCGTCCGCCTGGTCGGCCTGGAGCCCGCGCAGCCACGGGACGGCGGCGGTGCCCTCCTCCACTCCGAGCCGCACCGGAAGGGTGTTGATGAAGATGCCGGTGATGCTGTCGGCGCCGGGCAGTTCGGTCGGCCGTCCCGAGACGGTCGCCCCGAAGCAGACGTCCGGCTCTCCGCTCAAGCGAGATACGAGCAATCCCCAAGCGCCCTGGACGATCGTATTGAGAGTGAGCCGGTGCCGCCGGGCGAAGTCCTCCAGGGCTGCGGTCTCCTGCTCACCGAGCCGGTGCGAGAGCCACTGCGAGGAGCGGGTGGGGGCCTCCGCCGTCGGCTTGCGGTCGTAGGGGAGGGCAGTGGGTGCGGTGAATCCGGACAGTGCCTTGCGCCAGTGAGCCTCGGCCTGTGCGCGGTCCTGCCGTCCGAGCCAGGCGACATAGTCGGCGAACGGCCTGCGGGCCGGGAGCCGCGGCTGTTCGCCCGCGGCCAGGGCGGCATGGGCCGCGAAGACGTCCGTCAGCACCTGGAAGACGCTCCAGCCGTCGAGCAGCACATGGTGGAACGTCCACAGCACCTGCACCTCGGTCGGGGAGAGCCGGGCCAGGGTGACGCGCAGCAGCGGCGCCGCGGTGAGGTCGAGCCCGCGGGCGCGGTCCTGGTCGAGCAGTCGCTCCAGCGCGGCCGGGCGCTCGTCCTCCGTGAGACCGCTCCAGTCCAGCTCCTCGACCGGTACGGCCGCGTTGCGGCGCACGATCTGGAGGGGTTCGGGCACCTCCTGCACGACCACCTCGCTGCGCAGCACCGGGGTGCGGTCGACCACGTGCTGCCAGGCGGCGGCGAGGACCCGGGAGTCCCGGACCCCGTCCAGGACGAAGGTCGCCTGCTCCACATAGAGCCCCTGGCCGCGCTGCGCAAGCCCGTGGAAGACCAGCCCGTTCTGGGTGGGCGTCAGCGGATAGATGTCGGCCACGTCCCGGCCGTCGCCCGCCAGCCGGTCGACGGTCTCCTGGTCCAGCCCGGCCAGCGGGAAGTCCGAGGGCGTGCGTCCGCCCGCCCCGGCATCCGTGCACAGCCGCATGATCGCGCGCAGCTCCTCCAGGGTCTCCTCGGCGAGCCGCAGCACCGTTTCGCGGTGGTGCCGGTCACGGGAGTAGGACCAGGTGAGTTCCAGCTTCCTGCGCTCCACCCGGCCGACCACGTCCAGCAGATGCGGCCGGGGCGCCTCCGGGCTCATGTCGCCCTCCAGGCCGCTGCGCAGCGAGTGCAGCAGACCGCCGTCGGGCAGGTCCCAGTCGAGCTGGCCGAGGTAGTTGAAGCTGATCTGCGGGTCCTCGGCGAGGTCCGGGGCGGCCGCCCCGGACAGATGGCGCAGCGCCCCGTAGGACAGCCCGTTCGCGGGGATCGCCCGCAGCCGCTCCTTGACGCTCTTCAGCGCCTCCCCGAGCCCGTCCGGCCCGGTGGCGGCGGAGCCGTCGAGGGCGACGGGGTACATGGTGGTGAACCAGCCGACCGTACGGGACAGATCGGTGCCCTCGAAGATCTCCTCGCGGCCGTGGCCCTCCAGCGCGACGAGCACCCGGTCCCGGCCGGTCCAGCGGCCCAGCACCCGGCCCAGCGCGCACAGCAGGACGTCGTTGATCCGGGTCAGATAGGCGCCCGGCACGTCCTGGAGCAGGACCCGGGTCTCCTCGGTGTCGAGCCGGACCGTGACCGACTCCTCGCTGGCGGCGGTGTTGGGCCCCTCGGCGTCCGTGGGGAGATCGGCGCGGGCGTGCTCGGCGGTCCAGTGGCCGCGTTCGGTGTCGAAGCCCCCGGCGACGGTGTGTTCGCTCAGGCGCCGCGACCACGCGCGGAACGAGGTGGTCTTCCGGCCGAGGCTCGCGGGCCGCCCGGCGGTGAGCAGCCGGTAGGCGGTGTCCAGATCCTCCAGCAGGATGCGCCAGGAGACGGCGTCCACCACCAGATGGTGGGCGATCAGGCTGAGGACCGGGCGCTCCCCTTCGCCCGTCATGAACAGCGCGGCCTTGAACAACGGCCCCCGGTCCAGCTGGAATCCGGCCCGTATCCGCAAGGCCGTCTCCCGCATCGCCGCCTCCCGCAGGGCGGGTTCGGTGGCGGACAGGTCGTGGACATCGAGTATCGGCGCCGAGCCGCCCGGCGGGACGCTGTGCTGGTGCCAGTTGCCGTTCCCGGTGGGTTCGTAGCGCAGCCGCAGCGCGTCGTGGTGGTCGAGCAGCGTGTCCAGCGCGGCGCGCAGCGCGGCCTCGTCCACCGGCCCGGTCAGCTCGGCGGACACCGACTGGGTGAAGTGTCCCGGGCTGTCCGGCAGGGTGTCGAACAGCCAGTGCTGGACGGGGGTGAGCGGCACCTCGCCGACGACCGGCCCCTGTTCGGCCGCGACCGCCGTGGCCGGGACGTCCTGCGCGGCGGCGGCCAGGTCCGCGACGGTCTGGTGGACGAACAGATGGCGCGGCGTCAGCTCGATGCCCGCCCGGCGGGCCGAGGACACGATCTGGATGCTGAGGATCGAGTCACCGCCGAGGGTGAAGTAGTTGTCTTCGACGCCGACCCGCTCCACCCCCAGGACCTCGGCCCAGATCCCGGCGAGCGCCTTCTCGGTCTCCGTACGGGGCGCCACATGCCCGGCGGCGGGGGCGGCCCAGTCCGGAGTGGGCAGCGCCCGCCGGTCGAGCTTGCCGCTGGTGCCCAGCGGCAGCCGCTCCAGGGTGACGACGGCCGCGGGCACCATGTGGTCCGGCAGGCTCGTGGCGAGGAACGCGCGCATCGCGGCGGACTCGACCGCGGCGGCCCCGGCGGCCGGGACGACATAACCGACCAGCCGCTTGTGGCCGTCGGTCTCGATGACGGCCGCGGCCGCCTCGGCGACCTCGGGGTGGCGCGCCAGCGCGGCCTCGACCTCGCCCAGTTCGATGCGGAATCCGCGCACCTTGACCTGGTCGTCGGTCCTGCCCAGGTACTCCAGCTGGCCGTCCGCGTCCCAGCGCACCAGGTCGCCGGTGCGGTACATGCGGCTGCCCGCGGGGCCGAAGGGGTCGGCCGTGAAGCGGTCAGCGGTCAGCCCGGGGCGGCCGAAGTAGCCGCGGGCCAGGCCGGGACCGGCCAGATACAGCTCGCCCGGCACCCCGACGGGCACCGGCCGCAGCCGTGCGTCCAGCGCGTAGGCCCGGGTGGCGGCGACCGGCGAGCCGATCGGCGGGGTCCGGCCGGGGTCGGCCGGGTCGCAGGTCCAGGCGGTGGCGTAGACGGTGGCCTCGGTGGGGCCGTAGATGTTGGCCACCCGGCAGCCCGGGATGGCGTTGCGGACCTCCTGCACCGTACGGGCCGCAAGACCCTCGCCCGCCAGCACCACGGCATCGGCGGTGACGGAGACGCCGCCCTTGCCGAGCACCTGGCCGAGGGCCGAGGGCACGGCGCTGATCAGGGACGCGGTCCACGGCTCCGGCCGTTCGGCCAGCGCGAGCAGGTCACGAACGATCTCCAGCGAACCGCCCGTCAGCAGCGGGCAGATGATCTCGAAGACGGAGACGTCGAAGTTGAGCGAGGTGGACGCCACCACATGGGACAGCCCCGCCGCGCCGAACTCCTCCGCCGCCCAGGCGGCCAGCGCGGCGACACCCTGGTGGGTGGCCACGACGCCCTTGGGCGTACCGGTCGATCCGGAGGTGTGGATGACATACGCCGGATGGCCGGGCTCCAGCGGCGCGGTGCGCTCGGCGTCGCCGACGTCATGGGCGGCCTGTGCGGCGAGCGCCCGCCCGGTCTCCGCGTCGTCCAGCAGGATGCGGTGGCCAGGACCGTCGGGAATCCGGGAGGCCGTTTCCTGGGTGGTCAGGACGATGTCCGGGGCGATGTCGCCGATCATGAACGCGATGCGCTCCGCCGGGTAGGCGGGGTCGACCGGCAGATATCCGGCGCCGCTCTTGAGCACCGCCAGCAGCGCCACCACCAGCTCCGGGGTCCGCGGCAGCGAGAGCGCCACGAAGCGTTCCGGACCGGCGCCCGCACCGATCAGCAGCCGGGCGAGCCGGTTGGCGCGCTCGTTCAGCTCCCGGTAGGTCAGCTGGCCGTCCGCGCCGCGCACGGCCACCGCCTCCGGCGTACGGGCCGCCTGCGCCGCGAACAGCTCCGGCAGCACCGCGCCCGGCGCCGGGGAGACGCGACCGCTGAACGTGTCGAGGATCCGGCGGGTCTCCGCCGCGCCGATCAGCGGCAGCTCCTCCAGCCGGCGTTCCGGATCGGCCGCCATCTGGGCCAGCAGCCCGTGCAGGCAGCCGCCCAGCCGCTCGACCGTCGCCGCGTCGAAGGCGGCGGGGTCGTAGTCCAGCGAGATCGACAGCCGCTCCTCGGGCGCCACGACGACGCTCAGCGCGTAGTTCGTGGGTTCGAGGTCCCGTTCCTGGTGGATGCGGAGGCCGTGGGCCGCGATGGCCTCGCTGTCGAAGGGGTAGTTCTCGAACACCACGATGCTGTCGAAGAGACCGACGCCGCCGGGCACCTCGCTCCAGCTCTGGAGCTGTGCCAGGGACACGAACTCGAAGCGCCGGGACTCCGACTGCGCCGTCTGGAGCTCCCGCAGCCAGCTCATCAGCGGGCTCCGGCCGTCCACCCGGACCCGGGTGGGGATGGTGTTGATGAACACCCCGACCATCGCCTCGACCCCCGGCAGCGCGGCGGGGCGGCCGGAGACGGTGGTCCCGAACGCCACGTCGTCCGTCCCGCTGTAGCGGGACAGCAGCAGCCCCCAGGCGCCCTGCACCACCGTGTTCATCGTCAGCCCGTTGCGCTGGGCGACCTCACGGAGCCGGGCGGACTCCTCCGCGCCGAGGGTGACCCGGTGCGAGCCGGAGGACGCCGTGCGGTGCGCCTCGGCCGCCGGCCGGTCGCGGGGCAGCTCGGTCGGGGCGGTGAAGCCCGCCAGCGCGCCGCGCCAGAACCGCTCGGCCTCGGCCGTGTCCTGCTCACCCAGCCAGCCCAGGTACTCCCGGAAGGGCCGCCGGGTGGGTACGACCGCACCGCGCCCGGTGGTGAGCGCCGCGTACCGCTCGCACACCTCGTCGAAGACCTGCGCCGCGCTCCAGCCGTCGAGCAGCACATGGTGGAACGTCCAGACCAGCCGCACCTCGTCGGCCGACAGCTTGATCAGGGCCAGCCGGGTCAGCGGCGCGCTGCCGAGGTCGATCCCCTCGGCCCGGTCGTCGGCGAGCAGCCTGCTCAGCTCGGCCTCGCGCCACGCCTCGGAGCGTCCGGTCCAGTCGTGGTGGGCGATGCGCAGGGTGGCCCGCCGCCGTACGACCTGAAGGGGCTCCGGGGTGTCCGCCCAGGCCAGGTGGGTGCGCAGGATCGGGTTGGCGTCGGTGGTCCGCTGCCATGCCGTGGCCAGCGCGCCGGGGTCCGTGATCCCGGTCAGCCGCAGCTGCACCTGGTTGAAGTAGGCGTCGGACGCCGGGTCCACCAGGCTGTGGAACAGCATTCCGGCCTGCATCGGGGTCAGCGGGTAGAGGTCCTCCACCGACCGCCCGTCGGCGGCGACCCGGTCCACCGCGGCCTGGTCCAGCCGGGCCAGCGGGAAGTCCGACGGGGTGCGGCCGCCCGCGGCCGGGTCGGCGCAGTGGGCGACGATGTCCTCCAGCGCGCGGAGCATGTCCCCGGCCAGCCGGGACACCGTCTCCTCGGAGTGCGTCCCGGAGCCGTAGTACCAGGTGATCTCCAGGCGGCGCCGCTCGACCCGGCCCACGATGTCCAGGAGATGCGCCCGCGGCGTCTCCGGCGCGGCGTCACCGCCCAGGCCGCCCCGTACGGAGCGGACCAGGGCGTCGCCGGTGGTCCCGGCCGGGTCCGACCAGCCGAACTGGCCGAGGTAGTTGAAGCTGATCCGGGGCTCCGCCGCCTCCGCGAGCGGCGCGTCCGGGGCCAGATGGCGCAGCGCCCCGTAGCCGATGCCCTGCGCGGGCACCGCCCGCAGCTGCTCCTTGACGGACTTGAGCGTCTCGCCCCAGCCGCCGCCCGGGCCGTCGGGGATGTCCAGGGCGACCGGGAACATGGTGGTGAACCAGCCGACGGTGCGGGACAGATCCACGCCGTCCAGCAGGTGTTCCTCGCGGCCGTGCCCCTCCAGGTCGACGGCGACCCGACGCCGCCCGGTCCACTCGGCCAGTACTCGGCCCAGCGCCGAGAGCAGCACGTCGTCCACGCGGGTGCGGTAGACCTCGGGCACCCGCTGGAGCAGGGCGGTGGTCCGCTCCCGGTCCAGAGCCACGGTCACCGACTTCATGGCCGCGACGGTGTTGCCGCCCTCGCCGTCGGTCGGAATCCCGGTCGCGCAGTCCTCGGACACCGCCGTCCAGTGCGGGAGTTCGGCGTCGAAGCCGCCCGCCGCGGTGTGCTCGGCGAGCCGCCGGGACCAGTCGCGCAACGACGTGGTGCGCGCGCCGAGGTCGGCCGGAGCGCCGTCCAGCGCCTGGCGGTACGCGGTCTCCAGGTCCTCCAGCAGCACCCGCCAGGAGACGCCGTCGACCACCAGGTGGTGCACGGTCAGGAAGAGCGACGGCGGCAGTCCGGGGCCGGGGCGCAGCAGCCGGGCGGCCAGCAGCGGCCCGGTGTCCAGCGCGAACCCGGCGTTGGCCTCGGCCATGGCCGCCTCCTCGGCGGCCCGCCGCTCCTCCTCCCCGAGCCCCGACAGGTCCACCTCGCGCAGCGGGTCCTGGCCGTCGCCGTCGTCCGGCGCCGGGCAGTACTGCCGTACGGTGCCGTCCGCCCGGCGCTCGTAGCGCATCCGCAGCGCGTCATGGTGGACCAGCAGCGCCCGCAGCGCCTGACGCAGCGCCCGGGGGTCGGGGTCCTGGTCGAGTTCGACCAGGACGGACTGGTTGAAGTACTCGGGCCGGGGGCTGTCCGTGCCGAGGAACCAGTGCTGGATCGGGGTCAGCGGCAGCTCGCCGCTCACCGGGCCGGTGTCGGCGGCGGGCCGGGCGGCGGCCGTGGCGACGGTGGCGAGCGAGGCGATGGTGGGGTGCCGGAACAGCTCTCTGGGCGTCACCGTCAGGCCCGCCTGCCGGGCGCGCGAGGCGACCTGGATGCTGAGGATGGAGTCGCCGCCGAGCATGAAGAAGTTGTCCTCGACGCCGATGCGCTCCCGGCCCAGCAGCGGGCCCATGATCTCCGCCAGGATCCGTTCGGCGTCGGTGCGGGGCGCCACGTACTCCGCGCCCGCCGTGGCGGCCGCCCAGTCGGGCGCGGGCAGCCGTCGGCGGTCCACCTTGTCGTTGGCGGTGAGCGGCAGTTCGTCCAGGGTGATGAAGACCGCGGGCACCATGTAGTCGGGCAGCGCCCGGCCCACCAGGGAGCGCAGCTCCTCGGGCTCGGGGGCGGCGGCGCCGCGCACCGGGACCAGATAGGCGGCCAGGAGCTTCCGGTCCCCGTCCCGCGCGAGCGCCACGACCGCCTCGGCGACGGCCGGGTGGCGGGTGAGCGCGGCCTCGATCTCGCCCGGTTCGATGCGGAAGCCGCGCAGCTTCATCTGGTCGTCCGAGCGGCCCACGAAGGCGAGTTCGCCGTCGGCGGTCCAGGACACCAGGTCCCCGGTGCGGTACATCCGGGAGCCGGGCGGCCCGAACGGGTCGGCCACATAAGCCTCGGCGGTCGGTCCGGGCCGGTCGCGGTAGCCACGGGCGAGCCCGGCGCCCGCGATGTACAACTCGCCGGGGATGCCCGGCGGTTGCGGCTGGAGGGCGCCGTCCAGGACGTACACGCGGGTGTTGTCCAGCGGCCGCCCGATGGGCAGCGTCCCGGGCAGCTCCTCACCGGCGCGGAAGGGGCGCCGGGTGGCGAAGGTCGTGGTCTCGGTGGGTCCGTAGCCGTCGACCACCGTCAGCTCCGGGCAGGCGTCGAGCACCCGGCGCACCGCCGTCGGCGGCACGGCCTCGCCGCCGGTCCACACCTCCCGGGCGCCGCGCAGGCAGTCCGGCGCCTCCTGCGCCAGCAGCCGGAACAGCCCGGCGGTCAGCCACAGGCAGCTCACCCCGTGAGCGGTGATCGCGTGGCGTACGGCGTCCGCGTCCACGTCGCCCACCGGCGCCAGGACGGCCGTACCGCCGCGCAGCAGCGGCACCCACACCTCGTAGGTGGAGGCGTCGAACGCCTGCGGGGAGTGCACGAGCACCCGGCCGTGGCCCGCGAAGGAGCGGTCATGGGCGAGGGCGGTCACATCGCGGTGCCGGACCGCGACGCCCTTGGGCCGCCCGGTGGAGCCCGACGTGAACATCAGATACGCGGTGTTGTCGCCGAACACCTCCACCGCCGGCGGCCCGGAAGGACCGTCGCCGCCCTCGGCACCGGGCGCCACCAGCAGCGTCCGCCCCGCGTGCCCGAGGTCCGCCGCGGTCCGCTCCCAGGCGCGGTCGGTCAGCAGCACGTCCGCCGTCGCCTCGGCCAGCACCACCCGCAGCCGGTCC
The DNA here is from genome assembly GCF_044333065.1 of Streptomyces sp. NPDC021115. Taxonomy (NCBI): domain Bacteria; kingdom Bacillati; phylum Actinomycetota; class Actinomycetes; order Kitasatosporales; family Streptomycetaceae; genus Streptomyces; species Streptomyces sp. NPDC021115. The sequence continues at coordinate 129,377 of NZ_JBIRQF010000005.1, forward strand.
CCGGGCGCGCGGGTGTCCAGCGGTACGTACACCCCGCCCGCCTTGACGATCGCCAGCTGGGCCACCACCAGCTCCACGGACCGGTCCATCAGCACGGCCACCGGCCGCTCCGGACCGACCCCGAGCCCGGTGAGCCGGTGGGCAAGGCGGTTGGCGCGCGCGTCCAGCTCGCGATAGCTCACCGCGCCGCCGTCGCCGTCCAGCGCGGGCGCGTCCGGCGTGCGCCGCACCTGCGCGGCGAACAGCTCGGCCACCGAACCCTCGGGCAGCGGGGCCGTGGTGGCGTTCCACTCCCGCAGCACCTGGTCGCGCCGGTCGTCGCTGAGCACCGGCAGGCGCGCGGGCGCCCGGTCCCGGCCGGTGGACATGTGCGTCAGCAGCACCGACAGGTACTCGGCCATGCGCTCGACCGTCGCCGCGTCGAACAGGGCCGGGTCGTAGCCGAGCCGCAGCGCCATCTCCTCGCCCGGGTAGACCACCAGGCTCAGCGGGTAGTTCGTCGTCTCGACGCCCTGGAGGTCCCGCAGGGCCAGCCCGTGCGCGGCGGCGAGGTCCCCGCCGACGGGGTAGTTCTCGAAGACCACGATGCTGTCGAAGAGGTTCACCCGCTCCTCGAGCCGGGTCATGGACCGCAGCCGGGTCAGCGGTACGAAGTCGAACCGCCGGTCCTCGGTCTGCCGCTCCTGCACCTCCCGCAGCCACGACAGCAGGGTGCCGCCGGTGGGCACCGGCAGCCGGGTCGGCACGGTGGTGATGAACAGGCCGGTCATGGCCAGGGCGCCCGGCAGCTCCGGCGGACGGCCCGAGACCGTGGTCCCGAACACGACGTCCGTGCGCCCGGTGTACCGGGACAGCAGCAGCGTCCAGGCGCCCTGGAGCAGGGTGTTCATGGTGAGGCCCGCGCCCCGGGCCAGCTCCGCCAGCCGCTGGGACGCTTCCGCGGGCAGCGTGACCCGCACCTCGCCGGTGGACTCCGCGTGATGGGCCTCGGTGGGTTCCCGGTCGAACGGCAGCGGGGTGGGCTCCGCCACGTCGCCGAGCCGGGACCGCCAGTGCTCCTCGGCCTCCGCCCAGTCGCGGTCCCGCAGCCAGGCCACGTAATCGCGGAACGGGCGGCGGCTGGGCAGCGCGGCCCTGGCCCCGGCCGCATGGCAGGCGAAGACGTCGGACAGCACCTGGAACAGGCTCCAGCCGTCCAGGATCAGATGGTGGAACGTCCACACCACCTGGACCTCGGTGTCGGACAGCCGGGCCAGCGCCAGCCGCATCAGCGGCGCGGCGGCCAGGTCCAGACCCCGCTCCCGGTCCTCCGCGAGGAACCGCCGCGACGCCTCGTCGCGCTCAGCGGCGGACAGCCCGCGCCAGTCGAGATGGGTCACCGGCACCCGGACCCCGCGCTCCACCACCTGGAGCGGTTCGGGCACCCGGTCCCACGCGGCACGGCTGCGCAGCACCTGGGTACGGTCGGTGACCCGCTGCCAGGCCGCGGCCAGCGCGTGCGGGTCCGACACCCCGTCGAGGACGAAGGTGAGCTGCTGGAAGTAGGCGCGCCGGTCGTCCTGGGACAGCCCGTGGAACAGCATGCCCGCCTGGGTGGGGGTCAGCGGGTAGACGTCCTCCACCCCGCTGCCGTCGCCCACCAGCCCGTCCACCGTGGCCTGGTCGAGAGAGACGAGCGGGAAGTCGGACGGGGTGCGGCCGCCGGCGCCGGGCGCTGCGGCGTGCCGGGCGATGGCGCGCAGCGCCCGCAGGAACTCCCCGGCCAGCCGCTCGACGGTCTCCTCGCGGTGCAGGTTCGCGGAGTAGAACCAGGTGAACGCGAGCCGCTGGTCCTCGACCCGGCCGACCACCTCCAGCGGATGCGGCCGCAGGCCCTCCGGATCGGCGTCCAGGGCGAGTTCGCGGTGGAGGCCGCGGAACAGCCCGTCGCCGTCGCCGGGCAGCTCGAACTGGCCCAGGTAGTTGAAGCTGATCCCGGCCGTGGGACCGGCCGGAAGGCCCTCGGGGCGGGCCAGATGGCGCAGCGCCCCGTAGCCCAGGCCCCGCTGCGGCACGGCCCGCAGCTGCTCCTTGACGGACTTGAGGACGTCACCCCAGCCGTCCCCGGGCAGGGCGCCCAGGTCGAGCGCCACCGGGAAGCGGGTGGTGAACCAGCCGACCGTACGGGACAGATCCACGCCCTCGAAGATCTCCTCGCGCCCGTGGCCCTCCAGGTCCACCGGCACCCGGGAGCGCCCGGTCCACTGGCCGAGCACCCGGGCCAGCGCGCTCAGCAGCACGTCGTTGACCTGCGTCCGGTAGACCTCGGGCAGCGTCTGGAGCAGCGCGGTGGTCTCGTCCCGGTCGAGGGTGAGGGTGACCGACCGGGCGGAGGCATAGGTGTTCGCGCCGTCGTGGTCCACCGGCAGCGACGGATCGCAGGTCTCGGCCAGTTCGGTCCAGTACCCGGCTTCGGGGTCGAACCCCCCGGTCTGGGCGTGGTCGTTCAGCCGCCGGGCCCACCGGCGCAGCGGGGACGACGCGGCGGGCAGCGCTAGGCCGCGGTACGCACTGTCCAGGTCCTCCAGCAGGATGCGCCAGGAGACCCCGTCCACCACGGCGTGGTGCACGGTGAGATGGAGCACCGGCCGCCCCCCGTCCCCGGCGCCCTCCTCCAGCACCGCGCGCAGCATCGGCCCGTCCGTCAGGTCGAAGGCGCCGAGGTGGGGTTCGCCGCCGCCGGTGTGGCGGCGCAGCGGATCGGCCGTCCCGCCGTCGTCGATCCGCTGGTACCGGCCGCCGTCCTCGTGGGGGAAGCGGGAGCGCAGGGCGTCGTGGTGGTTCACGACGGCCTCCAGCGCGCCGCGCAGCGCGGCCTCGTCCACGTCCTCGGGCAGGACGAGGGAGAGCGTCTGGTTGAAGTGCCCGGCCCGCTCGGGGTCGTGCTCGAACAGCCAGTGCTGGATGGGCGTCAGCGGCAGATCCCCGGTGGCCGCTTCCGCGTCCGTGCCGGGCTCGGCCGCGGCGGTGAGGGCCGTGGCGTCCAGGTGCAGGGCGAGGGCGGCGATCGTCTGGTGGCGGTAGACATCGCGGGAGGTGACGGAGAGCCCGGCCTGCCGCGCCTGGGAGACGACCTGGATGCTGAGGATGGAGTCGCCGCCGAGCGAGAAGAAGTTGTCCTCGACGCCGATGCGTTCCACATGGAGGATGCGGGCCCAGACCGTGGCCAGCGTCCGCTCGGTCGCGGTGCGCGGCGCCACATAGCCCGGCGCCGCCGCCTCGGACCAGTCCGGGTCGGGGAGGCGGCCGCGGTCCAGCTTGCCGTTGGGGTTGAGCGGCATCCGCTCCATGACCAGGACGGTGGCGGGCACCATGTAGTCGGGCAGGCTGCCCTGGAGGAACGTGCGCAGCATGGCCGGGTCAGGGGTGGCGCCCGGCGCGGGCACGGCGTAGGCGATGAGCCGCTTGTGGCCGCCCGTCTCCTTCGCGACGGCTGCGGCCTCGGCGACGTCGGGGTGGCGCAGCAGCGCCGTCTCGACCTCGCCGAGTTCGATGCGGAAGCCGCGGATCTTCACCTGGTCGTCGGCCCGGCCCATGTACTCCAGCTGGCCGTCGCTGCCCCAGCGCACCAGGTCGCCGGTGCGGTACATCCGGCTGCCCGGGGTGCCGAAGGGGTCGGCGAGAAAGCGGTCGGCGGTCAGTCCGGCACGGTTGAGATAGCCCCGGGCCAGGCCCCGGCCGCCGAGATACAGCTCGCCCGTCACCCCGGGCGGCACCAGCCGCAGCGTCGGGTCCAGGACATAGGCGCGGGTGTCGGCGACGGGCCGCCCGATCGGTGGCGCCTTCTGGGGGGTTCCGCCCGACGAGAACCAGGCGGTGGCGTACACGGTGGCCTCGGTCGGCCCGTACATGTTGGCGATGCGGCAGGAGGGCAGCGTCGCCCGGATGTCCCGCACGACCTGCGCGGGCAGGGCCTCGCCCGCCAGGACGACGGTCCCGGCGTCGATGCGTCCGGCCTCGATGTATCCGGCGTCGGTCTGCCCGGCGTCCCCGCTCAGCAGCCGGGCGAACACCGACGGGACGCCGCTGATCAGCCCGGTCGCGCGCGGCCGGTTCGCGGGGTCGGCGAGGGCCAGCAGATCCTGGACGACCTCGATGCTGCCCCCGGCCAGCAGCGGGCACAGGATCTCGAACACGGACACGTCGAAGTTGAGCGAGGTCGAGGCCACGACCCCGGTCAGCCGCTCCCGGCCCAGCTCGGCCCCGGCCCAGGCGGCCAGGGTCGCCACGCTCTGATGGGTCACCACCACGCCCTTGGGCCTGCCGGTGGACCCGGAGGTGTAGATGACGTACGCGGGATGGGCCGGGTCCAGCGGGGCCGTGCGCTCGGCGTCGCCGAGGTCGCCGTCCGCCCGCCGCGCCAGCTCGGCGCGGACCGCTTCGTCGTCCAGCACCAGGGGTTCGGCACCGGCGGGCAGGCAGCCCGCGGTGTCACCGGTGGCGAGGATGGTCGAGGGCGCGGCGTCGTCCAGCATGAACGCGATGCGTTCGGCCGGGTATCCGGGGTCCACCGGCAGATATCCGGCGCCCGCCTTGAGCACCGCCAGCAGGACGACGACGAGGTCGGCCGAGCGCGGCAGCGCCAGCGCCACCAGCCGCTCGGGGCCGACGCCCCGGTCGATCAGCAACCGGGCGAGCCGGTTGGCGCGCCGGTTCACCTCGTCGTAGGTGAGCCGGGTATCCCCGCAGGTCACGGCGGTGGCCCGGGGCCGCGACGCGGCCTGCGCCGCGAAGAGTTCGGGCAGCGTGGCCCGGGCGGCGGCCCCGCCGGTGTCCTTCTCGGTCCCGCCCGCCGAGATGCCGTTCCAGGAGTCGAGCAGCTTGTGCCACTCGGCGTCGCTCAGCATCTGGAGCTCGATCAGGGAGCTGCGGGGGTCGGCCACCATCCGGGTCAGCAGCCGGTGCAGATGCCCGGCCATCTGTTCCATCGTCGGGGCGTCGAACAGATCGGAGTTGTACTCGACGGTCAGCCCCAGCGATCCGTCGTCCCGGGGCAGGAACTCCAGCACCAGATCGAACCGCGCGGCGGGGCGCGGCAAGGAGTGCTCGGCGATCGTCAGGCCCCCGGCCTCCCGGCCGGGCACCATGGCGCCCTGCTGGACGACCAGCGCCTGCACCAGCGGGTTGCGGCTGGCGTCGCGCTTGGGGGCCAGCTCCTCCACGACCCGCTCGAACGGCAGCCGGTCATGGCTGAAGGCGTCCAGCACCGTCTCGCGCATCGCGTCCACGAACTGCTCGACGCTGCTGTCCCCGTCGACGTCGGCGCGCAGCACCAGCGTGTTGACGAAGAACCCGGCGACCGACTCCAGCTCCTTGCGGTGGCGTCCGCTGGTGACGGTGCCGAACGCGACGTCCCGCTGGCCCGAGTAGCGCGAGAACAGGACCGCCACGGACGCCGCGAGCAGGGTGAACAGCGTGGTGTTCCGCTCCCGGCCGAGCCTGCCGAGCGCGGCCACCAGATCGGCGGGCAGCTCCCGCCGGTGCACCGCCCCGGCGGTGGTGCGCACCGGGGGGCGGGGGCGGTCGGTGGGCAGCTCCAGGGTCTGCATTCCGGTGAGCCGGTCCCGCCAGTACTTCAGGTCGGTGTCCTGCCCGGGCGGGGCGGGGCAGTTCCGCTCCCAGACGGCGAAGTCCGGGTACTGGAGCGCGGCTTCGGCGAGGTCCGGGGCGGTGCCGGTGACCTCCGCCGCGTACAGCGCGGTCAGTTCGCGGACCAGGATGCCGACCGACCAGCCGTCGGTGACGATGTGGTGCTGGGCCAGCAGCAGGACGTGGTCGTCGTCGGCGAGCCGGATGAGCAGCGCCCTGGTCAGCGGGCCCTCGGCGAGGTCGTAGGGCCGGTTCAGCTCGTCGGTCAGCAGCCGCTCGACGGCGGCGTCGCGCTCAGCGGCGGGCCGTCCGCCGAGGTCGGTGTGGTCCAGCGGTACGGTGCCGTGTTCGGAGATGAGCTGCACCCCGTGGCCGCCCACGGTGACGAACGTGGTGCGCAGCGCGTCGTGCCGGGCGGCCAGGGTGGCGAGCGCGCGGCGCAGGGCGCCGGTGTCGAGCGGGCCGCTCAGCCGCAGCCCGGCGCCGGTGTTGTACTCGGTGCCGCCGGAGGTCAGATCGTCCAGGAACCACAGCCGCCGCTGGGCCGCGGACAGCGGCAGCGGCCGGTCGCGCGGGGCGGGCGGAATCGGCGCCTCCGGCGCGTCGGCGGCCTCCTCCGGCAGCCGCGCGGCCAGCCGCGCCACGGTCCGGGCGTCGAGCAGCTCCCGCAGCGACAGTTCCACGCCCAGCTCCGCCCGGAGCCGGGACAGCAGCCGCACACCGAGGATGGAGTCGCCGCCGAGGCCCAGGAAGTCGTCCTCGACGCCCACGGCGTCCACCGGCAGCACCTCGGTCCACACCCGGGCCAGGGCGGTCTCGGCGGGGGTGCGCGGGGCGATGTGGCGGGAGTGCCCCTCCGCGGCGGGGGCCGGGGCGGGCAGCGCCTGCCGGTCGATCTTGCGGTGCGGGGTGAGGGGGAACGCGTCCAGCACGACGTACGCGGACGGCACCATGTGCGCGGGCAGCACCCGGGCCGCCGCGGCCCGCAGCTCAGCTGCCCGGGGCTTCGCCCCGCCCTCGGTCGGCACCACATAGCCGACCAGCCGCTTCAGCCCGGGCTCGTCCTCCCGCACGGTGACGACGGCGGCCAGGACGTCCGGGTGGCGGGCGAGCGCGGCCTCCACCTCGCCTAGTTCGATGCGGAAGCCGCGCACCTTGACCTGGTGGTCGGTCCGGCCGAGGAACTCCACCTCACCGTCGGCGTTCCAGCGGGCCAGGTCACCGGTGCGGTACATCCGGGCGCCGGGCGGCCCGAAGGGCACCGCGACGAAGCGCTCCGCGGTCAGCCCCGGGCGGTCGAGATAGCCCCTGGCCACTCCCGCGCCGCTGATGTACAGCTCCCCGACGGAGCCCACCGGCACCGGCCGCATCGCCTCGTCCAGCACGAACACCCGGGTGTTGGGCAGCGGACGGCCGATCGGCGGGTTGCCGGAGCCCGCCCGGAGGGCGTCAGTCCAGGTGGCCACGACGGTGGCCTCGGTCGGGCCGTAGGAGTTGACCATCCGTCGGCCCGGCGCCCACAGGTCCACCAGATCGGCGGGGCACGCCTCCGCTCCCACGATCAGCGTACGGAAATCGGGCAGGCCGTCCCGGACCTCCTCCGCGGGCACCGTCGCCAGCGCGGCCGGGGGGACCAGGGCGTGGGTCACCCGGTGTTCCCGCAGCACGGCGGGGAGTTCGGCGCCCAGCAGCGGACCCTCCGGGGGCACCACCAGCGCCGCCCCGGCGAGCAGGGACGAGCACAGCTCCAGTACGGAGGCGTCGAAGCTCGGCGACGAGAACATCAGCACCCGGTCGCCCGGCCGGACCTGGTAGTGGTCCGCGGTGGCGGCGGAGAAGTTGCCCAGCCCGGCGTGCGGCACCATCACACCCTTGGGCACACCGGTGGAGCCGGAGGTGTAGATGACGTACGCCGGATGCTCCGGCAGCAGCGGGACGAGCCGGTCCGCGTCCCCCGGCGTGTGCTCGGGGCCGGTCACGTCCCGGATCCGCGCCGGGTCGTCCAGCACCACCACCGGCCGGGCGTCGGCCAGCATCATGGCGCGGCGCTCCTCGGGGTGCGCCGGGTCGACGGGCAGGAACGCGGCCCCGGCCTTGGCCACCGCCAGCTCCGCCACCACCAGTTCGACGGAGCGCGGCAGGACGAGGGCCACCACGCGCTCGGGCCCCACACCGCGCCCGATGAGGTGGTGGGCCAGCCGGTTCGCCCAGGCGTCGACCTCACCGAACGACCAGGTGCGGCCCCCGGCCACCAGCGCCGCGGCCTTCGGGGTACGGCCCGCCCAGTGCGCGAACAGCTCACCCAGCGGGCTGCGGGAGGCGTCGCGGGACGTGGCGTTCCACGCGGCGGGCGGCAGGCCAGGGGCGTCCTCGGGTGCGGACGCCGAACCCGATGCGTTGTCGTACTGCTCCATCATGTCGGTGCGGCCCTTCAGAGCGGTTGAAAGGGGTGGAACTGTGGAGATGAGGCGCCGCGCGCGGCCGTTGGCGTGGGGGAGACGGCCGCGGTGGGGAGTGTGCGGTGGGGAGCCTCGGACCTCGGATCTCGAACGTCAGACGAGGGCGCTCTTACGGGCCATCCGGCCCGAGAGCTGAATGCGGTCGACCGCGCCCGTGCGTGGGTCGCGCACGAAACGGCCACCGGGAATCCGGCGCCCGGAGGACGGGTCCACCAGGTCGCAGGTCAGGTCCTCGTGACAGACCAGTGGCGCGGGGACGTCACCGTCCACGGACAGAGCGAGGGTGCCGCTGTCGCTCATCGTCACCTGGTACTCGATGTCGCCGTTGAGATAGGTCCCGGTGCACTGTGCCGTCGAGGCCATGGGGGTGGCCGCCGGACGGGGCCTGGCGGGTGTCCCGGGGACCGGGACGCCGGTGAACTCCTCCAGTTCGGCCGAGAGTTCGTGCCACATGTCGGCACCGCTGTTGGAGTTGCTGGTGAACGCCACGACGGTGCGGTTCAGCGGATCGGCCCGCAGATAGCAGGACGTGCCCTGGGCGTTTCCGTCGTGCCCGAACCAGGTCGTCTCTCCCTGCCGGAAAAGCGCGAACCCCAGCCCCCAGCCGTCGGCGAGGACACCGGGGTCGGCACCGGGCACCGGCTGCCGCATCTCCTCCGCCAGCTCCGGCGGCAGCAGCCCGCCAGGCCCTTCGTGGGTGTGGGCCAGGGCCAGCGCCACCAGGTCCTGCGCGCTGGCCATCAGGGCACCGGCCGCGGCCTCCGCCGGGGCGAGGTTCTGCTCGACCGGCCGGGTGCGGCCCGACGCCTTGTTGGCCGAGTGGCCGCGCGCGGCCTGCCGCCAGTCCGCACCGGTCGCGCCGATGAAGGACGGCGCGGTGCCCAGCGGGTCCAGCAGGATGGACCGTACGGCCTCCGCCCAGCTCATCCCGGTGACCGTCTCGATCAGCCGCCCCGCCGCGACATAGCCCGCGTTGGAGTACGAGAAGTCGGTCCCCGGAGCCATCACCAGCGTGCCGTCGGTGCAGTGGGCTTGGAGGTAGCGCGCGGTGGTCAGCGCGGCGACATGGTCGGAGTCGGGCCCGGACGCGAGCCCGGCGGTGTGGCTGAGCACCTGGCGCACGGTGCACGGCGGCCCGGCCCGGCGCAGCTCCGGCACATGGTCGCCGAGCTGGTCGTCCAGCTCCACATCGCCGTCCGCGACGAGGACCATGACGACGGTGGCGGTGTAGCACTTGGTGAGGGAGCCGATGGGCACCGCCGTCTCGGCGCTGAACGGCTCCCCGGTTATGGAGTCCAGCACCCCGGTGTGCACGGCGCGGGTGGTTCCGCCGCTGTGGACGGCGAGTTGGGCTCCGGGCACCTGATGGGCGCGGGCCAGGGCGCGGAGGCGGTCCTCCAGGCGGTGGCCCGCGGTGGGCCGCCGCTCGTGTCCGGACGCTCTCATGGGCCGGTGTAACACGGTGCACTCCTTGCCGCGGATTGTTGGGGACGGAGGGGACGGAGGGGACGGAGGGGACGGATGAGAGGGGCGGGGACGGTCATGGCAGCCGGCTCGTCGCCGTGACGTCCCGGGGGACGATGCGGAAGCTCTGCCAGTGCGTGGGCATCGGGTCCTGGTCCTCGTCCCGGGGCACGTGGTGGTAGTCGACGCTGACCCAGGCGACCGGGTCGGTGACCTTCTCACCGTTGGTGTACTTGTCCACCGAGGCGGCACAGCCCTTCGCGGTGTTGCCGTAGGCCAGCTGCTCGCACTCCCGGTACTGCGAGAAGTACACGTCGTGCCGGGTGAACTTCTCGGTGTCGCTCGGGCCCCGGTACTGGTCGCTGTCGCCGTTGTCGATCTCCCAGGACATGGGGTGGCCGTCGTCGTTCTCGGCCGTCGGGTTCACCACCCGCCAGAAGCGTTCGGGCGCCAGGTCCGCACCCGTCTCCTTGGACAGCTCGGTGCGCTTCATGGTGCGCTTGCCCGTACCGCTGCCCTCGAAGTCGTACTGCTCGACGGCGTTCTTCGACTGGCCGTTCACATCGAAGTCCAGCCGCCAGAAGATGTTGTGCGAGTGGTTCTCGCTGAACCGCTGCGAGCCCACGCCGGTCGGCCATCCGCTGGTCGCGTCGGAGAACGCGAACGGCGAGAGGGAGCCGGAGGCGCCCGCGCGCGGGGTGATGGCACCGTCGTCGGAGAAGTGCCACTCCATGATGTAGTCGTACCAGCCGATCTCGGACACCGAGAACACGGTCAGATCTGTCCCGTGCCGCACGCTCTTCTCCACCGCGCTCTTGTACGCGAACGGCCGCGGCTGCTCCTGGCTGCACATCACGGGCGTCTTCTGGTAGTCCCAGAGCTTGCCGGTGGGGCAGTCGTCCTTCGACAGCTTGGTGAGCGTGCCCTCTTCGAGGTCACCGAAGCCGATGGACGACACGTCGTAGAAGCGCGGCTGGCCGCTGTCGTAGGGAACGTGCACCTCGGCGAGCGACGCGCTCTTCAGCACACGGGTCGGGGTGCCGCGGTTGGGCGTGTACGTCACATCGCTCAGCACCACGCCGGTGCTGCGGTCGATGTTCCAGCACATCTGCCAGCGGGCACCGTTCTTGAGCGTCTGGTCGATGCGGTCGGCCTTCGGGCAGGAGGGCGTCGCCGCTGTCTCCCGGGGCGCGGCGGACGCCGGACCCGGCACCCACAGCGTCAGCAGACCCACCACGGCCATCAGCACCCGGGCACGCCGGAACGAACTGAACACGAACTGAGCTCCCCTCACAGGCCGATGACGGCGGTGCGCCGGGCCGAGAGATCGATGACGATCCTGCTGGTGTCGATCCACTTGCCGCCCGGGATGCGCACGAAGAGCTGGACGCAGCGGTGGGTACCGCACTGCGCCACCTGCGAGGCACCCTTCACGCCCTTGGCGCGGGCCCCGAGGAACGACATGCCCTGGAGCCGCAGCTGGGTGGGCGAGGTCAGCTTCTTCTCCGTCTCCGCCTGGTAGGAGGCGCGCATTCCGTCGCCGAGGCGGCGGTCGGCGAGGATGACCTTCACCGCCTCCCGGACCTCGGCCAGCGTGGGCGGCGGCTGGACCCCGTGCTGGCGGGTCGAGCGCACGACCTTGTCGGAGCGCAGGTCGACGACCCGGGTGATCAGGCTGTCGGAGGCGTAGTCGTACAGCTGGACCTCGGCCTCGCTGTCGGGTGCGGAGGCGGCGGCCGACTTGGCGCGCGCCGGTCGGCGGGTGTCCAGCACCTCGGCGCCGGAGCCGCCGGCGGCGTTCTTCTCCCGGCTTTCGGCCTTCTTCTTCTCGCCCGGGGACGCCTGGGAGTCCTGGGACGCGGACCGGGGTGCGGCGGCGATCCGGGACGCCTCCCGGGTCTCCTTCGACGTCAGCGGCCCGGTGTGGGAGGCGACGCTCGCCGCGGGTGCCGAACCGCCGGGCGGGGACGAGCCGGTCGCCTTCAGCGCCACGATCCCCCCGCCGGTCAGCACCGCCGCCAGGCCCACGGCCGCGGATACGCGCCATCCACGCTTCCGCTGACCGTTCGCGTCGGCCGTACCGTCCCCAGTGGCGTTGATTGTCATCACCCAGCCGTTCCCGTTGTCGGTCAAGTGAGCCCAGGGCAGAGCTCAGTGACAGCAGTCGGCAGGCATCGGGGGTGAGACCGCTGGGGCGTGCGCCGTCTCCTCCGCCTGATGAGCGGGAATCGAGACGCTTCCTCACGCTTCTTACGCCCAGCGCGCGCATCCCCCCGGACTCTGCGCTGTCCACTGTTGGCTCACGTTTTCACCCCTCCGGGCGCGGTAACAGTCGCATTTGTAATGAAGGCACTATGAGAAATGCATGTGCCGCCGGGCAGCATTTCGCCGAGTACCACGATCACAGGGGTGGAACGCTCGACTTCGGGGGAATCCTGTGGGAGGCGGGGCTGCCGCAAAGTGACGGTGCGCAAAGCCGGTCGCCAACTTGTCTGCCATCATGCTCACATGAGTCATTCGATCACCATTCGATGTGACATCTGTGGCGCCACTTGTACATCCGACGCGGCCGACAGCGTGAGCGCGGCGCGAGCGGAGACGGTCCCGCTGAGCTGGACCAGGACGCTCCGGGATGGTCGGGTGATCGATGTGTGCGCCGCCTGCCGGGTACGGGAAAAGGGGCGGCCGGGGGAGCCGGACCGGGAGGCCGGATGCTCGTGTGAGGGCGGAGATCTCTTCGACGTTCTGGGTCATGACAGATTCGGGCATCGGCTGGCCAATACCTTGCTGCGGGCCGGTGTCGACAGTGTCGAACGGTTGTCCAGTCTCTCCGCCCAGCAGTTGCGCGATCTGGAGGGAATCGGAGCCGCGAGCGCGCGGCGCGCACTCAGCTGCCTCCGCTCCGAACCGGGCGGTTAGCGATCTCTTCGAACATTTCATCGGAACTGGAGTTCGGGGAGTGAGAAATCGGCCAAATGATCGATGCGTGCCCATGTCCATGACCCGTACACCGACTGTCGAGCCGATTATCAAGAGGTAAACGTGAACGAATTCCCCGCCACCGTGCCCTCAAACGTCCCCATGTACAGCAGCAAGCGGCACCGCGTGCTCTGGGTCCTGGGCGTGGTGTTCACCGCCGGGCTGCTGGCGCCGCCGCTGTTCCTCGGCGCCGCCAGGAAGGGCATCGTGCGGCACGCCGTCCCCGCCGTCTACGCGGCGGTCATCTACCCGGTCGCGCTCGGCAGGCAGTGGCTGCCCAACCCGGGCAACTGGATCTCATGGGTGCTCGCGGCGGCGGTGCTCACCGCGGCCGCCCACGCCGCGGTCCTGGCCGCCCCCGGGGAGGAGGCCGAGGCGTAGCCGGGGCATAGGCTGGCCGGATGCAGGAGCAGTACCGGACGGTCGCGCGCGAAGGCGTGCACGAGGTCGAGATCAACAAGTCCCGCTTCCTCTGCACGCTCGCGCCCGCCGCGACCGAGCAGGAGGCCCAGGAGGTCATCCAGCGGGTCCGCAAGGAACACCCCGGCGCCAACCACAACTGCTACGCCTATGTCCTCGGCGCCGACGGCGACGTACAGAAGGCGAGCGACGACGGCGAGCCGGGTGGCACCGCGGGCGTACCGATGCTCCAGATGCTGGTGCGCCGGGAGATGCGGTACGTGGTGGCGGTGGTCACCCGCTACTTCGGCGGCGTGAAGCTCGGCGCGGGCGGGCTGATCCGCGCGTACGGCGGAGCCGTCGGGGAGGCGCTGGACGCGCTGGGCACCGTCACCCGGCGGCGGTTCCGCCTCGTCACGGTCACCATCGACCACCAGCGGGCCGGGAAGCTGGAGAACGATCTGCGCGCGACGGGCCGGGTGGTACGGGACGTCCGGTACGCGGAGGCGGTGACCATCGAGGTGGGGCTGCCCGAGGCGGACGTGGCGGCCTTCCGCGGCTGGCTCGCGGACGCCACCGCGGGGACGGCCGGGCTGGAACTGGGCGGTGAGGCATACGAAGAGGCGCCCTGAGCACGACCGGGCAGCGGCTGGACACCCCTAGACCGGTGCCCGGGCGGCGGGCCGGGTGGTGGGCTCCGGGGCGGGTTTGCGGCGCAGCTGCATTCTGGCCGGGCGCCCCGGGCCGCCGGATCCGGCCTTGACCGGGGACCGCAGCCGGATCGCGGCGTCCAGCCCGCCGCCGGGGGCCGCGTTCAGCGTGGCCTCGCCGCCGCTGGCGTGGGCCAGCCGCTGGACCAGCGAGAGGCCGAGGCCGGTGCCGCCCTTGGGGGAGTCGGGGGCCCGCCAGAAGCGGTCGAAGGCACGGCGGCGCTGCTCGGCGGACATGCCCGGGCCCTGGTCGATGACGTGCACCTCGACCCAGGTGGGGCGGCCGTCCCGGTGGAGATGGCGGCGGTCCGGCGCGGCGTGGCGGAGGTCGAGGGTGACGGTGCTGCCGAGCGGTGAGGAACGCAGCGCGTTGGAGAGCAGGTTGTCCAGGATCTGCTCGATCGCCCCGGGTACCGCGAGGGCCTGGCCGACCGGGACGCCGCGCAGGACGAGATGGGCGTGGTGCCTCTCGAACAGCGGGGTCCAGGTGCGCAGCCGCTCGGTGCACAGCTCGTCCAGGTCGACCGGCTCCGGTGTCACCGCGCCCTCCTCCATCCGGGCCATCGCCAGCAGTCCCTCGACCATGCGGGCCAGCCGCTCCGTCTCGGTCGTCGCGGCGGTGAGCTGGGGGCGGGCGTGGTCGGCGAGATCGGGCTCCAGGTTGTCCAGGCGCAGCCGCAGCGCCGCGAGCGGCGTCTTGAGCTGGTGGGACGCCTCGGCCGCGAACGCGCGCTGGGCCTCCAGCAGATGGGCGAGCCGGGCGGCGGTCTGGTTGAAGGTGGCCGCCAGGCTGCGTACTTCGGGCGGGCCCGAGGTCACCGGGGCGGGCGTGGGGGCCTTGCCGTCGGCCAGCCGGTGCGCGAAGCGCTCCAGCTCCACGATGGGACGGCTGGTCCAGCGGGCGAAGACCAGGGACACCACGGCGGCGCCGGTCAGGATCGCCAGCCCGGCCAGGGCAAGCAGCAGCCATGCGCGGTGCACCTTGGAGTGCACCGCGTCGGTGGGCACGGTGAGCCGGACCGCGCCCTGGAGCTGGTCCCCATGGGTGACGGGGAGGGCGATGGAGAGATAGCTGACCCCGCCGATGGTGGAGGTCCGTACGTCGACCGCGCCCCGGCCCCCGAGCGCTGCCGCGATCTCGGGCCGGGACGTCAGGTTCCCCGCCTCGTCGGCGGGGGGCGGATGGGAGGCGGCGAGCACTCTGCCGTCGGCGGCCACGATGAGCACTTCGCCGCCGATGCGCTGGGCGCAGTGCAGGACCCGGGCCGGAAGTTCACGGTCCTGCCGGCCCGCCATGATGGACAGCGAGGTGTACGCGGACACCGACTCGGCCTCGTCCTCGGCCGCCGCGATGACCCGCTCCTTCTCGGACCGGCTGTAGATGTAGCCGAGCGGGATCTCGAAGCACAGCAGGACCAGGACGGCGAGGCTCAGATAGCCGAGCAGCAGACGACGGGTCACGGCCGGGCGGCCTCCGGAACTCCGGTGTGCACGGCGAGGCGGAAGCCGACGCCGCGCAGGGTCTGGATCCAGGCCGGGTCGCCCAGCTTGCGGCGCAGGGTGGCGATGTGCACGTCCAGGGTCTTGGTCGGCCCGTGGAAGTGCGGGTCCCAGACCCGGTCGAGGATCTGCTGCCGCGAGTACACGGCGCCGGGGTCCTCGGTGAGCAGGGCCAGCAGCTCGAACTCCTTCGGCGTGAGGGCGACCGGGGCGCCGCCGACCCACACCTGCCGGGTCCTGCGGTCCACGATCAGCGGCTCCTGGCCCTCCAGCGTCTGGTGCTGGACCGGCGCCGGGGCGGGGGCCTGCGCCGGTCCCGGTTCGAAGACCGGCGGGGGAGGAGCGGGGGTGGGCGCGGTGGCCGCCGGGGCGGTGGGCGCGGTCTCGACGCGCTGGGTGCGGCGGGTCACGGCGCGGATGCGGGCGATCAGCTCCCGCATGCTGAATGGTTTCGCCAAGTAGTCGTCAGCTCCCAGTTCCAGCCCGAGCACCCGGTCGGCCTCCTCACCGCGCGCGGTGAGCATGATGATGGGTACGTCGGAGACCTGGCGGATGCCGCGGCAGACGTCGATGCCGTCCATGTCCGGCAGTCCCAGGTCGAGCAGAACGATGTCCCCGTACGGCCCTTCAAGACCGGCGGCACCCGTGCCCACATGACTGGCCGTCAGCCCGTATCGCCGTAAACCCTCCACAAGGGGTTCGGCGATCGTCTCGTCGTCCTCGATCAGCAGCGCTCGTACGGTCATGGGTCCTGTCTACCGCAGCGCCGGATGCGCGTCCCGGTTTTTGTAATGTTGCGAGTGCGCTCCCGAATATTGGGGAAGAACTTGCCATGCTCTAGTGTTCGTTTAGCACTCACCTGACCCATGCCTCCCTACGGTGAATGCATCTCATGGCAATCACCCGTCAGGGAGGCATGATGCAGACTCTGCTCGAACACGCCCGCTCATTCCGGCGCCGTGCCGATTTCGACAGCGGCGCCTATCGGAAACTGGCGGACGGTCAATCCCCGCAGGCCCTGTTCATCACCTGCTCGGATTCCCGCGTCATTCCCGCGCTCATCACGGGGGCCCGGCCCGGTGAGATTTTCGAGCTGCGCAACGCGGGAAACATCGTGCCGCCGCACGGAATGCATCTGGTCTCCGGCGAGGCCGCCACCATCGAATACGCGCTGGAGGTGCTGGGCGTCAAGGACGTCATCGTCTGCGGCCATTCGCACTGCGGCGCCATGGGGGCGCTGGCCTCCGGGGCGGACCTGTCCCAGATGCCCGGGGTCGGCGCCTGGCTCGATGTCGCCCGGCCCGGACTGACCCCCAAGCTCGGTTCCACCGAAGAGGATCCGTGCATGAGGGAATTGGCTCAGCTGAATGTCCGTAATCAACTGGACGCGCTCAAGGAATATCCCTCCGCCCGGCGCCGGCTGGAGAATGACCAACTGCGGCTGCACGGCTGGTTCTATCAGGTCGACAGCGCCGAGTTGTGGGAACTCGAAGCGGACGGCGACTTCCGGGTGCACCCATGACGACCGGACGCCATGCGCGAGGCCGCGCCCCCACGGGTGCTGCCGGGCCGTCGATATACGTCGACGACTGGCCCGCCCAAAGTCCGGCCCACGCCCCACCGCATGCTCCTGATGACGGGATCGGTCCGGCTACGGAAACCTTCGAGCCGATAAAAGGGATGGTTAAGACTCCCGGTGGCGGGGCCGGTGCTGGTCCCGCCACCGGGGCGGCACCCCACCCCCGCGCGGGTGCCGCAGGTCCCGGCGGACGCGACGCCAACGGGCGTGCGCCCAAGGGCGGCATGTTCGCCGGGGCCAACCTCGGTACCGAGATCAGCGCCTCGCTCGTCGTCTTCCTGGTGGCCCTGCCGCTGTGCATCGGCGTCGCCGTCGCCTCCGGCGCCCCCGCCGAACTCGGCATCATCACCGGCGTCATCGGCGGCCTCGTCGTCGGCATGACCCCGGGCAGCACCCTCCAGGTGAGCGGGCCCGCCGCCGGGCTCGCCGCGCTCGTCGCCGAGACGGTGGAGGCACAGGGCATCGCCATGCTCGGCGTGATCGTGCTGGGCGCCGGAATCCTCCAGATCCTACTGGGGCTGATCCGCCTCGGCCGGATGTTCCAGGCCACCTCCGTCGCCGTCGTGCAGGGCATGCTCGCCGGAATCGGCCTGCCGCTGATGGTCAGCCAGTCGTATCCGCTGGCCGACAACAAGGCCCCCGGCACGCCCATCGAGAACATGCTCGCCTTCCCCGGGCTCGTCGCCGACACCCTGGCGAACCCGCAGGCGGCCATCGCCGCCGGGCTCGGCATCGCCACGGTCGTCCTCAGCTTCGTCTGGAAGAAGGTGCCGGCGCCCGTCAACAAGATCCCGGCCGCGCTGGTCGCCGTCGGCCTCGGCATCGGGATCGCCGCGCTCCCCGGCGTGGAGGTGAAGACGCTCCAGGTCGGCAATCTGCTGGCCGCCATCCAGGTCCCGGGCCCCGAGCAGTTCGCCGGGCTCGCCGACCCCGCGATCCTCACCGCCATCGTCACCTTCACCGTCATCGCCTCGGCGGAGAGCCTGTTCACGGCCGCCGCCGTGGACCGGATGCACGACGGCAAGCGCACCCAGTACAACAGCGAGCTGATCGCCCAGGGCGCGGGCAACACGATCTGCGGCCTCCTCGGCTCGCTCCCCATGACCGCCGTCGTCGCCCGCAGCTCGGCCAACGTCCAGTCCGGCGCCAAGACCCGGCTCTCCCGCACGCTGCACGGCCTGTGGCTGCTCGGCTTCGCCCTGCTGCTGCCCAGCGTGCTCGCCCTGATCCCGATCTCGGTGCTGGCCGGTGTCCTCGTCCACAGCGGCTGGAAGCTGCTCGCCCCCGAGCAGTTCCCGAAGATGTGGCACCAGGACCGCGGCGAGTTCTTCGTGATGACCGCCACCACGCTCGCCATCGTCGCCACCGCCCTGCTGGAAGGGGTGCTGATCGGGCTCGCGGCCGGAATCGTGCTGGCCGCGCTGCGGATGTCGCAGACCTCCGTCGAGCACACCATCGAGGGCGACAGCGCCAAGGTCGTCATGAAGGGCAACGCCACCTTCCTGCGGCTGCCGAACCTCATCGACGCGCTCGAGGCCGCCGGCGGCTCCGGGAAGCAGCGGATCCGGCTCGATCTGATGGGCGTCACGCATCTGGACCACGCCTGCCGCAACCAGGTCGAGGAGTTCGTCGCCCAGAAGCGGGCCACCCCGGGGGTCCGGGTGGAACTGCTGATGCCGAACGAACTCGAGGTGCCGAAGGCGAAGGCGGCGGCCAAGGAGAAGGAGTCCGCGCCGCAGCAGCCGGAGACGACGGCCGAGCCGTCCGCCGGTCCCGGCCCCACGGCCGAGTGGTACTACCTCGACCCCAGCCCGGTGGAGGATCACTACGACAGCCACCACGACGGTTACCACGACGGTCACCAGCACGCGTACGGCACGGGCTACGGCACCGGCTACCCCGAGGGCGTCGACCTCTTCGACGACCACCGCTGGGGCGAGACGCGCAGGTAACACGGGTACAAAAGCGAGGTCCGTGCGAACCCGGGCACCGATCACGGTTAACGTGGTCGGTGCCCGTAGCGCTGATCCGGTACGGGCGCGTTGCTGACCAATGGGGTGGAGGAAGGACGAACGTGCGGGCCGGAGTCGATCGTTGAGAATTCTGCACACCTCCGACTGGCACCTCGGACGGTCCTTCCACCGCGTGAGCCTGCTCGCGGCGCAGCGGGAGTTCCTCGACCACCTCATCGCGACCGTGCGGGAGCGGGAGGTGGACGCCGTCCTCGTCGCGGGCGACGTCTACGACCGGGCCGTACCGCCGCTCGCCGCCGTCGAGCTGTTCGACGACGCCCTGCACCGGCTCGCCGGCCTCGGCGTGCCGACCGTCATGATCTCCGGCAACCATGACTCCCCGCGGCGGCTGGGCGTCGGCGCCGGGCTCATCGAGCGGGCCGGGATCCATCTGCGCACCGACCCCGCCGGATGCGGCACCCCCGTCGTGCTCGCCGACCGCCACGGCGACGTGGCCTTCTACGGGCTGCCGTACCTCGAACCCGGCCTGGTGCGCGAGACGCTTGACGCCCCGGCGGCGGGCCACCCGGCCGTCCTCGGCGCTGCCATGGACCGGGTGCGCGCCGACCTCGCCGCCCGGCCGCCCGGCACCCGGTCCGTCGTCCTCGCCCACGCCTTCGTCACCGGCGGCGCGGTCAGCGACAGCGAACGGGACATCACGGTCGGCGGCGTCGCCTCCGTCCCCGCCGATGTCTTCGACGGCGTCGACTATGTGGCGCTCGGGCATCTGCACGGCTGTCAGACCCTCACCGAGCGGATCCGCTACTCCGGCTCGCCGCTCGCGTACTCCTTCTCCGAGGCCGCGCACCGCAAGTCCATGTGGCTCGTGGACCTGGACGCCGCCGGTGCCGACGGCGCGATCGGCGCCGCCGAGCGCGTCGACTGCCCCGTACCGCGCCCGCTGGCCCGCCTCCGCGGCCACCTCGACGACCTGCTCGCCGACCCGGACCTCGCCCGCCACGAGGCGGCGTGGGTCGAGGCGACACTGACCGACCCGGTGCGTCCGTACGAACCGATGGCCCGGCTCGCGGCGCGCTTCCCGCACGTCCTCAGCCTGGTCTTCGACCCGGAGCGGCCTCCCGACGACCCGCTCGCCTCGTACGCGCAGCGGCTGCGCGGCCGGACCGACCGGGAGATCGCCGAGGACTTCGTGGCCCACGTACGGGGCGGGCGGGGCCCGGACGGCCGTGAGTCCGTGCTGCTCGGCGACGCCTTCGAGGACGTGCGGACGGAAGGGGAGGACCCGCGATGAGGCTCCACCGGCTGACCGTCACCGCCTTCGGCCCCTTCGGGGCCACTCAGGCGGTCGACTTCGACGAGCTGTCCGCCGCCGGGCTCTTCCTGCTGCACGGGCCCACCGGCGCGGGCAAGACGTCCGTCCTCGACGCCGTCTGCTACGGCCTGTACGGGCAGGTCCCCGGCGCCCGGCAGGGCAGCGGGCTCTCCCTGCGCAGCGACCACGCCGAGCCGCTGACCCCGACGGAGGTCGTCCTCGAACTCACCGTCGGCGAACGCCGTTTGGAGATCACCCGCCGCCCCGAGCAGCCCCGCCCCAAGAAGCGGGGCACGGGCGTGACCCGCGAGAAGGCGCAGAGCCACTTGCGGGAGTACGACGCCGACTCCCGCACCTGGAAGGCGCTCAGCCGCTCGCACCAGGAGATCGGCGCGGAGATCGAACAGCTGCTGGGCATGAGCAGGGATCAGTTCTGCCAGGTGGTGCTGTTGCCGCAGGGCGACTTCGCCCGCTTCCTCCGCGCGGACGAACCGGCCCGGGCCAAGCTGCTGGGCAAGCTCTTCGACACCGGCCGCTTCGCCGCCGTCGAGGAACGGCTCGCCGAGCTGCGGCGGGCCGCCGAGAAGCGCGTCATCGGCGGCGACGAACGGCTCCTCGCACTCGCCCACCGCATGGCCCAGGCCGCGGGCCGCTCCGCCGAACTGGACGCCCACCCGCTCCCCGAGGCCGCCGCCGGAGCCCCCGGTCTGGCCGACGCCGTCCTGGAGTGGGCCGCCCTCGCCCGCGCGGGCGCCCGCGAACGCCGGGACATCGCGGCCTCCGCGCTGCGCGGCACCGAGGCCCTGCACGAGGCCGCCCGGCGGGCGGCCGACACGGAGAGGGAGCGCGCCGAACTCCAGCGCCGCCACGCCGACGCGCGGCGCCGCGCGGACGACCTGGAGCTGCGCCGGGCCGAACGCGAGCGGCTGCACGCCCTCTTGGAGCGCGCCCGAGCCGCCGACGCCGTGGCCCCCGCGCTCCACCTCCGCACCACCGCGGCCCAGGCCCACCACCAAGCCACCACCACCGAACGCCAGGCTCGCACCCACCTGGCCACCGACCCGGCCCTGGACGCTCTCGACGCCGCCCACCTCCCGGCCCCGCGCTCGCCGGGCGACGCACCGGCACGTGGCGCGCATGAGGACGACGGGTCCGAGGCGCACGAGTGCGCCCCTGGGCGGGGTGGTCCGGCAGGCCCGCCAGGAGCCGCGGGGGCGGTACCGCCCCCGCGTGAGGCCCAGCCGTCCGGCGAGCCGCGTGCCCAGCGGGGCACGGGGGCCGCCGGTGGGGAGGACACCTCAGGACCGCGCCAGGACGTCGCCGAGCGGGAGGGCGACGGTGGGCCGCTGGCCGAGGCCGGGGCCGAGGTGTTGGCTCGGGCCGAGCGGTGGGTGCGGGGGGAGGTGGGGGCGTTGGCGGCGGCTCGGCGGGGCGAGGCCCGGGCACGGGCCGTGGCCACGGAGATCGCCGAGCTGGACCGCGAGGCGCGGGCCGACGACGAGGCCGTCGAGGAGGCCGCCGCCTGGCTCGCCGGTTGGGAGTCGGCGCGCCTCGCCCATCAGGCGCGTATCGAGGCCGCGCAGGAGGCCGCCACCCGCGCCGAACAGCTCGGCGCCCGGATCGAGCCCGCCGAGCGGCGGCTCGACGCCGCCCGCGAGCGCGACCGGCTCGCCGCGCTGGCGGAGGCGGCGCGGGAGGAGCTGTTGCGGTGCCGGGAGCGGGCGGGCGCCGCCCGGGAGAGCTGGCTGGACCTCAAGGACCGGCGGCTGCGCGGGATCGCCGCCGAGCTGGCGGCCGGGCTGCGCCCTGGGGAGCCGTGCGCGGTGTGCGGGGGCTGCGAGCACCCGAGCCCGGCGCGCCCGGGAGCGGGGCATGTGGACCGCAGGGCGGAGGAGGCCGCGCTGGAGGAGTATCAGCGGGCCGAGGCGGGCCGCGAGGAGGCCGAGCGCCGTTCGCAGCGGCTGAAGGAGGCGCTGGCGGGCGCGGAGGCCGGGGCGGACGGCGGCGCGGTGGAGGCGCTGGACCATGCCCTGGCCGAGCTGCGCGCCGCGTGCGCCGAGGCCCGCGACGCGGCCGCCGACGGGCACGACGCCCGCGCGGCCCTCGACCGGGCCGAGGGCGAGCACGCCCGGCGGCTGGCCCAGCGGCAGGAGGCGGAGCGGCGTTCGGCGGCCCGTACGTCGCACCGCGAGGCGCTGGCCCGGGAGCGGGCCGGGCTGCAGGCCGAGCTGGAGGAGGCCCGCGGCGGGGACGCCACGGTGGCCGACCGCGCGGACCGGCTGGAGCGGCAGGCCGCGCTGCTGGCGCGGACGGCCGAGGCGGTACGCGACGCGGAGGCCGCAGCCCGGCGGCTGAAGGAGGCCGACGCACAGCTCGCCGACGCGGCGTACGGCGCGGGCTTCGACACACCGGAGGCCGCGGCCGAGGCCGTACTCCCCGCGGACCGGCGGCGCGAGGCGCAACACCGGCTGGAGCAGTGGCAGACGGAGGCGGCGGCCGTCGCGGCCGAGCTGGCCGATCCCCGGCTCGCCGCCGCGGCGCAGGAGCCGCCCGCCGACCTCGCGGGCGCCCGGGCCGCCGCGGACGCGGCCACCCGCGCCCTGCGCGACGCCTCGGCGGCCGACGCGGCGGCCCGTACCCGCTGCCAGGAACTGGACGGACTGTCAGCACAGGCCGTCGAGGACGCCCGGCGGCTCGCCCCGCTGCGCGAGGAGTACGACCGGATCGCCCGCCTCGCCACCCTCGCCGCGGGCACCTCAGCCGACAACGAGCGGCGGATGCGGCTGGAGGCGTATGTGCTGGCCGCGCGGCTGGAGCAGGTCGCGGCCGCGGCCAGCGCGCGGCTGCGGCACATGTCCTCCGGGCGCTACACGCTGGTGCACTCCGACGCCCGGTCGGGCGGCCGTGGCCGCTCGGGGCTCGGGCTGCACGTCATCGACGCCTGGACGGGCCGCGAGCGCGACACCGCCACCCTCTCCGGCGGCGAGACCTTCTTCGCCTCGCTGTCCCTCGCGCTCGGGCTCGCCGATGTCGTCACCGACGAGGCGGGCGGGGTCCGGCTGGACACGCTCTTCATCGACGAGGGCTTCGGCAGCCTGGACGAACAGACCCTGGACGAGGTTCTGGACGTCCTGGACTCGCTGCGCGAACGGGACCGTACGGTCGGCATCGTCAGCCACGTCGCGGATCTGCGCCAGCGGATCCCGGCACGGCTGGAGGTGGTGAAGGGCCGCGAGGGATCGACGGTCCGCCACCGCACCGCGGCCCCCGCGCTCGGGTGAGCGCCGGGTGGCGAGGGCGCTGGGGTGTGCGCCCTGAGTCGCCTGTGTGCGTCGTGGGTGAATGCCCGGGCGGGCGTCCTGGTGCGCGTCGCGGGGTGAGCCCCCCGACGTGAGCGCTGCGGGGGGCTTGCACCGGCGGTGTGCGTCGCCGGGTGAGGCCCCGGGACCCCGGTGTGCGTCGTGGTGTGCACCGCCCGGCGTGAGCCCCGGCGCGCGCGATGGGGCGGCCACCCAGCGCGGCCGCGCCGTGAGCGGCGGCCCCGGGCCCTGGCCCGGTCACCGCGGGCGTCGGCGGCTCCGGCCCGGTCAGCCCAAGGGAGCGTGGCGATAGAGGTGCAGGTCGCCGCGGTCCGCCTCGCGTGAGAAGTCCGCTCGGAGCAGCACCCGCTGGGAGGGGATGTTCCACGGCTCGGTGGTCGCGATGACGGTGTGGACCTCCGGCTGCTCCGCGGTCCACTCCATCAGCAGCCGCAGCGCACCGGTCGCCCAGCCCGCGCCGCGCGCCGAGTGGGACAGGTCGTAGCCGACCTCCACCTCGCCCTCGTCGGGGTCGGGCGGGCCGTGGAAGCCGATGCTGCCGAGGGCGACGCCGTCCTCGGCACGCAGGATGGCGAAGATGCCCCAGGGGGAGCGGTGGTACCCCGCAGCCGCGGCACGGCTGGTCATCGCGGCGGCGCCGATCGACGCCTCGCCGGGGACGCCGTCGATCCAGTTCAGGTCGCCGGGCTTGCCGTCGGCGACGACGGCCGCGTCCCGGGGGGTGTGCTCGCGCAGCGTCACCCGGCGGTTCCACAGCACGAACCGGCCGTTCTCGTGCGCCTGCTGGTACGCCACGTGGGGCCCCTCCTCCGCCGGGGCGCGGCGCGGATTCGCGCGGCCCAGCGCGACTGTACTCGGCAAGACACCCCCTAGCGCGCGGCGGCCGTCGTGAGGGCGGTGAACAGGGGCTTGGCATCGGTGGTCCGGGGCAGGCCGCTGACCTGGCCGTCTCCGGCCTCGACCACGCGCCAGCGGCCGTCCTCGTGGAGGGCGAGGTCCGTGGTGATGAAGCGGCAGGCCAGCTGCCGGACGGCGGGGGCCACCTCGGACAGATCCGGGGCGGGGGCCTGGCCGGGCGTGTCGGGGTGGGGGCCTATGAGGGCGGGTTCGCCGTCGAGCCACCAGACCCGGGCCTCGCCCACCGGCTGGTACGGCTCGTAGACGCGCAGCACCACACCCCCGGTGAGGTGGTCGCCCTGGAACTCCACGAAGCGGGCGACGACCGACGCCAGCCGGGCGGTGTCGGCGAGGTCGGGGACGTAACACGCCTCGGACCACTCGTGCTTGCGGGACTTGACCCAGTCCTTCACCACCGCCGGGCCCGCGCCGCCGAGCCGCGCGGCGAGCCGCGCCAGCTCGTCCGGCGCCACCGCCCGCCCGGGCGGCAGCGGCAGCCAGGCGCTGCGCGGCGTCAGCGGGGCGAAGACGTCGTACCAGCCGGGGAGTTCATGCGCGGTGCGGTACCGCTCGGGCGAGGTGAGCAGGGTGTGGCCGCGGTCGGCGAGGGCGGCGGACAGTTCGGCGTACCGCCCGGCGGGCAGCATCCAGCCGCGGTACCAGACGGGCCCGGCGCCGCGCTCGCCCCGCGGTACCGCGCGCACCGCGCCCGCCGCGTCCCCGGAGGTCAGGGCCTCGTGGTCGACCAGGGCGACCACCGCCCCGGTCGCCCGCACGGCCCGGGCCTCGTCGGCGAACTCGGGGTCGACGCGGCGCGGCGCCAGCGGATCGCGGGAGAACAGGAACACGGGACGCATGAGACGGACGATAGGAACCGGGGCGGCCGGGGCACAACACCGTTCCGGCCGCCCGGTTCCCGGCCCGTCAGAGCGCGGACAGCTCCGTCACCAGGTCGTCCAGGCCCAGCGACCCCTGGGACAGCGCCGCCATGTGCCACTTCTTGGCGTCGAAGGCGTCGCCGTGCGCCTTGCGGGCGGCCTCCCGCCCGGTCAGCCAGGCCCGCTCGCCGAGCTTGTAGCCGATGGCCTGGCCCGGCATGCCGAGGTAGCGGACCAGCTCGCTGTCGAGGAAGTCCGCGGGGCGGCCGCAGTGCTGCCCGAAGAACTCCCGCGCCAGCTCCGGCGTCCAGCGCTCACCGGGGTGGAAGGGGGAGTGGCCGGGGATCTCCAGCTCCAGGTGCATGCCGATGTCGACGATCACCCGCAGCGCCCGCATCATCTGCGCGTCGAGGTAGCCGAGCCGCCGCTCGGGGTCGGTCAGGTAGCCCAGCTCGTCCATCAGCCGCTCCGCGTACAGCGCCCAGCCCTCGGCGTTGGCGCTGACCATGCCGACCGTGGCCTGGTAGCGGGAGAGCCGGTCGGCGACGTGCGCCCACTGGGCGAGCTGGAGATGGTGGCCGGGGACGCCCTCGTGGTACCAGGTCGAGACCAGGTCGTAGACGGGGAAGCGGGTCTCGCCCATGGTGGGCAGCCAGGTGCGGCCGGGGCGGGAGAAGTCCACCGACGGCTGGGTGTAGTACGGGGCGGCCGCGCTGCCCGGCGGGGCGATCATCGACTCGACCCGCTTGACCCGCTCGGCGAGGTCGAAGTGGGTGCCGTCCAGCTGCTCGATGGCCTCGTCCATCAGCCCCTGGAGCCAGACCCGGGTCTCCTCGACGCCCTCGATGTGCGCGCCGTGCTCGTCAAGGTGGCGCAGCGCCTCCCACGGGGTGGAGCCGGGCAGGATCTTCTCCGCCTCGGTGCGCATCTCGGCGTGGATGCGGTGGTATTCGGACCAGCCGTACGCGTACGCCTCGTCCAGATCCAGATCGGTGCCGTTCCACATCCGGGCCCAGCGCTGGTAGCGCTCGCGCCCCACCACCTCCGGGGCACCCTCGACGCCCGGTCCGTAGACATCGCGCAGCCAGTCGCGGAGGGCGACCAGCGCCTCGGTGGCGACGGCCGCGGCCTCGGCCAGCTCGGTGCGCAGCGCCTCCGGGCCCTCGGCGGTGAAGTCGGCGAACCAGCTGCGCTCGGTGCCGATCCACTCGTCCAGCTGCCCGAGGACCGTGGCCACCTGCCGGGGGCCCGCGGGCAGCTCGCGCCGCAGCCCCTCGGCGAGCGAGGCGCGGTAGCCCTCCAGCGCCCCGGGTACGGCGCGCAGCCGGGCCGCGATCGCCGACCAGTCCTCGTCGGTGGCGGTCGGCATCACGGTGAAGACGCTGCGCACCGAGTGCAGCGGGGAGTGCAGATTGCTGATCGCGCGCAGCGGCTCATCGGCCTCGTGCACGGCGAGGTCGGCGGTCAGCCGCTCCCGCAGCAGCCGTCCGCAGCGCCGCTCGGCGTCGCTGTCCCCACCGGGCCGCGCCTCGGCCTCGGCCAGCCGGTCCAGGGTGGCGCGCGCCAGCTCGGCGGCGGCCTCGGAGCCCGCGGGGGAGAAGTCGGGCAGTCGGCGTGCGCTCTCGGGAACGCCCAGGTAGGTGCCGGTGATCGGGTCGAGTTCGATGAGGGCGTCGACGTAGGCGTCGGCGACCTGGCGGGGCAGCGGAGCGTTCTTGGAATCGGACATGGGGCCATCCTCGTACGGCGGGGGGCACGGCGTCATCCGCGCCGGGCCGCGCCGCACCCGCCGCGCCCCCGGGCCCGCGGCGGGCTGTCACGACGGTCGGACGACGGCCCCGGGCGCTCAGTGGCCGCCGTGCGGGGCCGGTGCGGGCACCTGCGCCGGGGTGAGCTGGGCGGTGACCACGAGCGTGCCCTGCTCGATCTGGTAGTCCAGCGGCAGCCTGAGCGCGCGCATCGCCGCGACCATCCCGGTGTTGGCCGACTGGGTGACCGCGTAGACGCATCCGCTGCCCGTCTCGGCGGCCATCGCGATCAGCCGCCGCAGCAACTCCCCGCCGATGCCGCGGCGCTGCCACGCGTCCTCGACGATCAGCGCGACCTCGGTCTCGTCGCCGTCCCACAGCAGATGGCCGAGCGCGACCAGCCGCCCGGAGGCGGTGTACGCGGCGAGGGTGCGGCCGAAGCGGGGGCTGAGCAGATGGTCCAGATAACGGTCGGCGTCGCCGACCGGGCCGTGGTAGCGCAGCCCGAGGGTGGCGGGCGAGCACCGCTGGTGCATCGCGCGGGCCGCGGCCAGGTCCCGGGTGTCGGCCCGGCGCACGGTGACCTCGTTGCCCTCGGGGAGGGTCAGCACATCGCGGCGGTGCGGCAGCCGTGGCCCGAGCCGGGAGTCCAGCTCGACCAGCGCGCGGGCGCGCGCGAACTCGGTCGGGGTGAACGGCAGATGGGGCCGCTCGATGGTGAGCGCCCCGCCGGAGGCGTCCCGCAGCCGCATCACGGTCTCCTCCAGCACCCCTTCGACCGGCGGCGCGTCCTGGAGCGGACGGCTGCCGAGCGAGGTGGCCGGAAGCGAGTGGATGGTGCAGCGGCCGAGCAACTGGCGCAGCGCGAGCGGAAGTTCGGCGCCGTCCAGCGCGGTACGGGTCGCCAGCGTCAGCACCCGGGTCGGGGCGTCCACCAGATCGTGGGTGTCGGCGCGCTCGATCCAGGTGTCGCCGCCGCCCCCGGCGGCGATCGCGCCCTTCAGGTCGTCGACGGTCACGGCGGCGGGGGCGCGCAGCAGGAACTCGTCCACGGTCCCCTCGGCCAGCGGATGGGTCTGCAACGACAGGATGTCGACCCGGTGACCGGCGAGCGCCCCGCACAGCGCGGCCAGGGTGCCCGGCTCGTCCCGTACGGTCGTCCTCATCCGCCACAGCGTGGTGGCGGCGTCGTGGTCATCGGTGGGCTGTGTGCTCTCCGGGGCGCCCGCGGTCCCGGCCGCGCCGGTCCGCGACGGGTCCACGGGCTCCGGTGAGGATTCCGCCACCGGCGGGGCGTGGCCGTGTAGTCGGCGCCACCAGGCGGGCAGCCGCCAGCGGTCGCGGGGCGGTGGGGTGGGGCCGTGGTCGTGTGTCGCTCGAGGGGTCATGGAAAACAGCCTCGCGCAACGGTGTTGCGTGATCACAAACGCTCTGTGACCTATGGGTTAAGTGTGCATCTGATCGGAGAAGCTCGTTTTGTCCGAGATTGAAAAGATGAGGGATTACCTATTCCCCGGCCGCCAGCCGCCGCAATACCCGCCCGCAGCGCCGCGCGTACGCCCGCTGGAAGTACGGCACCAGCGGCGCCGCCGCCCGGGTCAACCGTACCGCCGGGCGGCTGAACGCCGTGACCGTCAGCCACACCGAGCCGTCCCGCTCCAGGCTCACCACGAACGACTCCTCGCCGCGCTCCGGATGGCCCGGCAGCGTCCCGTACGCGAAGCCGGCGGCCGTCGCGTCCGCCACCGTCCACACCACCTCGCACGGCGCGCGCAGCCGCAGCGGCCCGGCGCCCAGCCCCACCACGACCGTCCGCCCCTCGGCGGCGGGCCCCCGCGCGCTGACCGTGACACCGACCGCCCGGTGCATCCGCCAGTCCAGGACCGCGCGCCCGGCGGCCTCGAACACCGCCTGGCCCGTCCCGATCCGGGTCCGCACCCGCAGATGGCCGTACCCGGCGGGCAGCGGATCGCGCCGGGTGGCGCCCACCTCCGGATAGGTGAGGCGGGAGGGCGGAACGGAGGAGGTCATGGGCCGTACGGTACGCGTCCCCGGAGGCTCCGCCGGGGACGCGTACCGTGACCCGTGGGACTACTGGCCGACCAGGCCCGGCTTGAGTGCCTTGGTGTACAGCACCTTGCCGCCGATCTCCAGCAGCCGGACCGTCAGCTCGCCGCTGTCGCCGTCGATCTCGACCTCGCCGTAGAACTGGTAGCCCTCGGCGGGCGAGACGTTCGCCCGGTCCGGCGCCTTGAGATACGGCTGCTCCGGGCCGAACGTGCCGTCCAGCTTCACCGCCGGGAACGAGCCCGCGTTGATCGGGCCGGTCACGAACTCCCAGAACGGCGCGAAGTCCTTGAACGCCGCCCGCGACGGGTCGTAGTGCTGCGCCGAGGTGTAGTGGACGTCCGCCGTCAGCCACACCGTGCCGGTGATCTTCTGGTGCTTGATGTACCGGAGCAGCTCCGCCAGCTGGAGCTCACGGCCGAGCGGGGCGCCCGGGTCGCCCTGCGCCACCGCCTCGAAGTCGCTCGTCCCGTCCGGGACCACCAGCCCCAGCGGCATGTCGCAGGCGATGACCTTCCACACCGCCCGCGACCGCGACAGCTCCCGCTTCAGCCACGTCAGCTGCTCGGCGCCCAGGATGCCCTGGGTGTCCTCCGGCTGGCGGCCGGGCGAGTTGGCGTCCCGGTACGTACGGCAGTCCAGCACGAAGACGTCCAGCAGCGGGCCGTGGTGCTGCACCCGGTACACCCGGCCGCTGGCGTCCGGCCGCAGCGTGCTGATCGGGAAGTACTCGGCGAACGCCTGCCGGGCGTGGGACGCCAGCACGTTCACGTTCTTCTCGGTGTAGCGGTCGTCGGCCAGGATCTCGCCCGGGTACCAGTTGTTCAGGACCTCGTGGTCGTCCCACTGGGTGATGGTGGGCACCTCGGCGTGGAACCGGCGCAGATTGGCGTCCAGCAGGTTGTAGCGGAAGTTGCCGCGGTACTCGTCGAGGGTCTCGGCGACCTTGGACTTCTCCGGCGTCATGATGTTGCGCCAGGTCGAGCCGTCGGGGAGCTTGACGGTCTCGGTCAGCGGGCCGTCGGCGTAGATGTTGTCGCCGCTGCACAGGAAGAAGTCCGGGTTGCGGCGGCGCATCTCCTCGAAGACGCGGTAGCCGCCGCGGTCCTGGTCGATGCCCCAGCCCTGCCCCGCCAGGTCGCCCGACCAGACGAAGCGCACACCCTCGCGGCGCTCCGGCACCGTACGGAACGTCCCGTACACCGGCTCACCGGTGCGCCGCGGGTCCTCCGGGTCGGCGAGCAGCACCCGGTAGTGCACCTGGCTGCCGGACGGCAGCCCGTGCAGCGCGGTGCGGCCGGTGAAGTCGGTGCCGGGCCCGAGGAGCGGCCCCTGCCAGCGGCGCGGACGCGTGAAGGACTCCGTCGCGGAGGTCTCCACGATCATCCGGGCCGGGCGGTCGGAGCGCACCCACACCAGCCCCGACGACGTCGTCACATCCCCCGTCTGCACGCCCCACCGGGCGCCGGGGCGGCCCGAGAGCGCCTGCGCGGGCGCCGCCGACGCCACGCCCGACGCGGCGGCGGGCAGTGCCAGCGCCGCGGACGCGGCCGCGGAGCCCTGAAGTACCGTCCGCCGCCCGATGCCTCTGCCGGATTCCCTCGCCATGGTGGAGCCTCCCGTTACTCGTAGAACAGCTGTGCCGGTCTGTTGCTATCGGTGCGAGGTGCCTCATTCCCGAACGCGCAGTGAACAGCGCCCTTTTTTGAGGCTCGGTTCTCCCCGGCTACCGCTGGGAGGTGCCCCCGCCGGGGCGCCCCCAGCTACCGCTGGGAGGTTCCCCCAGCCGGAAGAACGGGGTTACCCGAGCGTCGGACGCGCCCAAGGGCCTACAGCCCGCCCGCCACCCGCAGCACGGCGCCCGTCGTGTACGACGCCTCGGGGGAGAGCAGCCACGCCACCGCGCCCGCGATCTCCTCCGGCTCGCCCGGCCGCCGCATCGGCACCCGGTCCCGATTCCGCCACGGCCGCTCCGGGTCGCCCATCTGCGCGTGGATGTCGGTCAGCGTCATGCCCGGCTGGACCGAGTTGACCCGGACCCCCTCCGCCGCCAGCTCCTTCGACAGGCCCACCGTCATCGCGTCCACGGCCGCCTTGCTGGCCGCGTAGTGCACGTACTCCCCGGGGCTGCCGGTCGTCGCCGCACCGGAGGAGATGTTGACGATGGCGCCGCCGCGACCGCCGTGGCGGGTGGACATCTCGCGCGCGGCGCGCCGCGCGCACAGCAGGGCGCCGGTCACATTGACGTCCACGACCCGCCGCATCACCTCGGGCGACGTCTCGGTGAAGCGGCCCAACGGCCCGGTGACCCCGGCGTTGTTGACCAGCCCGGTGATCGGGCCCAGCTCCTCCCGCACCGCGTCGAACATCGCCTCGACCTGCTCCTCGACGCTGGTGTCGGCCTGCACGACGGCGGCCCGCACCCCCTCGGCGCGCACCTGCTCCGCGCACCGCTCGGCGGCCTCCCGGGCCTGCTCGTAGCCGATGGCGACGCTGTGCCCGGCACGGGCCAGCCGCACCGCGACCGCCGCCCCGATGCCCCGACTGCCGCCCGTCACCACGGTGATCTGGTCCACTGCCTCAGCTCCCGCCCCGTTTTGCCCCGATGGAATGATCACCGACGATAGCTGATCGTGCATTGGTCTTGACCAAGGGTGGCCCCCGCCCTATGGTCGCATTGATACTGCAACAATGTTTAATAAATAAGCACGCATAAAGAAGCAGGGGGAGATCAGGGTGGGGACCTCACAGCTCGACTCGGTACCGGAGCCGAAATACTGGCATTTGAAGACGGTGCTCAGCGACGCGCTCGACTCGGAGTTCGCGGTCGGGGAGATCCTGCCCAACGAACGTGAGCTGGCCGCCCGCTTCGGCGTCGCCCGCGCCACCCTCCGGCAGGCCCTGGAACAGCTGGAGCTGGAGGGCAGGCTTCAGCGCCGCCGCGGTGTCGGCACCACCGTCGCCCCGCCGCGCGTCGGCGTGGCCGTCGGGGACTACACCCACACCTGGACGGAGGCGGGCGAGGACGCCTGGGCCTGCGTCGACAGCGTCGAGGCGGTGCCGCCCGCCGCGATCGTGCGGCTCCTGGACACCGAGCCCGACGCGCCCGTGCACCAGGTGCGGCGCACCCGGGTGAGCCAGGGCCAGCCGCTCGCCGCCGAGCTGCTGTACGTACCGGCCGCGTCCGTGCCCGGCCTCGCCGCCATCGACACCCCCAGCGGGCTGTCCCGGGCCCGTGCCGTCTTGCGCGAGCTGGGCCGGTTGAAGCTGGAGGGGCGGGAGCAGTCGGTGGAGCTGGGGTCGGCCCGGGCGGACGACGCCAAGGAGCTGGACCGGCTGCCCGGTGCCCCCGTCCTCATCGTGACCACCCGCTACGTCGCGGACCACCGCACCGTGGCGGTCGCCGTGGCCACCTACCGCGCCGACACCTGCCGTCTCACCTTCGGCGACCCGAGCGGCGTCGAGCTGCTGGCGGGCTGACCGGCGGGCTGATCCGGGCCACGTCCGCGGGCCTCGAAGCCCGCGGGCGGCACCGCAAGAGCCTCAGCGGGCGGCGCGGCGCGCGGTGACCGTGCCGTCCACCGCGAAAAGCTCCGCCTCCACATGGTCCAGCGCCAGCCGCAGCGCGCCCGTCGTCACCGCGTCCTCGCCCAGCAGCGACTGGGTGACCTGCGGCGGGCGCAGACAGTAGCGGGCCAGCTCGTCGCGGAGCGGGTCCAGCATGCCGTCCAGACCCGCGGCCCAGCCGCCCACCACGACCACCTCCGGGTCGAGCGCCAGCACCAGGGCCGCCGTGTCGTGCACCAGCCGCCGGACGAAGCGGTCCACGGCCGCGCGCGCCCGGACGTCCCCGTTCCTGGCGAGCGCGAAGACCCGTACGACCTGCGCCTCGTCCAGCGGGTTCAGCGGTTCGCCGGTGGTGGACAGCACCTCTTCCGGGCTGGCCTCGCGGCCCAGCAGATGCAGCGCGCCGATCTCCCCGGCGGCGCCGCCGTAGCCGCGGTGCAGCCGCCCGCCGATCAGCGATCCGGCGCCGGGGCTCAACCCGGCCAGCACGAAGACCACATCGTCCGAACCGGTCGCGGCGCCCCTCCAGTGCTCGGCCACGGCCGCGGCGTTCGCGTCGTTCTCCACCAGCACCGGGCACTGGAAGGAGCGCCGCAGATGCTCGCCGAGCGGCAGGCCCGTCCAGCCCGGCAGGGCGGTGCACAGATGGACCGTGCCGTCGGCCTCCACGATGCCGGGGCTGCCCACCCCGACCGCCCGCAGCGACTGGGGCTCGACCCCGGTGCGCCCGAGCAGTTCCGCGGCGGCGGTCCGCACCCGCTCCAGCCGCTCGTCCGCCGTCGCCTTCTCGGACACCTCGCGCACCGCCCTGCCGAGCGCGCGCCCGTCCAGATCGGACAGCAGGGCGGCGACCCGGTGCGCCCCTATCTCGATGCCCAGCAGATGCCCGGCCTCGGCGCGGAAGCGGAAGCGGCGCGCGGGGCGGCCCTGGCGGCGGACCCCGCCCTCCTCGGCGGGCACCTCCGCCGCGAGCCCGCTGTCGATCAGCCCGTCGACCACGCCCTCGACCGTGGGCCGGGACAGCCCGGTGGCCAGGGTGAGATCGGTGAGGGACGCGCAGCCGGGGCCGCCCTCCGGGGCGTCAGGCGAAGCGGAAGCGGTCGCGGCGCGCAGCGCCTGGAGCACCACGGCGGAGTTGATGCGCCGCAGCAGGGACGGATCCCCACCGGTCAGCCGCCCCACGTCGGCCCCCCTCCAGTGCGTGTGTGCCGGATCGTATCCGCTGGCGGCGTGCACGGCGAGCCACCCGCGGACCCCTGCACACCTTGCCATCTGACGGGCGGCCAGATGTCGGTCCGGGGCTGTTTACTGATGACATGACCAGTACGGCGGACCACCTGGCCACGATCGACGCCCTGCGCGCCCGGGACTTCCCGGCGCAGCGCCGCGGCGCGGGGTTCCATGTCGCCGACCTCCGGGTGAGCGAGGACTTCTGGGACGCGGATCTGACCCGGGTGGAGGAGGTGCTGGAGGAGTTCGAGGCCGAGCTGAGCGTCCTGATCCAGGTGCTGACCTTACGGTGGGGCGCCCCGCGCGTCCTCGACCTCGGCGACACCCTGGAGCGCTCGGCGATGGGGGAGCCGGTTGCGCCGCCGCTCGACGCCCTGTGCGGCTATGTGCCCGAGCTGCACGTCTGGCGCGTGGACGGCCGCTGGGTCGGGATCGGCGTGGGACAGGGCGACCGTGAGCTGCCGTTCCAGCTGGTGGTGGTGATAGGTGAGGACGACGGGGACGACGACGGCTGACGCCGTCAGGCGCCGTCCTCCGCCCACGCGGCGGCGCGCAGCCGGGCGTACTCCTCGGCCATCGCCGCCGCCGTCCAATGCGCGTTGAGCCCGCTGGGGTTGGGCAGGGCCCAGATGCGGGTGTCCCCGATCGTCCGCTCCTGCGGGCCGATCGCCGCCCGCTTGTCGCCGAACGCGACCCGGTAGGCGGTGACGCCCGCCACCGCGAGCCAGCGCGGCCGCAGGCGGCGGACCTTCTCCTCCAGTATCCGGCCGCCCTCCCGGTACTCCTCGTGGGTCAGCTCGTCGGCACGCGCACTGGCCCGGGCGACCACATTGGTGATGCCCAGGCCGTACGACGGCAGTTCGCCCTGTTCGGAGGGGTGGAGCTGCCGCGGGGTGAACCCCGACGCGTGCAGGACGGGCCAGAACCGGTTGCCGGGGCGGGCGAAGTGGTGGCCGGTCGCGGCGGTCATCAGCCCGGGGTTGATCCCGCAGAAGAGGACCCGCAGACCGTCCCCGACCACATCGGGCACGATGCGGTCGCGGGCGGCCTCCAGCTCGTCGGGGGTCGGCGGCACGGCGTCAGAGGATCGAGCCCGGGGCGTACGCCGCGGCCTCGGGGTGCTGCTTGACGATCTCCTCGATCCGGCCGACGACCGTGCCGACCTGGTCGGCGGCCGCGCCCGTGAAGGACAGCTTGTCGGCCATCAGCGCCTCCAGCGCCGCCAGGTCCAGCGGAATCCGCTCGTCGGCGGCGAGGGAGTCGAGCAGCTCGTTGCGCTCGGCGCCCTGCTCGCGCATCGCGAGGGCGGCGGCGACCGCGTGCTCCTTGATCGCCTCATGGGCGATCTCGCGGCCCACCCCGGCCCGCACGGCGCCCATCAGCACCTTGGTGGTGGCGAGGAAGGGCAGGTAGCGGTCCAGCTCCCGGGCGACGACGGCGGGGAACGCGCCGAACTCGTCGAGCACGGTCAGGAAGGTCTCCAGCAGCCCGTCGAAGGCGAAGAACGCGTCCGGCAGCGCGACCCGGCGCACCACCGAGCAGGACACATCGCCCTCGTTCCACTGGTCGCCCGCCAGCTCGCCGGTCATCGAGGCGTAGCCGCGCAGGATCACGGCGAGGCCGTTGACGCGCTCGCAGGAGCGGGTGTTCATCTTGTGCGGCATCGCGGACGAGCCGACCTGGCCCGGCTTGAAGCCCTCGGTCACCAGCTCGTGCCCGGCCATCAGCCGGACCGTCTTGGCCAGCGAGGACGGGGCCGCGGCCAGCTGCACCAGGGCGGTGACGACCTCGTAGTCCAGCGAGCGCGGGTAGACCTGGCCGACCGAGGTGAACGCCTGCGCGAAGCCCAGGTGACCGGCGATCCGCCGCTCCAGCTCGGCCAGCTTCTGGGCGTCGCCGCCGAGCAGGTCCAGCATGTCCTGCGCGGTGCCGACCGGGCCCTTGATGCCGCGCAGCGGATAGCGGCCCAGCAGCTCCTCCAGCCGCCCGTACGCCACCAGCAGCTCGTCCGCCGCGGTCGCGAAGCGCTTGCCGAGGGTGGTGGCCTGCGCGGCCACGTTGTGCGAGCGGCCCGCCATCACCAGCTCTGCGTGGTCGGCGGCCAGCTTGCCGAGCCGGGCCAGCACGGCGACCGTACGGTCCCGCACCAGCTCCAGCGAGAGCCGGATCTGCAGCTGCTCGACGTTCTCGGTCAGATCACGGGAGGTCATGCCCTTGTGGACGTGCTCATGACCGGCGAGGGCGTTGAACTCCTCGATACGGGCCTTCACATCGTGCCGGGTGACCTTCTCGCGCTCGGCGATCGAGGCGAGGTCGACATCCTCCAGGACCCGCTCGTAGTCGGCGAGGGCGGCGTCCGGCACCTCGATGCCCAGGTCCTTCTGGGCACGCAGCACGGCGAGCCACAGCCGCCGCTCCAGCGTCACCTTGTACTCGGGGGACCACAGGACGGCCAGCTCCGCGGAGGCGTAGCGGCCGGCCAGGACGTTCGGAATGCGCGGCTTACCAGTCACGTGCACAGAGTCTACTGGGCGTATCCCCAGGCCAGACCGGTGGCCGGGGTTCTGCCCCGGTCAGCCCTCGTACGGCAGCAGTTCGGCCCGCTTGGGAGCCCGGCCATCTCCTGAGGAACGGCCCGTCAGCCGCCGGGCGATCCACGGGCCGAGGTGTTCGCGGGCGAACCGGGCGTCCGAGGTGCGGCGGGCCACCCAGCCGGGGCGGACCGGGGGCGGCAGCGGTGCGTCCCAGTCCTCCTCCGGCTCGTGGCCGAGCGCCTGCCAGACGGCCTCGGCGACCCGGCGGTGCCCCTCGGTGTTGAGGTGGAGCCGGTCGTCCGCCCACATCCGCGGGTCGCCGACCGCCTCGGAGGCGAACACGTCCACGACGATCGCGTCATGCCGTACGGCCAGCTCGTCCACGAAGGAGAACAGCCGCTCCATCCGCGGCTGGAACCGCTCGAACACCGGCCCGCGGCGCCCGGGGCTGCGCATCAGCACCAGCTGCTTGCAGCTGGGCGCGAGCCGCCCGGCGGCCTCCTCCAGGAGTCCGCACACTCGTCCGATGTCGCATTTCGGACGCAGGACGTCGTTCCCGCCGCCGACCAGCGTGACCAGGTCGGCGCCCATCGCGGCGGCCGGGCCCGTCTGCTCGTCCACGATCTGGCCGATCAGCTTCCCGCGCACCGCGAGATTGGCGTAGCGGAAGCCGGGGGTGCGGGCCGCCAGCCGGGCGGCGAGCAGATCCGCCCAGCCGCGGTAGCCGCCGTCCGGGAGGGCGTCCGACATGCCCTCGGTGAAGGAGTCGCCGACGGCGACAAAGCTCGTATAGGTGGTGTTCGTCTGCATGGCTCGGGCGATCTTATCCGGTGCACGCGGGCTGCGCGGCGGCCGTGGCGCGCGCATGATGAGCCGCATGGCGATGACCCACATCTATTTCGAGGGCGGAGCCCGGAACGGCACGACGGCGAGCTGGAACCTCGAACCCGGCGCGGACATCTACGACGACAACATCTTCCGGCCGCCCGAGCTGTACCGGCGCACCGACCGCACGAAGGTGATCGGGCACGTCGAATACGTGGTCTTCCGCTACGACCCGGCGGGCGCCCGCCCCGGCCGCCGCCCCTGAGCGCCCGCTCCGCACGGATGGCCGGAATCCGCGGCAGGGACGGCGCGCGGCCGGATACGGGTCGCTCGGTTGGGCGGAGCAGGGTTCCGGACGGTGCGGAGTAGGGCAGTCTGGTGCGCGTGGATGCCTTTGAATGCGACCGTACGACGATGGCGATCGTCGCCGCCGCCCTCGCCGACGACGGTGAGGGCGCGGCGGCCCTGCTGGAGCCGCTGGAGACGCGCGACGTGTGCCGGGTCGCCGTCCGGCTCGCCGCGATGGCCGCCGACGCGCTGCTGGCCGTGGCCGAGGAGGGCGGCGGCGGACGGGAGGAGGCGCTGGCGCACTGGCAGGCGTGCATCATCGCTCATGAGTCCAGACGGGACCAGTGACGGACCGGGCCGCCGCTCCCCGTCACTCCGTGCCGTCCCGCCGCGTCGGCTCGTCACGCCACCAGCAGGCGCAGCACGTCCTCCATCGTGACCAGCCCCTCCAGCCGCCCCTGCGCGTCGATGACGGGCGCCAGATGGGTGCCGCTGTCGCGCATCGCGGTGAGCACGTCGTCCAGCGGCGTCTGCGACCGCACCCGGGCCACCGGCCGCAGCTGTTCGGGGCGGAACGGAACGTCGCGCGGATGCGCGTCCAGCGCGTCCTTCACATGCAGATAGCCCTGGATCCGGCCGGAGCCGTCGATCACGGGGAAGCGCGAGAAGCCGGTTTCGGCCGACATCCGCTCCAGCTCCTCGGGGGTCACCCCGATCCGCGCCGAGACCACCCGGTCCATCGGCAGCACCACGTCCCGCACCGGCCGCCGGCCCAGCTCCAGCGCGTCCCGCAGCCGCTCGGCGCCGCGGTCGTCCAGCAGTCCGGCCTCACTGGAGTCCGTGACCATACGTGCGAGTTCATCGTCCGAGAAGGTCGCCGCCACCTCGCCCCTGGGCTCGACCCGCATCAGCTTCAGCAGTCCGTTGGCCAGCTCGTTGACCGCGAAGATCACCGGGCGCAGCGCCCGTGCCAGCGCCACCAGCGGCGGCCCCATCAGCAGCGCCGAGCGCACCGGCTCGGCCAGCGCCACGTTCTTCGGCACCATCTCGCCGACCAGCATGTGCAGATACGTCGCCAGGCTCAGCGCGATCACGAACGAGACGGGATGGACCAGCCCGAGTGGCAGCCCGGCCGCGTGGAACAGCGGCTCCAGCAGATGCGCGATGGCCGGTTCCGCGACGGCGCCCAGCACCAGCGTGCACAGCGTGATGCCGAGCTGGGCGGCGGCCAGCAGCGCGGAGACGTGTTCGAGCCCCCACAGCACGGCCCGCGCCCGGCGGTCGCCCCGCTCGGCGTACGGCTCGATCTGGCTGCGCCGCACCGAGATCAGGGCGAACTCGGCGCTCACGAAGAACGCGTTCGCGACCAGCGTCAGCAGGCCGATCAGCAGCTGGACGGCGATCATGAGCCCGCCCCACCCCGGCCCCGGCCCTCACCCCGGTCCCGGCCGCGGTCCCGCGCCCGGTCCTCGCCGCCTTCGTGGGCGAGCGGGGCGTGCAGCCGCACCCGGGCGGCGCGGTGGCCCGCCGCCTTCACCACCTCCACCCGCCAGCCCTCCGGCCGCACCGTGTCGCCCACGACGGGGATGCGGCCCAGCTCGGCCGCGATCAGTCCGGCCAGCGTCTCGTAAGGACCCGGGGGCACCCGCAGCCCGATCTCCTCCAGCTGATCGACCCGGGCGCCGCCGTCCGCGTCGTACACCGCCCGGCCCCCGGCGTCCTCGCCCGCCGGGGCCAGACCGGGGGTCTCGTGCGGATCGTGCTCGTCGCGCACCTCGCCGACCACCTCCTCGACGATGTCCTCCAGGGTGACGACCCCGGCAGTGCCGCCGTACTCGTCGATGACCACGGCCATGCTGCGCCGGGCGGACAGCCGGTCCAGCAGCCGGTCGACGGTGAGCGATTCGGGGACGAGCGGGGCCTCGTGCATCAGCTC
The DNA here is from genome assembly GCF_044333065.1 of Streptomyces sp. NPDC021115. NCBI lineage: Bacteria > Bacillati > Actinomycetota > Actinomycetes > Kitasatosporales > Streptomycetaceae > Streptomyces > Streptomyces sp. NPDC021115. The sequence continues at coordinate 168,670 of NZ_JBIRQF010000005.1, forward strand.
GGACACCGGATGGCGCGGCCGCGCCTCGGCGGGGACCGCGAGAACGTCCTTGATGTGGACGATGCCCGCCACCGCGTCCAGGCTGTCGCGGTGGACGGGGAAGCGGGACAGCCCGGTGGCGCGGGTCGCGTTGGCGACGTCCTCGGCGGTGGCCCGTACGTCCAGCGCGATCACCTGCACCCGGGGCGTCATCACGTTCTGCGCGGTCAGCTCGCCCAGATTGAGGGTGCGGACGAACAGCTCCGCGGTGTCCGCCTCCAGCGCGCCCTCCTTCGCCGAGTGCCGGGCGAGCGCGATCAGCTCCTGCGGGCCGCGCGCCCCTGCCAGCTCCTCGGCGGGCTCCACGCCCATCCGGCGCACCAGGCGGTTGGCGGTGTTGTTGAGGTGGGCGATGAGCGGGCCGAAGGCCGCGCTGAACACGCGCTGCGGGGTGGCGACCGCCCGGGCGACGGGCAGCGGTCGGGAGATCGCCCAGTTCTTGGGGACCAGCTCGCCGACCACCATCATCACCACCGTCGACAGGGCGGTGCCGATGACCAGGGCCACCGAGGGGGCGGCGGAGGGCGGCACCCCGAGCGCGGTGAGCGGCCCCTTCAGCAGCACGGCGATGGACGGCTCGGCGAGCATGCCCACGACCAGGTTGGTGACGGTGATGCCGAGCTGGGCGCCGGAGAGCTGGTACGTCAGGCTCCGTACGGCCTTCAGCGCGCTCTCCGCACCGCGTTCGCCGCGCTCCACAGCCCGCTCCAGCTCGCTGCGCTCGACCGTGGTCAGCGAGAACTCCGCCGCCACGAATCCACCGCACGCGAGCGCCAGCAGGAGCGCCACGGCCAGGAGGAGGACTTCGGTCATCGGTTCACCTCCGTCCCATGGTCCGGCAGGGCCCGGAGGAGTGCGCGACGGGAGCCGCCGCGCACTCTCATGGTAAAGGCGCGGCAAAGGGCCACGCCTTTACGTCAGGCCGTCAGCGGCTTCACCCAGCGGCTCCACTGCGGCTCCCGGGCGTACCCGGCGGCGCTCCACGCGTGGTGGGCGAGCGCGTTCTCGTCGAGCACCATGGCGTCCCCGCGCCGCCCGCCCAGTGCCGCGAACCGCTCCTCGGCCGCCGTGAGCAGCGCGGTCGCCACGCCCCGGCGGCGGTGGGCGGGGTGGACGGCGAGCCGGTACAGATGGCAGCGCCAGCCGTCGAAGCCCGCGATGACGCTCCCGGCGAGCGCCCCGTCCCGCTCGGCCAGCAGCAGCGACTCCGGGTCCCGGGCGATCAGCCGGGCGACCCCGTCCCGGTCGTCGCTGATGCTGGTGCCCTCCGCGGCCTCCTGCCAGAACGCGAGCACATCGTCGATGTCCGAGGGCCCGGCGGCCCGTATTCGAAGATCATCCATGCCCGCATCCCATCACCCGGCGGCACCGTGGGCGACCGGGTTTTCAGTGGCCGTGCAGCTCCTCGATCACCGGGGCGAAGGCTTCCATGGTGTGCTCCAGCACGGTGAAGTACGAGAAGCCGAAGCGCTCGCGGTGGGCCCGCAGCTGGTTCGCCATGTCCTCGGGGCCGCCCAGCAGCAGCGCGGGGTGGTCCAGCAGCTGGTCCTCGGTGAGGTCGGGGGCGTAACGCTGGAACTCGCGGGCCTTGGCGCGGCGGTCATCGGTGCTGTCCACCATCTGGATCAGATAGTTCAGCTCAGCGGGCTCCCCGGCAGCCCCGGCCTCGGCCTCGGCTTCGGCGGCGAAGCGGCGGAAGGCCGCCACCCGCTCCTCCAGCTCCTTCGGGCTGATCAGCTTCACCGGTCCTGGTGCGCCCTCCGGCGCCGGGACCGCGCCCGTGAAGGCCGCCGTCTGCGCATGGCGCGCGGCCGTCCGCAGCAGCCGGTCGCCGTTGCCGCCCAGCAGCAGCGGCGGGCGCGGCGTCTGCGCGGGCCGCGGCTGCTGCCCGGGGTCGGTCAGCAGCCGCTCCAGCTCACGGACGGTGTGCTCCAGATGGTCCGCCCGCTCGCGCGGCGACCCGAACGGCAGCCCGGCGCTGTCGTGTTCGGCCTTCACGTACCCCGCCCCCAGGCCCAGCTCCAGCCGGCCGCCGGTGAGCGTGTCGCAGGTGGCCACCGCGCGGGCCAGCAGGGCCGGGTTCCAGAAGCCCAGGTTGAGCACGAAGGTGCCGAGCCGCGGCCGCTCGGTGGCCTCGGCCGCGGCCACCAGCGCCGTGAACGGGTCGGGCATGCCCAGATGGTCGGGGACCAGCAGCACGTCGTAACCCAACTGGTCGGCGCGACGGCACTTCTCGCGCCATGCCGGGGCCGATGCGAGCGCCAGCAGGTTGACGCCGAAACGGAACGGCCTCGCCATGAGCCCTCCTTGACCGGGTATGCCCGAATCTATAGGAGAACGGCCTCATAGGTCGGCCTTGTGTTGTCGGTGGAGCGCTCAGTGGCTCGCGTCCGCCACGGGGTCGTCGGAGGCTCCCGCGTACCCCCGGGTGAAGATCTGCATACGGCCCAGCACCGAGTCGGCGGTGGGTCGCTCCATCCGGTCCACGATCCGGCCGTCGTCGAGGAAGAGCACCAGGTCGGAGTGGGCGGCGGCGCTCGGGTCATGGGTCACCATGACCACCGTCTGGCCCAGTTCGTCCACCGCCTCGCGCAGGAACGTCAGCACCTCGAGACCCGACCGCGAGTCCAGGTTGCCGGTCGGCTCGTCCGCGAAGATCAGCTCGGGGCGGGAGGCCAGCGCCCGGGCGCAGGCCACCCGCTGCTGCTGGCCGCCGGACAGCTGCGCGGGCCGGTGCCCCAGCCGGTCCCGCAGTCCGAGGGTGTCGATGACCCGGTCCAGCCACTGCGGGTCGGGCTTCTGGCCCGCGATGTCCATCGGAAGGGTGATGTTCTCGGCCGCGTTCAGGATGGGCAGCAGATTGAACGACTGGAACATGAAGCCGATCCGGTCCCGCCGCAGCTGGGTCAGCCGGCGGTCGTCGAGCCCGGTGATCTCGGTGTCGCCCAGCCAGACCTGGCCCGAGGAGACGGTGTCCAGTCCCGCCAGGCAGTGCATCAGCGTGGACTTGCCGGAGCCGGACGGCCCCATCACCGCGGTGAACCTGCCCCGCTCGATCTCCACGTCCACCGCGTCCAGGGCGATCACGGCGGTCTCGCCGCTGCCGTACGCCTTGGTCAGGGCGCGGGCCCGGGCCGCCGGGCGGGCGCCGCCCTCCGCGTGCCCGCCTGTCTTCGTTGCCGCCGGTGTGGACACAAAAGCCTCCCGTGTCGGAACGTTTTGCCCTCGATGGTAGGGACCGTCCCCGGTTTCGCGCGCGCTTGGCGTTGCTAGCAAATATGCGCTAGCGTGGGAGCGTGGCCAAAACACAGCTGAACGTCCGGGTCGACGAAACCACCGCTGAGGTGGCCCGGGAGCGTGCGCTACAGCGGGGAGTGAGCGTGAACCGCTACATCGAGGAGCTGGTCCGGCAGGACGCGGGCGAGGTGGGTCATACGTTCGTGGAGGCCGCGGCCGACTTCATGAAGCAGTACGAATCCGTCTTCGACGAGGAGTTCGGCCGTGACCTCGGCCGGGAGCTCGGGGGCGAAGCGCGCCGTTGACCGTGCGTATCGACCTCGCCTGGCTTCTGATGATCGCCGAACACAACACCCCGGGGGACCCGCGCGTCACCGACTACGGTGCGCTGGTGGCCGCCGTGAGCCGGCACGAGGCGGAGATATTCGGCACCCCGATCTACCCCGAACCGCAGGAGCGGGCCGCCGCGCTGTTGCAGCTGCTCCTTCTGGTACCGGCCCTGGAGCGGTCGAACGCGCTGTTCGCGTCGGCCGTCGCGTACGCCTACCTGGTGGCGAGCGGGCTGAAGGTCGCCACGTCGCCGGAGCGGGTGCGGGATCTGGCGCGCCTGGTGCACGACGGCACGGTGGATGTGCACGCGATCGCGGACGAGCTGCGCCGCTGGAGCGTCTAGCCGGTTCCGTTACGCCGCAGGGCGCCGCGCCACGCCCAGGGTGCAGGGCGAGGTGGGCATCGGAAGCCCCCGTTCGGGGACTCGCAGGGAGCGGTGGGTGACGGGCTCGAAGCCCGCCCGCGCCAGCTCCGCCCGTACGTCGCGCCCGGTGTGGCAGCCACCGAACAGCAGCGGCCACACCGTCCGGTCCAGCGCCCCCTGCGTCGCCGCCATCGCCCGCCCCTCGGCCCGCCCGTGCTCCAGGAACCGCAGCTCACCGCCCGGCCGCAGCACCCGCAGCAGTTCGGCCAGGGTGCGCTGGACGTCCCGTACGGAACACAGCACCAGGCACGCCACAGCCGCGTCGAACGCCTCGCTCTTGACCGGCAGCGCCTCCGCGACCCCGGGCACCACGTCCACCGGCACCTCGGCCCGGTGGCCCGCCCGCACCGCGAGCCGCCGTAGATGGCGCTCGGGCTCGATGGCGACGACCTCGGAGACGGCGCTCGGGTAGTGCGGGAAGTTCAGCCCGTTCCCGGCGCCGATCTCGATGACCCGGCCGGACAGTCCGGCCAGCAGCTCGCCGCGGAGTTCGGCGACGCCGGCCCGTTCGTCGGCCAGCGGGCTGAGCTTGGCCCAGAAGCGGGCGAAGAGCGGGTGGTGGACGGCTTCGCGTGGCGGCCGGAGACGGCGTACGGGCATGGGTGACACCCCTTTTCCAGCGGGACGGCTGTATACCGGTACCGGGAGTCTGCCCATGCCGCCCCCACCGCTACGCCGTGCGGTGCTCCTTCGTGCGGTGCTCCGCTGTGAACCGCTCCGCGTCCCAGACGCCGTCGAGCCGCGGTGCCAGCCACCCCGGGGCCGCCGCGCGGAAGTCGGCGGGCGGCAGGGCCCCGGCCCGCTCGGGCACGGCGCCCAGCAGCGGGACGCCCGCCGCCACCGGCAGATCGGTCCGGTTGCAGCGCGAGGCGAGATCCGCGTCGGCGGGCCAGCTACCGATCACGACGCCGGGGAAGCGCAGGCCCCGGGCGCGCAGCGCCTCCGCCGTGAGGGCCGTGGCGTTGAGCGTGCCCAGGCCCGCGTGGGCGACGACCAGCACGGGGGCGTCGAGCAGCCGGGCCGCGTCGGCGAGCGTCGCGCCGGTCTCGTCGAACCGTACGAGCAGCCCGCCCGCGCCCTCGACGAGCACCAGATCGTGCTCGGCGGCCAGCCTCTCCGCCGCCTCCGCGATCTCCCGCGGCCGCACGGCGGGGCGTCCGGCGCGGCGCGCCGCGGTGTCCGGGGCCAGCGGCTCGGGGTAGCGGGCCAGCTCCCGGAGAGTGACGTCACCGGCGAGCCGGGCCACCTCGGCGGCATCGCCCGGTTCATCCGGACCCACGCCGGTCTGCGCGGGCTTGAGCACGGCGACCGAGCGGCCGCGGGACAGTGCCGCCGCCGCTACGGCCGCCGTGGTGACGGTCTTGCCGACCTCCGTGCCGGTGCCGGTCACGACCAGTACTGACATGTGGTGCTTCGCGCCTTTCGCTTTTGTCTTGTTCATCGTGCTGTTGTCTCGTCAGCCCGCCGCGGCCGCCGCCGCCCGTACCGCCGTGCAGATGCGGGCCAGATCGTCGTCACCCGTGATGTAGGGCGGCATGGTGTAGAGCAGATCGCGGAACGGCCGCAGCCATACGCCCTCGCGCACCGCCGCCCGCGACGCCGCCGCCATCCCCGCGTCGTCCAGCGGGTGGTCGAGCTGGACGACGCCGATCGCGCCGAGCACCCGTACCTCCCGTACGCCCGGCAGCTCGGCGGCGGGGGCCAGCCCTGCCCGCAGCCCCGTCTCGATGCGCTTGATCTCCTGGTGCCAGTCGTACGACAGCAGCAGGTCGATCGAGGCGTTCGCGACGGCGGCGGCCAGCGGATTGCCCATGAACGTCGGGCCGTGGGCGAGCACGGGAAGCTCGCCGCGCGAGATGCCCTCCGCGATGCGCGGGGTGCACAGCGTGGCGGCCAGCGTCAGATAGCCGCCGGTCAGCGCCTTGCCCAGGCACAGCACATCGGGGCTGACCCCGGCGTGCTCCGCCGCGAAGAGCGCTCCGGTCCGCCCGAAGCCGGTGGCGATCTCGTCGAACACCAGCAGGACGTCGTGCTCGTCGCACGCCTCGCGCAGCATCCGCAGCAGGGCGGGGGAGTGGAACCGCATGCCGCCCGCGCCCTGCACGACCGGTTCCACGATCACCGCGGCCAGCTCGTCCGCGTGGCGCGCCACCAGCTCCCGCACCTGGGCCTCGTACGCCGGGTCGGGCTCGGCGTCGAAGCCGGGCGGCGGCGCGTCCGCGAAGATCTGCTCGGGCAGGACGCCCGACCACAGCCGGTGCATGCCGCCGTCCGGGTCGCACACCGCCATCGGCTGCCAGGTGTCGCCGTGGTAGCCGCCGCGCCAGGTCAGCAGCCGCTGCTTGGCGGGGCGGCCCAGCGAGCGCCAGTACTGGAGGCACATCTTGACCGCGACCTCGACCGACACCGAGCCCGAGTCGGCGAGGAAGACGTGCTGGAGCGGTTCCGGCGTGATCTCCACGAGCCGGGAGGCCAGCCGCACGGCGGGCTCATGGGTGAGCCCGCCGAACATCACATGGCTCATCCGGTCGAGCTGGCCGCGCGCCGCGTCGTTGAGCACCGGATGGTTGTAGCCGTGGATGGCGGACCACCACGACGACATCCCGTCCACCAGCTCCCGTACGCCCTCGGCCGGTTCGGCCAGCCGCAGCCGGACCCCGGCCGCGGAGTCCACGACGAGCGGGTCCGTGCGGCCGGGCATCGGGGCGTACGGATGCCAGACGTGCTGCCGGTCCAGCGCCAGCAGCGCGTCGGGCGTCAGCGGCTCAGGCATTGGGCGGCAGTTCCGTCCCCGCGCCCCGGCGGCGCACCGCGACCAGGTCCGCGTGCGACTCCCCGGCCGCCACCGCGACGGGCTCGCCTTCGGTGTCGGCGGCAGGGGCGTCGGTGGCAGGCGCGGCCTCGGGCGCGTCACCGCACGGGCCGCAGCCGCCGCCCTCCGCGCCGTGCGAACCGCAGCCGCCCCGCGCCGCCGCGAGGGCGTCGGCGCGGTGCGCGGGCAGGGTCCTGGTGTCGGTGCCCTCCACCTCGAAGCCCGCGTCGGCGATCATCGCCAGGTCGTCCTTGCCCGACTGGCCCTCGGTGGTCAGATAGTCGCCGAGGAAGATCGAGTTCGCCAGGTTGAGGGCCAGCGGCTGGAGCGTCCGCAGATGGATCTCGCGCCCGCCGGCGAGCCGCACCTCCACGTCCGGGCAGACGAACCGCACCATGGCGAGGATGCGCAGACAGCGCTGCGGGGTGAGGTTCCAGTCCCCGGCCAGCGGGGTGCCCTCGATGGGGATGAGGAAGTTGACCGGCACCGAGTCCGGGTTCAGCTCACGCAGCGAGAAGACCACGTCGACCAGGTCCTCGTCGCGCTCGCCCATGCCCGCGATCAGCCCGGAGCAGGCCGACATGCCCGCGGTCTGGGCCTGCTGCACGGTGGAGACGCGGTCGGCGTAGGTGTGGGTGGTGGTGATGTCGCCGTACGTGGCCTCGGAGGTGTTGAGGTTGTGGTTGTACGCGTCGGCGCCCGCCTCCCGCAGCCGCGCCGCCTGGCCGTCGGACAGCAGCCCCAGACAGGCGCAGATCTCGACGTCCTCGTTCTGTTCCTTGATCGCGGCGATGGTCTGCGAAACCCGGTCCACGTCCCGGTCCGTCGGCCCGCGCCCACTGGCGACCAGGCAGACCCGCTTGGCACCGCCCGCGACCCCGGCCTCAGCGGCGGCCGCCGCCTGGTCCGGCTTGAGCCAGGTGTACTTGAGGATCTCCGACTTCGAGCCGAGCCGCTGCGAGCAGTACGAGCAGTCCTCGGGGCACAGCCCCGACTTGAGGTTCACCAGGTAGTTGAGCTTCACCCGCCGCCCGAACCAGCGGCGCCGCACCTTGCCCGCGGCGGCGACCACATCCAGTACGTCGTCGTCGGAAGTCGCCAATACCGCGAGAGCCTCTGCGCGGGTCGGCGACTCGCCCCGCAGCCCCTTCTCCACCAGCGTGTTCAGCAGGTCCATGGGCAGAGATCCTGTCTTACCCCACCGCTCCGGGCAAAGGAGGGACCGCACAAGACGCGGCGTTCGGGGTGTGTGTATTGCCACACCCTGACCACGCATGCGCGCGACTACCTTCTATCCGGACCCCACAGTCGGCGCCCGGCGCCCGCCAGGCCGGTGCCCGGCCCGTGCCCGAAGGAAGGCGAGGAAGCCGATGCCCCAGGACCGCCAGGACGACCCGTTCGCGTGGATCGACGCCGGGCGGGAGCAGCGCGGCCGCGCCGGGCTCCAGCGCGCGCTCCGTCCCCGGCCCGCCGACTCCCCGCTGCTCGACCTGGCGAGCAACGACTACCTGGGCCTGGCCCGGCACCCCGAGGTGACGGCCGCCGCGGCGGAGGCGGCGCACCGCTGGGGCGCCGGTTCGACCGGCTCCCGGCTGGTCACCGGGTCCACGGAGCTGCACGCGGCGCTGGAGGCGGAGCTGGCCGCGTTCTGCGGGTTCGAGGCGGCCCTGGTGTTCTCCTCCGGGTACGCCGCCAATCTGGCCGCGGTCTCGGCGCTGAGCGGCCGGGGCGCGTTCGTCGTCTCCGACGCGGGCAACCACGCCTCGCTCATCGACGGCTGCCGCCTCTCCCGCGCCGAGGTCGCCGTCGCCCCGCACGCCGACCCCGGCGCCGCCGCCAAGGTCCTCGACGGGGCCCGGAGGGAGGACCCGGACCGGCGCGCGCTCGTGGTCTCCGACTCGGTCTTCTCGGTGGACGGCGACGTGGCGCCGCTGACCGGGCTCGCCGCCGCCTGCCGGGCGCACGGCGCCGCGCTGGTCGTGGACGACGCGCACGGCCTGGGCGTAGTGGGCGACGGTGGGCGCGGCGCCCCGTACGCGGCCGGGCTCGCGGGCGCGCCGGACGTGGTGGTCACGGCCACCCTGTCGAAGTCGCTGGGCAGCCAGGGCGGTGCGGTGCTGGGGCCCGCCCGGGTGATCGAGCACCTGGTGAACACCGCTCGTACGTTCATCTTCGACACCGGCCTCAACCCGGCCGCCGCGGGCGCAGCCCTGGCGAGCCTGCGGCTGCTGCGCCGGGAGCCGGAGCGCGCCGCCCGGGCCCGTACGGTCGCGGCCCGGCTGCACGCGCGGCTGACCGCCGCCGGGCTCACCGCGGCGCGGCCCGACGCCTCGGTGGTGTCGGTGCGCGCGCCGTCCCCCGAGCTGGCGGTGGGCTGGGCCGCCGACTGCCGTGCGGCCGGTCTGCTGGTGGGCTGCTTCCGTCCCCCGTCCGTCCCCGACGGCATCTCGCGGGTACGGCTCACCGCTCGCGCGGATCTGACGGATCAACAGGTGGAGAAGGCGGCCGACGTGATCGTGGGGACCGCACCGGCCGCCTGACGGATCGGTGTCCGGCGGTGTGGGGCCTCCCGGTTACGGCCGGGAGGCGCCTGCGGAGCCGGGGTCACCGAGGTCGCCGTGGCGCAGGTCCTCGACGAACGAGGACCAGACCGACGGGGGGAACAGCAGGGCGGGACCCGCGGTGTTCTTCGAGTCCCGCACGGCGAGCAGGCCCGGACTCAGCCGGGCCGTTTCGACGCAATTGTTCATTCCGACGCTGTAACTGCTCTTCAGCCAGACAGCGGACTTGACGGACAGATCGGACATGGTGCCCCTCTCAGGCGCCGCCCCCGATTTTCTTGATGAACGTCAATGATTCCTCAGGTGACAGGGCGTTGGTGCGCAGCACATCGAAAGCACTGCTGTACGCCCGGAGGTCTTCTTTCCGCTCCAGATAGAGGCTACTCGTCAGGTGGTCGAGAACTACTACATCGAGGTCAGTAATGTGCGGAAAAGAGAAGATAATGAAAGGGCCGGTAATGCCGATGGGCATTCCGGCGGAGAATGGCAAGATTTGCACTCGCACGTGTGGCAGCGCGGCCAACTCCGCCAGCTGCCGCAGCTGAGCCCGCATCACTTCGGCGTCGCCCACCCCGCGCCGCAGCACCGCCTCGTCGAGCACCGCGTGCAGCCGCAGCGGCCGGTCCTCGCGCAGCACCGACTGGCGCGCGATCCGCACCTCGACCAGCGTGTCCAGCTGGTCCTGCGGCAGCTCCGGCAGCGCCGCCCGGGTCACCGTCCGCGCGTAGTCCGCGGTCTGGAGCAGCCCCGGCACCACCGTGGTCTCCAGCGTGTACGCGGCCGACGCCTCCGCCTCCAGGCTGATGAAGTCCCGGTAGGCGGGCGGCAGCAGATCGCGGTATGCGTACCACCAGCCGCGCCGTGACCCCTCCGGGTCCGAGGCGCCCCCGCCGCACAGCGCCTCCAGCAGGGCCCGCAGCTGCGGGTCGGTGACCCCGTACACATCCAGTAATCGCGCCACGTCCGCGGGCTTCGCCCCGCTGCGCCCGGTCTCGATCCGGCTCACCTTCGACTGGTGCCAGCTCAGCCGCCGGGCTGCCTCACCGCTGGTGAGTCCCGCCAGATCGCGCTGGCGGCGCAACTCCGCGCCGAGCTTGCGGCGGCGTACCGCCGGGCCGTACCGCATCAGGTCTCCCTCCCGCCTGCCCTGCTCTTCCGACCTGTGTCGTGACCGTGGCCCAGTCTGCCCCGCAAATCCGGTCTTCCGTAGCAGAGTTCACCGCTTCGGGCGACAGATATATGCATAACTCGGTGGATCGCCCCCGTCACGGAGGGCATCGGTGGCAGTCTGGCGGTCGGAGCCGCCGGGGCCGCCCACCCGGACCCCGAGGCTGCACCGGCGCCACCCGTGCGCGTCCGCAGCCGCGCCCCGGCGGGAAAGGGACAGGCCGTCATGGCAGACCATCAGGAAGCATCCGTCACTCTGCCGAGCGTGCCCGCCTCGGTCCCCGCGGCCCGCGGCTACGTGGGATGCGTGCTGGCCGAATGGGGACTCGGGGAAGGCGAGGAGGCCGCGGAGACCGTGCGGCTCATCGTCTCCGAGCTCGCGACCAACGCCGTACAGCACACCCGGGGCCAGTCGCCCACCTTCACCGTGGACATAAAGCTCGATCACGAGGGGCGGCTGGAGATCGGGGTCACGGACAGTCATTCCCGCCTGCCCCGGCGGCTGTCCGCCCCCGCCCACCAGGACAACGGGCGGGGCTTGGTCATCATCGGCGCCCTGGCCGCCGAATCGGGCGGCGAGGTGTTCGTCACCCGCACCGCGGACGGCGGCAAGACGGTGTGGATCACGCTGCCGTGGACCGTGCCCGTGCGCTAGGCGGTGTCCGGGCTAGGTGTTGTCGTGCGGCGCCGCCGGCGGGCGGGGGTCCATCCGGTGGCGGATCCAGCGCGGGAGGACGCCCCACAGCCCGCAGCACACCGCGAACGTGCCCACCGCCGCGGCGATCCCCGGGCCGCGCCCCAGCACCACGTCCACCACCAGCAGCACCGACCCGGTGAACGCCATCGTCAGCACGCACAGACCCGCCGAGGCCAGCTTCCCCGAGACGTCCACGACCCGCCGCTTGGCGCCCCTGCGGAACAGCGCCCGGTGCAGCGCCGCCGGGGCCGTGAACAGGGCCGCCGCCACCACCGCGAGCAGCAGTGTGGCGACGTACGTGCCGCGCTGCACCCCGTCCAGCGATCCGAAGCGATTGGTGAACGCCAGGGTCAGCAGGAAGGCGAACAGGATCTGCACCCCCGTCTGGGTGACCCGCAGCTCCTGGAGCAGTTCGGCGAAGTTCCGGTCGTCACGCTCCAGCGAGGTCTCGTGACGGACGGTTCTCGGGGCGTCGTCCTTCATGGCGTGCGGGTTACCGGAAGCGGTCACACTACGCGCTCGACCTGCCCCGTGGCCGTCCGCGCCTCGGTCAGCTCCAGGATGCGGGCATACGTACGGCCGGCGTCCGTGCTGATCAGGTAGTGCGGCATGTCGCCGCGCTCGATCACCCCGTACGGGCTCGTGCCCATCAGATACGAGGAGTACAGGATCAGCCCGTTCGACCTGCGCGGATCGACGGCCAGCGCCGAGAAACCGGGGAACGCGTCCGTCTGGTAGACCCGCAGACCGTCCGCCGCCGCCCCGTACCGCTCCTTGAACCGGCTGAACCGCTCCAGCGAATCCTTGATCTTCCGGGTCATGTCCTCCTGGTACTGCCGCGACAGCGTGGCCGCCGCGTCCGAGGACGGATCCAGCAGATAGCAGCGGTAGACCCCGCCCCGGCGCAGCAGGCCCAGCACCGCGTCGCGATAGCGGGCCGGGCGCTCGGTGGTGACCAGCCGCGACGACGAGGTGCGCAGCGCGGTGCCCATGTCCAGCACCTCCGCCGACGCCGCGTCCAGCAGCCGCGCCTTCTCCGCCGAGCTGGGCCGCTCCGGATAGGCGTGCACGGGCGTGCCGCCCGCCAGCCCCCGGCCCGCCAGCCACGCCTTGGCCGCCTCGCCCGGGCCGCCGTCGCCCGCCATCAGGTACACGTCCTTGCCCTCATGGCTGCCGACGTGCGCGAACAGCTCCGCGTACCGGCCGGCGGTGCGGTACACGTCCTCCGAGACCGCCAGACAGTCCGGCGGGGTCGCCTTCTCCAGATGCGCGGCCAGATTGATGTCGGGGGAGTGGATGGTGCCGGTCCGGCCCTCGCCGGTGTGCCGTATCGCCCCCTTGTGCACCGCCATCCGCACATGCAGCTCGCCGTCCACCCCGGCCTGCGCGAACTCGTCCCGCAGATGCCGCAGATCGAGGGTGAGAAACGTACGGGCCGCCTCCAGCGCGACATCGCGGGCCACGCTCTCGCTGTCGTCGTGGATCGCGAAGAACCCGCCGTCCCCGCGCCAGTTCCACAGATCGCTGCGGGCACAGCGGTGCTGCGCCGCCACCTGCCCGATCCGCGCCCGCATCCGCTCCCGCAGCAGATCGAAGCCGTGCGCGGCCCGGTCTCTGGGGTTCGAGCGGACGATCGTCGAATAGCCGGAGGTGTCGACGAAGACGAGATACACCTGGTCGTAGGTCCGGTCCGCCTGGAACTGATCGTTCAACGTGGTTCCCCCTCCCCGGGACCGGTCTCCCCCGACCGGCTCCGGCCCACGCTAACGCCTCACGGCGGGGGTCACACCAGACCACGCTCGGCCGCGCCGCGCTCCACACGCGTCGTCGCCCGGCGCGTCCCTCCGGAGGTGACGGCGGATCAGGGCCTTGCTGATCCGCCGTCAACCTACCGCCGGGGTCCGACATCCGGCCCGTCAGCGCACATGGCCGTAACTGACCTTCGCGGCCCAGATGCGCTCCAGCCGCACCACCGTGCCCGTCTTGGGCGCATGCCAGATGCGGCCGCTGCCCGCGTACAGGCCGACGTGGTAGACGCTGCCTCCGGAGTGGAAGAAGACCAGGTCACCGTGTTTGCGGGCGGACGCCTTGATGCGGCGGGTGCGGTTGTACTGGGCGGCCGCGGTGCGCGGCAGCCGCTTTCCGGCCCGCTTGTACGCGTACTGGGTGAGCCCCGAGCAGTCGAAGCGGCTGGGGCCCGCCGCCCCGTACACATAGGGCGCGCCCTTCTTCGAGGCCGCGATCCGCAGCGCCTTGGCCGCCACGGTCGCCGCGTCGGCCTGCTGTGGCAGGGCGGGCACCGCCACGGTGCCGCCCACGGCGACGGCGGTGAGGGCCGAGAGGGCACCGGCCCGGGAGACCATTCTGGGGATCCGTATGTGCGCGGTCATCTCGCACACCACCCTTCGGTGGCCGGGTTCGGTCGTCCCAGGGATGGTCACCCGCCGCGGGCGCCGGTTCCGAGCCGAGCGGGCGGGGTGTGAGGGTGGCCACGACTCCTCCGTCCGGGTGACGGAGGCGGGCCGTGGCCAGGGCCCCGGCCTGCGGGGACGGCCCTTTCGGCGACGCGGACCGCAACCCGGCGGCGGACCCGGGCGGGTATCCGGATTGCGCCGTTCGGGTGAGGCTCCGGGGGCCGGGCTCAGCGCGTCGGGGCGGACGGCAGCGTCACCCGCTCGGAGCGCCGCTCCCCGTCCAGCACCCGCAGCGCCCTGGCCAGCGTCGCGGTGTGCAGTTCGCTCTCGCCCCGTTCGTGCATCAGCGCCAGCGCGTCCCGCAGCGCGATGGCCTTCCCGACCAGCGCCTGGGCGGCGCGCAGCCCGCCGTAGGTGTCATGGCCGCGGGCCGGGTTGATCCGGCCGAGCAGATCGACGGCCGCCAGATAGGCGTCCACGAGGTCTCCCTCCGCGCGGGTCAGTGCGGGCAGCGGGGGCAGTTCCGGCGGCAGCATGGCGCGCGATCACCTGGCCCCGGGCAGCGAACCCGGCCGCTTACGGCTCTCGGTGACACCGTCCACCAGCCCGTACGCCACCGCGGCCGCCGCGTCGAAGATCGTGTCGCGGTCGACGTCGGCGCGGATGCGCTCGGCGCTCTGACCGGTGTGCCGCACCAGCATCTCCTCCAGCAGCGCCTGGGTCCGCAGCAGCTCACCGGCCTGGATCTCCAGGTCCGATGTGGTGCCCTCGACGGGCTCGCTGAGCGCCGTCTGATGGATGAGCACCCGCGCGCCCGGCAGCGCCAGCCGCTTGCCCGGCGTCCCGGCGGCGAGCAGCACGGCGGCGGCCGACGCGGCCTGGCCCAGGCAGATGGTCTCGATGTCGCAGCTGACGAAGTGCATCGTGTCGTAGATCGCCGTCATCGCGCCGAACGAGCCGCCAGGGGAGTTGATGTAGAGCGAGACGTCCTGGTCGGGCCCGGCGTGTTCGAGGTGGATGAGCTGCGCGATCACATCGTTGGCCGCGGTGTCGTCGATGGGCGTGCCGAGGAAGACGATGCGCTCGGAGAGCAGCTTGGAGTAGGGGTCCATGGTGCGCACGCCGGTGCTGGTGCGTTCGGTGAACTCGGGCAGGACGTAGCGCGCCGACGGTCGTTCCATCGCGGTCACCTCTCGGGCTCTCGGGGGCTTGCCTACGTAAAAAATGTACAGGATGTACGTCCCGTACGATGGGGAGCATGGCGTACGAGATTCCGGTGACGCAAGCCCGGGCGGAACTGGCGGAGCTGATCAACCGCGTCGTCTACGGCGGTGAGCGGGTGGTCCTCACCCGGCATGGAAAGCCGCTGGTCGCCCTGGTGTCCTCGGCTGACCTGCAACGACTCGACGCGGTCGAGGCGGAGGCGGCGGAGGAGCAAGTGATCAGCACGGTGTCGGCGATGCGCCCGACCTCGTCCGCTCCCGGCGAACGGCGGCGCTTCGGTATCGCGGCGGAACACCGCGGCCCGGACGCCGGGGATCGGCGTCCGGGCCGCGGGTGAAGCGGGTGGCGGAGATGTGGCCTAGGAGCTGAGCTCCCAGACGGCGTGGGCGATGGCGTCGCTGTTGCGGTCCAGCGCCGTCTCGTCCACGTTGGACGTCTTGTCGCACGCGGAGTGGTAGCACGGGTCGAACGGCTCGCCCGCCTTGCCGCCCCACGCGTCCGCCTGCGCCTGGCTCTTGGTGGCCTCGGCGCCGGTGAACAGCCCGCCGACCCGCACCCCGGCGTCCTTGAACGGGGCGTGGTCCGAGCGGCCGTCGCCCTCGGTCTCCTTCTCGGTCGTGATGTTCTTGGCCGCGTACCAGTCCTTGAAGACCTTCTCCAGCTCCGGGTCGTCGTCGTAGACGAAGTAGCCGGGGTTGGGCGAGCCGAGCATGTCGAAGTTCAGGTATGAGTCGATCTTCGACTTCTCGTCGGCCTTCAGGCTGTCCACGTAGTGCGTGGAGCCGACCATGCCGTCCTCCTCGTCGCCCCACCAGGCGAACCGCAGCTGCTTGGTGGGCTTGAGGTCGGCCTTGGCCACGGCGAGCGCGACCTCCAGGATCGCGGCGGAGCCCGATCCGTTGTCGTTGATGCCGGGTCCGGCCTGGACCGAGTCGAGGTGCGACCCGGCCATGACCACCTTGTCGGCGCTGCCGCCCGGCCAGTCGGCAACGAGGTTGTAGCCCTTGGCGCCGCCCGAGGTGAATTCCTGGACGGCGGTCTTGAAGCCCGCCGCGTCCAGCTTGCCCTTGATGAAGTCCAGGGACGCCCGGTAGCCGGGCTGTCCGTGGGCGCGGTTGCCGCCGTTCTCCTCGGCGATGGACTGGAGCTTGCCGAGGTCGCCCTTGACGGCCTCGACGTCGATGTCCGGCGCGGCGGCGCGGGGCGAGGCGGCCGCCCCGGCTCCCGGTGCGCCGCCCAGCAGGGCGGCGGCGACGGCGGCGCAGGTTCCGGCCGCGAGCGCGCCGCGGCGGATCAGCACTATTCGATTCACAGTTGGGCTCCGTAGAGATGTGGGGGGTTGGAGCGAAACGGATGGATCATGTGATGCGGACATGAGGATCAGCGTTTTGCCATGTGGGCGTCAAGAGCGATTCTTTGCCGACGCGTTAACCACGCCGCAACACGGCCGAACTAATCTGCGATGAGCCGTGAGCGAGGATGAGGTGGGGAAAACGTGCGCTTGTCGCCGCACGAGCAGGAACGGCTGCTCATCCATGTGGCCGCCGATGTGGCTGAAAAACGTCGGGCGCGAGGTGTGTCTCTCAACCATCCCGAGGCCGTCGCGCTGATCACCGTGCACATCCTGGAGGGCGCCAGGGACGGCCGTACCGTCGCCGAGCTGATGGCCTCCGGCCGCAAGGTGCTCACCCGCGACGAGGTCATGGAGGGCGTCCCCGAGATGATCCACGACGTGCAGGTCGAGGCCACCTTCCCGGACGGCACCAAGCTCGTCACCGTCCACCAGCCGATCGTCTGAGGGGAGGCGGCCTTTTTATGATCCCTGGAGAGATCCTTTACGCGGACGAGCCGGTACGGCTCAACGAGGGGCGGCCGGTCGTCCGGCTCACCGTGCTCAACGCCGCCGACCGGCCGGTCCAGGTCGGCTCGCACTACCACTTCGCCGAGGCCAATCCCGGCCTGGAATTCGACCGCGCCGCGGCCCGTGGCCACCGGCTGCATATCGCCGCGGGCACCGCCGTGCGCTTCGAACCGGGCCTCCCGGTCGAGGTGGAGCTGGTGCCGCTGGCGGGCGCGCGGATCGTCCCCGGGCTGCGCGGCGAGACGGGAGGCGCGCTGTGACGGAGCTGAGCCGCGCCGCGTACGCGGACCTGTTCGGGCCGACCACCGGCGACCGGATACGGCTCGCCGACACCGATCTCGTGGTCGAGATCGAGGAGGACCGCAGCGGCGGTCCCGGCCGCTCCGGCGACGAGGCGGTCTTCGGCGGCGGCAAGGTGATTCGCGAATCCATGGGCCAGTCCCGGGCCACCCGCGCCGACGGCGCCCCCGACACCGTGATCACCGGTGCCGTGGTGCTCGACCACTGGGGCGTGGTCAAGGCCGACGTCGGGCTGCGCGACGGCCGTATCACCGGGATCGGCAAGGCCGGTAACCCCGACACCATGGACGGCGTCCACCCCGACCTCGTCATCGGCCCCGAGACCGAGGTCATCGCGGGCAACGGCAGGATCCTCACCGCGGGCGCCATCGACGCCCATGTCCACTTCATCTCGCCGACCCTGATCGACCAGGCGCTGTCCTCGGGCATCACCACCCTCGTCGGCGGCGGCACCGGGCCCGCCGAGGGAACCAAGGCCACCACCATCACCCCCGGCCCCTGGCACCTCGCCCGGATGTTCGAGGCGCTGGAAGCGTCCCCCGTCAACATCGGGCTGCTCGGCAAGGGCAACACCGTCTCGCGGGACGGGATGTGGTCCCAACTGCGGGGCGGGGCGCTCGGCTTCAAGATTCACGAGGACTGGGGCGCGACCCCCGCCGCGATCGACGCCTGTCTCGGCGTCTGCGAGGAGAGCGGCGCCCAGCTCGCCATCCACACCGACACCCTCAACGAGGCCGGGTTCGTCGCCGACACCCTCGCCGCGATCGCCGGACGCTCGATCCACGCGTACCACACCGAGGGCGCGGGCGGCGGTCACGCGCCCGACATCATCACGGTGGTCTCCCAGCCGAACGTGCTGCCCAGCTCCACCAATCCGACCCGGCCGCACACCGTCAACACGGTCGAGGAACACCTCGACATGCTGATGGTCTGCCACCACCTCAACCCGGCCGTCCCCGAGGACCTCGCCTTCGCCGAATCCCGCATCCGGCCCGGCACCATCGCCGCCGAGGACATCCTGCACGACCTCGGCGCCATCTCGATCATCTCCTCGGACTCCCAGGCCATGGGCCGGATCGGCGAGGTCGTGCTGCGCACCTGGCAGACCGCGCACGTCATGAAGCGGCGCCGGGGCGCCCTCCCCGGCGACGGCCGTGCCGACAATCACCGGGCGCGTCGCTACGTCGCCAAATACACCATCAACCCGGCGGTGGCGCAGGGCCTCGACGGTGAGATCGGCTCCGTGGAGCCCGGAAAGCTGGCCGACCTGGTGCTGTGGGAGCCCGCCTTCTTCGGCGTCAAGCCGCAGCTGGTGCTCAAGGGCGGGCAGATCGCGTACGCGCAGATGGGCGACGCCAACGCGTCCATCCCCACCCCGCAACCGGTGCTGCCCCGGCCCATGTTCGGCGCGGTCGGCCGCGCCCCGGCCGCCAACTCCTTCAACTTCGTCACGCAGGCCGCCCTGGACGACGGTCTGCCGGACCGGCTCGGCCTCGGCAAGCGGTTCGTGCCGATCCGGGGGACGCGCGGGGTGACCAAGGCGGACATGCGGGAGAACGACGCCCTGCCGAGGGTGGAGGTCGACCCGGACACCTTCACGGTGACCATCGACGGCGCCCCCGTAGACCCCGCCCCGGCCGCCGAACTGCCCATGGCCCAGCGGTACTTCCTCTTCTGATCGCGATGACGACGGACCACACCGCCCGTACCCCGCCGACGCACGACGGCACGCCGCCCGTGGCCCCCGGCGTGGGTTCGCCTCTGGGCCCGGCTGGGGCCGCGCCCGTGGCGTCGGCGGGTGCCGCTGGGCGTACAGCCGGGGGCGTTGCCGCGTTGCTCATCCTGGCCGATGGGCGGTTTCCGGCTGGGGGGTACGCGCACTCCGGTGGGGTCGAGGGGGCCGTCAAGGCCGGGCGGGTGCGGGACGCGGGCAGCCTGGAGGGCTTCTGCCGGGGGCGGTTGCACACCTCCGGGCTCACCGCCGCCGGACTGGCGGCCGCGGCCGCCGCCGGGGTGGATCCGCTCGTGCTCGACGAGGCCGCCGACGCCCGGACCCCCGCCCCCGCGCTGCGCGCCACCGCCCGGCGGCTCGGCCGCCAGCTGATGCGCGCCGCCCGCGCGACCTGGCCCTCGCCCGAACTGGACGCCCTCGCCGCCGCCCGCCCGCGCGGTGCCCACCAGCCCGTCGTACTGGGGCTGGCCGCGCGTGCCGCCGGGCTCGGACCCGCGGCCGCCGCGTACGCCGCCGCGTACGAGTCGGCCGGGGGACCGGCGTCCGCCGCCGTACGGCTGCTCGGCCTCGACCCGTTCGACGCCACCGCCGTCCTCGCCCGCCTCGCCCCCGAGACCGACCGGATCGCCGTCCGCGCCGCCGAGGCGGCCGAACGGGCCCTGCGCGAGGGCCCCGGCGCGCTGCCCGCGGCCGCCGCTCCGCTGCTCGACATCGCCGCCGAGCAGCACGCCACCTGGCCCGTACGCCTCTTCGCCTCGTAACCGCCACCCCGGAGCGCCCATGCACCTCGATCACCCCGAGACCTACCCCTCGCGCCACACCCACGGCGCCGCCGACCCGCGCCGCCCCGACGGCAGCCGCCGGGCGCTGCGCATCGGGCTCGGCGGCCCTGTCGGCTCCGGCAAGACCGCGACGGTCGCCGCGCTGTGCAGGGCGCTGCGCGACGAGTTGTCGATCGCCGTGGTCACCAACGACATCTACACCCGCGAGGACGCCGCGTTCCTGCTGCGCAACGCCGTACTGCCCGCGGAGCGCATCACCGCCGTGGAGACCGGTGCCTGTCCGCACACCGCGATCCGCGACGACATCTCCGCCAACCTCGAAGCGGTCGAGGACCTGGAGGAGAGCGTCGGCCCGCTCGACCTGGTCCTGGTCGAGTCCGGTGGCGACAACCTCACCGCGACCTTCTCCAAGGGGCTGGTCGACGCGCAGGTGTTCGTCATCGACGTGGCGGGCGGCGACGACATCCCGCGCAAGGGCGGCCCGGGCGTGACGACGGCCGACCTGCTCGTCGTCAACAAGACCGACCTCGCCCCCTACGTCGGCTCCGACCTGGAGCGCATGGCGCGCGACGCCAAGGAGCAGCGCGGCGAACTGCCCGTCGCCTTCACCTCCCTGGTCGCCGAGGACGGCGTCCGTCCGATCGCCGACTGGGTCCGGGAGCGGCTGGCCGCATGGACGGCGGCCCGGGCGTGACCGTCACAGCGGTCCCGGCCTCCATCGGCACCGGCGTCCGCGCCGCCGCCCGCATCACCGCCGTCGCGGACGGCCGCGGCGGCACCGCGCTGCCCGAACTGGCCGGGGACGGACCGCTCGCCCTGCGGCGAACCAGGGCGACCGGCACGACCACCGACGACGGCGCGGCCTGCGTCACCGTGGTCGGCGCGATGAGTGCCCCGCTCGGCGGCGACCGCATCGCGCTGACCGCGACCGTCGGCCCCGGCGCCCGGCTCCGCGTCGGCTCGTCGGCCGCCACGCTCGCGCTGCCCGGCCGCTCCGCCGAGCCCGCCCACTACGCGATCCGGCTGACCGTCGCCGACGACGCCACCCTGCACTGGCTGCCCGAGCCCCTGATCTCCGCCCACGGCAGCGATCTGCGCATGACCACCACCGTCGAACTCGCCCCCACCGCCCGGCTGGTGCTGCGCGAGGAACAGATCCTCGGCCGCTCCGGCGAGCCACCGGGCGCGCTGACCAGCCGGCTCACCGTGCACCGCGCCGGGCGGCCGCTGCTGGACCAGGAGCTGGGGTACGGCCCCGGCGCGCCCGGCTGGGACGGCGGCGCGGTGCTCGGCGGGCACCGGGCGGCCGGTCAGCTCCTCGTGGTCGACCCGGCGTTCGAGGGCGATCCCGTCCAGCCCCGCCTGCTCGGCGACACGGCCGTCGTCACCCCGCTCACCGGTCCCGCCGCCCTGGTCAGCGCCGTGGCCACGGACGGCCTGCGGCTGCGCCGGATGCTCGACGAAGGGCTCAGCCCGCGGCCGTAGCCGGGGCGATGTCGCGGACGAACACCGGCTTGAGCCGCTTCTCCGGCAGCGCGTCGGGCAGCTGCTCCCAGTCCAGGACATGGGAGACGACGCGCTCGGGTGCCACCTTCCCCGAACCCGCGAGGTCGAGGGCGTCGGGCAGATGGCTGCGGACGTTGTCCCGTGCGACGCGCAGCGTGACGCCGGTGAGGTACATGTCGAGCAGCGGCAGTTCGCCGGGCCGGAAGTGGTTGCCCGCGCTCTCGCAGATGCCCTCGGGGGCGAGCGAGGTGAGCGCCAGGGTGAGCTGGTCGACGCGCCCGGTGGCCTCGACGGCGATGTCGAAGCCGTGCCGGACGGGCTCGATCGCCTCGGCGGTACGGGCGCCGAAGCTCTCCGCGAGCTTCCGGTGCCCGGCGTCGGGGTCGACGTACAGGACGTCGGAGGCGCCGAGCGCGCGGGCGATGTCGCACACGTAAAGACCGATGCTGCCCCGGGCGACGACCAGGACCCGCGCCCCGGGGCGGGCCGCCAGGTGCGGGGCGACCAGGCGCCGCGCGAGGGACCAGTTGTCGCTGGCCGAGGCCATGGCGATGGGGTCGAGCCCCGGCGGCAGCGGGACCAGCATGGCGTCCGCGTACGGCACGCGCACCAGGTCGGAGAAGAGCCCGCCCCAGCTGCCGCCGATCGGCGCGCCGTACATCGCCATGTGCGGTACGGAGGCGCAGTGGGCGGTGAGCCCGGCGCGGCAGTGGTCGCAGTCGCCGCAGTTGATGGACCAGGGGACGACGACGAGGTCGCCGGGGGCGGCGCCGGTCACCGCGTCGCCGACGTCGACGACGCGGGCCACGCACTCGTGCCCGAGGGGGAACGGCGGGTCGATGAAGCCGTGCCCGGCGAGGATCGCGGAGTCCACGTCGCACGGCGTGGCGGCCACCGGTGCGACGATCGCGTCCCGACCGGACTCCAGCCGGGGGTCGGGCGCCTCGCGCCATTCGACGGAGTGCCGGGCGACGTACGTCAGTTCACGCATCGGCCGCCGCCCCCTCGCCCCGCTCCGCCCTGCTCTGCCGGGCGAGCGCGACCAGGTCGGCGTAACGGATGACCGAGCCGCCCGCGCCCCAGGTGCCGTCCGGCTGCTCGTGGACCAGCACCCATACCCGCGGCGCGTCGTCCCGGGAGAGCCCGGCGGCCTTCAGGACGGCCTTCGTCGCGTCCTCGACCAGACCGGCCTTGCGCCGCTCGGACAGGGCGCCCTGCGGCACGGTGACGTCGACCAGGAAGCGCGGCGCGTCGTCCTCCGCGGTGGTCTGCGCCCCCTCGGGCAGTTCGATCAGATGGCTCCACGCCTGGGCGCGGAAGAAGGCCGTGTCGGGCGCGCCCTCCCAGCGCAGCAGCAGGGCGGCGAGATCGCGCTGAATGCCCGCGCGGCCCTCCTCGGTGAGGGCACCGCTCGGGGCGGTCAGCCGGATCATCGGCATGGGCGTTCCTCAGCTCTCTATGACAGTCGTTATAACGCGAGGTCACGCTAGACTATGACGAGCGTTATAGCCAGAGGGGGAGTGAAGGTGACCAAGGGCGGCCCACAGGCCAGGCAGCGCATCGTGGCGGGCGCGGCCGACATGATCAGCCGGCGCGGTCTCAACGCCACGAGCATCCGCGAGATGGCCAAGCACGCCGAGGCGCCGCTCGGCTCGACGTACCACTACTTCCCCGAGGGCAAGCAGCAGCTGGCCACCGAGGCCGTCCGGTACGCGGGGGAGTCCATCGCCCGGCTGCTCCGCGAGGAGCTGGAGGCTGGCCCGGCCGCGGGGCTCCGGGCGTTCCTCGCCCTCTGGCGCGAAATCGTCATCGACGCCGACTTCCGGGCCGGTTGCCCGGTCCTGGCCGTCTCCATCGAGGAACCCCCGCCCGGCGAGGTCCCGCCCGCCCTGGCGGCCGCCGCGGAGGTCTTCGAGGGCTGGGAGGGACTGCTCGCCGCCTCCCTGCGGGAGCACGGCGCCGCGCCCGGGCAGGCGGAGCAGCTGGCGACGCTGGTCGTCGCGGCAGTCGAGGGGACCGTGGCCATGTGCCGGGCCAAGCGCGGCGTCGAGCCGCTCGACCGCGTCGCCGAGCAGCTTCAGGCCCTCATCGCCGGTGCGATCAAACGCTGAACGGGCTGTGAAGGTGACGTGTTGATAAAGAAACGGCGGTTTGCCCTGTACTCAGCAGTAAGCGAGGCGCGAGGATCCTTCTGACACTCTGTGATCATCGTCGCACAGGCGGCGCAACAAAGCAGGGGGATTACTACGTGAGACGCTCAGCAGTACTCGGCGTGGCCGGCGGCGTGATGACCGGTGCGCTGATAACCGGTGCGCTGGCCGCCCCCACGGCGGGGGCATCGGAGCCCAAGCGGACGCCGGGGGGCGCCGCCGAGGCCCGTGGGGCGGTGATCGCCGCGGCCCGGGCCGCGAAGGCGGGCATCGACTGGACGGACTGTCCGGCCGACTGGAACCTGGCCAAGCCCATCCAGTGCGGCTATGTGACCGTGCCGCTCGACTACGCCAAGCCGAACGGCCCCACCATCAAGATCGCGGTGGACCGCGTCGGCAGCACCGGCACCGCCGCCGAGCGGCAGGGTTCGCTGGTCTACAACCCGGGCGGCCCCGGCGGCTCCGGGCTGAAGTTCCCGACCCGGGTCACCAACAAGAACCCGCTGTGGACCAAGACCGCGAAGGCGTACGACTTCGTGGGCTTCGACCCGCGCGGGGTCGGCCACTCGGCCCCCATCTCCTGCGTCGACCCGCAGGAGTTCGTCAAGGCGCCCAAGATGGACCCGGTGCCCGACAGCGAGGCGGACAAGCGGGCGCAGCGCAAGCTCGCCAAGGAGTACGCCGACGGGTGCAAGGAGCGCAGCGGCCGCATGCTGCCGCACATGACGACGCCCAACACCGCCCGCGACATCGACGTCCTCCGGGCCGCGCTCGGCGACAAGAAGCTCAACTACCTGGGCGTGTCCTACGGGACGTACATCGGCGGGGTCTACGCGACGCTCTTCCCGGACCATGTGCGCCGCCTGATCGTGGACTCCGTGGTGAACCCGTCGCGGGAGAAGATCTGGTACCAGGCCAACCTGGACCAGGACGTCGCCTTCGAAATGCGCTGGGACGACTGGAAGGCGTGGGTGGCCAAGAACGACGCGGCCTACCACATCGGCAACACCCCGGAGAAGGTCCAGCAGCAGTGGGAGAAGCTGCGCGCGACCGCCAAGAAGAACCCGATCGGCGGGGTCATCGGCCCGGCCGAGCTGCTCGGCTTCTTCCAGAGCGCCCCGTACTACGACTCGTCGTGGACCACGGTCGCCGAGGTGTGGAGCGACTACCTGACCGGTGACGAGAAGGCGCTCGTCGAGGCCGCGGGCCCGGACCTGTCCGACACCGCGGGCAACATCGCCTCGGAGAACAGCAACGCGGTGTACACCGCCGTGGAGTGCGCCGACACCAAGTGGCCGACCAGCTGGCAGAAGTGGGACCGGGACAACACCCGGCTGCACCGCGACTACCCGTTCCTGACCTGGTCCAACGCCTGGATGAACCTGCCGTGCGCCACCTGGCCGTCGAAGCAGGGCACCCCACTGGAGGTCGGTGCGGGCAAGGGGCTGCCGAAGACGCTCATCGTGCAGAGCACCCGTGACGCCGCGACCCCGTACGAGGGCGCCGTCGAGCTGCACAAGCGCCTGAAGGGCTCGCGTCTGATCACGGAGAAGGACGCCGGTTCGCACGGTGTCACCAACCTGGTCAACACCTGCATCAACGACCGGGTGGACGCCTACCTGCTCAAGGGCACGGTGGACGCCAAGGATGTGACGTGCGGTCCGCACGCCACCCCGAAGCCCGCGACGACCGGCAAGGCCGCGAAGGCCGCCGGAGCCGTCGGGTAACGGCCGGGCACGCCCGCTTCCGTACGAGTCGGCGCGTACGGAGGCGGGGTCCGGCGGGGGCCGTCCCAGCAGGGGCGGCCCCCGCCGCATGTCCGGGAGCATGTCCGGGGGGAACATGCCCGGGGAAACGCGCCAGGGAAAACTGCCGACTGTACAACTCGCCGCCGCGCCCGGCGAGTCGCCACATGATGTCCGTAATGGCGGCAAATGCACCGCATGTTGGCGGTGTGGGGTTTCGGAACTCCCAGGGGCGTGAGCGAATGCGATCGCTTTTTTACGCTCGCTGAATTCGCCGCTTGAATTCGTTACCAAGAAAAAATCATCGTCATTTCGGGATGTGTCACAACCGCTATGCTCCGGGCCTCATAGCGAGTTCAATTCGCACGCATTTTCTCCCGCTGCTTTTAAGGAAGCCGATGGTTTTCGCCGGCGCGTCATCTGGAGGCCGACGGCCCGCCTCCGCGCTCGTATGGCTCATCCCTCCCGCCGCGATGGCGGCCTGCGCGGCGCTCGCCGTGACCGTGGTGTCCGCCGGGGCGCGGGCCATGGTCGCCTGGTGCGGCGCGGCGGCGACGCTGGCGGTGGCCCTGGCGGCGGCCGAGTCGGTCCGCCGCGGACGCCTCATCGGCAGGCTGCGCACCCGGGCCGCCGAACAGGACGCCGCGTACCGGCAGCGCCTGGCCGACCAGGAGGTGGAGACCCGGCGGCTGGCCCAGGAGGTGCTGCCCGCGGCCGTGGAGCGGCTTCAGCGCGGGGCCGAGGTCGACGCCGTGATGAGGACCATCGAGCCCTCGCCCGTCCTCGACCCGGACTTCGAGTCCGCGCACCGCGCCGTCGTACGGACCCTGCTGGAGACCGTGCGGGCCGAGGAGGACCTGCGCGACGCGGCGGGCACGGCGTTCGTCAACATCGCCCGCCGGGTGCAGGTCATCGTCCACCAACAGGCCATGGACATGCGGGACATGGAGGACAAGCACGGGGCCGCCCCCGAGGTCTTCCACGACCTCCTCCACCTCGACCACGGCAACGCGCTGATCGGCCGCCTCGCCGACAGCATCTCGGTGCTCGGCGGCTCCCGGCCTGGCCGCCAGTGGCGCAACCCGGTGCCGCTGTACAACGTGCTGCGCGGCGCCATGTCCCGCATCCTCGAATACCGGCGGGTGGACCTGCACTCGGTCGCCGACGTCGGCATCGTCGGCCCGTCCGTGGAGCCCCTGATCCACGCCCTGGCCGAACTCCTGGACAACGCCACCCGCTACTCCCCGCCCAAGACCCGGGTGCATCTGACCGCCGTCGAGGTCCAGTCCGGCGTCGCGGTCGAGATCGAGGACGCCGGGGTGGGCCTGTCGGAGGAGAGCCGCAGGCGGACCGAGTACGTGCTGGAGAAGGCGGGCACCGGCTTCGACCTCGACGACCTCGGTGAGACGCCCCGGCTGGGCCTGGCCGTGGTCGGCCGCCTCGCCGTGAAGTACCGGTTCCAGGTTTCGCTGCGGCCCTCCGCGTACGGCGGCGTCCGCGCGGTGCTCGTCGTCCCGCAGGACGTCATCTGCCCCACCCCCGCCCCCGGCGGCGCCATCGCCCGCGCCCAGAAGCTGCCGCCGCCCAAGCCCATCAAGCGCGCCGAGCCCTATCCGCCGTTCCCCGACAACGCCACCGGCCCGGTCGCCCACGACCACAACGGGATCCGCCACAACACCGCCGGACTGCCCCAGCGCCGCCGCCGGATGCCGACCGTGACCCCGCCCATCCGCGTCCAGGCCGACCCGGAGCCCGCCCCGGTGGCCCCCGCGGCACCGGCCGAGCCGCCCGTCCAGCCGGGGATGTGGCTGGCCGCGTTCACCAAGGCCGTCTCCGGCGAGGCGGACCCGGTGGACTTCACCGGCCTTTCGTACGGCAACGAGCCAACGGACCCGTCGACCGCCTCGGATAAGGGTGAGTAGCAAGTGACGCAAGCGCGGTTCAACATGGACTGGATGCTCCGGGACCTCGCCAAGAGCGTTCCGCAGACCCGCCACGTGGTCCTGCTGTCCTCGGACGGCCTGTGCATGGCCCAGGTCGGTACGGACGAGGAGACCGCCGACCGCCTGGCCGCGGCCTGTGCGGGGCTCCAGAGCCTGTCGACGGCGATCGCCGCCGAATTCCCCACCGGCGACGGCCGGATGCGGCTGGTGGTCATCGAGGTCGACGGCGGCTTCTTCTATCTGATGGCCGCGGGCACCAGCTCCTACCTCGCGGTGCTCGCCGAGGACGGCGTGGACGCCGGGCTGATGGGCCAGTGCATGAGAGACCTGGTCGCCCGGCTCGGCGAACATCTCAGCAGCCCGCCACGGGCCTCCGGACGCATGCCATGAGCCGGACCGGAAGGGGCGCCGGAGCCGGAAAGGGCGCCGGGCCCGGAAAGGCCGCCGACGAAGGCGGCCCCGAACGGCTCTACCTCGTCGACGGCGGCGGCCCCGGCCGGTCCCCGCGGGCGGACACCATCGAACTCGTCAGCCTGATCGTGGCCCGGGCCGAACCCGAACCGGGCATGCTGCCCGAGGCCGCCGCCGTGCTGAGGATGTGCCACTTCCCGCTCTCCGTGGCCGAGATCTCCGCGTACCTCACGCTGCCCGTCAGCACCGTGACCCGGCTCCTCGCGGATCTGCTCGCCCACCACCAGGTGGAGGCCCGGGCACCGGTCCCGGCCGCGGTGCTGCCCGACACCGAACTCCTCCAGGCGGTGATGCATGGACTACAGAACCTCTGAGACGCTCGCCGGACCCCGCGCCGAGGACACCCTCCCGGAGTCCGCCGCCGCGGCCGTCAAGATCGTGATCGTCGGCGGCTTCGGGGTCGGCAAGACCACCATGGTCGGGTCGGTGAGCGAGATCCGCCCGCTGACCACCGAGGAGACGATGACCCAGGCCGGGGTCGGCGTCGACGACATCGCCGGGGTCGAGCGCAAGACCGAGACCACCGTGGCCATGGACTTCGGCCGGATCAGCCTCAACGAACAGCTGGTGCTCTACCTGTTCGGCACCCCGGGCCAGGAGCGCTTCTGGTTCCTGTGGAACGGCCTCTTCGAGGGCGCGCTCGGGGCCGTGGTCCTCATCGACACCCGCCGCCTGGAGGTCAGCTTCGACGTCCTGGGACGGCTGGAGGAGCGGGGCGTCCCCTTCGTCGTCGCCATCAACGCCTTCCCCGGGGCGCCCGTCCACCCCGTCGGCGAGCTGCGCGCGGCCCTCGACCTGCCGGACGCCGTCCCCATCATCGACTGCGACGCCCGCGACCGCGCCTCCAGCCGCGACACCCTCATCACCCTCGTGAGCCATCTGCAGCACCTCACCACCGTGACCCCGGAGACACCGTGACCCCTCCTCCCGACCAGTGCCCCGCCCACGCCCGGAGCCCCCTCGCCGGTGTGGTGGACCTCTTCGGATCCGAGAACGAGAAGGACCCGATGGGCCTGTACGAGCGGCTGCGCACCGAACACGGACCGGTGGCCCCGGTGCGGCTCGGCGGTGACGTACCGGCCTGGCTGCTGCTGGGCTACCGCGAGAACCTGGAGGTCGCCCGCACCCCGTCCCGCTTCTCCCGCGACTCCCGGTACTGGAGCGCCTGGGCGGAGGGCCGCATCCCGGACGACTCGCCGCTGCTCCCCGTGGTCGGCTGGCAGCCCATGTGCACCTTCGCCGACGGCGACGAGCACGAGCGGCTGCGCGCCGCGCTCACCGACAGCATGAACCGCGTCGACCGCCGCGGCATCCGCCGCCACATCACCCGCTTCACCCATCAGCTGGTCAACGACTTCTGCGCCGACGGACAGGCCGAACTGGTCACCGGCTTCGCCCAGCGGCTGCCCATGCTCGTCCTCACCCAGCTGCTCGGCATGCCCGACGAGTACGGCCCCCGGCTGGTGGAGGCCACCCGCGACCTGATGAAGGGCTCCGACACGGCCCTGCGCAGCGACAGTTACGTCACCGACACCCTGCGCCAGCTCGTCGAGCGCAAACGCGCCCACCCCGCCGAGGACCTCGCGTCCTGGCTGCTGAGCCACCCCTCCGAGCTGACCGAGGAGGAGGTCGTCCAGCATCTGCGGCTCGTGCTGCTCACCGGCAACGAGACCACCACCAACCTCATGGCCAACACGCTGCGCATGGTCCTCACCGACCCGCGCTTCCGCGCCTCCCTGGCCGGTGGCCATATGACCCTGCCGGACGCCATCGAGCACGTGCTGTGGAACGAACCCCCGCTCACCGTGATCCCCGGCCGCTGGGCCACCGGCGACACCGAACTCGGCGGACGGCAGATCAAGGCCGGGGACATGCTGCTGCTCGGCCTCGCCGCCGGGAACGTCGACCCCGCCATCCGCCCCGACCTCGCCGCGCCCATGTACGGCAACCGCTCACACCTGTCGTTCAGCGGCGGCCCGCACGAATGCCCCGGCCAGGACATCGGCCGCGCCATCGCCGACACCGCCATCGACACCCTGCTGCTGCGGCTGCCCGATGTGCGGCTCGACGTACCGGAGTCCGAGCTGAACTGGGTGGCGTCGTGGATCTCCCGCCATCTGGTCGCGCTGCCGGTCGCGTTCATGCCGCGCAGGCCCGACACCGAGCCGGTGGAGAACACCTCCGGCATGCTGCTCACGCCCCGGCTGCGCCCCACCCGCTGGGCGCCGGCGGACGGGGAAGAAGCCTTACCCGCGGAGACCACCGCCGCCGCCACCGCGCCGCCGCCCGCCCGCGTCCCGTGGTGGACCGCCCTGTGGCGGTGGCTGCGCGGATGACGTCAGGTCCCGCTCAGCGGGCCAGCAGCGTCCCCAGCGTCAGCAGGGCGAGCACCACCCAGGCGAACCACAGCCAGCCATTGCTCCCCAGCGACACGGTGTAGGCCGTCACTGCCACCAGACCACCCACCGCGCACGCCGTCATTCCCTTGGCAGATCCGGTCATCCCCGACCTCCTCACGGCGGTCCCGGCACACAAACGCCGGAACACCGGCCCCATGGCCGAGACACCATCGTCTCTCGACCGTGGGGCCTTCGGCTAGGACGAGGTCGTCCTTCCGGTCACGACTCCAGGAGGACCGTACCGATGTGGTGGCCGTCCAGCAGTTCAGCCAGGGCACGCGGTGCCCGTTCGATCCCCCGCAGCCGGGTGTGCGGAAAGGTGAGGACACCGGCGCGCAGGCCCCGGCTGAACTGCTCCTCCCAGCGCGGCGCCGCGTCGCGGTGGTCGGCGGTGGTGAGCCCGCGGAGGGTGATGCCCCGGGAGAACAGCGCCAGGGTGTCGATCGGCACCCCGGCCGTCGTGCCGCCGCGGGCCTGCGCGGACAGCGCGCCGATGACGACGCATCGCGCGCCTCGGCGGGCCAGTGCCAACGCGGCCCGGAGCTGCTCGCCGCCGACCGTGTCGACGAGCACGTCGATACCCTCGGGGGCCGCCGCGCGCAGCTGCTCCTCGATCGGCGCCTCGCCCCTGACGACGGCCGCGTCGAAACCCAGCGTCCCCACGAGGTAGTCGGCCTTGCGCCGCGACCCCGTCGACCCGATGACCCGTCCCGCTCCCCGCACGCGGGCGAACTGTCCGGCGATGGAGCCCGCCCCGCCCGCCGCGCCGGTGACGAACACCGTCTCGCCCGGCCGTACTCCGGCGGCGCGTACCACTGCCAGCCAGCCCGCGAATCCCTGTGAGAGGCAGGCGGCCGGGTCGGGCCACAGGGCCGGGTCGACGCGCCGTGCGTCGTCCCCCTCGATCACCGCGTATTCCCGCCAGCCGAGCGGGTGTCTGACGAGATCGCCGGGGCCGAGGCGGGTGCCCGGGGCCGTGACCACCTCGCCGAGCGCCGGGGCCCACAGCGCCCGGCCCGGTTCGTACGGGGACATCGGGAGGACGGCGTCGGCGCTCTCCATGAGCGTGCGGGTCACCGCGCCGACCCGCGTCAGCCGATTGCGTACGAGGACCTGGCCAGGGCGGGGCACCGGGACCGGGACCTCGGCGACCTCGAACCGGTCAGGGCGCAGTCTGCCCCCGGGACGGGCGGTCAGGCGCACCTCGCGGTGGGTGGACGGGACGGGTACGGGCGCGGCCATGGGGTGGTCCTCATCCTCGGAACGGCGGTGGTGCGACGCGGTCAGGGCGCGGGGTGTCACACGGTCAGGCCCGGGGCCGCCACGCTCAGCGCGGCCACGAACAGGCCGACGTAGAACCAGGCGAGGAAGCCCATCGCCGGTCCCCGCGGCCACGTCGCGCCCCGCGCGTCGGCCAGCGCGAACCGCTCGCCGCCCGCCCAGACACAGCCGAGCGCCGACAGCGGCAGCCACGCGGCGGCCGCCGCCGGACCGTGCACCTGCCACGGACGGACGACGAGCAGCGCCAGCACCGCCGCCGCCAGGGCGCAGCCCACGGTCAGCCCGACGGAGCCCCGGGTGCCGATCGCGTTCGAGTAGAGGGTGGCGCCGGGCGTGAGCTGGTGGCTGGTCTTGCGGGCGAACTCGAAGTGCAGGAAGACACAGGCGCAGAGCAGAACCGGCACGGCGGCGGTCCAGTGCGGGCCGGCGCCCGTCGCGTCCCGGTACGAGAGCCACACGTGCACGCTGAGCAGCGCCTGCACGGGATAGCTCACCGCCAGATTGCGGAAGATGCCTTCCCGGATCGACCTCGACCAGCGTTCGAGTCCGACCAGGAAACAGATGTACGCCAGATCCAGCAGCAGCCAGCCGGTGAGCAGGGACGACCGCCACACGGTGAGTGCGATGCCCGCGGCCGCGATGACCGCCATGGCGAGTCGCAGTTCGCGTACCGTGATCGAGCCGCGCGGCAGTGGCCTGTCCGGATTGTGCTCCCGGTCGTACGCCAGGTCCTTCTGCTCGTCCACGACCCGGATGAAGAGCAGGGCCAGCCACACCGTGCCGATCTCGGCGAGTGTGGGCGCCCCCAGCCGCCAGCGGGCGTCGCCCGGCTCCACCAGGGCCAGCGCACCCTCCAGGGCGAGCACCCACAGCACCGCGTACGTCACATAGACGCGGGCGGGGGCGCGCTCGGCGAAGAACGCGTACAGCCGCCGCACCGTGCCGCTCATTCCGCCACCTCGTCCAGGATCGTCACGGTGCCGGTCGCGCCGTCCATCTCCACGCGTGCCCCGTCCGGAATCCTTCTCGTCGCGCCGGGCAGCGCGACGACGGTGGGGATGCCGAACTTCCGGCCGCTGATGGCGGTGTGGGACAACAGCGTGCCGCGCTCGACGACGATGCCGCGCGCGGAGAGCATGAGGAACAGCCACCCGGGGTCGGTCTCCCGGGCCACCAGGATCAGGTCGTCGGTGGGGTCGACACGCTGGTGCGGGTCGATGACCACACGGGCGGTGCCCCGTACGACACCGCCGCTGGAGCCCAGCCCGCGCAGCCGCGGGCCCGGCCGCGCGTCCCGCTCCGTAGTGGGCAGCCCGTCGCGTACCGGGCCCATCGTGGCGAAGTCCGCGGGGAGTTCGACACCGAGGGCGGCACGGCTCAGGTGCTCGGCTTTGCGCAGCCGTGCCAGCCCCCGCAGATCGTCGGTGACCGCGCCCCCGTCGAAGTGGCCGAGGATCTCCTCCTCGGTGAGGTGGACCACGTCCTCCGCCGCTTCCAGGGCACCGCGCGCCGCGAGTTCCGTACCCAGCCGGCGGTATATCTGGCGGCCGAATCCGAACAGCTCGCTGCGGCTGTAGCGGGTGTCCTCCCGGATGTTGATGTACCGGCGCTGCTGGGCGAGCAGGGAACGCAGCACCCAGCGCCGCACGGGGTGGCCCGCCAGCAGCGTCCGCAGCCGCTCCTCGGCGGCCCGCCGGGTCGCGGCCTCCCGGCCGCGCAGGTGCTCGCGGGTCAGGCCGCCGCGCGCGTACTCGCCGGCCAGCCGCAGCAGCTGGGACGGCTGTTCGCGCGGCACCGGGACCTCCAGCTTGAGCTCCTGCAGGCCCCGGTCGCCGTGGGCCGCCCCGTGTGCCCGCATCCGGTCCGCGATGTCCGTGCCGAACGCGCCGTCCTCGATCCGGCGCAGCAGTTCCTCGGGGGGCTTGCCGGGGTCCTCGTCGGCGAGGGCATCCAGCAGCCCGGGGGTGGCCCTGATCCGTTCGGCGAGATCCACGAGGGACATCAGGATGGTGACGCTGCGGTTTTCCTCGCCCCCGCACAGCAGATCGCTGTGCAGACCCGCGTCGGCGCCGGGCAGCCAGCGGGAGAAGAGCCGCATGACGGCGGTCTCGGCGGTCTGCAACAGCACGTCGTTGACGAGGGTGAGGCCCCAGCGTTCCCCGGCCTCCCGCCACAGTGACCGCATCAGCCGCGCCAGTTGGAGCGGGTCGGCGGTCCTGGCGGCCACGCGGTGGCGCGCGATGGTCTGCTGCCACCAGCGGTCGAAGCTCCGGGCGGCGGGGACGTGCACGGCCCGCAGCCAGGCCAGGCGCAGCAGGGCCGCGGCGGTTTCCGGCAGCCGGCCGGGAGAGGTGGCGAGGCGGTCGGGGCGCACATCCGTCACGGAGGGTGACATGCCCATCATCCGCTCGAAACTGGCGCGCCACAGCGGGAACGTGGGGGACAGCCGGTGCAGCGTGTACCACGCGCTGAGCGAGTAGTAGACCCGTCCGTTCAGCAGGCCGAGCATGGACCTCAGGTCGTTCTCGTGGCGTGCCAGCACGGCGGGGGAGACCCCGAGCCGCCGGTAGAAGTCGCGGAAGTCCTCACGGTAGAAGCGCTGGGCGAAGGAGTAGGTGAGGGCGGTGGTCACGCCGGGATAGCTCTCGGTGATGTTCGCGTTGCTCCACAGCCGCTGCCCGCCCAGGTCGAGGACGACCGGCCGGGCCTGGAGGAGGTGCGGGGCGCCGTCCTCGGTGAGGGTGCCCTCGATGTCCTGCGGGCAGCCGAAGAGCCGCTCGACGCGGTCGCCGAGCTCAGTGATGCGCCGGATCTGCCCGTCGGTGAGCGCCGGTTCGTCCCGCTCGCGGCCGTGCACCGGGAGCAGACGGGGCCCGCTGCCCGGCCGCGTGGGATCCTCCTCCACGCGCTCGGACTTGTGCGCGACGACGGAGCGGACCGCGCCCGTGCGCCGGTCGATGAAGTGATGGTCCACCGGCACCTTCTCCTGGACGACCCCCTCCCCGATGCCGAGCCCGGCCGCCAGCACCCGGTCCCGGGCCCCGGTCAGCGGGTCGCACGTGAACAGGACGAAGGAGCGGCGGCCGAACACCATGCGCTGGACGCCCACGCTGACGGCGAAGTCCTCCGTGGCGGCGGTGGAGCGCGCCGCCCGGTACAACAGCGCCCGGGTGCCGAACCCGGAGGCCCAGCACTCGCGCACCCGCTCCAGCACCTGATCCCGGGTGACGTACAGAAAGCTTTCGCCGATGCCCGCGAAGGCGTCCTCGGCCGAGTCTTCGGAGGCCCGCCCACGCGGCCCCACCATCGAGGACCGCACCGACACCACGGCGTGCGGGCCGAACACCTCGTCGTACGCCCGGTGGACGGCGCGCGCCACCGGCAGGGGGACCGGCACGTCGAGGACCAGGCGGCGCAGGGCGTCGGACTGCTCGGCCAGCCGGTCGGGGTCGGCGTGGTCCAGCCGCCGCAGGATCGCCAGGAGCCGCGGGCGTACGGGTGCCAGGGTGCGGGTGAACAGACTCGCGGGCAGGCAGAAGAAGTGGGGCACGGGCAGTCCGGCCGAGGCCATCCGGGCCTGGCGGGCGAACTTCGGGCCCACCTCCGCCTCGTCCAGCAGCGCTCTCCCGCGCAGTACCGGGACCCGGCGCCCGGCGGGGCGGACGGCCCGCAGGAGGTTCTCGATGGTCATGTCGATGTCACCACACCCAGGGGATGAGGCGGCGCCGGGACGCCGCGAAGTCGGAGTAGCCGGGCAGGGCGAACAGCATCCGTTCCTCGACCAGGACGCGCACCACGATGGCCGGCAGCAGCAGGACCACCAGCGCGGCGGCGCTCGCGGGGTTGAGGAAGTAGCCGACGAAGGCGAGGTGCGCGGCCGCCATGCCGACGTACGCGGGATGCCGCACCAGGCGGTACGGGCCGGTGTCCACGATCCGGTGGTCGCCGAGAGCCCGCACCCGGTGCGAGTAGAACCGCCCGAGGGCGCGGACCGCCGCCAGTCGCAGGGCGACGGCGCAGACGAAGGCCACCGGCAGGACGGGCATCCACGGCCGGTACCCGGACCAGTCCGTCGGCACCAGGCACGCGGTCGCCACGGTGGCGGCCCGCGCCGCGCCGTACGCGTAGACCGTGCCGCGGTCGGTCGTCGCCTCGGTCGCCCGCGAACTGCGCACCGTCGTCCAGCTCTCCAGCAGCAGCCACAGCAGGTACGACGCCGCGAGGACGCATCCGACCCGGTGCGCCGGGTCGGACCAGCCGGCCGCCTCACGGACGGTGGCCACCGCCGTGGCCATGACGGACACGGTGAGCACGAACAGCGGAAATCTCCGCAGAAGCCATGTCATGGTCGGCCTCCTGGCCGGGTCACGGGTCACGGGACGCGGTGCTCGGACGATTCCGGCGACCGGGCGGCCTGATGGCGATCGGCCAGCCGCTGGACGGCGGCTTCGCGCTGGGTCTCCTCGATCCGCTCGGCCGCGCCCTCCTCGTAGGCCGACAGGTCCATGGAACCGGACGCGGTCGTGACGCCC
The DNA here is from genome assembly GCF_044333065.1 of Streptomyces sp. NPDC021115. Lineage (NCBI taxonomy): Bacteria > Bacillati > Actinomycetota > Actinomycetes > Kitasatosporales > Streptomycetaceae > Streptomyces > Streptomyces sp. NPDC021115. The sequence goes on from NZ_JBIRQF010000005.1 coordinate 204,277, forward strand.
GCCTGCAGGACGTCGCACTGCCCGCGGTAGCGCAGCACGTCCGGCCGCTTCCACACGGCCTCGTCGAGGTGATAGTCGATCTCGGCGTCCAGCGGGAGCAGGAAGCGGGAGAACGACACCTGAAGGGAGTTGATGAGGAACCGCTGAACGGGCTGACCCGGCTTCAGCAGATACCGTTCGGCGACGGCCAGCGACATCTGCCGGACGGCCTCCGTCACCACCATTCCCGTGACATGGGTGCCGGTGGTGTGGTCGAGCACCATCTCGTGCGTGTTCGACAGGCGCAGCGCGGCCCGGTAGTGGGTGTCGCCGACCCGCCGCAGACCGGCGATCAGGACGTTCTCCTGACGGTGCTTGTGGACTTCACCGCGGCCGGCGAGCTCCGGCGGGACCGCGTCCCACAGTGCGGTCCCGGGCAGCCGGCAACGCTTCAGCTCCGCCCGGATGAGGTCCATCTCGTGCCGTTCGATGCCCTGTCCCGGGACGAGCACCGGCAGCGGATCCCTCAGCCGCCCCGCTCTCAAGTCCGCTACGAGCCTGGACAACGACGTGAGACCCGCCCGTGGCGGCCCCCCGGCCAAGCGGTCTCCGACGATGAACACGATCTCGTCGTCCATCCTGGCTCCCTTCTCGTGGTGTGCCGGTTCGGCAGTGTTCAGCGGGCGGCCCGCGCCGCGTCGGCCGGCCGCTCCGCGGCGACGATCCGCGACCGTCCTTCCTCACCCCGTGCGAGCGCCGCCAGAAGTTCCGCCGCCGCCTTCCCGCGGGGACGCGCGGCGGAGTCGTCCAGCTCGCGCAGCGCCGCGACGACCGCGCCGAGCTCCTCGGCCAGTTCGGCCAGTACCTGCTCGACGGGGCCCGCGTTCGAGCCGATGATGTCGGCCCACAGCCCGGCGTCTCCCGCCGCGATGCGCGTCGCGTCCCGCAGCCCCTTGCCCACCAGCCGCAGCTGTGCCGTCTCGGCGCCGAGCAGCCGGCCGGCCAGCAGGCTCGCCACCATGTGGGGGGCATGCGAGGTCAGGGCGACCGCCCGGTCGTGCTCGGCGTGCCCCATGATCACCGGCCGGCCGCCGCACAGCTCGATCAGCTCGGTGGCGTGGTGCAGGGCCTCGGCGCGGGAGAACGCGGACGGGGTGAGCACCCACGTACGGCCTTGGAAGAGGTCCGCGCGGGCGGCCAGCGGGCCCGACAACTCCCGCCCCGCCATGGGGTGTCCGCCGACGTAAGCCGTCAGGTCGCAGCCGGCCGACGCGGCGTCCATCAGGGGGCGCGTCTTGACGCTGGCCACGTCGGTGAAGAAGCGCGCCAGCATGCGGTGCTGATGCTCCTTGAGCACCGACGCCGTATGCGCGGGCGGCACCGCGACGACCGCCAGGTCGACCGGGGCGCGCGGGGTGGCGGCGAGGCCGGCGCCCAGGGCCGCGGCGGTCCTGGCCGCCTCCGGATCGCGGTCCAGGAGGTAGGTGGTTACCCCCTGGCCGGTGAGGGCGAGCGCCACCGAGGTGCCGATGAGGCCGGTTCCGATCACTGCCGCGCTACGCATGTCCGCCGCCCTTCCCGTCCCGCACCGTCCACGCCGCCGCGTCCGGAGCGAGCGCGGCGCCGCCCGGCGGTCCCGGCTCGCTGGTCAGCAGGACGGTGTGGCCCTCGGGCAGCGGGACTGCGCGGTCCGAGAGGTTCACCACGCACACCACGTCACCGCGCCGGAAGGCGAGCACGCCGGGGCCGCCGGGCAGCCACTCCAGCGGCGCGCCGTGCAGCGCGGGCAGCGCCCGCCGCAGGCGCAGCGCCTCCCGGTACAGCTCCAGCGTCGATCCGGCCGCGCCCTCCTGCGCCTCGACGGTGAGCTCCGCCCACCCCTTCGGCTGCGGCAGCCACGGCTCGGCGTCCTCTCCCGTGAAGCCGTACGGCGGGGCGGCACCGCTCCACGGCAGCGGCACCCGGCACCCGTCGCGCCCCGGATCCTCGCCGCCCGAGCGGAAGTGCATCGGATCGCGCAGGCGGTCCGCCGGAATGTCCTCGACCTCCGGCAGGCCCAGCTCCTCACCCTGGTAGAGGTAGACGGATCCCGGCAGGGCGAGGGTGAGCAGCGCGGCGGCCCTGGCGCGGCGGGTCCCCAGGGCGAGATCCGTCGGCGTGCCGTGGGCCTTGGCGGCGAAGTCGAAGCCGGTGCCGGTCCGGCCGTAGCGGGTGACGGTGCGCGTCACGTCGTGATTGCACAGCACCCAGCAGGCGGGGGCACCGCCGTGCGCGGCGAGCGTGGCGTCGACGCAACGGCGCAGCTGCCCGGCGTCCCAGGGGCTGCGCAGGAAGTCGAGGTTGAAGGCGGTGTGCAGCTCGTCGGGGCGCAGATAGCGGGCGAAGCGCCCTGGTTCGTGCAGCCACATCTCGCCGATGAGCGCGCGGTCGCCGGGATAGGAGTCGGTGATCCGCCGCCAGGAGCGGTAGAGGCCGTGGAGTTCCTCGCGGTCGGCGTACGGGTGCGAGGGGTCCTCCGGGGCGAGGCCGGGGTCGGCGAGGTCGGGCAGGGCCGGGTCCTTGGCGAGCAGGGTCGCGGAGTCCACGCGTAGCCCTGCGACCCCGCGGTCCAGCCAGAACCGCAGTACCTCCTCGTGGGCGTCGCGCACCCGGGGGTGGTCCCAGTTGAGGTCGGGCTGGTCGGGGGAGAACAGGTGCAGAAACCACTCGCCGGGCGTTCCGTCCGGTCCGGCGGTCCGCGTCCAGGCCGGGCCGCCGAACTCCGAACGCCAGTTGTTGGGCGGCTCCTGACCTGACGGGCCGCGCCCGGGACGGAAGTGGAACAGCGCGCGCTCCGCGGAGCCGGGAGGCGCGGCGAGCGCCGCGCGGAACCACGGATGGGCGCTGGAGACGTGATTCGGCACGATGTCCACGACCGTACGGATGCCGAGTTCGAGGGCTTCGGCGATGAGCCGCTCGGCCTCGTCGAGGGTGCCGAACAGCGGGTCGACACCGTGGTAGTCCACGACGTCGTAGCCGCCGTCGGCCATGGGCGAGGGGTACCACGGCGTGAACCACAGGGCGTCGACGCCGAGCCGTGCCAGATACGGCAGCCGGGCCCGGACCCCGGCGAGGTCGCCCGTGCCGTCACCGTTGCCGTCGGCGAAGCTGCGCGGGTAGATCTCGTAGATCACCGCGCTCCGCCACCAGGCCCGGTCCTGGGGCACGGACCGTACGGTACGCGCGGGCCGCGCCGTATCTGCCGTCACGGCTGCCCCGCCCGGGCCGGATCCGCGAGGGACAGCTCCGCCACGTCCACCACGGTCAGATCGGGCAGGACACGGTGGGCGAGCGAGTAGTCGCACGCACTCGTCAGCGGGGTGGGAACGGCCAGCACCGTCATGCCCGCCGCCCGGGCCGCCGCGACCCCGCTCACCGAGTCCTCGAACACGAGGCAGCGCCGCGGCGCCACCGAAAGCCGCGCGGCCGTCTCCAGGTACACGGCGGGGTCGGGCTTCCGCCGCGGTACCTGGTCACCGGTGACGACCGTCGCGAAGCTGCCGTCCAGTCCGTAGTGGCGCAGCCAGCGCCGCACCCAGCCCTCGTCCGCCGCCGAGGCGACCGCGAGCGGCAGGCCCACGGCCCGCAACGCGGCGAGCAGTTCGCGGACTCCCGGCATCAACCGCACGTTCTCGGGGGTGAAGTGCTCGGCCCACAGCGTGTCCAGCCGGTCCTGGAGCTGGGCGTCGGTACGGGTGGCGGCCCCGGCGGAGGCCCGCAGCATGGCGAACAGCAGGGGGTGCGCGTCGGGGCTGCCGCAGACCTCCCGCGCCCACCGCTCCCGGGGGAGTTCCGCGCCGTGCTCCCGGAACAAGGCGGAGCAGGCGAGGAAGTGGGGGCGGATCGAGTCGACCAGCACTCCGTCGTGGTCGAAGACGACGGCCTGGATCGCTGGGTCCATCAGGAACCTTCCTTGGGTACGTCAGGGGCGGGGGAGCGGGTTCACGGCTGTGGCCGCGGCACCTCGCGGATCACGCGGGCGGGGTTGCCCGCCGCGACCACGTCGGCCGGCAGGTCCTTCGTGACCACGCTTCCGGCGCCCACGACGGTCCGTTCGCCGATGGTCACCCCCGGCAGCACGATCACCCCGCCGCCGAGCCACACGTCGTCCCCGATGGTGATCGGCCGGGCCCGCTCCCACATGGCGCTCCGCCGCCGCGGGTCGAGGTCGTGGTCGGCGGTGTAGAGCTGGCACCTCGGCGCCAGCCAGACGCGCGAACCCAGCACGATCGGCGCGCAGTCCAGGAGCACGGCGTCGAAGTTGATCCTGGTCTCGGCGCCCAGCTCGATGAAGAAGCCGAATTCGCACAGGAACCGGGGCATCACCCAGCCACCGGGCCCGACCCGGCCGAGCAGCTCGTGAAGAATCGGCTGCCGGGCCTGGTCGTCGGTGAGCGCGGTCGCGTTGAACGCGTCCAGGAGCCGGGCACAACGCTCCCGGTAAGGCATGAGCGCCGGCTCCGTGGAGACGTACGGCAGCCCGCCGGCCATCCGGGCCTTGAGCGCGGCCAGTCGCCCCCGCTCGTCGGTCGTTTCCATGTCGTCGTCCATTGGGAGACCTTTCCGGGGGACGGTTACCGGGGGCGGAGCCGGAGGGCGATCGGCCGGTGGTCGGAGGCGCCCGGCCGTCCGTCGTGCGGGAGCAGCCGGGGGTCGTCCACCGCCTGGTACGAGGCCAGCGCCCCGGTCAGGACCGGCGACAGCAGGAACACGTCGATGCGGCGCGGCGCCTGGCCCGGCGGGTGGTGCCCGAAGGTCGGCGAGCGATCCCGCGCATGGGCTCCCGCGTCGACGAACAGCGGATCCTCGGCCTCGCCCAGCAGCCGCCGCAGCGGAGCGCGGTCGGCGTGCTTCTCGCCGGGCCACCGGTGGTCGTCCCGGCGGTGGCGGGGCACGGTCGTCCAGTCCGGCTCCGGATCGTCCGGCGGGAGGGAGTTCGCGTCCATGGCCAGGACCGTGGGGGCCGGCGCTGCGGGGTTCGCGTACTGGCGCAGCCGGTCGGACTCGATCCGCCGGTTCGTGGGGCTGAACGGGTCCAGATGAGCCACGACGAACCGCAGCTCGTGCGACCACCCGGGCAGCCGCAGCGTGACGCTGCCGTGGCCGTGCCACGGGGCGAGGTCGTGCGGTGTCCGCTCGGTCTCCACCGGTGCGATGTCCCGCTGCCAGAAGATCGCCAGATGGCAGCCGGTCTTCGCGGTGAACAGCGCGCCGTCCATGCCGAACCCGGCCTTGGCGTCCTCGAAGAACCGCCCCCCGTCCCGGTCCCAGCCCCACCCCTCGGTGGTCATCAGCACCCGGGGCCGGTGTTCCGCGACGATGTCCCGCTGCAGCAGCCAGCGTTCGTCCCGGCCTCCCAGCCGGTCGATCCCGGCCTCGTACAGGTTCCAGAACATGACGAGGTCGCTCGCGGCGGCCGTCGCCGGCTGCCTGCCCGCCCCGCTCACTTGAATCCGACGATCATGGATTCCGGACCGTCCAGGTGTTCCACGCGGGTCTCCCGGAAGCCCGCCTCACGCAGCCATTCCTGGCACTGGGGACCGGTGTAGTCGAAGCCGCCGGGGACCTCCAGGTGCATCATGAGGCTGAGGATCAGCCCGACCGCGTTGCTCCGCCGGTCGCCGTCGATCAGCGTCTCGTAGATCAGCACGGCCCCGCCCTCCGGCAGCGTCCGGTACGCCTTGTCCAGCAGCAGCCGCTTCTCCTCCAGCCCCCAGTTGTGCAGGACGTGCCCGAACACCAGCACGTCGGCCGAGGGCAGTTCGTCGCGGAAGAAGTCGCCTGGCCTGAAGCTCATCCGGTCGGCGAGGCCGAGCGCGCCGGTGTACTCCTCGAACCCCTCGCGGGCCTGCGGCAGGTCGAAGCCGACCGCGGTCAGATGCGGGTGGCTCAGCAGGATCCGGCCGGGCAGCGCGCCCTCGGACGTGCCGATGTCGGCGAGCGAGCGGTAGCTGTCCCAGGGGAAGCTCTCCGCGATCACCCGCGCCGAGCCGATGCTCAGCGCCGTCATGTCCCGCTGGAAGGCGCGGACCGAGTGCGACGTCGCGTACATGTCGGCGTAGAAGTCGCGGCCGGTACGGGCTCCGCGCAGCGCCTCGCCGGTCCGAAGCACCCCCGTCAGGTCATCGGCCAGGCCCGCGCACTGGGCCAGGTAGCTGTCACCGAGATAGGTGGCGGGCTTGCCCGCGTCCAGGTATTCGTCGGCCGCGGGGGTGTTGGCGTAGACATCGCCGGTACGGTCCAGCAGGTCGAGCGCCACCAGAGCGTCCAGGAAGTCGCCGACGGCGCCGGGGCCGAGACCGAGCCGGCCGGCCAGCTCGTCTCCGCGCAGCGGCTCCTTGGCCAGCTCGGTGAAGACGCCCAGCTCGATGGCGCTGAGCATCGTCTTGGTCTTCCAGTACGCCCAGAACAACTCGGTGACGGGCTGGGGTGAGGTCATGTCCTTACCTTCTGGTCGGGTCGGTCGTCGGGGTGCGGGCGGGCGGCGGTCGGTTCCGCCCGCCGGGCCAGGGCGACGGCGGCCGTGACGGCCAGGCCGCACGACAGGGTGAGAGCGGCGATCGACAGCGGAATCGACACGGCTGCCCGGGCCGCTGCGGCGAACAGGCCCAGCAGGGGCGGCAGGGCCGCGCTGCCGATCAGGTTGGTCAGCAGCAGTACGGCGCTGACGCGTTCCGGTGGGAGCGGCAGGGCGGCGGTGGCCCAGACGAGGACGGTCGGGAAGACCGTGCCCAGCGCGAACCCGGCCAGCCCGTAACCCGCCGGTGCCCAGCGGCCGTCGAGCGTGGTGAGGAGCAGGCCGGTGGCGGCGAGCAGGCAGAGCAGGACCAGCCGCGGGTGGCCCAGCCGGTGCGTCACGGGCGGCAGCACCACCCGGCCGGCGGTGAGGCCCGCCCAGAACAGCGCGGTGAGCCCGGCGGCCTCCTCGGCGGAACGGCCCGCGGCCTCCAGGTGGGTGGACTCCAGCGCGCCGATACCGGCCTCCACGCCCGCGTACAGGAAGGCCACGGCCGCGAACACGGCCAGCGGGGGCAGGCTCCGGCGCCAGGCCGGGGCGTCGGTGCCGGTATCGGCCGTTGGCGGGGTGCCGGGGCCCGCCGTGCCGAGGCGTCGGGCCGGCCAGAGGAGCGGCGCCGTCAGCCCCGCCGTCACCAGCAGCAGCCACGACACCTCACCGAACCGCCCCACCAGCAGCGGTCCCACGGTGGCGCCCGCGCCGAAGCACGCGTGCAGCAGATTCATCAGCAGCAGCCCGCGCCGCCCCGGGAAGCGGCCGAAGAAGGCGTTCAGGTACAGCAGCAGCCCGCCGAAGCCGAAGCCCGTCGCGGTGGCGCACGCGTTCAGCAGCCACCAGGTGGGCGCGAGCGCCATCCCCGCGCAGCCGCCCGCGAACGCGGCCAGCAGGGCGAGGACCGGGCGCCCGGTGGTGGACCCCCCGGCGCCGGTACGGCCGCCGAGACCGCACGCGGCGACCCCGGCGAGCGCACCCAGGTTGTACAGCCCGACCAGCTCGGCCCCGCCCCCATCGGGCAGCCCGTACGCGGGCCTGAGCAGCGGCAACGCCGCTCCCAGCGCCGCGGTGACCACGCCCAGCAGCAAGGACAGCACCAGAGGGGCCACGACGAGACCCCGGGCGGGTGCGGCGGGCGGCACCGGCATGGTCACCTCCGGTCGGGCAGGGCTGTGGCGCGGAACCCGACCGGGGCGAAGACGGCCGAGGCGGACGGGGTGAACGGAGCCTGGGCGAAGAGCCCCAGCCGCAGCTCCGGCTCCGAGAAGCCGAAGAACGTCCGTACGAAACGCCAGTCGTCCTCGGGCGCCTCACGGAAGAACACCGCCTGCCGGGGCCCCTCGCGGGTCACCAGCAGCTCCGCCTCGGGACCGGCCAGCGCCGGCCCCAGCGCCTCGTCGGACACCGGCCGGGACAGCACGGTGACCACCGCCCAGCCACCCGCCTTGACCCGCTCCACGCAGACCTTGAGCCAGCCCTCGGGGCCGTGCAGGGCGATCCCGCCCGCGTCGCCGAACCTGGCGCCGTCGACCGAGATCCGGGTCCAGGCGGTGAAGTCTCCCCGGACCGTGCGCTGGAGCAGCGGCAGTCCGCTCGCCTCGTGGGCGCCGGGCATGGCGAACAGATCGGCCCCTCCCGGCGCGGTGATCTCCAGCGATCCGCCGGTACGCGAGCAGGAGAGCGGCTCGGCCGACCAGCTCCAGCCCTCGTCGAAGCCGAACAGGACCTCCGGCGGCGCGGCGCCCGTGGGCTGCGTCGCCGTCATGCCGTCATCCCGCCGTCGACGCTGATCGCCTGGCCGGTGACCTTCTTCGCCGTGGCCAGGAAGACCACCAGCTCCGCGATGTCCTCGGGCGTCTGGAACTCCCGCTGGGGAATCATGGTGCGCATCCGCTCCCAGCACTCGTCCTCGGTCTCGCCGGGCCGGACGAACGCCGACAGCAGATAGCTCCACATATTGGTCCGGATCATCCCGGGGCAGATCGCGTTGACCCGGATGCCGTCGCGGGCCACCTCCAGGGCGAGCGAGGAGGAGAAGCCGATCACCCCGAACTTCGCGGCGCAGTAGTGCGCCACCTTGGCGAAGCCGCTGCGCCCCGACACCGAGGAGAAGTTGATGATCGCCCCGCCGCCGGAGTCGCGCAGCAGCGGCACGGCGTGCTTGGAGGACAGGAAGACGCCGTCCAGATTCCCGGACACCACCTGCTGGAACTCCGTGAGCTCCATCTGCTCCACCGGGCTGACATGGGTCACCCCGAAGGCGTTGACGACCACGTCGAGCCGTCCCGGCCCGGCTGCCAGCGACCCGTACAGCTCGCGCACCGCGGCCTCGTCGGTGGCATCGACCTCCGCCGCGGTCACCCGCAGCCCCGCCTCGCTCAGCCGGGCCGCCAGCTTCTGGGCGTCGGCGAAGCCGCTCACCCGGGTGGACCGGTAGTGGTTGAACGCCGAGGGCAGCCGGTCGGTGTCGGCCACCACCACGGTCGCGTCCTGCCGGGCCAGCGCCTCCACCGCGGCGGCGCCGATGCCCCGGCCACCGCCGATGACCAGCGCCACCTTCCCGGCGAGCCCCGTCCCCGTCCCCGTCCCCGTCCCCGTCCCCGTAGCGGTCCCGGTCCCGGATTCCGTCGTCGTCATGCCGTCATGTCCTTCCCATGCGTTGCGCTTACGGGCTCCGGCGTCAGGCCGTAGCCGAGCGGGGGCAGCACCAGGGCGTCCAGGAGCCGGGGGAAAGCCCGGTAGTCCGCGAGATTGCGGCTTCCTTCGGTGACCAGCCGCCGCAGCTGCCGCCGGTCCTGGGCCGACTCCGCCGGCAGGGCGTCCACCGCGGACAGCAGGCCGTCGTCCCGGTGCCGGAAGAAGTCGGTGAAGATCTGCTCGGACCGTGCGAGCGCCCGGTCCAGGTCGACGCCCGTCCGCCGCTCCACCGTCAGCCGACCGGTCAGCCGGGCGTCGTGGGGGATCTCCTGTCGCACCGCGTCGCCGGACAGCGCCCGCAGGAACGTCCGGTCCTGGTACGGCGACTCGGCAGTCACGTCCGCGGGTTCGAAGTCGCGGCCGCACAGCTTGTCCACGAGCGCGTCCTCGTCGACCCAGCCGAGCGCCTCGACCCTGCCCATGGAGAACGCGGTCGTGGTGTCGAGCACCGTCGGCACCAGATTGCGCGCGGGCAGCAGTTCGACGGCCGGGCCGATATCGGCGCCCAGTACCGGAATCCCGTGGGCGAGCGCCTCCAGCACCACCCGGCCGAGCGTCTCCCGCGACGCCGTGCTCGGGAACAGCAGCACGTCTATCTCCGAGAAGAACCCGGCGAGTTCGTTCTGCCCCAGGACGCCGAGCACCCGGACGGCATCCGGCTCGACCCCCTGCCGACCCAGCTCCGCCAGCACCGAACCGGTCTCCCAGCGGGGATGGTTCGGCTTGCCCGCGCACAGCAGACTGACGCGCCCCCCGCTCGCCCGGTGGCAGCGGGCGAAGACCGACAGCACCTGGTCGAAGTTCTTCGCCAGTGACAGAGCGCCGAGATAGCCGATGCGCAGCGGCTCGTCGGGCGCCGGTATGCGGGCCCGGGGAAGCCGGGGGAGCCGGTCGAGCATGGGGTAGGCGACCGCCGAGTTGTCCTCGGTGACCGACGCCAGATGCCGGATGAACAGCCGGCGCGTGTACTCGGTCGGGAACAGCACCAGGTCACCGGGGCGCAGCAGCGGCGCGCACAGCTCCTCCTGCGCCCAGTAGCCGGACCACAGCGCCGTGTGCACCTCGCGGACGATCCGGAAGCGGCCCTTCGTACGCTCCCGCCACAGGTGGTACAGGAAGGCGTACGGGCCTGCCCCGGCGTACACCACCTCGCCCGGCGAGGCCGAGGCGACACTCTCGGCGCCGCGGGTCAGATCGTGCCAGGCCACGCTCCTGTGGCCGTCCAGCAGTTCAGCCACCTCACGATGCATGAGGATTGCGCCGTCGACGATGCCCGAGGTGTCCGGCGCCCGGTAGTCATGCGCGTGCAGCCGCACGGCGGGCCTCCTCCCCGGGACGGTCCTCGCCGTCCGCGTCCGACGGCCCTCCGCCGATCAGTTCGCGCAGCTGCGCCGGGCTCATCCGGTGCAGCCGGAGCTGCTTGTCGTGCACGCGGTTGGCGATGTCCCGCCGTACGCCGTGCACCTCGGCCGGGAGCAGGTACTTCGTGCGCAGCCGCTCGCCGAAGCCGCCGTGCGCCCCGTTGTACTCGATGGCCAGCAGCCGTTCGCTGCCGCGCAAGCGCGCGACGGTCTCCGCGTCGAGCTCGGGGTCGAGCGCCGCGCAGTGCAGATGCGGCAGGCCGAGGTCCCGGTTGGCCTCCGCGACGAGTACGGTCGCGTAGCCGAAGGTGACCAGGGCGGTCCCCAGGTCACCGGCGGCGGGCGGGGTGATCCACACTCCGCCGTCCACGTCGGCGGAGCAGTCCGCCCCGGGCGGGTCGAACTTCGCGTCGACCGTGCTGAGCACGTGCGTGATGTCCGGGTTGTGGTCCAGCCGGTCCAGGCAGGCGTCGAACTCCGCCTCGGTCACCGGCTCGTAGACGCGGGTGTTCATCACCAGGCCGAGCAGGTTCGCGGCGTTGTGCGCGCCGCCCCAGGCCCCCCAGCTGCGCCCGGCCAGCACCAGCAGATTGCGCACGCTGGTGGTCGCCTCGGTGAGCATGCTGAGCGAGTCCATGTAGTACATCGCGTCGGTGGCGACCACCTTCAGCGTCCGCTCGGGCAGCGCGAGGGTCAGGCCGAGGCTGAGTGTCTCCGCGAGCCCGGTGTTGGTGTACGGCACCTTGCCGCGCAGCCCGAAGCGGTTCGCCATGTCGGCGGTGAACACCGCGAGTTCCCGGCCGGTGCGCTCCTGGCGGTCGGCCAGCATCCGTCCGGTGGTCGCGGCGAAGGACACCTTGGCGGGCTTCGCCGGTGCGGCCGGGCCCTCGGCCGGCTTCGGCTTGAAACTGTGGTCGCCCTTGCGGGTCCGGCACACCAGCGCCGCCGACCCCGGCGCGGCCAGCAGTTCGCCGAGCGAGTCCGCGACGGCCTTCGCGTCCAGGCCGTCGGCCTCCTCGACGCGGTGCAGATAGCCGCCCAGGTAGTCGCGGCTGAGCGGCCTCGGGAGCGGCTCGATGCCCTTGTCGTTGGCGTCCACGACCAGGATCAGATTGGTCAGACCCGCGTCGTGGGCGAAGCGCAGGCATTCGAAGACCACGCCCTCCTGCAACTCGCCGTCGCCGGCCAGGCAGACCACCTTGCGGTCGTCGCCCCGCTCGGCCATCGCGCTGGCGAGACTCACCGCCTGCGCGACGCCCACGCCGAGGCTGTACCGCATGGTGTTGCGGAAGCCCAGGTCCCGGTGGACCACCCCGGTCAGTCCGCCCTGGTGCAGGGTGGCCAGCGGGGTGAACGGGAAGGTGCCGCGGACGTAGTGCTCGGCGTAGAAGCTCGGCGCGATGTGTCCCCGGCCGACGATCAGCTCGGCCGGGCCCTGGCCCTCGTCGGAGTCCGCGGAGACGAGTCCGAGCTCGAAGCAGGCGCGTACGAGAGGCAGGGACGACAGGCAGCTCTGGTAGTTCCCCGAGCCCGCGATCTCGTGCATCCGCAGCAGTACCCGGGCGCTGTCGTCATGGACCCGCTCGGGAACGGCGGCCGCGAGCTTGCGCAGCGAGTCGAGTAGCGGGCCACTGTAATCGCCCGCTTCCAGCTCGGCCAGCTCGCGCCGCACCACCTCGTTCTCCTCGGGGGTCAGCCGGGGCAGCGCGGCCCGACCCGGCTCGGCGAAGAGACCGCTCAGCCCGGTCATCGACCGCTCCCGCACACCTCGTCGAGGGCGGCGGCGAGGACGTGCAGCATCTCGTCCGCCTCGGTCTCGGTCGTCACGAAGGCGGGAGCCATGACGAACCAGTCGTCCTGGCCGCGGATGATCAGGCCGCGCCGCAGGCACGCCCGGGCGAACCGTTCGCCGATCGGCCGTTCGCCGCCGTCCTCCAGCAGTTTGACCCCGTACAGCAGTCCGATCGACCGCACGGTGCCGCGCCCGCCGATCAGCTCCCGCAGCCGCGGTTCGATGTACTCCGCCAGTTTGCCGATCCGCACCGGGAAGTCGCCGTCCCGGAAGAGGTTCACCGCGGCCAGGCCCGCGGCCGAGGCCATGGGGTTGGCCGCGTACGTGTGCGAGGGGGCGAACGCCAGCGGACCGCCGGAGTCGCCGAGGACCGCGGCGACCCGCTCGGCCATCAGCACCGCGGCCAGCGGGGCGTAACCGCCGGATATGCCCTTGCCGACGCACATGATGTCAGGGGTGACGCCGAAGGTCTGGGCGGCGAACGGCCTGCCGGTGCGGCCGAATCCGGTCACGATCTCGTCGAAGACGAGCAGCACGTTGTGCCGGTCACAGATCTCCCGGAGCCGCGTGAGGTAGTCGGCCGACGGGATGGCCATGCCGCGCAGATGGATGACCGGCTCGATGACCAGGGCGGCCACCGAATCCGGGCCCTCGGCCTCGATCGTCCGCTCGATGATCGACGCGGCCAGCGCTCCCGACTCCTCGGGCGGCACGCCCCAGAAGGACTCCAGGCAGTCCGGCGGCCAGACGTGGAGGAAGCCGCCCAGGCCCGGGCCGAAGCGCCCGACATCGGGGCGCCCGGTCAGCGACAGCGAGCCGAAGGTGGCGCCGTGGTACCCGTGGTAGTGGCTGAGCACCTTGATCTTGTCGGGATTGCCGTGCGTACGGTGGTAGAGCCGGGCCAGCCGGACCGCCGCCTCGACGCTCTCCGAACCGCCGTTGACCAGCTTGGCCGCCGTGATGCCGGGCGGCGCCAGGTCGACCAGGCCCCGGGCCAGCTCCAGCGCGGCGTGATTCGTGCCGTGCAGGGGCGGATTGAAGGGGAGCGTCCGCAGCTGGTCCTCCACCGCCCGCGTGATGGGCTCGCAGTCGTAGCCGAAGCAGGTGACGAACACGCCCGACAGGCCGTCCAGATAGCTGCGGCCACCGGCGTCCTGCAGCCGGATTCCCTTGCCGGAGGTGAAGAGCACCGCGTCCTCGGAGTGCGGGACCTCGAAGCAGTAGGCGGACAGGTCGGTCGGCCACGACGACAGCGTGGACTCTTGGACAGACATGAGGGATCTCTCTCTGTGAGGGGGTGCGCCGACGCGCTCAGCGCGGGAGGGGAGAGACGAGGGACTGGTGGATCCGCAGCCTGCGCGACGGTGCGAGCAGGTCGAAGTACTCGGTCCACACCGGGCTGAGGATGTCCCTGAGCAGGATGTCCTTGGCGATGTCGACGATCACCGGCAGCGAGTGGGCCATCAGGAGCGGCATCAACAGCCGCTCCTCGCCCGGCGCGAGCAGGCCGGGGGCCGTCGCCGCCTCCCGGAACGCGGCGAGGGAGCGGCGGCGGTCGGTCTCGCCGGCCACCCGCCCCGCCATCTCGGCCAGCCAGGCGAGGTCCAGCAACCGGTCGCCGACGTGCAGATTGTCGAAGTCCAGCACGGCTACGACGTCAGGGCCACCGCCTTCGCCCGCACCGTCGCCCGTGGGGGAGAACAGGAAGTGGTGGTAATGCAGATCGCCGTGCACCACCGCGGGCCTGACGGGCTGTTCGCCCGCCGCGGCCGGTCCGGCCTCTCGCAGCAGCCGACCCGACGCGACGACACCGCGCAGCGCCGAGGCGGCGGCCCGGCCCCAGCTGTCGCCGCGCCGCTCCGCGAGGGGCAGCAGCCGCTCCTCGGCGTCCCGCAGGGCGGACGGCCAGTGTTCCTCGTCGACCAGCCGGGGCAGCCGGATCGGGGCGAGCGCGTCCGCCACCCCGGCCGGCGGCCGGTCCAGGGCGCGGCGCAGCCCGAGCCCGGTGCGTACGACGGCGGCGGCCCGGGCGAGCGTGAGCTCGCCGGACGCGGCGCCCGGCGCAAGCGGAGCGAGTTCGCACACCAGCCCGTCGTGCCAGACGCTGGTGGCGCCGTCCGAGGCCGCCACGGCCACCGGGGCGGGCACCCCGTGGCTGCGGCAGTGCGTGAGGACCTCTTCCTTGAGCGGATAGAACCGCGGCTCCCGTGCGGCGTCGGGATTCAGCTGCACCTTCAGTACGTAGCCTGCCTCGGGGCGCTCCACGTACCACAGGCCAGCGGTGTGACTGAGCGGCGCGGTGTCACCGGCCGAGAGCGGCCGCACCGGGACACCGGACCACCGCGGTCCCCAGCGGGTGGCGAGCACCTGGCGTACCCATCCCGCGCTCCCGGCCGCCTCCACGCGGGGCGGCACCGCAGCGGTCATCGGCGGTCCTGCGGGCGCGGTGGCCGACCGGAGCTCCACGACGTGTCCATGGGACCCTCCCCTGCCTGAATCTGGCGGTTGGCTGGACTGTGCAGCGATTCCAGCAAACGGTTCTGTCGTGGCCCTGTGGTGCACCTGTCCCGCCGCCGCCGCGGTCTGTGCCCGCTCTGTCGTCCTAAAAAGTTGACTAGTATTTTGGGGACGTATGGGACGCAACTACGGCATCGCTGACGAGAGCCGATCGCTCTGAAGAGTAACGCTCTGGATACTGTTCGTATGTTCTTCCAGGTCCTGGGACCGGTACAGATGCTGATGCAGCACGGTGCCTCCCTCCCCCTTCGGGGTGCCCGGTTGTCGACTCTGCTGGCACTGCTGCTCGTCCACGCGCCCACGGTGGTGAAACGGGATTTTCTGATCGAGGAGTTATGGGCCGGCCGGCCCGTCAAGGATCCGGTCAACGCTTTGCACCTGCATATAGCCAAGCTGCGTGGTCTGCTGGGCCGGGACAGCGGCCTGCTGCAGACGCGGAAGGGCCTCGGATACCGGATGGGGCTCTCGGCGGACATGCTCGACGCGACCCGCTTCGCACGGCTCGCCGCCGAGGGCAACGACCACCTCGACCAAGGGCGCCCGGGCGACGCGGCGGTGGTGCTTCAGGAGGCACTTCGGCTGTGGCGGGGCCCGGCGCTGGAGGGCGCGGGCGACTCCGTGGCCATCGCCGGTGAGCGGGCGCGATTACAAGAACTGCGCCTCGTGGCATCCGAGCATCTCGCGGAGGCGCGGCTGGCCCAGGGGCAGCACGTCGCCCTGGTGCCCGAGCTGAAGGCCCTGGTCGCCGAGCACCCGCTGCGCGAGAGTCTGCGCGGACTGCTGATGCGGGCCCTCTACGGAGCGGGCCAACAGGCCGAGGCGCTCGAGGTTTTCAACGCCACGCGGGGAGTGCTCCGCGACGCACTGGGGGTGAGTCCTTCCCCTCCCTTGCGCGCACTGCACGCCGCTCTGCTGGCCCAGGACACGCTCGTGCTGAACGCCCCGCGAAGGGGGCTCGCCGCCACGCCGCCGCCGGAGCCCCGGAACGCCCCGAGCCCGGTGGGTCCCGGGTCAGGGCCCCGGAGCACCGGTGAGGCGGTCGGGACGGGCGGACTCGTCCCGCCGCTCGACGCGTTCGTCGGACGGCGCGCGGACCTCGGGACCATCACGGCAGCGGTGCGGCAGAATCGCCTGGTGACCGTGGTCGGTCCGGGCGGCGTGGGCAAGACCCGGATCGCCCTCCAGACGGCGGACGGTCTGCGCGAGGAATTCCCGGACGGCATCTGCCTGGTGGAACTCGCCTCACTTCCCGCCGGTGCCGGCCCCGACCAGCTGATCGCCGCGTTCGCCGAGGCGCTCGGCATCCCGGATTCGCCCGACCGGATCCCTCGACTCGCGCGACTGCAGGCCGCCCTGGCCGAAAAACGGATGCTCCTTGTGGTCGACACGTGCGAACACGTACGCGAGGGCGCGGCCCACACCGTCGACACCCTGATGCGCGGCTGCTCCGCCCTGACCGTGCTGGCCACGAGCAGGGAAGCGCTGGCCGTGCCCGGCGAAACGGTCTTCCCGCTGCGCCCGTTGGCGCTCGGCGAGGCGGTCGAGCTGTTCCGGGTCCGGATGACCTCGGCCACGCCGGACCTGGGGTGGGACGACGCCACACGGGCGAGCGCGGCGGCGGTGTGCCGTCGGCTGGACTGCCTGCCGCTGGCCGTCGAACTGGCCGTCGGCCGCACCCGCATGCTCACCGTCCCGGACATCGAGGCGCGGCTCGCCGACGGCCTCCACATCCTCGCTCAGACCCCGGTCCCCGCTCCCGAGCGGCATCGCACCCTGTACGCGGCGCTGGACTGGAGCCATGAACTCCTCGACGCCGAGGAGAAGCGGGTCTTCCACGACTTGTCCGTGCTCGTGGGCACCTGGGACCTCGACGCCGCGGAACACTTCTGCGCGGACGCGACCCTGTCCGGCGCGGAGGTGGTCGACACCGTCGGCCGACTGGTCGGCAAGTCGCTCCTGGCCCCCTTGCGGGGAGCGGGCAGCTCACGCTTCCGGATGCTGGAGACGGTGCGCATCTACGCGCGCCAGAAGCTCGCGGCCTCCGGCCGCGAGGAGGAGGTCCGCGACCGTCACGCGGCCTGGACCTTAACCCCACCCGAGCCGGCCGCCCGGAGCGGCCCCGAGCCCCACAGCGGCCGGCCCCTCGCCCGGCCGCCCGCGCCGGCCCGGCGCGATGCCATGTGGATCGCGAGAAGCCATGGCACGTGCCGGAGCTGCTCCCTCACGAGCTGAGCACACACAGCGGCTCCGCGCGGCGCTGGAAGACCCGACCCGCGCCTGGCGGTGGCCGCCTAGCGCCCCCGGGCCTGGAGCGACGCCAGATAGGCGTTGTACGCGGCGAGTTCCTGATCGCCGTCGCGGTCCGCCGTACGGTCGTCACGCCGCGCCTGGCGCTGGTCGGACTTGTACCACTGGTACACCAGCGCCACCAGCACGATCACCGACGGGACCTCGCTGAACGCCCAGGCGATCCCGCCCGCCGCGTTCTGGTCGGACAGCGCGTCGATCCCCAGCGAGCCGGGCGGATGCTCGAACGTGCCGACCATGGGCGCGCTCGCCATCATCAGCGCGATCCCGAAGAACGCGTGGAACGGCATCCCCGCGAACAGCTCCAGCATCCGCATCACATAACCCGGCCGGTGCGGGCCCGGGTCCACGCCCATGATCGGCCAGAAGAAGACCAGGCCCACCGCCAGGAAGTGGACCATCATCCCGATGTGCCCGGCCTTGGAGCCCATCAGGAAGTCGAAGAGCGGGGTGAAGTACAGCCCGTACAGGCTCGCGATGAACAGCGGGATCGTGAACACCGGGTGGGTGATGAACCGCATGTAGCGGCTGTGCAGCAGTGCCACCAGCAGCTCCCGCGGCCCCTTGCGGCCGCGCCCGGCGGCCGGAAGGGCGCGCAGCGCCAGCGTCACCGGCGCGCCCAGCAGCAGGAGGATGGGGGAGACCATGCTGATGATCATGTGCTGGACCATGTGCACGCTGAACATGACCATGCCGTAGTCGTTCAGCCCGGTGCACATCGCGACCACGATCGTCAGCACGCCCGCCGTGAACGCCACCAGCCGCCCCACCGGCCAGCTGTCCCCGCGCCGCCACAGCCGGGTCGCGCCCCAGCCGTACAGCGCGAGCGCGAGCACACAGCCGACGAGGAAGAAGGGATCACCGCCGAACTCCAGTCCGCGCGACAGCGTGAACGGCGGCAGATCCATCATCATGCCGTGCCCGCCGTGATCCATTCGGTGCTCCCCTACTTGCGCCTAAACCGGCGCCGCTCTCGCGGACCTGGTTGCTCGCCGTAAGGGTTACGCAATTAATGGTCGCGGCACTCGGCTGTACCCGGTTTGTGTCGTCCCTACAGTACGCACTCCGCCTCGGTGTACCGCTCGGCGGGGACCGTCTTCAGGTGCTCCACGGCCTCCGCGAGCGGTACCAGCACGATGTCCGTACCGCGCAGCGCAGTGATCTTGCCGAACTCGCCGCGGTGCGCCGCCTCGACGGCGTGCCAGCCGAAGCGGGTGGCCAGCACCCGGTCGTACGCCGTCGGCGTGCCGCCGCGCTGCACATGGCCCAGGATCACCGGCCGGGCCTCCTTCCCCAGCCGTCCCTCCAGCTCGACGGAGAGCTGGCGGGCGATACCGGCGAACCGCTCGTGGCCGTAGACGTCCCGTTCCCCGGCGGAGTACTCCATCGTGCCCTCGCGCGGCTTGGCGCCCTCGGCGGCCACCACGATCGCGAACTTCTTGCCCGCCTCGAACCGGGCCCCGACGGTCCTGGCCAGCTCCTCGATGTCGAACGGGCGCTCGGGGACGACGATCGCGTGGGCGCCCGCCGCCATGCCCGAGTGCAGCGCGATCCAGCCGGTGTGGCGCCCCATGACCTCGACGATCAGCACCCGCTGATGCGACTCCGCGGTGGTCTTGAGCCGGTCCAGGGCCTCGGTCGCCACCCCGACCGCGGTGTCGAAACCGAAGGTCACATCGGTCGAGGCGATGTCGTTGTCGATCGTCTTCGGGACCCCGACGATCGGCAGCCCGGCGTCCGACAGCAGCCGGGCCGCCTTCAGGGTGCCCTCGCCGCCGATCGGGATGACCGCGTCCAGGCCCAGCTCCTCGACATGGCCCTTGGCCCGCTCCACGCCGTCGCGCAGATGCGCGGGCTGTACCCGGGTCGAGCCGAGGATGGTGCCGCCGAGGGCCAGGATGCCGCCCACGGCGTCCAGGTCGAGCTTGCGGTAGTCGCACTCCAGGAGGCCCTTCCAGCCGTCCTGGAAGCCGATCACCTCGTCGCCGTGGTCGACGACGGCGCGGTGGACGACGGACCTGATGACCGCGTTCAGCCCGGGGCAGTCGCCGCCGGATGTGAGCACACCGATACGCATGGCGCGTGATTCCTCTGTCTGCGAGGGGCCGACGGCCGGACCGCGCTGTCCGGCGGGACGACAGTCACCTTAACGGCGGCCGGGCGGGTCCGCTGAGGACCCGCCCGGTGGAACCGCTTCGTGGTGGCTCAGGCGGGCTGGGCGGTGGCCGCCGCGATCCGCTCGTTGCGCAGCGCCTCGTACCACTGGTCGTCGACCGGCGGCAGCCCGTTCACATCGAGCGCCAGCTTCAGCAGATGGTCCGCGATGTGCGGGTTGCGGGCCATCACCGGGCCGTGCATGTACGTGCCGAAGACGGTGTCCTTGTACGCGCCCTCGTAGCCGTCGCCCGTGCCGTTGCCGTTGCCGAACCGGACGCGCGCGAAGGGGCGCGCGGTCGGACCCAGGTGGGTGACGCCCTGGTGGTTCTCGAACCCGGTCAGCGGCGGCAGCCCCAGCGGGTCGTCGATGTCGGCCAGGACGTCCCCGACGCAGCGGTCGCCCTCGCCGCGGGTGCTGATCACGTCCAGCAGGCCCAGGCCCTGCTGGCGCTGCCCGAGGTCGTTGACGAACTCGTGGCCGAGGATCTGGTACCCGGCGCACACCGAGAACACGATCGCCCCGTTGGCGACCGCGCGGTTCAGCCCGCCGTCCCGCATCAGCCGCTCGGCGGCCAGCCGCTGCGGGCGGTCCTCACCGCCGCCGATCAGGTAGATGTCCCCGGAGGTGGGGATCTGCTGGTCGGAGCGGACGTCCAGCCGGGAGACGTCCAGCCCGCGCTGGCGCGCCCGGCGCTCCGTCACCAGGACGTTGCCCTGGTCGCCGTACGTGCTCAGCAGGTCGGGGTAGACCCAGACCAGACGCAGGCCGTTCTGGCTCGTGCTACGCATCGTCGTGTCTCCTCGTACGGGGGGTCAGTTGCCGACCCGGCGGCGCAGGTCCTGGAACGCGGTGTAGTTGGCGATCACCTCGATGCGGCCGGGCGGGGAGATCCGCACCGCCTCGTCCGCGTCGGCGCAGACCCGGAAGTCGAGCCCGGCGACCTCCAGGCGCACCGCGAGGTCCAGCTTGCGGTCGCCGATCACGCAGATCGGGTGCCCGGCGAGCCGGGTGTAGTCCACGTCCCACAGCCAGGAGGTGTCCGTGCCGTCCGCGCCGCGCGCGTTCACCGAGAGGATCACCGGGGTGGGCGGCGGGTCGATCAGCGAGAACGTCTCCAGCCACCCGGCCGGGTTCTTCGCCAGCAGCAGCCGCAGCTGGCGCTCCTGGAAGGTGACCACGTCATAGCGCCCGGCGACCGCCTGCACCTGGTACATCCGCTCCAGCGCGACCTGCGGGGGCACCCCGAAGGCCGCGGCGACGGCCGCCGAGGTGGCCGCGTTCGCCTTGTTCGCGCGGCCGGGCAGCTGGAGGTGGATCGGCCAGGCGGCGCCGTGCGGGTCCAGCACGTAATCGCCGTTCAGCGCCCAGCTGGGCACCGGGCGGCGGAAGCCGCACTCGCCGCAGACCCAGTCGTCGCCGGGGCGCTGGAGCACCCCGCCGCACGACGGGCAGGACCAGGCGTCGTCCTTCCACTCCTGGCCGGCCGCGACCCAGACCACATTGGGGCTGGAGGAGGCGGCCCAGACGATCAGCGGATCGTCCGCGTTCGCGATCACCGTGGCCTTCGTACCGGCCAGGCCCTCGCGCCACTTCTCGGCGAGCATCCGGGTCTCGGCGGCCCGGTCCAGCTGGTCGCGCGAGAGGTTGAGCAGCGCGATGGCCTTGGGCTCGGTGTCGCGGGCGACCCCGGCGAGGTACTTCTCGTCGACCTCGATCACGCCGTAGCGGGCGTCGGAGCCGCCCGCCAGGGCCGAGGTGATGCCCGCGGGCATGTTGGCCCCGAGCGCGTTGGAGACCACCGGGCCCGCGGCCCGCAGCGCCTCGGCGATCAGCCGGGTCGTCGTGGTCTTGCCGTTGGTCGCCGACACCAGGATCACGTCCAGGTGGTTCGCCAGCCTGGTCAGCAGATCGGGGTCGAGGCGCAGGGCCACCTTGCCGCCGATCACCGATCCGCTGCCGCGGCCCGCGGCCTTCGACACCGCCGCCGCGGCCCTGCCCGCCGTCACGGCCAGCTTGGCACGTGGCGACAGCGGCTCTGAGTTGCCTGCCATCGTCTCTCGATCCTCCTCGCATACCGGCGCCGCACCTGCCCCCCGAGGCACCGGTGGTACGCCCCCTCCGCGCCGAGTCGCCAGCCGGGAGGCCACGGTCGGGGATCAGCCTATCGAGATCCGGCCGGTGTCCCGAATTCCGTCGGCCCTTCCGGGGGACCGTAGGCTTGGCTGCCATGCGAAACGGCGCGATCCCGGGCAGCCGGGGGACGGTACGGCCCCTGCGGCTGCTCGGCGATGAGGCGCTGCGCGCGCCCTGCGAGGAGGTCACCGCGTTCGACGGGGCGCTCGCCCGGCTGGTCGAGGACCTGTTCGCCACGATGTACGCGGCGAGCGGGGTCGGCCTCGCCGCCAACCAGATCGGGGTGGGGCTGCGGGTCTTCGTGTACGACTGCCCGGACGACGAGGACCGGCGCCATCTGGGGCATGTGGTCAACCCGCGGCCGGTCGAGGTCGACGGGGCGACCGTACGGGGCGCCGAGGGCTGTCTGTCGCTGCCGGGCATCGAGGCGGGCACCCCGCGCTTCGACCGCGCGGTGGTGGAGGGCGTGACGGTGACCGGGGAGCCGGTGCGCGTCGAGGGCAGCGGCTTCTTCGCCCGCTGTCTCCAGCACGAGGGCGACCACCTGGACGGCGGGCTGTTCCTGGACCGGCTGGAGGGCCTGCGGCGGCGCCGGGTGCTCCGGGCGGCCCGCCGTGCCCCCTGGGCGCGCGGGCGGGCGTGAGCCCTCAGAACAGCCCCGGGGCGCCGATCCGGTCGTCCACCAGGGCCAGCCTGCCCCACAGCAGATCGGTGAGGTGGTGCACCAACCGCTCGCGTGAGCAGGGCCGTTCCCGCAGCCACCAGTCGCCGGCGGCGTGCATCATGCCGACGATCCCATGGCCCCAGATCCGGGCCACCTCCTCGCCGCCGGGGCCGAGTTCGACCCGGTCGGCGATCACCTTGGCCAGCTCGTCGCCCATGCGGCGCAGCAGCGGCGCTGAGTGGTGGCCCACGTCGAAGCCCTGCTCCTGCTCCTGCTGCTGGCCCTGGTCGGATGGGTGCATCAGGAACCGGTACACCTGGGGCCGGGCCTCTATCGCCGCCAGATAGGTGTCCAGCGTGGCCTCCACCCGCCCGCGGCGGTCGGGCGCGGGGGCGTCCAGGGCGTTGCGCAGGGAGGCGAGCAGGGCGTCGGTGTGGCGGACCGCGAGCGCCCGGTAGAGCCCTCCCTTGTCGCCGAAGTGGCGGTACAGAATGGGCTTGGTGATGCCCGCCTCGGCGGCGATCGCGTTCATCGAGGCCTCGGGGCCGTCGCGCAGCACCACCCGGTCGGCGGCTTCCAGCAGCTCCTTGCGGCGCCGTGCGGCGGCCTGCTGCTGATGGTCCTCGCGCTGGCTGGTCCCGGTCTCCATGACGTGGCCTCCCCGCCCCCTGACGTGTTCACGCGTTACATGAATGGGCTCCGCGTATCTGCGCAACGTAACACCCGGCCGGGGCAAGGTGATCGTGCGGCTGTGGAGTTGACATCGCCTACTGACCAGTAACAGACTGCTGTTACCGTAGGTAACAGCAGGCGCGGCAGGTGGAGGGGCCATGGCGGAGTTCTCGTTCGAACTCAACGATGATCAGAAGGCAGTGCGCGAGTGGATCCACGGCTTCGCCGCGGACGTCATGCGCCCCGCAGCCGCGGAATGGGACGAGCGCGAGGAAACCCCCTGGCCGATTATCCAGGAGGCGGCCAAGATCGGGCTGTACTCGCTGGACTTCTACGCCCAGCAGTACTTCGACCCCACCGGCCTCGGCATCCCCATGACCATGGAGGAGCTGTTCTGGGGGGACGCCGGGATAGCCCTGTCCATCGTCGGTACCGGCCTGGCCGCCGTCGGCGTGCTCGCCAACGGCACCGAGGAGCAGATCGGCACCTGGATCCCGCAGATGTACGGCGACGCGAACGACGTGAAGGTCGCCGCCTTCTGCTCCTCCGAGCCCGACGCGGGCTCCGACGTCTCCGCCATGCGCACCCGGGCCGTCTACGACGAGGCCAAGGACGAGTGGGTCATCGACGGCACCAAGACCTGGGCCACCAACGGCGGCATCGCGAGCGTCCACGTCGTGGTCGCCGCCGTCGACCCCGACCTCGGCTCCAAGGGCCACGCGTCCTTCATCATCCCGCCCGGCACCCCCGGCCTGTCGCAGGGGCAGAAGTTCAAGAAGCACGGCATCCGCGCCTCGCACACCGCCGAGGTGGTCCTCGACGGCGTACGGGTGCCCGGCAGCTGCCTGCTCGGCGGCAAGGAGAAGCTGGACGAGCGCCTGGCCCGCGCCCGCGAGAAGGCCACGGCGGGCGGGGAGCGGCTGAAGAACGCCGCGATGGCCACCTTCGAGGCGTCCCGCCCGGCCGTCGGCGCCATGGCGGTGGGCACCGCCCGCGCCGCGTACGAGGTCGCGCTGGACTACGCCAAGACCCGGCAGCAGTTCGGCCGCCCTGTCATCGACAACCAGGGCGTCGCCTTCCAGCTCGCCGACATGCGCACCCGGATCGACGCCTCGCGGCTGCTGGTGTGGCGGGCCTCGTGGATGGCAGTGAACGGCAAGTCCTTCGACTCGGCCGAGGGCTCGATGTCCAAGCTGTTCGCCAGCGAGACCGCCAAGACGGTCACCGCCCAGGCGGTCCAGATCCTCGGCGGCAACGGCTTCACCCGCGAGTACCCGGTCGAGCGCATGCACCGCGACGCCGCGATCTACACGATCTTCGAGGGCACCAGCGAGATCCAGCGCCTGGTCATCGCCCGCACCCTCTCCGGCGTCCCGATCCGCTGACCGGGCCCCGGCTCACCCCGCGCCGAAGCGGCGTTTGCGTCCCGCGAACGCCGCCAGCAGGCCGCGCAGTTCCTCCGCGGTGAAGTCCGGCCACAGCGTGTCCACGAAGAACAGCTCCGCGTAGGCCGCGCGCCACAGCATGAAGTTCGAGATCCGCTGCTCCCCGGACGTCCGCACCAGCATGTCGATGTCCGGGAGGTCGCCGTGCGGCAGGTGCCGGGTGAACAGCGCCTCGTCGATCAGGCCCGGGTCCAGCGCCCCGGCCGCCGAGGCCCGGGCCAGCGAGGTCGCCGCGCGGGCGATCTCCTCCCGGCCGCCGTGGTTGAAGCAGAACGCCAGCGTCATCGCGCTGTTGTCGGCCGTCTCGGCCTCGGCCCGGCGCAGGGCGGCCAGGGTGGCGCGGGGGAGGCGGGCCTCGGAGCCGAGCCAGCGCAGCCGTACGCCGCGCTCGCCGTACGCCCGGAAGACGTCGGCCAGCTGGGCGGTGAGCCGCATGAGGGCGGCCACCTCGCCGCGCGGCCGGTTCCAGTTCTCGGTGGAGAAGAAGAACAGCGACAGATGTTCGACGCCCTCCTCCAGGGCGGTGTCCACCACGCGCGGCAGCGCCAGCACCCCCGCCTCATGGCCCCGGCTGCGGGAGAGGCCGCGTGAGGAGGCCCAGCGGCCGTTGCCGTCCATGATGATGGCGAGGTGCCGGGGCGGCCCCGGGGTCTCCTCCCGCGGGCCGCTGCGCTGCCGTACGACGGCGGGCCCGCCCGCGACGGACGCCCGCAAGCGCCGCCTGACCGACGGCACCCTCCAGGCTCCGACCTCGAACACCCGCGCGTCCCTCCGCCTCGGCTTCCCCGGCGCCGTGTCTGACGACGGGGCGGGGCCGCGGGTTACCTACCCGGTGGCCGAACCCCTCGTTTGGTCGGCACGGCCGGTCCGGTCGGCACGGCTGGTCTGCGGGCCCTCGTCATGGCTTCCGCGCGACACCCCCGTGCACGTCCGTCGTCTCGATGGGCGTGTCGGACGGCCCGGGCCGCCACAGCGGACACGAGACGATACCCGGTTCGATCAGCTCCAGGCCGTCGTAGAAGCGGCTGATCTGTTCCAGGCCGCGCAGCACGTACGGGACGGCGCCGGTGTCGTCGTAGCCCTGCTGGGCCTCCTTGAGCGCCTGGTCGGTGTCGGTGCTGTCGTAGTGCACGAAGTAGCTGCCGGAGGGCAGGGCCTGCTGTAACCGGCGGACGATCGACACCGCCTCGTCGTAGTCCTGGATGTGCCCGAGGATGCCCATCAGCATCAGGGCGATGGGCTGGTCGAAGTCCAGCGTCTTCGCCGCCATCTCCAGGATCCGCTCCGGCTCGTGCAGATCGGCGTCGATGTAGTCGGTCTCGCCCTCGGGGGTACTGGTGAGCAGTGCCTGGGCGTGCCGGAGCACCAGCGGGTCGTTGTCCACGTAGACGATCCGGGCCCCGGGCGCCACCCGCTGGGCGACCTGGTGGGTGTTGTCGTAGGTGGGCAGCCCGGTGCCGACGTCCAGGAACTGGCGGATGCCGCATTCGCCCGCCACATGGGTGACGGTGCGGATCAGGTACGCACGCGAGGCGCGGGCCATGACCTCGATGTTCGGGGCGACCTCCCGGTACTGGTCACCCGCGATCCGGTCGACCTCGTAGTTGTCCTTGCCGCCCATCCAGTAGTTCCAGATCCGCGCCGAGTGCGGCACGGTGGTGTCGATCTTCGCCCATGCCTGCTGAGCGGGGCCGGGGGCGGACGAGCCGTTGGTCATCGGGACTTCTCCTGCCGTGCGTCATGCCTGTGAGAGGCTCCAACTTACCCACTGTGCGCGGGAGTTCAGCGGTTCCCGGCGTAGCGGCGGACGGGTGAGCGAATCCGTGGCAGGCGGCGGGCGAACGAGGCCGTCTCGAGCGTCACCGGAGTCTCGCCCGGGCCCGGTTCGGCGCCGCGGCCGGAACCGGGGTCCATCGGCGGTTCCTCGTCGACCGTGACCACCGGGGCGTGCTGGGCGAGGGTGCGGAAGGCGTGGTCGAAGCCGGTCAGCGCGGCGTCGATCTCCGCGAGGTCCGCCGCTCCGGCGCCGCGCGCGGCCAGCCGGTCCTCCAGTACGGCGGCGGGCGCGGTCACATGGACGAACGCCCCGTCGCCCTCGGCCACCGCCTCCGCGAAGTCGAACGCCTGGATCCAGGTGACCCGGGAGTGCCCGCGCCGCAGCGGCCCGTAGACCAGCTCGCCGACCAGCCCCGCGTCCACCGCGAGTTGCCCGTCGTGCTGGAGCAGTTCGCGGTAGGGGCGGACCGGGTCGAGGTGCGGGAGGTCGGGGGAGGCGCGGGTGACGGTGAAGCCGTGCCGCTCCGCGAGCCCGGTCAGCAGCAGGTCCCGGCGGACGCCGTCACAGCCCTCGACGATCAGTGTGCGCCGCTGTGGATACGCATGCTGGAGCTTCATCCCGTCTTCCCGTCGTTCCGGAGCGATCCGGATTGGATGGAGGGACGACACCGCCGCCCGCCACGGCGCCTTCAGTCTGCGTGGCGGGGTGGCGGGGCGGGAGTGCGCTACGGGGTTGTGCGGTTGTGCGACCGTAGTGGTTTTCGAATCATGGCCCGTGAGGGGGTGCGCCCGGCGCGTTTCCGGGGGTAACCCGGGGCATCCGCCGGACGGACTCGGGCGACGACGCGGTCCTGGGTGATACGGGCCTACGCGATGAGGAAGTCGGCCTCGCCCGCCTTGGCGGCCTCCAGGAAGGAGGCGACCTCGGAGCGGGTGTAGATCAGGGCGGGGCCACCCGGGTCGGTGGACTGACGGAGGGCCACCCGGCCGTCCGGCAGCCGCTTCGCCTCGATGCAGGTGCCTCCGTTGGTCCCGCTCCAGGGCTTTTCCCAGCCCTCCGTGCCCAGCTCCGCGGCCGGCATCCCGGTGTAGACGGGGTCTGTCATGACAGCTCCTTACGCAGTTCGGCCAGGATGGTGCTGGTGGCGCCGATCGGGTCCGCCTGGACGGCCATCCGGTCCAGAACCTCCAGATAGGCCACGACCTCCTTCGGCCGGTCCACATAGACCGCGCCGGTGAGGCTCTCGGTGTAGACGACGTCGGGCAGTTCGGAGAACCCGAAGCGGAAGTAGTGGAAGGGGCCGAAGGCCCCGGGGTGCGGTCCGGACGCGAAGCGCATGATCTGGAGCCGGACCTTGGGCATCGACAGGGTGTCGACGATGTGGTCGATCTGGTCCCGCATCACCTCGCCCGGGCCGACGGGACGGCGCAGCACGGTCTCGTCGAGGATGGCCCACATGATCGGCGCGTCCGGCTTGGTGAGCAGGCTCTGCCGCTGGAGGCGCAGGGCGATCCGGCGCTCCAGCTCCTCCTCGGTGTCGTTGGGGAAGCCGATGCGGAGCACCGCGCGGGCGTAGTCCTCCGTCTGGAGCAGCCCGGGGACGTAGTGCGGCTCATACGCACGGATGACGGTGGCCTCGCTTTCGAGGCTGACATACGCACTGAACCAGTCGGGCAGTACGTCCCGGAACTGATGCCACCAGCCGGGCTGGTTGGCCTCCCGGGCGAGGGCGAGGAAGCTTTCGATCTCGGGTCCCCGGACGCCGTAATTCCGCAGCAGTTCCTTGACGTACGGGATCTTGAGGCCGACTTCCGCCTTCTCCATCCGGCGCACCGTCAGCGGGGTCACTTCGATGGCCTGAGCTGCCTCTTCGAAGGAAACCTGGGCCCGCTCCCGCAAATGCCGCAAACGCTTGCCGAGGACCCTGCGTAAGACGGTGGGAGCGGCGCCGCTCGGCCGTGCCTCGCTCACGTCCCGCCTCCCGAAAGGGGTGTCATATGCCTGCACGGTGTGCCTGGACAGTGTGCCACGTGCCCGACGACACAGACAGAGCTATGCGGATCGTTCTGAAATTATCAGAACGATGGTTGCGGGGTGAGCGGGTCACCACGCATAGTGAGCGGGTGACCCATCTCACCCTCCACGGCGGGGGCTCCCAACCTCCTTTGTCCACAACGTCGTTGACACAGCCGCCGAGCAGTGCGGCGCCGTGCGGCGGGGATCCCGGAACCTTCCGTGGCGCATGCCGGGGAGGGTTACGGTGATGCCGGGCGCACAGCCGGGAAGCGGGCGCCAGAGCGCCCCGGCCAACGCCGCGTTGGCCTCTGCCCTCAAGGAATCCGGTTGCTCCTACGCCTCGTTGGCGCACCGGGTCAACGAACTGGGCCGCAGACAAGGACACGAGTCGAACTACGACAAGGCGTCCGTCACCCGCTGGCTCCAGGGCGGACAGCCGCGCGGCAACACGCCGGAGCTGATCGCCGCCGTGCTCTCCCACCGTCTCGGCCGGCCGCTGGCGCCCGCCGAGCTCGGCTTCATCGCCGACCGTCAGCGCCCCGTCGTCGCCAGAGCGCTGGCCTACCGGGAGGACGTAGCAGAGACCTTGCACACGCTCGCCGAACTCGGCTCCACCGATATCTCCCGCCGCAGCCTGCTGGGTGCGGTGCCCTTCGTCGCCGGAGCCCTGGTGACCCCGCAGCGCGAATGGCTGCTGTGGCTGGTCGAGAACCAGGACACCCCCCGGCTCTCGTCCGCGGCCGGTGGCGGCCGCGTCGAGCAGGTCCACGCGGCCATCAGCATGTTCGACGAGATGGACAACCGCTTCGGCGGCGGCCAGGTCCGCGCCAGCATCGTGCTCTATCTGTCGACCGAGGTCGTGCCCATGCTCCAGCAGCGCGGCGCGCCGCCGCACGAGCGGCGCCAGCTGTTCACCGCGGCCGCCAAGCTGGCCGCGATGGCGGGCTGGAGTTCCTACGACAACGCCGAATACGGCCTGGCCCAGCGCTATATGACGCAGGCGCTGCGGCTGTGCGCCGAGGGCGGCGACCGGGTGCTCGGCGGCCAGATCCTGGCCGGTCTGTCCCATCTGGCCACCAACCTCGGCCAGCCGGAGGCGGGGGTCGAGCTGGCCCGGGTCGGCGTGGCCACCGCCAAGCACGCGGGCAGCCCGCTCGGGCTGATGCGGCTGCACGCCATGGCCGCCCGCGGCCACGCCGCGCTCGACCAGCCCCGGGAGGCGTCCAAGTCGCTGCGGGCCGCCGAGGCCCAGCTGGAGACGAGCCGGGGCGCCGACCAGGAGTCGCCCTGGGTGCGCTTCCTGGACCACCACTATCTGGCGGCCGAGGCGGCGCTGTGCTTCCGCGACCTGGGGAACGCGGCGGAGGCCGAGAACTCGGCCACCGAGTCGGTGCGCGCCAACGCCGACCGGCGCCGCCGCCAGGCCATCAGCCGCTCCGTCCTCGCCACGGCCTACCTCCAGCAGAACCGGCTGGACGAGGCCATCGGCACCGCGGGCGAGGCGCTGGACACCCTCAGCGGGGTGCACAGCGAGCGCTCGATCCAGGCGTTGCGCGACTTCCGCAGCAGGCTGCGGCCCCGGCGGGGCGAGCCCATCGTGCGGGACTTCGAGCATCGCTCGCGGGCGGTGCTGGGGTCCGCGGCCTAGGTGTGCTGTCCCGTCACCAACGTGCCGGGACAGCACACCTAGGGGGTGTCCGCACAGCGGCGCGCGGCGGGCCCCCGGAGCGGGGGACCGGGGGGCTGCCGCGTACGTGGGCGCGATGGGCGCCGGGGGTGTCTCCCGATCCGGGAGGCGCCCCCGGCGTCGTTGTCCCTCCCCGGTCAGTAGCCGTTCGGGGTGGGGGCGTTCTGGGCCCGGTCCACGGGCAGATGCGCGCCGGAGACCCCGCTCGACGCGTCGGACAGCAGAAACGCCACCACCTGGGCGACCTCCAGCGGGGTGACCAGCTCACCGGAGGGGATCTCGGCCGTGAACCGGGCGTAGCGCTCGGGCTCCTCGGCGCGCATCCGGTCCCAGCGCTTGCCGGGGATGAGCATCGAGCCGGGGGAGACGGCGTTCACCCGGATGCCGTCCGGGCCCAGTTCGCGGGCGAGTGAGGCGGCGAGATGGATCTGGGCGGCCTTGGCCGCCCCGTACTGCGCCTGCGGTCCCGGCTTCCACCCGGAGATGGAGGCGACCACCACCACCGAGCCGCCGCCGCTGCGCCGCAACTGCGGCACCGCCGCCCTGATCAGCCGCGCCGCATGGCCGACGTTCAGCTCCCAGGTCGCTGACCAGTCACGGGCGTTCGCCTCCTCCAGTCCACGGCCCCGTGCGCCCCCGGCGCACGCCACGACGCCGTCCAGTCCGCCGAAACGTTCCGCCGCTGCCTGGACGAATGCCTCCAGCCGGTCCGGTGCGGTGAGGTCGAGGGCCTCGGTGTACAGCGCCCCCGGCCGTACCGCGCGCCCCTCCGCGCGCCCTGGCCCCCGCATGCGCTCCGACCGCTCCCGGTCCTGCTCCGTGCGCGGCTCCGTGCGCGACTGTGTACTCAAGGACGCCTCGAGGGCCCGCAGATCCTCGGTCGTGCGCGCACACGTGGCCACCCGTGCGCCCGCCGCGGCCAGCAGCCGCACGATCTGTTCGCCCAGGCCCCGGGTGCCCCCGGTGACCAGCACGCGCTTGCCGTCCAGCCGGAACACATCGGACGGACCGGACCCCGGCTCCGGGGCGGATTCCCCGCCGCGGTCCCCGCTCACGCCTGTCCCGCCAGGGCCGTGCGGCCCGAACCACTACGCCCGTACAACCGGACAACCCCCATGCCCTCTCGCCCACCGGTCGGTTCAACCGTTTTTCTACATGACGGTGACCGATGACGCTCCGAGCTGCCGTCGAAGGAGGAACCCATGCCGGTAACCGGCACCAACCGCGACCGAGCCGAGGCCGTCCGTGGCAGCCGGTCCAGCCGGTCCAGGAGGGTCGGACGGGGGGCGCGCACCAACCGCCACCGGCTCAGACGCAGCGCTGTCAGTCGCCAGCAAGCGCCTACCCGCGTAACCGAACATCAACCACCCCATGTGCCTGCCCATGTGCCTGTATGTCATGAGAGCCCACAGACCGACGAGGACGGACACCGTGAGCCGATCCCTCCCAGGACTGCCGCAGCGGCCGGCACCGGCCGATGACGAGGACCTGGGGCGCGACCGCCCTGCCCTCGCGGTGTCCGTCAACCGCCACCGCATCCGGATCACCGGGCCCGAACCGCGCGGGGAGGGGCCGATGAGCGCCCTCGTCGCCCGGCGGCTCTTCCGGGCCGAGTTCCCCGCCCTTCCCGACCGTGCCGTCGCCGTGCGGCGCATGGTCACCGGCCATCTGAACGACTGGCGGCTCGGCGCGCTCGTGGACGGCGCCGTCCTCGCCACCAACGAATTGTTCGCCAACGCGGTCGAGCACGGCAGCTCGGGACCCGCCGACACCGTGACCATCACCGTCTCCCTCGAAGTCTCCGTCGGACGACTGGGTTATGAACTGCGCGTCGAGGTGGCCGACGGCTCGCCCGTCATCCCCATCTTCCGCAGCGCCTCGCCGACCGAGGAGTCCGGCCGCGGCCTCGCCATCGTCGACTGCCTCGCCAGCGACTGGGGGACCGAGCCGCCGGAACCGGGCGGCGAGGGCAAGAAGGTGTGGTTCACCCTGCCGCTCGAGCGCGCCTCATGAGCCCTGTGGGCGGCACCGTGGAGACCGACGCCGCCGACTGGCTGCTGTCCGCCAGCGACGACCCCGGGCGGGTACGGCTCCAGTGGGCCAGTGGCGACGGCCTCGCCGATCTGCCGGTGGGCACCGTCTTCGACCTGGTCCGCATGGCCGACGACATCGGTACGGCGGTGATCCAGGCCCTCCAGCGGCGCGACGCGGCGACGGGGCCCATGATGCTGGCGACCTCCAGCCATGTGCTGACCTTCCTCGTCCCGCCCGGGGCCGCCGCCGAGTGGAAGCGCTGGCTGGCCGGGACCCCGTACGCCCGCCGCCGCACGGTCGCGGCGGCCGGGGCGGGCCGGGTGCTGCGCTGCCCCCGCCCGGGGTGCGTACGGCGCGGCCACGTCTGGCTGACCCGCCCCGGGGGCTGCCTCACCGACAGCCGTACGCTGCGGGCCGCCCTGGAGGAGGCGGCGGAGCGCTGAGGGGCCCGACCCCCACCCCGCCGTATCCGTGCAGGTGGGGACGTAGCATCGTGTCCTGGCATGGACACCATCGCCCTCTGGGAACTGGCCGCGCTCGCCGGTGCGGCCCTGCTCGTCGGCTTCTCGAAGACGGCCGTCAGCGGGGCCAACACGGTCAGCCTCGCCGTCTTCGCGGCCGTACTGCCCGCCCGTGAGTCGACGGGCGTACTGCTGCCGCTGCTCATCGTCGGCGATGTGCTCGCCGTCCTCACCTACCGGCGGCACGCCCACTGGGCCACCCTGTGGCGGCTGCTTCCCGCGGTCGCAGTCGGCGTGGTGGCGGGCTGGGTGTTCATGCTGTGGGCCGACGACGCGGCGGTGCGCGTGTCGATCGGCGCGATCCTGCTGTTCATGGCCGCCGTCACGGTGTGGCGGCGGCGGATGGCGGCGGACGCGGCGGCGGCCGACCGCCCGGCCGGGAGCGCCGGGGGCCGGGCCAAGGCCGGTTCGTACGGGGCGCTCGGCGGGTTCACCACCATGGTCGCCAACGCGGGCGGCCCGGTGATGTCCCTCTACCTCATCTCCTCCGGCTTCCAGAAGCTCGGCTTCCTGGGCACCTCGGCCTGGTTCTTCTTCATCGTGAACGTGTGCAAGGTGCCCTTCAGTGTCGGGCTCGGCCTCATCGACGGCCACTCCCTGCTGCTGGACGCGGGTCTCGCCCTGTTCGTGATACCCGGCGCCTTCCTCGGCAAGCTGTGCGTCGACCGCATCGACCAGCTGCTCTTCGAGCGGCTGGTGCTCGCGGCGACCGTGCTGGGCGGCCTCCAGCTGCTGCTGCGCTGACCGGCCACCCGCGGACAGCGACGCACTGCCGCGGGACCAAAGAGAGCGATAGCGTACGGAACGAGATGGATCGCGTCACCAGCGCTCCAATCGAACAAGGGGGTTGTTCTCGTATGAAATCGCCCAGACTCAGCGGCTTACGCGGAACGTTCGCCGTCCTCATCGCCGCGTTCGCCCTCGCCCTCGGGCTGGCCGCCCAGACCGGCACGGCCCGGGCGGACGACGGACCGGGCCTGACCGGCCTGAGTTTCACGTCGGTCAACAGCGGCCGCAACCTGGACGTGCAGAACGGCAACACCGGGGACGGTGTCTTCCTCGTCACCAACTCCGCGCCGGGCCACCACCAGAAGTGGAGCGCCCGCACACAGGCCGACGGGTCGTTCACCCTCGTCAACGACGACACGGGCAAGTGCGTCGAAGCCGGCTACCCGCTCAGGCAGCAGTCCTGTTCCGCATCCTCCGGCCAGCGCTGGTACTTCCAGCCCGTGAGCGGCGGCAGCGACACGTTCATGATCCGGAACGCCGGTGACAACAAGTGCGTCGACGTCGTCCTGGGTGCCCAGTACGACGACGCGTGGACCCAGACCTACGGCTGCAACGGCAGCAAGGCGCAGCAGTGGAAGATCCCCTCGTCGGCGACCGGCGCCGCGTTCGAGGCCGCCGTGGCCCATGCGTCGAAGCGCTGCCAGAAGGACGCGGCGACCTGCTCGTGGGCGAAGGGATCCCAGTCCCCGGCCGAGCCGCTGCCGAAGCAGTGCGTCTCGCCCGTCTGGTACAACGGCACCGAGGCGGCGGTCCCGTGGACGTTCTCGCTGAAGACCACCACCGGCTGGTCGAGCAAGCTCGGTGTGTCCTTCACCTCGGGGGCCGGTACGGGAAGCGCGAGCCCTGTTCAGGCCAGCGTCAGCCTCACCATCTCCGGCGAGGTCAGCTACAGCCTGAGCGAGGAGCTCGGCAACAGCCTGACGATCAGCGTGCCGTCACATCAGTACGGATGGGTGGCGCTGTCGGAGCTGGCGACGAAGGTGACCGGTGAATGGACCTTCGACGCGAACGGTTTCCCGTGGAAGGCGCAGGACACCGTCACGGTTCCGCTGCGGAGTGACGACCAGGGCCGGGCCAGCATCTATCTGGCGCAGACCAGCCCGGACTTCACGTCCTGCACCAGCTGAATCAGAAGGTGGGTCCGCACGACCGTGCGGACCCACCCTTACGTCCAGGCCGCCCGGTGGGCCGTGGTGAAGTCCCGGAACGACCGTGGCTCGCGGCCCGTGATCCGGCGGACCGTGCCCGTCGTACGGTCCTCGGCGCCGCCCCGGATGTCCTCGTCCAGGCCCGCCAGCACCGCCGCGAACTCGCCCGGTATCCCCGCGTCCGTCAGCCGCTCCCGCAACGCAGCGGCCGTCACCGTCACATGGCCGACCCGGCGCCCGGAGACCTCGGCCACGATGCGCGCCGCGTCGGCGTAGCGGAGCGCCTCCGGGCCGGTGATGACGTGGTCCGTGTTGTGCGGGCGGTCGTCCAGCAGGGCCCGGACGGCGACGGCGGCGATGTCGTCCGCGTCGACGAAGGCCACCCGGCCGTCGCCGGTGGCGGTGACGATCCAGCCGTCGCCGCGGATGGCATCGGCCACCGCGTGGTCGCCGGTGAAGTTCTGCATGAACCACGACGGCCGCAGCACCGCCCACTCGGGCACGGTGTCCCGTACGAGCCGGTGCAGCGCGCCGAGACCCGGAGCGTCGGCGGGGACCGCGGAGGAGCTGAGCAGCACCACCCGCCGTACGCCCAGGTCGAGCGCGGCGGCCAGGAACGGTTCGACCACGGGCACCGGGTCGGCTTCGCCGACGGGTGCGACCAGATAGATCCGCTCCACCCCGGTCAGCGCGGCGGCATGGGTGGCCGGGTCGTACCAGTCGAAGCGCACCCCCTCCGCGCCCGCGTCCGGTGCGGGCCGCCGGGCGGCCGCCCGCACCGCCGCGCCCTGCTCCCGCAGGAGCCGTACGACGCGCGAGCCGGTGTTCCCGGTCGCGCCGGTCACCAGCACGGTGGGCTCGGGCGTGGGCTCAGCCATGGGTCCGGCCTCCCTCGGCGGCGAAGGTCAGCCCGTCGCTGAGCATCAGCGGATTCCAGTAGTCCCGGTACGAGGCGATCTCGCCGTCCCGGACGGTGATGACGGCCACGTAGTCGATCCGGAGCGGCCGGCCGGTGGGGACGGCGACGGCGTCCACCGAGAACTCCACGATCAGCACGTCCGGCTCCGCGGTCCGGTGGACCACCTCATGGGCGACGGCCCGCAGATCGATGTGGTCGGTGTAGTCGCGCACGTACTCCCGCACCGCCTCGCGACCCTCCAGCCTGCGCGGCCGGCCGGGCGGGGCGAAAGGGAACTCCATGGTGCCGTCCTCGGCCCACAGATCCGCGAATCCCCGCATGTCGTGGGCGAGCAGGAGCGCCTTCGCCCGCTCGTACACCCTGACGTGTTCGTCCATGACGTTTTCCCTTCGTTGAACGGACGGGACGGTACCGTCCCGTCCATCATCTAAACAGAACGGTACCGTCCCGTCCATCTGCTAGGGTCGGCCCATGCCGGACCCCTCACGCCCCACCCCGTCCACCCGGCGCGCCCCGAGCGGCGCCGCCACGCTGCGCCCGCACAAGACCGAGGCCATCCGCACGGCCGTGCTCGACGAACTCGCCGAACACGGCTACGGGCGGCTGTCGATGGAGGCGGTCGCCAAGCGGGCCGGGGTCGGCAAGAGCGCGCTGTACCGGCGGTGGGCCTCCAAGCAGCAGATGGTCACCGCCGTCGCCTCCGAGCTGAGCGTGGCGATGGTCGACCTGCCCGACTCCGGATCGCTGCGCGGCGATGTGCTCGCCGCTCTGCGGGCGGTCGCCGACTGGCTGACCCATCCGCGGTTCAGCCGGATCATCCCGGACCTGATCGCCGAGGCGCGCCGGGACGAGGCGCTGGCACAGGCGCTCGCCGACACCATCGGCGGCCCGCGCCGCGCCCGCGCGGTCGCGCTGCTGGACCGCGCGATCGAGCGCGGCGAGCTGCCGCCGGACACGGACCGCGAGCTGGCGCTCGATCTGCTCGCCGCGCCCGTCTACTGGCGCATCGCGGTGCGGGGCGTGCCGCCGGAGCCCGGCTATCTGGAGCGCACCGCCGACCTCGTCGTGCACGCCCTGTCGGCCCGCCCCACGGCCGGGGGGTAGCGCCGCCCCCGAACCCGGATGGGCCCGGAAAACAGGCCGGGTCGGGAATCACCGCCGCATCATCCTGAGGAGGGCGATCCGTCGCCCGCGGGGCGGCCGCGCCGCGCACTGGCCGAACTGCGACCCGAGGAGCGCCCCATGCCCACTGGTCTCTCCGTGCACATAGGGCTCAACCAGGTCGATCCCGTGGCGTACGACGGCTGGAACGGCGAGCTGAACGCCTGCGAGCAGGACGCGGCCGCCATGGCCCGGCTCGCCCGTACCGCCGGATTCGAGGTCATCGGCCCGCTGCTGACCGGCGGCGCCACCGCCGGAGCGGTCACCTCCGCGCTGGAGACCGCGGCTGGGCGGCTGGCCGAGGGCGACATCCTCTTCCTCACCTACTCCGGCCACGGCGGCCAGGTGCCCGACCTCAACCACGAGGAGCCCGGCGACCGGCTGGACGCGACCTGGGCGTTGTACGACCGTCAGCTCGTCGACGACGAGCTGTTCGAGCTGTTCGGCAAGTTCGCCAGGGGCGTCCGCATCTGCGTGCTGACCGACAGCTGCCACAGCGGTACGGTCGCCCGGCGGCTGCCCGAGGTGCTCAGCGCGGCCGAACTCGCCCGCCGCTTCGCCAGCGACGAACCCCGCGAGGTCGGCAGGCGGCTGCGGGCCATGCCCGAGCCCGTGCAGTCCGCCGTCTACGCGCGCGACCGCGACCTCTACGACCGGATCCAGAAGTCCTGCACCGCCAAGGACCTGATGACGATCGAGGCCGGGGTGCTGCACATCTCCGGCTGCCAGGACAACCAGACCTCCGCCGACGGCACGGTCAACGGGCTGTTCACCGGCACCCTGCTGGAGGTCTGGCGGGGCGGCGCGTTCCCGGGCAGCTACCGCGCGCTGCACCGGGAGATCGTGCGGCGGATGCCCCCGGACCAGACCCCCCATCTGGTCATGGCCGGGGCCGAGTGCCCCGCCTTCGCCCGGCAGCGCCCGTTCACCATCTGACCGTGACCGCATCCCCCATCGGTGGTGCGGCGGTGCCCCGGGCGAGGTATGACAGAGGGAGGGCACGGCGAGCCGGTGAGGTGCCGGTATGACGACGCATGACCGTCTTGACCAGGACAGCGAGCAGGGCAGCGAGCACGACAGCGAGGCGGACCGGACGGACGAGGACGGCCTGACCACCGTCGCGGGCGGGGTGCTCGACCTCCTGCGGGTCGCCGCTGTGGTGCTGGACGCCGAGGGGCGCATCACCCTGTGGAGCCCCGAGGCGGAGCTGCTGTTCGGCTTTTCCGCGGCCGAGGCCCTGGGACGCCGGGCGGACCAGCTGCTCGTCCGTCCGGGGGACCGGCGCGCGGCCGTCGACCTGTTCGCCCGGGTCCGGGCGGGCGACACCTGGGCGGGCGTCTTCCCCGTACGGCGCAGGGACGGCACCACCGTGCGCGTCGAGTTCCACACCATGGGACTGCACGACGCGCGCGGTGACGCGTACGCCCTCGGTCTGGCCGCCGCCGAGGAGACCGTGCGGCGGGTCGAGACCGATCTCGCCGTATCGGGGCTGCTGATCGAGCAGTCGCCGGTCGGCCTCGCGGTCTTCGACACCGAGCTGCGGTGGCTGCGCGCCAACCCCTCGCTCCAGTCCATGAACGGCATGCCCGAACCCCTGGTGCGCGGGCGCCGGATCAGCGAGATGCTGCCCGGGCTCGACACCGAGGCCATCGAGAACGCCATGCGGCGCGTGCTGGCCACCGGGGAGCCGATCCTGGACCAGCAGACCATCGGCCGCACCCCCGCCGACCCCGACCATGAGCACGCCTGGTCGGAGTCGTACTACCGGCTGGAGGACGCCGGGGGCCGGGTCCTGGGCATCGCCGTCTCCGTCATCGACGTGTCCGCGCGCCACCGGGCGGCCAGCGAGGTCGCCGAGGCGCGCGAGCGGCTGGCCGTCGTCGCCGACGCGGGCGTCCGCATCGGCACCACCCTGGACCTGCGGCAGACCGCCCAGGAACTCGCCGATGTGTCGGTGCCCCGGCTCGCCGACCTCGCCGCCGTCGACGTCCTCGACGCGGTGGTGCACCGCGAACCCGTGGCCCGGGTACGCAGCGACGGCTCGGCCCGCTTCCGGGCGCTCGCCGTCGCCGCCGGCTATCCCACCGAGGCCGTCCACGCCGCCGACCCGGTCGGCGAGATCGCCCGCTACGGGCCCAACCGCCTGATCGCCCGGTGTGTGCGCGACGGCGCGCCGATCCTGGTGCCGCGCACCTCCGAGCAGGACATACGCCGTATCGCACGCGACGACGAGGCAGCCGAGGTGCTGCGGCGCGAGGGCGTCCACTCCTACATCGCGGCCCCGCTCATCGCCCGCGGCAGCGTGCTCGGCACCCTCAGCCTGCACCGCACGGTCAACCCCAAGCCGTTCGACGAGGACGACCTCACCCTCGCCTGTGAGCTGGCCATCCGCGCCGCCCTGGCCATCGACAACGCCCGGCTGTACGGGCGGGAGCGCGACGCCGCGCTCACCCTCCAGCGCAGCCTGCTGTCCCTGCCGCCAC
Organism: Streptomyces sp. NPDC021115; assembly: GCF_044333065.1. NCBI lineage: Bacteria > Bacillati > Actinomycetota > Actinomycetes > Kitasatosporales > Streptomycetaceae > Streptomyces > Streptomyces sp. NPDC021115. Next base: position 243,087 of record NZ_JBIRQF010000005.1, read on the forward strand.
GCGACCTCGACGGCCTGGAGACCGCCTCCCGCTATCTGCCCGCGGTCAGCGCCGCGGGCGGCGACTGGTTCGATGTGCTGCCGCTGAAGGACGGCCGGGTCGGCCTGGTCGTCGGGGACGTCATGGGCAAGGGCATCCACGCCGCCGCGATCATGGGCCAGCTGCGCACCGCGACCCGCGCCTTCTCCAAGCTCGACATGGAGCCCGTCGAGCTGCTGCGCCACCTGGACGAGATCACCCGGACCCTGGGCGATTCCATCGCCACCTGCCTGTACGCGGTCTGCGACCCCCGCACCGGGCACTGCCGGCTGTCCACCGCGGGCCATCTGCCGCCGGTCCTGGTCCACCCGGGCGGCGACGCCGAGCTGATCGACGCCCCCAGCGGCGCCCCGCTGGGGGTCGGCGGCGTCCCGTTCGCGGCGGTCGACTGCCGACTGGCCGAGGGCGCGGTGCTGGCCCTGTTCACCGACGGCCTGGTGGAGAAGCGGCACGAGTCGCTGGACGTCGGGCTGCGCACCCTGGTCGACCTGCTGAGCCGCCACCACCACGGCCCGCTGGACCGGATCTGCGACCAGGTGCTGGCGGCGCTGCACGGGGCGCCGGACGACGATGTGGCGCTGCTGCTGGCGCGGCTGTCGGGGGGCTCGCCCTCGTCCCCGGGCTCCTCGGCCTCGCCCTCCGGCGGGGGAGATGGTTACGGTGGATAGTCCGTATATGACCGCAAATGCCGCATTGGGTGGTTCCCCATGCACCACATCGCCCGCGGTTCCGCCGTACTGATCACCCTGATCACCGTCGGCCTCGGCACCCCGGCCGCGGCCTTCGCCGTCGCCGGGCGGTCACCGGAACCGGTGGGCGGGCCCAAGCCGCAGGTCGCCGTCATCGGCACCGGCGGCACCATCGCGGGCGTGGCCAAGAGCCGGGTGTCCTTCCAGAACTACGAGTCAGGGCAGCTCCCGGTGTCCCGGCTGGTGGACGACCTCAGGCCCGAGGTGAACCGGATCGCCGACGTCACGACGCGGCAGTTCGGCAACAAGGACTCCAACGACTACACCGTGCCCGATTACCGGCGGCTCACCGCCGCGGTCGACGACGCGCTCCGCACGAAGGACGCCGTCGTCGTCACCACCGGCACGGACACCATGGAGGAGTTCGCGTACTGGCTGGACCTCACCGTCCGCAGCGACAAGCCGGTGGTGCTCACCGGCGCCCTGCGCCCCTGGACCGTCATCAGCTCCGACGGCCCGGCCAACCTCTACAACGCGATCCGCCTCGCCGCGAGCGGCCGCACCACCTGCTTCGGCACCGTCGTCATGCTCAACGACCAGATCCAGGCCGCCCGCGAGGTCCGCAAGGCCGACGCGCTCCGCCTCAACGCCTTCACCAGCGGCAGCAACGGGGAGCTGGGCGTCGTCGACCAGAACCACATCCGCGTCGACCGGGCCCCGGCGCGCGTCCAGGAATGCGGCAAACCGGGCTGGAAGACCCCGTTCGACCTGAACCGCATTGCCCGGCGGCCGCTGCCGAGGGTCGAGATCGCCTACAGCTACCAGGGCGCCGGGCCGGAGGCGATCAAGGCGTTCGCCGACGCGGGCGCGGCCGGTGTCGTCACGGCGGGCACCGGCGCGGGCGGCCTCTCCCCGGCCATGACGGAGGCCCGCGCGGACGCCGTGAAGAACGGCGTGCTGTTCGCCTCCGCCTCCCGCACCGGCTCCGGGGCGGTGTACGACCCGCACGTACGCGGCGTGGTCGGCGCCCAGGACCTCACCCCGCAGAAGGCCCGCCTGCTGCTGACCCTGGCGCTGGCGAGGACCCACAACGAGGACCGCATCCAGCACTGGTTCACCACCCTGGGCCCGGAGCCGCTGATCTCGCCCCGGCGGTAGGGCCTACGCGCCGCGGAACGTCGAGCGGTACGCGCTGGGGGAGACGCCCAGGGCGTCGCGCAGATGCATCCGCAGCGACGCCGCCGTGCCGAAGCCCGCCTCCGCCGCCACCCGGTCCACCGGCAGATCCGTCTCCTCCAGGAGCTGGCAGGCCCGCTCCACGCGGCGCTGGGTCAGCCACCGTACGGGCGTCATCCCGACCTCCTCGCGGAACCGGCGCGAGAACGTCCGTACGCTCATCGACTCGTGCGCCGCCAGCTCCGCGAGGGTCAGCGGGCGGTCCAGACGGGTCAGGGCCCACGCCCGCGCCTCCCGGGTGGAGGAGCCGTGCGGCGCGGGGACGGGGCGGCGGATGAACTGGGCCTGGCCGCCGTCGCGGTGCGGCGCCACCACGGCGCCCCGCGCGACCTCACCGGCCACCGCGGAGCCGTGGTCGAGCCGGATCAGATGCAGCAGCAGATCGATGCCGGAGGCGTCCCCGGCGGAGGTGAGGACGTCGCCCTCGTCCGCGTACAGGACGTCCGGGTCCAGCTCGACCGACGGGAACAGCGCCCGGAACTGGTCGGCGGCCTGCCAGTGCGTCGTCGCCCGGCGGCCGTCCAGCAGTCCGGCCGCCGCCAGGACGAACGCGCCGGTGCAGATCGAGGCGATACGGGTGCCGGGCCGCCGGACGCGGGCGAGGGCGTCGGCCAGCGCGGGGCCGAGACGGCCCTCGGTCTGCGGCTCGTCCTTCTCGTTGGCGGCCGGGACGAGCACCGTGTCGGCCTCGGCCAGCGCTTGGGGGCCATGGGCGACGTTCACGCTGACGTCGGAGTCCGTACGCACCTCACCGGGCACCAGCGCGCACGTCACCACCTCGTACAGCGGCTCGCCGGACGCCGAGACGGCCCGCCCGAACAGGCGGTGCGCCATCCCCAGCTCGAACGGGAGCAGCCCGTGCCGCACCAGCACGGCCACCCGGTGCCGCTCCGGATGCGCGAAGACGGTCATGGCGCGATTTTCGCACGTCAGTGCTTGGCGCGGCTGGGCTGCACCCGCTTCGGCTCGCCCTTCATCTTGGGGTGCTCCGGCGGATACGGCAGGTCGCCGAGACCGTGCTCCCGCTCGTCCCGGTCGGCCAGCTCCAGCGCGGCGTCCAGCCGGTAGGCGTGCTCGTCCATGTCCGCGTGCACATCGCCCACCTCCCGGTAGCGCACCGGCATGGTCGCCAGGTCGAAGTCGCGCGGCCGGGCGTCGGGCACCTCCTCCCAGCGCAGCGGCGCGGAGACCGGGGCGTACGGCCTGGGGCGTACGGAATAGGCGCTGGCGATGGTGCGGTCCCGCGCGGTCTGGTTGTAGTCCACGAAGATCTTCTCGCCGCGCTCCTCCTTCCACCACGCCGTGGTGATCCGCTCCGGTGCCCGCCGCTCCAGCTCCCGCGCGACCGCGATGGCCGAGCGCCGCACCTGGGTGAAGGTCCACTCCGGCGCGATGGGCACGAAGACGTGCAGCCCCCGCCCGCCGGAGGTCTTGGGCCAGCCCCGCAGCCCCAGCTCGTCCAGCACCTGGCGCAGCTCGCCCGCGGCGCGCACCGCGTCCCGGTAGTCGGTGCCCGGCTGCGGGTCGAGGTCGATGCGCAGCTCGTCGGGGTGCTCGGTGTCGCCGCGCCGCACCGGCCACGGATGGAAGGTCAGGCAGCCGAGGTTCGCGGCCCACACCACGGCCGCCACCTCCGTGGGGCACAGCTCGTCCGCGTACCGCCCACTGGGGAAGGAGATGCGGCCGGTCGGGATCCAGTCGGGGAGGTTCTTCGGCGCCCGCTTCTGGAAGAACGATTCCCCCGCCACCCCGTCCGGGTAGCGCTCCAGCGTCGTCGGCCGGTCCCGCAGCGCCCGCAGCGCGCCCTCGCCGACGGCGAGGTAGTAGCGGGCGAGATCGAGCTTGGTGAAGCCCCGCTCCGGGAAGTACACCTTCCCCGGGTTGGACAGCCGCACCGTGCGCCCACCGACGTCGAGCTCCACCGTCTCTGCCATACCCCAACGCTAGGTCCACTCCGCCCGCTCCACCTCCCGGCGGGCGCGCGGGTCCCGGCGGGGACACAATCGAAGACATCATGGACCTTCCGGTGATGCCCCCGGTGGCACCGATGCTGGCCAAGTCGGTGGCCACGATCCCGCCCGGCATGCGGTACGAGGCGAAGTGGGACGGCTTCCGCGCCATCGTGTTCCGCGACGGGGACGAGATCGAGGTCGGCAGCCGCACCGGCAAACCGCTGACCCGCTACTTCCCCGAACTCGTCGACGCCTTCCGCACCCATCTGCCGCCGCGCTGCGTGCTGGACGGCGAGATCGTCATCGCGCGCGAGGGGCGGCTGGACTTCGACGCCCTCCTGGAGCGCATCCACCCCGCCGACTCCCGGGTGCGGCTGCTCGCGCGTACCACGCCGGCGGGCTTCGTCGCCTTCGACCTGCTCGCCCTCGGCGACACCGCGTATCTGGACGCACCCCTCAGCGAGCGCCGCGACGCCCTGACCGAGGCGCTGCGCGACGCCGCCGACCCCGTGTTCACGGCCCCCTGGACCGACGACATCGACGTGGCCCGGCGGTGGTTCGAGCATTACGAGGGCGCCGGACTCGACGGCATCGTCGCCAAGCGCCCCGACCTCGGCTACCGGCCCGGTGAACGCGTCATGGTCAAGGTCAAGCACGAGCGGACCGCCGACTGCGTGGTGGCGGGCCTGCGGCTGCACAAGTCGGGCCCCGTCGTCGGCTCCCTGCTGCTCGGGCTGCACGACGCCACGGGCCGTCTCCAGCACGTCGGCGTCTGCGCCGCCTTCCCGATGCGCCGCCGCCAGGAGCTGATGACCGAACTGGAGCCGCTGCGCATGGAGACGGTCGAGGGCCACCCCTGGGCCGACTGGGCGCGGGAGGAGGCCCACGCCGGGAGCCGGATGCCGGGCGCGCCCAGCCGCTGGACCGGCGTCAAGGACCTGTCCTGGCTGCCGCTGCGCCCGGAGCGGGTGTGCGAGGTGGCGTACGACCACATGCAGGGCGACCGCTTCCGGCACACCGCCCGCTTCCGGCGCTGGCGTCCCGACCGCGACCCGGGGGAGTGCGGCTACGCGCAGCTGGAGGAGCCGGTCTCGTACGACCTGCGCGAGGTGCTGGGCGGCTAGTTGCTCACGGACGCGGGCCACCACGGGTTGCGCCGCCGCGCTGTTCGGCCATGCGCGCGAACCAGTCCCGCGCCGCCTCCGCGGCCTGCTCCAGCGCCCCGGGCTCCTCGAACAGATGGGTCGCCCCGGGCACCACGTGCACCTCGTGCGGCGCGGCCAGCATCGCGGCGGCCTGCTCGTTCAGCCGCAGCACCTCGTGGTCGTCCCCGCCCACCACCAGCAGCACCGGTGCGGCCACCCGGTTCAGCACCCCGCCCGCCAGATCGGGGCGGCCGCCCCGGGACACCACGGCCCGCACCCGCTCCGGCCGCTCCGCCGCGGCGGTCAGGGCGGCCGCCGCGCCCGTACTGGCGCCGAACAGGCCGACCGGCAGCCCGGCGGTGCCGGGGTGCCCGGCGAGCCAGTCGACCGCCGCGACCAGCCGCCGCCCCAGCAGCGGGATGTCGAAGCGGTGCTCAGCGGTGATCGCGTCCACCCGCTCCTCGGCGTCGGTGAGCAGGTCGAACAGCAGCGTCGCGAGCCCCGCCCGCTGGAGCACCCCGGCCACCGCGCGGTTGCGCGGGCTGTGCCGGGAACTGCCGCTGCCGTGCGCGAAGGCCACCACGGCCACGGGCTGTTCCGGAACGGCCAGATCGCCCACGAGCAGGGCGTCGTCCGCGGCGATACGGGCGGTCTCGGAGCGCATGGCACCTCCTGCCGGGGAGCGGCGTAACGGGTGGGGCTACGCGTGGGCCAGCAGCCCCTGGCGCAGCTCGCTGTAGAGCCGGGACAGCCGACGGGAGATGTGCATCTGCGAGAAGCCGAGGATCTCCCCGATCTGGCTCTGCGAAAGCCCGGCGAAGAAGCGCAGGTAGAGCACGTAGCGGTCCTGTTCGGAGAGGTCCGCGATGAGCACCCGCAGCGACTCCCGGTTGACGACCCGTTCGATCGCGGCGTCGTCCGCGCCGACCGTCTCGGCGAGCAGCCGCTCCTCGGCGCCCTGCACGGCGGCGTTGAGCGACAGCGGGGTGCAGGAGGCGCTGGCCTCCAGCCCGGCGCGCACGTCCTCCTGCGGCATGCCGGTGCGGGTGCTGATCTCCCCGACGGTCGGGGTGCGGCCGCCCAGCTCCTGCTCCAGCGCGTCGCGCGCGGAGCGGGTGCGGGAGCGCACCTCCTGGATGTTGCGCGGGATGTGCAGCGTCCACAGACAGTCGCGGAAGTGCCGCTTCAGCTCGCCGGTGATGACGGGGATCGCATAGGAGGGGAAGGCGTGGCCGAGGTCCGGGTTGTAGCGGTCGACGGCCTTCACCAGGGCCAGCGAGGCGACCTGGGTGAGGTCCTCCATGTTCTCGCCCTTGTTGCGGAAGCGCAGCGCCAGACGCTTGGCGACCGGCAGCCACTCGCAGATGATCGTCTCGCGCAGCGCGTCCCGTTCGGGACCGGACGGCAGCTGGGACATGCGCAGAAAGGCGCCGCCGGTGTCGGGGGTGTCGTCGTGTCGTCGGCGGCGAGTCGCGGTTGCTGGCATGGTCACTCGCCTCCGTGGTCCGATGTCACGGCCTGCCCGCGGCACAGCGGCGATGCGGTGAGGGCCCGCTCCTAACTGGGGCCCCGGAAGAGGGGCGATCGGTTTCACGGTCGGTTCTGCGGTCGCCACCAGGCTCGCATGCCCCCCAAGGTCGTGCAATTCGGCCAAATCGCCCCCTCTTTTCTGCATCTTTGGGGGGAATTGTGACGCTGAGTGGTTGATCATCGGGGCGGTGGGTATCCGCCGGAGATGGACGCCACCCTTCGTCTCGCCCAGCAACCCGAGGCCGACGCCCTGCTCGCGCGCAGCCCCCTGGCCCTTCTGACCGGCATGCTGCTCGATCAGCAGGTTCCCATGGAATGGGCGTTCACCGGTCCGTACACCATCGCCCGGCGGATGGGCGCCGACGACCTGGACGCCCATCAGATCGCCGCGTACGACCCCGAGCGGTTTTCGGCGCTGCTGTCGGAGAAACCGGCCGTGCACCGCTACCCCGGCTCGATGGCGGGGCGCGTCCAGCAGCTGTGCCGGTACCTGGTCGAGACGTACGACGGCGACGCGGCCGCCCTGTGGCGCGACGCCCCCACCGGCGCCGAACTCCTGCGGCGGCTGAACGCCCTGCCCGGGTACGGCAAGCAGAAGTCCCAGATCTTCCTCGCCCTGCTCGGCAAGCGGTTCGGGGTGCGGCCCGAGGGCTGGCGCGAGGCGGCGGGTTCGTACGGCGAGGAGGGCTCGTACCGCTCGGTGGCCGACATCACCGGACCCGAGTCGCTGGACAAGGTGCGCGCCTACAAGCAGCAGATGAAGCAGCAGGCCAAGCAGGCCAAGGCGCGCGGCGCCTAGAGCGGCCGTGGTCGGGCCGTACCCAGCGCGTCGCGCAGGGTGTCCACGGCCAGGGTGAGCGCGGCGCGCGCCGCATGGGTGTCCCGCAGGGCGTCGAGCATCAGGAAGTCATGGATGATGCCCTGCATGCGCAGCGCGGTCACCGGCACCCCGGCGTCGCGCAGCTTGTTCGCGTACGCCTCGCCCTCGTCCCGCAGCACATCGGCCTCACCGGTGATGACCAGCGCGGGCGGCAGCCCCTTGAGCTGGTCGGTGTCCGCCCGCAGCGGGGAGGCGGTGATCTCGGCCCGCTGCACGGGGTCGGTCGTGTACTGGTCCCAGAACCACTTCATGCCCTCGCGGGTCAGGTAGTAGCCGTCGGCGAACTGCTGATACGAGCCGGTGTCGAAGTTCGCGTCGGTCACCGGGTAGAACAGCACCTGCTGGACGGGGGAGAGGTCGCCGCGCTCCTTGGCCATCAGCGTCAGCGCGGCGGTCATGTTGCCGCCCACCGAGTCCCCGGCCATCGCGAGCCGGTCCGGGTCGAGCCCGGCGCCCTCGCCGTGCGCCACGATCCACTGCCCGATCGCGTAACACTGCTCCAGCGCCACGGGGTAGCGGGCCTCGGGGGAGAGGTCGTACTCGGGGAACACCACGGCCGCGCCGACCCCGACCGCCAGCTCCCGGGCCAGCCGGTCATGCGTGTGCGCGTTGCCGAACACCCAGCCCGCGCCGTGCACGTAGAGAATCACCGGGAGGGTTCCGGAGGCCTTCGGCGGGCGGATGATCCGCGCCTTCACCCCACCGGCCGGAATCCCGGTGACGCTGATCCACTCCTCGTCCACCTCGGGCTTGGACACCTCGCCCGACTGCACCTCGTCGACCGTCCTGCGGCCCTCGGCGGGCGACATCTGGTACAGGTACGGCGGCCGCGCGGTGGCCTCGGCGAACGCGGCGGCCGCGGGTTCCAGTACGGGGCGGGACGGTGCGGTGCGCGGCATCTGCGGCTCCTTGGCGGTCCGGGATTCCCAGGCGGCCCGGGAATCCGACCATCTCACCGCCGCCACGCCCGCACGCGTCCGCTTACGCCACTCGGGGGTCCCGTCGACCCGGCGGATCGGGCCGGATCAGGTCAGCGGGCCCGGCGCCGGGGAGGGGTCGGGGACCGGATCGGGGCCCGGCGGGTTGGGGACGGGATCCGGGGAAGGTCCCGGGGGCGGCCCCGGAGTGGGTGCCGGCGGCTCCGGCGGGGGCGACGGCACCGGGTCCGGCGGCGGCCCTGGCGGCGGTCCGGGTACGGGTCCGGGCGCGGGCCCCGGCTCGGGTCCGCCCGGCCCGGGAGACGGGGTCGGGTTCGGCGGCACGGGGTCGTCGGGCCGTGTCGGGTCGACGGCGGTGGAAAGCGGTTCGGTCTGCCGTGCCACGATTTCCTCCACATGCTCGTGCGATGGTGGCCACGTCATCTGCGAGGCGGGTTGCCCTGCGGGGCGGGTGCCCGATATCCCGGGGGCCACGCATGGCCCCGGCGACTCCCACCGTACGCCGCGAGTCGCCGTACGCGCCGTCAGTCCGCGTCCACGATCGTGACCTCGACGCCCCCGTCGCGCAGCGCCCGGATCTCCTCCGGGTCGGCGCGCCGGTCGGTCACCAGGGTCCAGCCCGGTGGCAGCCGTATCCAGGTGTGGAACGGGCGCCGCCCGACCTTGGCCGCGTGCGCCAGCACGTACACCTGCTCGGCGCGCCGGGCCATCAGCTCCTTGAGCCGGGTCTGGCGCAGATCGGCCTCGCAGATGCCGTGTTCGGCCGTCACCCCGTCGGCGCCCAGGAAGACCCGGTCGAACGTCATGCGCTCCAGCGCCGCCTCGGCGAGCGGGCCCAGGAAGCTCTGGCTCAGCGGCCGGAGCGTACCGCCCAGGCACTCGACCCGTACGGACTCCACGTCGGCCAGCTCCTGGAGCGCGGTGAGCCCGGTCGTGGCGACCGTCAGCCCCTCGGCCGTGCGCAGCTCATGGGCGAGGGCGCCGACGGTCGAGCCCGCGTCCAGCAGCACCGTCTCGCCGGTACGGACGGTCGACGCCGCCCAGCGGGCGATGGCCCGCTTCGCCTCGAACGCCTCGCCGGTGCGCTGGCGCAGCGACGCCTCGGGGTGGGCGACCAGGGCCATCGCCCCGCCGTACGTCCGCGCCAGCCGTCCGTCAGCGGTCAGCTGGGCGAGGTCGCGGCGGATGGTGGAGGCGGTGACCCCGAAGGTGCGGGACAGCTCCTCCACGCTGGCGAGGCCCGTGGTCGTCGCGAGGTGGACGATCTGGTCGCGCCGGGCCCGTGCTCCCTCTACCGGCAATGTCACTCGTCCTTCTCGGTCATGTGGGTGGGCTTCAGCTGGCGGGCGAGGGCGACATCTCGGCGGCCTGCCGCAGCGCCTCGATCATGCTACCGGCGTCCGCCTTGCCGGTACCGGCGATGTCGAACGCGGTGCCGTGGTCGACGGAGGTGCGGATGACGGGGAGGCCCACGGTGAGGTTGACCCCGGCCTCCAGGCCGAGGACCTTGACCGGGCCGTGCCCCTGGTCGTGGTACATGGCCACGATCAGGTCGTAGTCGCCGCGTCCGGCCAGGAAGAAGGCGGTGTCGGCGGGGAGCGGTCCGCGGGCGTCGATGCCGTCCGCCCGCAGCACCTCCAGCGCGGGCACGATCTTCTCCTCCTCCTCGCCGTAGCCGAACAGCCCGTTCTCCCCGGCGTGCGGGTTGATGCCGCACACCCCGATCACCGGCTCCGGGGTACCGGCCCTGACCATCGCCTCGTGGCCGCGGCGCACGGTGCGTTCGACCAGACCCGGCTCGATCTTGTTGACGGCGTCGATGAGCCCGATGTGGGTGGTGACGTGGATGACCTTCACCGTCGGGGTGGCCAGCATCATCGACACCTCCTCGACACCGGTGAGATGGGCCAGCAGCTCGGTGTGGCCGGGGAAGACGTGCCCGCTCGCGTGCAGGGCCTCCTTGTTCAGCGGCGCGGTGCAGATGCCCTGCACCTCACCGTCCATGGCGAGCCGGGCGGCCGTGCGTACGTACTGGTACGCGGCGTCCCCGGCGACCGCGGACAGCTCGCCCCAGGGCAGCTCGGCCGGGAGCAGCCCGAGGTCGACGACGTTGATCCGGCCCGGGGTGAACTCGGCGTCGGCGGGCGCGTCGACGGCGACGATGTCGCACGCGATGCCGCGCAGCCGGGCCGCTTGCCGCAGCCGCTCCGCGTCCCCGATGACCACCGGGCGGCAGCGCCGCAGGGTCTCCGGGGCGAGCAGGGCGGGGACGATCACCTCGGGCCCGATGCCCGCGCCGTCGCCCATGGTGACCGCGATGAGCGGGAGCGGACCGGCGGCGGCGAGATGGGTGGGTGCGTTCATGAGGTGACCTTCCGTTCGGTCGAGTGGGGGCGCAGCGCCCGGACGATGTGACGCAGGGAATCGGGATCGCCGAAGCTGCCCGGGCGGGTCACGACGGATCGCCCGTCGGGAGTGCGGAGGTGTACGGCGCCGTGGTGGACCTGGCCGACGGGGTCGAGCCGGGTGATCGCGAGGGCGTCCAGGACCCGGCGCGCGGTCTCGCCGCCGGTCAGGACGAGGTCGGCGGCGCCGTCGTGCGCCGCGAGGGCGGCGGCGACGGTACGGGCCAGCCCGTGCACCAGCCGCCGGGCCGGTACGGGGGCGGTGTCAACGGCCTCCGCCGCGGCGGCCGTTGCGGGGCGTACCGCGCCGAGCGGCGGACCGGCGGGCGGCGGACCGGGGGCCGGGGCGATGGTGACGACCGTGAGCGGGGCAGTCAGCGGGGGCAGGGCGGCCGCGGGCGGCTCCGACAGCAGGTCGGCCAGGTCGAGCCCGACATGTACGGCCCCGTCGGCGACCAGCCGGCGCACCTGCTCGACGGCTCCCGGTTCGGCCGTACCGACGACGACCAGCACCGGCCGGTCGGCGACCGCCGCGGCTTCGGCCCGCGCCGCGAGGTCCGGCCGTGCCGCGGTATCGGCCGGCGCCGGGCGCGCGTCACCGTCCGCCGTGGCGGGCAGGGCCGCCAGGTGGCGGCCGAGGGCCGTCGCCAGCCCGCCGGTGCCGACCAGGCGCGGCCGTGGGTCCTCGGCGAGCGAGGCCCCGACGATCGCGTCCAGGTCGGCGTCCGTCTCCGCGTCGCAGACCGCCACCCGTCCCGCCGCCACCGCGGCCCGCAGGGCGGACAGCAGGGTGGGCCGCGGGGCGCGTACGGTCGCGAGGGGGATCAGCACGGTGGGCAGCCCGCCCAGCGCGTCGGCCACCGAGGACGGCGGCGCCGTGGCCTCGGCGTGCCACGCCCCGCCCTCGTGCAGCGGCACGCCGCCGAGGTGCACCACGCCCGCGCGCACCACGCGCCCGGCGACCGGGAGGGCGGGGGCGACGATCACGCCCGTCCCGTCCGCGGCCAGCGCGGCGACCTCGGCGGCGACATTGCCCCGCAGCAGTGAGTCGATCTTCTTCAGCACCAGGGCGTCGCCCGTGGGTGCCAGCCGCAGCGCGCCGCGGACCGCGTCGGCCGCGTCCTCGGCCGGGCAGTAGCGCGAGTCGAGGTCCAGCACGGTCACGGCCCGCGCGTCCGCCGCGGATATCTCCTCGGGACGCGGACCGGCGGGCCCGGGGGACCCATCGGACCCGGGCGGCCCATCGGGTCCAAGAAGGACCACACGACTGCGCGTTGTGCGCGAACTCAGCCCGGCTGCCGTCTCGGCGGCACCGGACAGGTCGTCCGCGATGGCCAGCACCCTCCGGAAGGGCGGCATCTCCACCGGTACCTCCTTGAATGGCCATGACAGGGGGAGTGATCAGATGTGATCGGATTCGATCGGGCGGCGGACACGCTGCCTCCGCGGGTTCGATGATGACACACGTTGCGCGAACCGCGCGAGAGGTATTGCGTAAAGCGCGCAGTCATGTCACGGTGACCGCCGCGACACCTCGATCCGTCCGGCCCTCGGCCGATACGGGTCGAGCGAGCCGGTCGCTCGCCTCAGAACCGCCGAGAGGTCACCGATGACCCGTATCCCCCAAGACCCGGACCGCCGTGGTCCGGACGTCCGCGGTCCGGACATCAGCCGCCGGGCCATGCTCCGCTTCGGAGCGGGCGCCTCCGCAGGTCTTGCCCTCGCCCCGCTCGCCGGGTGCGCGGGCCCCACCGGTGGCCCCGGCCCCGGTGCCATCAGCCTCGGGCTGAACCGTTCCCTGGTCAGCCTCGACAACAAGCTCAACCAGTTCGACGCCGCCGTCACCGTGCAGCGCGCGGTCCGCCAGGGCCTGACCCGGATGGGCAAGGGGCTCCTGCCGGAGCTGGTGCTCGCCGACCGCTTCGAGATGACCGAGCCCACCCGCTGGACGGTGCGGCTGCGGGACGGGGTCCGCTACTCCGACGGCAGCCCGGTCACCGTCAAGGACGTGGCGACCGCGCTCAAGATGTACTGGGGCGTCAACGGCTCCTTCATCGTCGGGCTCTTCCCCGAGCGGCCCGCCCTCGAGGCGGTGGACGAGCGCACGTTCTATCTGCACACCAAGCGCCCGGTCCCCATCCTCGACCAGCTGATGGCCAACATCCTCATCAGCCCGGCGGCCAAGAACCGGCCCGAGGAGCTGTCCGGCGGCGTCGGCTCCGGACCGTACGTGGTCACCTCGGCCAACTCCGGCACCGGCGAATACGCGCTCGCCGCCAACCACCGCTACTGGGGGCGGCGCCCCGCGACGCCGGGCGTGCGGGTCCGCTTCGTCCCCGAGGAGTCCAGCCGCGTGGTGGCCCTGCGCAGCGGCGAGCTGGACGTCATCGACACCATCACCCCCGACTCGGCCGAGCAGCTGCGAGGGCTGCCCGGGGTGCGCCTCGACCGCACCACCGGCACCCGCGTCAACCAGCTGTTCTTCAACTTCCGCAAGCCCCACGGCCATCCGCTCGCCGACCCGCGGGTGCGCGAGGCGCTGAGCTACGCCATCGACGGCAAGTCCCTCGTCGACGACGTGCTCACCGGCTCCGCCCAGCAGGCCGAGGGCGTGGTTCCGCTCGCGCTCAAGGGCGCGATACGCACCGGCGGCTACGTCCACGACCCCGGCAAGGCGCGCAAGCAGCTCGCCGCGCTCGGCCACCGCGACCTCAAGGTGAAGATCATCTGGGAGTCGGGGGAGTTCCCCGGCGACACCTCGGTGATGGAGGCCGTCCTGGAGATGCTGCGCGCCGTCGGAGTCCGCGCCACCCTCCAGCAGTTCGAGCCCGGCGGCGACATCCAGCAGTGGCGGCAGGGCCGCCGCGGCGACTGGGACGTCCTCGGCAACGGCTTCTCCGTCCCCACCGGACACGCCAGCACCAGCCTCCAGGGCATGTACGGCGGCACCCCGGAGAAGGAGAAGACCCGCGACACCTACCAGGGCTATGTCTTCCCGCAGATCGCCGCCCGGCTGGCCGACGCGTCCGCCGAGACCGACGAGAAGACCCGGGACACCAAGCTCGCCGCCGTCCAGAAGGAAATCTGGAACACCCGCCCCTGCCTGTGGGCCTTCGTCCCCGATGTGGTGCTGGCCCGTCGCTCCCGGGTCCGGGACGTGCGGCTCCTCCAGCTCAACTCCTACGACCTCGCCGCCGTGCGCCTGGAGGGCTGAGCCGTGCTGCGCTATCTGATACGCCGCCTTGGCCAGAGCGTCCTGACCATCTTCCTGACCCTCTCCACCGTCTTCGTCCTGGTGCGCATGGCGCCCGGGGACCCGGCCGCCGCCCTCGCCGGGCCCAACCCCAGCAGTGCGGACCTCGCCCGGATCCGTGAACAGTTCGGGCTGGACAAGAGCCTGCTCACCCAGTACGGCGTCTTCCTGCGCGATCTGTTCACCGGCGACCTCGGGACCAGTTACTCCTTCCACGCCCCCGCCTTCGACGTGGTGTTCGACCGGGTCCCCTACACCATCACCCTGGCCCTCTCCGCGATCCTGCTCACCACCGTGGTCGCCGTGCCGCTGGGCGTGTGGATGGCCCGCCGCGCCGACACCAAGCGCGAACTCGGCGCCAATGTGCTGACCATCGCCGGACAGTCCATGCCGGACTTCTGGATCGGCGTCATGCTGCTGACCGTCTTCGCCGTGCTGATGCCGGTGCTGCCCGCCTCCGGCTTCACCACCTGGAGCGGCCTGGTGCTGCCCACCGTCACCGTGGCGACCCTCCAGATGGCGCTCATCTCCCGGCTGGTGCGGCGCGAGATGGCCGCGGCGCTCAGTTCGCCCTACGTCACCACCGCCCGCTCACGCGGTGTCTCCGAGCGCGCCCTGACCTGGCGTTACGCCATGGGCAACTCCGCCATCCCGGTGCTCACCGCGCTCGGCACCCGGTTCGCCGCGATGCTCAACGGCGTCGTGGTGGTCGAGGTGGTCTTCGGCTGGCCCGGCGTCGGCTCGCTGGTCGTCCGCGCCCTGGAGACCCGCGACTACCCGCTGATCCAGGCGACCGTCCTGGTCACCGCCGCGCTGGCGGTCCTCGTCCAACTCCTCATCGACCTGGCCTACCCGCTGCTCGACCCGCGGGTACGCCTGGGAAAGGCGGCCTGAGACATGAAAGGCGCCCTCGAACCCTCGGCCCCCACCGGATCCCCGGCCGCCGCCGAGGCCACGCCCGCGGCCCGCCCCAGCCGGGTCACCGCCCGCGACCTGGCCCGCGCTTCCGCCACCCGGCGCCGCCGCAGCGCCAGCCTCAAGCTGTGGACGGGCGCGGTGTGCACCCTGCTGGTGGTGCTGCCCGTCGCCCTCGCACAGCTGCTGCCGCTGCCCGGCGCGAACGCCCAGGACCTCTCCCGGCGGCGGCTCCCCCCGCTGACCGACGGCCATCTCTTCGGCACCGACCAGCTCGGCCGCGACCTGCTCTCCCGGGTGCTGCACGGCGGCCAGGTGTCCCTGTCGATCGGTGTGCTCGCCGTCCTCGTCTCCGGCCTCATCGGCATCGTCGCGGGCGCGGCCGCCGGATACTTCGGCCGCTGGGTGGACGCGATCGTCTCCCGGCTGCTGGAGGCGCAGATGTCGCTTCCGCTGCTGATGATGCTGCTGCTCGTCGTCGCCCTGTTCGGCCCGTCCGTCACCGTCATCACCTGCGTGATCGCCATCGCCCAGTGGCCCGAGGTGGCCCGGCTGACCCGCTCGCTGGTGCTGGTCGAACGCGAGAAGCCGTACGTGGCCGCCGCCCGGGTGCTCGGGCTGCGCCAGATCGCCATCCTGGCCCGCCACATCATCCCCAACATCGTCCGCCAGGCGTCCCTGGTCGTCCTGCTGCTGCTCGCCCAGGCCGTCCTGCTGGAGAGCGCGCTCAGCTACCTCGGCGCCGGACCCCAGCGGCCGTTCGCCACCTGGGGGCGCATCATCTCCGACGGCCAGGACTACATCACCACCTCCTGGTGGCTGGTGACCCTGCCAGGACTCGTCATCGCGCTGCTGGTGGTCGGGGTCAACCTGCTGGGCGACGGGCTGCGCGACCGCACCCGCCGACGCACGACGGAGGGCTCCTGATGAGCGACCGACAGAATCCGCTGCTGGAGGTCGAGGACCTCCAGATCGAGCTGATCACCGACCGCGGCGTGGTCCGCGCGGTCGACGGCGTCGGCTTCACCCTCGAAGCGGGCGAGACCGTGACCCTCATCGGTGAGTCAGGATCCGGCAAGTCCACCACCGCGATGGGCCTGCTGCGGCTGCTGCCCGAGGGGCTGGCCGTGCTGTCCGGCACCGCCCGCGTCCAGGGCGTCGACGTCATCGCCGACCCCCGGGCCGCCCGCCGCATCCGCGGCCGCGGCGTCTCCCTCATCCCGCAGGACCCGATGACCGCGCTCAGCCCGGTGCACACCATCGGCCGCCAGCTCGGCGAGGCGCTGCGCATCCGCCACCCCGAGCTGTCCCGCGCCGAGGCCCGCGCCCAGGGCATCGAACTGCTCGGCCGGGTACGGATCCCCCGCCCCGAGACCCGGTGGGGCGCCTATCCCCACCAGTTCTCCGGCGGCATGCTCCAGCGCGTCCTCATCGCCATCGCGCTCGCCGCCGAACCCGAGCTGCTGGTCGCCGACGAGCCGACCTCGGCGCTCGACGTCACCGTCCAGGCGGGCGTCCTCGACCTCCTGATGGAGCTCCAGGAACGCACCGGCATCGGCATCCTCATGATCACCCACGATCTGGGGGTGGCCCGGCTGGTGTCCGACCGCATCCACGTCATGCGCGGCGGCCGCTTCGTGGAATCCGGCCCCGTCGAGCAGATCGTGGAACACCCCGCCGAGTCCTACACCCGCGACCTGCTCGCCGCCGTCCCCACCCTGGGCCCCTGGGACGAAACCCCTGCCGCTCCTTCCGCCGAGGAGGCGTCGCTGTGACCACACCCCTGCTGGCCGTCGAGGACCTGGTCGTCGAATACCCGGTCCCGGGCGGCGTCTTCCGTGCCGTGGACGGCGTCGGCTTCACCGTCGCGCCCGGCGGCGCGCTCGCCATCGTCGGCGAGTCCGGCTGCGGCAAGTCCACCATCGCCCGCTCCCTCGTCCGGCTGCTGCGCCCCACCGAAGGACGCATCCTGCTCGACGGCACCGACATCGCGTCGCTTCCCGAGCGGCGGCTGCGGCCGCTGCGGCGCCGGGTGCAGATGGTCTTCCAGGACCCGTACGGCTCACTGGACCCGCATCTGACCGCCGAGGAGACCGTGGCCGAGCCGCTGCGGCTGGCCGGGATGCGGTCCGCCGCCGAACGCGGCCGCCGGGCAGCCCAGCTGATCGACCAGGTCGGCCTGCCCAGCAGCGCCCTCCAGCGGCGCCCCGCCGAGTTCTCCGGCGGCCAGCGCCAGCGCATCGGCATCGCCCGCGCCCTCGCCAGCGGGCCCGACCTGCTGGTCTGCGACGAGGCCACGTCCGCGCTCGACGTCTCCGTACAGGCCCAGGTGCTCCAGCTGCTGCGCGACCTCCAGGCCGAACGCAACCTCGCCTACATCGTCATCTCCCACAACCTCGGAGTGGTCCGCGAGATCAGCTCCGAGGTGGTGGTGATGCGCGGTGGGCGGATCGTCGAATCGGGACGGACCGCGGACGTCCTCGCCGCGCCCACCCAGCCGTACACCAGGGCGCTGCGGCGCGCCGCGCTCGACCCGGCGACGATGCGCGGACGCAAACCGCGGGCCCTGGTGTCCGCGATCGCGACCGACGGGGACCATGGTCAGGGGCAGGACCATGGCCAGGATCGTGAGCAGAACCAGGAAACAGGAGCAACGCTGTGAACGTGCACGCGCACACCCACACCACCTCCCAGGCGTCGCCCGGCGGGGTGACCGTGCCCGGGGCCCCGGTGCCGCTGTCCCGGCTGGTGCTGGGCACCATGACCTTCGGCGACACGGTCGACCGGTCGGGCGCCGCAGAGATGCTGGACGCCGCGCTCGACGCCGGGGTGACGGGTGTGGACACCGCCAACGCGTACGTCGGTGGCGTCACCGAGACCATCCTCGCCGAGCTGCTGCCCGGCCGCCGCGACCGGATCGTCCTCGCCACCAAGGCCGGGATGCCGCACGCCGACGCCGGGGAGCACTCCCCGCTGTCCGCGCGCGGCATGCGCGCCGCCCTCGAAGGCAGCCTCCGCCGCCTCGGCACCGACCACGTCGACCTCTTCTACCTCCACCAGCCCGACCGGGCGGCGCCGCTGGAGGAGACACTGGGCACGGTCGCCGAGTTCGTGGCCGAGGGCAAGATCCGCGCGCTCGGTGTCTCCAACTACGCCGCCTGGCAGATCGCCGAGCTGACCCACACCGCCGACCGGGTCGGCGCCCCGCGCCCGGTGGTGGCACAGCAGCTGTACAACCTGCTGGCCCGGCGGATCGAGGAGGAGTACCGGGAGTACGCGGCCACCAGCGGCCTGCGCACGATGGTCTACAACCCGCTGGGCGGCGGCCTGCTGACGGGGCGTCATGCCTTCGAGGAAACGCCGGAGTCCGGCCGCTTCGGTGACTCCAAGGTCGCCGAGATGTACCGCAAGCGCTACTGGGACCCCCGCCTCTTCGAGGCCGTCCGCGACCTCGGACGGATCGCCGACGAGGCGGCCGTCCCGCTGACGGACCTGTCGCTGCGGTGGCTGCTGGGCCGCGACGGCGTGGACGCCCTGCTGCTGGGCGGCTCCCGCATCGAGCACCTGCGGGCCAACCTGGCGGCGGCCGCCGCGGGCCCGCTGCCGCAGGACGTGGTGGCGGCGTGCGACGAGGTCGGCGCCCGGCTGAGGGGACCGATGCCCGCCTACAACCGGTAAGCCGTCAACCGGTAGCCCGGTGGACTTTCCCCACCTCGCCCCTTCCCGTACCACCGCGACCCCTGAGGAGCCCGGCGCATGACCGCCGACCATGACACCGCGATACCGCTGACGGACGGGCGGCTCCGGCCGCGGCCGGGCGACCCGGCGCGCCAGGAGGCGTTCCTGCCCGCACCGGCCGTCCAGAACCACGCCGCCAACCTGACCGTGCTGCCCGGCGGCGACCTCGGCTGCGTATGGTTCGGCGGCACCCAGGAGGGCGTGCCGGACATCTCCGTGTGGTTCTCCCGGCTGGCGCCCGGCTCCGACACCTGGCCGGAGCCGGTCCGGCTCTCCGACGACCCGGCGCGCTCCGAGCAGAACCCGCTGCTGTTCCCCACCCCGGCCGGTGCGCTGTGGCTGCTCTACACCGCCCAGCGGGCGGGCAACCAGGACACCGCCGAGGTCCGGGTGCGGGTGTCGGACGACAACGGGGACACCTGGGGCGCGCCGCGCACCCTCTTCCCGGCCACCGGCGGGGGCGGGGTGTTCATCCGTCAGCCGATCGCCGTGCTCGGCGGCGGACGGTGGCTGCTGCCGGTGTTCCACTGCGTGTCCACGCCCGGCGCCAAGTGGGTGGGCGACCACGACACCAGCGCGGTGATGATCAGCGACGACCAGGGCCGCACCTGGCGCGAGCGGCCCGTACCGGGCTCCACTGGCTGTGTGCACATGAACGTCCACCCGCTCCCGGACGGCACGCTGCTGGCCCTGTTCCGCAGCCGCTGGGCGGACGCGGTGTACCGCTCGCACAGCACGGACGGCGGGGAGAGCTGGAGCGAGCCGGAGCCCACGGAGCTGCCCAACAACAACTCCTCCGTGCAGTACGTCCCGCTCGACGACGGACGGCTGGCGCTGGTGTACAACCACAGCAGCCGCGCGGACGCCACGGCCCGCCGGGTCTCCCTCTACGACGAGATCGACGACGACGGCCGGGCGGGCGACTCCCCGGCCGCGGAGCCCCCGGCACCCGGGCAGTCCGAGGACGCCCCCGGCGCCTTCTGGGGCGCGCCCCGGGCGCCGATGACCCTCGCGCTGTCCGCCGACGGCGGCCGCACCTGGCCCGTACGGCGCGATCTGGACGTCGGAGACGGCCACTGCCTGACCAACAACTCACGCGACCGGCTCAACCGGGAGCTGTCGTACCCCACCATCCGGCAGACCCCGGACGGCACGCTGCACATCGCGTACACCTACCACCGCCAGGCCATCAAGTACGTCCGCGTCGGCCCGGACTGGGCGTCGGCCGATGGCTGAGCCTCATGCCGTGGTCACCGGTGTCAGCTCCGGCATCGGCGCCGCCGTCGCCACCCGGCTGCTGGACGACGGGTGGCGGGTCACCGGCATCAGCCGTACGGCCCCGCCGCACGGCCACGAACGGCTGCGCTGGCTCCCGGCCGACCTGGCCCGGCCGGAGGAGCTGCCGGGGGCGCTCACCCCGATGGACGAGGACGGCCCGCTGGACGCCCTCGTGCACGCGGCGGGCGTCCAGCGCTCCGCCCGGCTGGGCGAACTGGACGCCGGGGACGGGTCGCTCATGTGGCGCATCCACGTCCAGGCGGCCACCGTCCTGGCGGACGCGCTGGTGGACCGGGTCCGGGACGGCGGCCGGCTGGTGCTGGTGGGCAGCCGGACGATGACCGGCGTACCGGGCAAGAGCCAGTACGCGGCCACCAAGGCGGCACTGACGGGCCTGGCCCGGTCCTGGGCGGCCGAACTGGCGCCGCGCGGGGTCACCGTGAACGTGGTGGCGCCGGGGCCGACGGACACCCCGATGCTGCGGGACCCGGGCCGCAGCCGCACCCCGCCCGTCGTCCCGCCGCTCGGCAGGCTCGTACGCCCCGAGGAGGTGGCCGGGCTGACGTCGTTCCTGCTGGGCCCGGAGGGCGGTGCGGTGACCGGCCAGACGCTGGTGATGTGCGCGGGCGCCTCGCTGTGACGACCGCGTGACGACCGGTGGCAGGGCCTGACGTGGTCATGGCCCTGCCACGGAACCTCCTCTTGATGTTCACCATTGGACGATCCTGTGTCTGACACGCTTTCGGGGATCGAACAACGGTCGTAAATCGGGGAGAGGACACCACACATGACCCGTGTGACCCGCTGGAAATCCCTGGCGCTGCTGGTCGGCGTCGTGACGGTCGCCGTCACCGCGCAGACCCCGGCCACCGCGACACCCGGCACGGCGTCGCCCACCACCGCCTACGACGACACGTACTACCAGGACGCGATGGGCAAGACCGGGGAGCCGCTGAAGGACGCCCTGCACCAGATCATCGGCAAGGACGTCAGCAAGCTCTCGTACGACGAGGTCTGGGACGCCCTCAAGAAGACCGACGAGGACCCGGACAACTCCGCCAACGTCATCCTGCTCTACACCGGCCGTTCGCAGAGCAAGGACTCGAATGGCGGAAACGCCGACGACTGGAACCGCGAACACGTCTGGGCGAAGTCGCACGGCGACTTCGGCACGTCCACCGGACCCGGTACGGACATCCACCACCTCCGCCCGGCGGACGTCTCGGTCAACAGCACCCGTGGCAACAAGGACTTCGACGAGGGCGGCTCGGAGGTGGGGGAGGCGCCGGGCAACCGCACCGACGACGACTCATTCGAGCCCCGTGACCAGGTCAAGGGCGATGTGGCCCGGATGATCCTGTACATGGCGGTCCGCTACGAGGGCGGCGAGGGCTTCCCCGACCTGGAGCCCAACGACAAGGTCGACAACGGCAGCCAGCCCTTCATGGGACGGCTCTCCGTGCTGAAGAAGTGGAACGACGAGGACCCGCCGGACGCCTTCGAGAAGAAGCGCAACCAGGTCATCTACGACGACTTCCAGCACAACCGCAACCCGTTCATCGACCACCCGGAGTGGGTCGCCGACATCTGGAAGTAGCTCGGTCCCGCGTCGGGCGGCCCCCGTCACGCGCCCCGCGCCGCCGCCAGCAGCTCGGCGGTGTGCGCGGGGTGTCCGGGGGCGGCCCGCAGCGAGGGCAGCAGCAGGGTCCACAGTTCGGCCAGATGGTCCTCGACCAGTCGGCGCCCGTCGAGGGCCTCGGACACCGTGTGCAGGCCGAAGAAGGCACACACGATGGTCCGGGCGGCGGGCAGCGGATCGACATGGGCGGCCAGTTCGCCCTCGCCGTGGGCCCGCTCCAGCATGGCCCCGACGGCGTCGATCCAGCCGATGAACGGGGGCGGGAAGGGCGCCGCGATCAGGGAGCGCTCGGTCCACAGCCGGGCTCCCGCCCGCACCACGATGTCGTCGCGGAAGGCGCGGGCCACCGAGAAGCTGAGCCGGACCAGCTGCTCCAGGGCGGGCGCCCGCAGCCCGGTGTGGCGCTCGATCAGCGGTGGCCAGGTGGCGAAGTGTTCCTGCACCACGGCGAGGGCGAGCCGCTCCTTGCTGGTGTAGTGGAAGTAAATGGCGCCGCTGGTGTGACCCGACCGGGCGGTGATGTCGCTGATGCTCGTTCCGGCGTATCCGCGCTCGTCGAAAAGAGATGCGGCCGCTTCCAGAAGAGACCGGCGTGTTTGTTCGGCCCGCTCTTGCACGTGTTCGTCGTCCTATCAATCAGCCGGTCCGGTGTGACGGAGTGAACTTAGCGGACTTTCGGCCGCTGATGGTGATGAGGACAGACAGGTCAAACATTATTAGTATTTTATGGTGATCGTTCGCGAGGCTCGCGGCCTTTCCGAGCCGACCGGTCCCACCGGTCGGCCGCTCAGTTGGTCCCGTACCGTGGCGCGGGAGGCCGTGCACCGGGTTTCGGTGGCCGAGGTGCTGCTCACCGACGTCCGTACGCTGGGTGACGGCCGGTTCGAGGCGGCCGCCCAGTGGCCCCGGTCCCATCCGACGTTCCCGCACGGCGGGGACGGCCGACACCATCCGCTGATGATCGCCGAGACCCTGCGCGAGCTGGGGATCTACATCCCGACCCGGTACTACGCCGTGCCCGCGGGCGCCCACTTCCTGATCCGCGACCTGTTCTTGACGCTCGACCCGGAGGCCGAGCCCCGCGCCCCGCACGGGGCGACCGACATCACCTGCCGGGTCGCCGTGACGGACGTACGCACCGCGGCGCCCTCCGCGCGGGCCGTCTCCGGGATGCGGCTCGACGTCGGCTTCTGGGCGGGCGGCCGGATCTTCGCAACGGCCGGGGGCACCGCCCGCTTCCTTGACGGCACGGCGTACGCGGAGACCCGCTCCGCGCACTCGGGCCAGACCGCCAGGCGCAGGCTGCGTGCCGCCGTACGGCCCTCACCAGGGCAGTTGGGCGTACCGGCGGCCCGGGACGTGCTGGTGGTGCGGGACGGGGGAGTGGTGTACCTCGACCCCGCGGACCCCCGCCACCCGTTCTTCTTCGACCACTGGAGCGACCATGTGCCGGGGCTGGTGCTGCTGGAGGGAGCGCGGCAGGCCGCGGCGCTGGCCACCGGGGGGCTGCTGCTCCGTCCCCTGGCGTGCCGGATGAAGGCGATCCGCTTCACCGAGTCCCATCCGCCCGCCGTGGTCGAGTGCGTCTCCCACGGCAGAACGTGTGTCTTCCGGCTGCGCCAGGCGGACATCTGCACGGCGGTCGGCGTACTCCAGTACGGCTGACCGCACATCAGAACGACGAACACTCCGAGCGACGAACACGCTGAACCACGAACGGTCCGCACGACGAACAAATCGCCGACACTGAGTGACCCCTTGCCTACTCCGAGTCATCTCACTAACGTAGTGATCGTTATGTTTCGGGCAGGCAATTCTCCGCCTGTACGGCGTTCATCAGCGCATTCCCGCGCAGCGCCGCACGCCCATTCACCGCGCTGCACCCCGTGGCTACAGGCACCCCCTGCGCCGATTCCCCCTCCACTCCTGGAACGGCAGGCAGATGACAGCAGGAACGCTTCTCGAATGGACCCCCGCCGCCATCGTCTTCGACTGCGACGGCACTCTCATGGACTCCGAACGGCACTGGGAAAAGGCCCGCGAAGTGGTTCTCGCGGACTACGGAACCACCACCGACGAGGAGTTCGGGCGGCGCACCAAGGGGCTCCACTACACCGAATGCGGCCGCATGATGGCCGAATACGCCGGACTTCCGGACCTCGCCGACGAGATGACCCGGCAACTGCTCACCGCATTCCGCAGACTGGTGGCCGAAGACCCGGTCACCATGCCGGGCGCCGCCGAACTCGTCCACAAGGCGGCGGCGTTCGCGCCGCTCGCCGTGGCCAGCAACTGCCCCCGCGACGTGGTCGAGGACGGGCTCTCCAAGGCCGGGCTGCTGCGCTACTTCGACCATGTGCTGGTCCCCGGCGGGGAAGTGCGGCCCAAACCCCACCCGGATGTGTATCTGGCGGCCGCCCGCCTGTGCGGTGCGGCCCCCGGTGACGCGCTCGCGGTGGAGGACTCCCACTGCGGCTTCCTGTCCGCCTCCCGCGCCGGGCTGAGGGTGCTCGGCGTGGGACCCCGCAAACCGGTCGACGAGCGACCCCCGGTGGATCTGTGGGTCTCCACGCTCGCCGACCCCGACCTGCTCAAGTGGGCTGACTCCCGGGCTGCTTGAGCCCTTGGAGGGACGGACGGTGGCACCGGTCAGTCCATCTTCATCCCGTCGTGCTCCATCCCGCCGCCGGACTTGGAACCACCCTGGGACTTCGACCCACCGTGGTTCATCATCGAGCCCTGCTCGATGGCCCCGCCGAGCTTGGCGCGCAGCGGCTTGAGGGCTCCCGAGGACTGACCGGTGACCGACCAGCGGGCGCCGACCAGATACATGCCCCCGTAGTCCTTCGAGGTGTTCAGCCAGTCCTTCTGGCCCTTCTCGGTGGCGAAGGTGACCATGGTGTACGGGTCGCCCTTGCCGGACTTGCAGGACCCCTGGCGCAGTTCGTCCGCCTCGGTGATGATCGTCGCCTTGCAGCCGATGGCATCGGCGATCTGCGTCAGGGCCGCGGGCTTCCCGCGCTTCCCCAGCTCCTTGGCGGCGTGCGCCGTGTCCTTCTCCGACTTCTTCCCGTCCGCGTGGCTGCTCCCACCGCAGCCGCTCACCAGACCGCCCGCGAACAGCAAGGCCGCGCAGAGCGCGGTGGCGCGAAGTGCGCGTGACACATCAACCTCCCGTCGACATCCGGCGGGAGGCCCGGAGCGTCGCCGCTCCCGGGCCCCGCCGGGGTGGACCATCATGCCGTCTTCGTGGCTACTGGCCCGCCTTCTTGCCCTTGTCGGTCACCGCGAACCAGGTGCCCTTCACGCCCTGGCCGTTGGTGTCCCCGGGGGCCTTGTCACCGACGAAGGTGTACAGCAGCCAGCAGTCGAAGGCCGCCTGCTTGGTGCCGTCGGGGCGCTTGAACGAGGTGACCTTCGAGGCGTCCACGCCGGAGACCTTGGTGGTGTCCACGGCCTTGACCGGCTTCCACTTGTCCAGGCACGCGGCGTCGACACAGGCCGTCTTCATCGGCCAGGCGCTGTCCTTGTCGAACCGGTAGACGGTCATGCCCTTGCCGTCCACCATGATCTTGCCGAGGTCGGCGTTGTTGCTGACCATCAGCTGCAGGGCGCCGCCCGCGGCCTTCTTGCCGGCCGGCTTTCCGTCCGGGGCCAGCGCGTTCCAGGTGCCGCCCACGCCCTGGCCCTTGGTGTCGCCCGCCTTGGTGTCACCGGCGTAGCGGTAGACCGGCCAGCCCTCCAGGGTCAGCTGCTCGGTGCCGTCGTCGCGCTTGACCTTGCCGAGCTTGCTGGACTCGATGCCCGCACCGGCGGTGGCGTCGTCCGCGGGCACCGGCGGCCACTTGGTGGCGCACGCGTCGTTGCAGTTGGACTTGGCGGGCTTGGGGGTGTCCTCGTCGAAGCGGTAGAGGGTCATCCCGGCGCTGTCGGCCACGAACTTGCCGAGCTTGGCGTCGTTCTTGACCGCGAGCTCCTTGGCCGCACCGGTCTTGCTGCCACCGCTGCCCGCGGCGCCCGCGGCCTCACCGGTGCCGCTGCCGTAGCCACCGGCCCCCGCGGCCGCCGCTCCCGCACCCGCCGACGCCGAAGCACCCGCACCCGCCGTCTGGCTGCTGCCGCCCACGGGCTGGACGTTCGCGCTGCCCGCGGAGGTGTCATTGCTGCCACACGCCGCCGTCAGCATGACCATCGCCACGGACACTCCCGCGAATGCGATCTGACGCCGCTTCTCCATGACCACTCCCTGCGAAATCCTCATCGGTGTGCGGCGGTGTAGGCGCCGACACCATGCCCATACGGAGCCCGTGCCGATCCACGTTCAGTCAGTTAAAAATTTGTCACCAGACGCAAAAAACGCTGGATACGCGGGCGCACAGCAAGCGACGGCCGTTGCGCAACGGCCGTCGTGGAAGCGGAAGTTGGAGCGTTGCGGGCTACTCCTCGATGCGCAGCGCCAGCGCGGGGCAGCGGCGCACCGCGCGCACCGCCTGGGCGCGCAGCTGGCGGGGCACGTCCATCCGGGCGGAGGACGGATAGCCGTCGATGCCGAGCGTCAGCACCTCGGGCGGCAGGATGTCCGCGCACAGCCCATGGCCCTGGCACAGCGACCAGTCCACCAGGAGCTTCTCCGTCGGACCCCGCTGCTGCCGCTCCGCGCGCGGCGGCGGGGAGGCCGGACCGGGCGGCAGGGCCAGCGGCTGGGTCTCCTCGGGCATCGGCAGCACGCCGAGCGTGGGCCGCCCGCAGCCCGCGCCGAGCGCATGGGACTCGAACTCCTCGGGGAACGCGTCCAGCGCCGTGGTCACGAAGCCCGCCGTACCGTCGGGGTGGCTGCACGCGCCACGTTTGCGCACCGAATTGATGTACGCGCGCACATTGTCGATGGCCGACTGGCCGCCGCCGCGCTCCACCTGGCCGATGGCGTCCGCGAGCGCGGGCAGGCCGATGAAGCAGGGGCCGCACTGCCCGGCCGTCTCGGCGGCCAGCCAGCGGGCCACCCGCGCGGTCTCGCCGAGCGGGCAGGTGTCCTCGGGGATGGGCAGCACCGCGCCCGCGCCCAGCCGCGCGCCGTACTTCTTCATGGACTCGCGCGAGATGGTGGTGGCGTTGATGGCCTTCGGGTCGAGCCACTTGCCGTGGTAGCCGCCCACCAGCACACCCTGGCCGGGGGAGAGCCCGCACAGCTCCAGGACGTACGTCAGCGGCACCCCGGTCGGCGTCTCCATCACGTACTTGCCGCCGACCGTCAGCAGCGTCGTGCCCGGCTCGGTGGGCAGTCCCACCGAGCGGTACGGCAGGGCGCCCATCCGCGCCGCGATGGCGATCTGGGCGTAGGTCTCGGTGTTGGACAGCAGGGTGGGCAGCCCGCCGAGACCGTTCTCGCTGCTGCGGATCTTCCGGCCGTTGGGGATGGCGGGGGCGCCGCTGATGCCGTTGATGACGGCGCCGCCCTCACCGGCCACGAACCGGTCGGGCGTCACGCTCACCTCCACCGGAACACCGCTGGGGCCCCGCTCGGCGATGGCCGCGTTCAGCGACTCCTCGACGTCGGGCCGGTGGCAGGCGATGACCACCTCTTCGGCGCCGATCGCCTCGGCGGCCAGGGTGGCGCCGTCGATCACCAGATGCGGGGTGTGCAGCAGCAGCGCGGTGTCCTTGAGGCAACTGGGCTCGCCCTCACTGCCGTTGACCACCACGTTGCAACGGCCGCCCGCGCGGCCCGCCGCTTCGACGACCGCGCTGACCTTCTTGGCGAACGGGAAACCGGCCCCGCCGCGCCCGCGGAGATCGATGTTCTCCGCGAGCGCGACGAGTTCGTCAGCCCGCAGGGCGGGCATCGTGCCGTGCACCGTCAAGTGGGCGACCCGGTCGAGCCGGTACGCCTCGTCCAACCCGGCGAGCAGCCGGGGCGGATCGACACAGGCCAGCCTGGGTTTTGTCTTGATCACCGGTCCCACCCACGGGAGGCACCGAGCCGTTCACCGTCCCGTCGGCCCGAGTCGGCAGAGCGCGGGCGCGGCACGCTGGGTGCGGCGCGCCTGGTGCGGCCTTCCTGAAGGCCGCGGGCGGGCGGGTTCCTCACGGAGATGCCATCCCCTCGATCGTCGTCCTGGCTGCGCCGGGCTGCGAGCCGCATCCACAGCGCGATGGCCACTCCGGCCAGGGCCGCGATGTAGCCGTACGTCGCCCAGGTCTTGGCCGCACGACCGGCCTTCAGACCATGGATCAGCGCGAGGCCCCAGGCAGGGTAGGCGCCCACGTGGAGCGCCCGCCACCACCGGTACCGCCAGCGGGAGTTGCCCGCGGCGGCGAACGAACTGCGGACCGCTCCGGTCACCGCCGCGATGACGAAGAGGTAACCGGCAATGGTGCCCAGCCCGATCAGCACCGGCTGCTTTGCGTCAGCGAACGGTAGCACGCTCGAAGCCACGTTCGTATGGCTCTCGGCGATCTTGACCCAGATGTGAATGACCAGGAAGAGCAGGCCGGCGACCGCGGCCGCCCGGTGGATGCCCTGGGCGATCAGCCTGTGGTTGGAGTGCAGGATCAGCTGGTCGGTCGCGGCGAGCCCCCACATCACCGCTGAGCTGAGGCAGACCAGGGCGAGCACCCCGGCGCCGAAGTCGAGGAACGCGAAAGTCTGGCTGAAAGCGCCGGCGTTGTACGTCACGATGAGGGACAGCACGAGGGTCGCGACGATAGCGTAGATGCGGATGTTCCGGGACCACCCGATTCCGGGCTGGTCCCGCCGAGTCCGGCGAGCGGCTCGTCGTCCTCCAGGTGCTTGGCGTCCCCCGTGGCGCCCCTGTGAGGGAGAAGGCGTTTGGGACATGGACATTGGAGCCTCCCGATCGCGCGTGTTCCGCGCGGATGACGAGATACGTCAAAGTCGTCTTGGGGGCAGCAGCTTCTCGGAACTACACCTGATCTCCATAAGATTTGTCGTAACGTGACAACTTCTCGTGTATGAACACTGCCCAGACCGTCTTCGGCTGATCCACTGTCATCCCGATGGCAAAGACCCGGCAAAGCGCCGGGACCGGTAGGGGCGGGGGTCCTCTATTGAGCTGGCGGAGGACCCTCGACTCCCTTTCCGGACCGGACGAACCGGAGACGGAGGCAACCTCCACGGGTCCGACCGACCCCCCAACGGTCGGGCCTCCCCCCGGCAAGAACGAGGTAATGATGGGCGAACTGGTGAACCGCATCTGGTCCCGCCCCCGTGGCGAGTGGACCCGCGTGCTGCGCAATGAGCTCCCGTCCCTGGCCGACGAGGTGATCGAGAACCTCCGGCACAGGATCCCGGGATTCGCCGACCTTCTGGAGGACACGGAGCGTGAAAAGGTCCGCTGGGACGTCGAGCAGGCTCTCCTTACGGCGCTCGGCTACCGCAAGCCGGGCGAGGAGGGCGCCGGGACACCGGCCCTCTCCGACGCCGCCTACAGCGAGGAGGCGCCCACCGACATTCCGCCCGAGCGGGCCCGGCGCGACCTGTTCGAGGCCCTGATCGGCGAAGTCCCGGTGTCCGAGCGGACGTTGGCCGAGCTGTCCCGGGCGGCCCGCTGGCCGCTGCCGGAGACGGTGCAGGCGATCGCCCTGCCCACCCCGGGCGAGGCGCCGCCCCTGGCCGCCGTGCTGGGAGACACCCTCATCGGCGCCGTCGGCGACGAGTTGTGCCTGCTGATCCCCGACCCGGACGCGGACCCCGGCCCCGCCCCCGACCAGGGCGCGGAGCGGCTCCAGGACGGCGAACGGGACCCGGACCGGGAACCGCCCGTGGACCCCGGCACCCGTGGCGCGCTGGAAGCCGCGCTGCGTGGCCGGACCGCGGCCGTCGGCCATGTGGTGCCGCTCAACGACGCGGCGTCATCGGTCCGGTGGGCCCGGCGGCTGCTGACCATGGCCCCCGCCCGCGGTGGCGCGGAACCCCGCGTGCTCTTCGTGGACGACCACCTGTCGATGCTGCTGCTGCTCCAGGACGAGTCCCTCGTCCGGGCACTGGCCGCGCGCTGGCTCAAGCCACTGGTCGGGCTGACCCCCCGGCAGAGCGAACGGCTCCAGATGACCCTGCTGGCCTGGCTGGAGGGGGGTGGCGCCCCCGAGGCGGCCAAGGCGCTGAAAGTGCATCCGCAGACCGTGCGCTACCGGCTGCGCCAGATCGAGAAGCTCTTCGGCCCGGGCCTGCGGGACCCGCGAATACGGTTCGAGCTGGAGATGGCGCTGCGCGGCCGCAGGCTGATGGCGCAGATGGACCGCATCCGGCGCCACGCGTCCCGGGTGAGCCGACGTCCCCGTACCGGCGCTGCCCCAGGCGTCCGTCCGCTGGGAATCGCCCGGGAGGCGCGCGTCAACGGACTCTGAAACACACAGACACCACCGGAGCATCACAGGGACTGCCGGCCGCGGAGCGCGGTCGGCAGTCCGGTGCGTTGCCGGTGCGTTGAGCTGGTCAGCGCGGTGAGGGCGCCGCGGTGTGACGCTCGGTGGGATTCGCCGTGCGCATCGCCGCGTTCAGGCTCAGCAATTCCTTGTACGCGTGGGCGCAGAAAGCACACTCGGCCAGGTGGCGCGCGAGCGCGTGGCCACGCACCCCGCCACGCCGCACCGAGGCGCCGAGCATGGCGCTGAAGTGGCGGCAGCGGTCGTTCGCCGCGGACTCCAGATGGGACTGGAGATACGACTCCCGCAGCCCCTCCCGGGCGCGGAAGGCCAGCGAGGTGACCCCGCTGGGGGAGATGCCCAGCAGGGACGCCACCTGCTGCGGGGACTCCTCCTCGACCAGGGTGTGCCACAGCACGGCCCGCCACCGCTCCGGAAGTCTGCGGAAGCTGCGGACGAGCAGCTGGCGGTCCTCCCGCGCCACCAGATGCCACTGGGGGTCGGCCATGGGCGTGTGCTGCCGCCACGTCTCGAAGTCCGCCGTCAGCAGGATCTGGCGCTCGCCCTCGCTCCACTCCAGCGCCGTGTGCCGCACCACGGTCAGCAGATACGGCCGCCACGGGCCACGCGGGCCGCCGCCCGCCCTGACTGCCTGGAACGTGCGGATGAACGCCTCGGAGGCCAGGTCCTCGGCGTCATGGAGCGCCCGGCAGCAGGTCCGGGCGTACGAGAGCGTCGCCCGGTGGTGGCGGCGGTACAGCACGTCCCCCGAGGCCGGGCTGGTGGCGCCCGAGGTGTACTCCTCCCTGAGCCGCCGGGTCAGCTCCTGGTCGGAGAGAGCGCCGGCGCCGGTGGCGGAGGCGCCCCGCACACACGGACCGCCCGGCTCCCCGGTGGCGGGGAGGACCGGACGGTCGGGGTGGCCGGGCCGGCCGTCGTGGCCGTGGCCGTGGCCGGGGCGGTGGTCGTGGCCGGGGCGGTCCCCGGCGTCGTCGTCGGCGGCCGCGTCACCGTCACCCGCGGCCCGGTGGTGCGACGCAGCGCGGCGCGCGCCGACCTTGCGGCCGGCGCGCGCCAGGTGTTCACCTGCCATCAGTTTTTGCACTGCTGGCCGCTGTTGATGCAGTCCACAGCCTTCTTCATGAGGTCGTCCGACATCACGTTGATGAAGTCGTCGTGGTCGGTGATGGGCTTGTGCAACTGCTCGGGGAAGCCGTCCACGGCGAACGGGGTGTCACCCGGGTTCTCGTAGCTGATGGTGTTCACCAGCTGCGGGATGGCCTGGAAGCCCTGGGGGCAGGAGCCGTCGTCGTTGGCGTTGGCCACGTGGTCACGGTGGTTGGCGCTGTCGACGTTCTTGCCGTCCCAGCAACCCTGGAAGTCGAAGGTGCGCAGCAGGTCACTGCCCTGGGGGCAGAGCGGGTACTTGTCCGTCAGCTGGCGGTCCTCGAAGCCGGAGCAGCTCCAGGAAGCGTTGGCGTTGGCGTCGCCGTTGGTGAACGCCTTGGCGTCACCGGTGATGATCCGGAGGAACTTCGGCATGGCCGTGACCTTGCTCTGGGCGTTGCCCTTGAACTCGATCTTGGAAGCCTTGGGGGTCAGGATCGTGCCGACGTTGCCCTCCTGGCCACCGCCGAGCTGGTTGGCGTCAGCCTCATCCTTGCCGTCCTGGCTGCGGACCACCGGCCAGTAGTAGGTCGACTTGTCGTCCTGGTTGGCGCAGGAGGTGCCACCCTGCTCGAAGGTCTGGTTGTTGGCGAAGGCGTCGTTCTTGTCGCTGCCCACGTAGTCGTGCATGTGGTGGGCGCCGTTGCTGACACCGGGGGCGACGATGACGTTGTCGCTGTTGCGCAGGCCCGCCTCGCCGACGCCGCACTCCGAGGTGAAGGTACCGGCCGAGCCGTTGCCGCCCGCCTGCGGGGCCTTCTCGGCGTTCGGCTGCACCTTGGTGATGTCGACGAAGTCGTCCTGCGACGGGCCGTTGCCCGCCTGGCCACCGGCGTTGCCGGGCACGTCGTTGGCGCCCTCGCCACCCTGCTGCTGGCCGCCCTGGTCGCCGCCCTGCTGCTGGTCGCCGCCTTGCTGCTGGCCGCCTTGGTCGCCGCCCTGCTGCTGACCACCCTGCTGGCCCTGCTGCTGGCCGCCTTGCTGGCCTTGCTGTTGCTGGCCGCCCTGCTGGCCCGCCTGCGCGACCTGCTGCATCTTGCATTCGCTCATGCCCTGGAGCTGGGCGTTCTGCCCGCCGCTCTGGCCCATCGCCTGGCCCATCTGGCTGAGCGTCTGCTGGCGCTGGTCGTTGAGCTTGCTCAGGACTTCGTCGCCCGAGGCCTGGCCCTTGTTCATCTGCTGGTAGGCGGTGGCCACCTGGTTGTCCAGCTCACCGAGGCCCTTGGCGACCTGGGACTGGGAACCCTTCGGCACATCGCCGCTCAGCTTCTGGCTCACATCGGGGCAGCTGATCGTGCCACCGGCGGATTTGGCCGAAACGGCGCCACCCTGGGAGGAAGCGTTGTTGTCACCGCTTGCGTTGGCGTTGGCGGTGATGATCGCGGCCCCGCCGCCGCCCAGTGCCAGTGCGGCGACGATGGCGACCGTTTTGTTCTTGAACCGCCCGCGCTTGTGGGTCTGTTGCCTCATGAGATCACTTCACTTAGTCGTTAGAGGGCGTCGTAGTCGACAAGCCCGGTGTCCTCGAGGACCGTGATGTGGTCGAGAACGATGGTGTTGGCTCTGGTGGCCAGAGACCTGACCATGGAGTTCTTGCTCTGGGCACGTACCTGCGCCACCAGATTGAACACCTTCCCGTGGGCACTGCGCAGGAATTGCGCGAACAAGCGCTCGAATTCTGCGCTGTTCGGTGCCTGGGACATCTCGTTCAGCCAGCCCTGCTGCTGGTCATTGGGCTGAGTGGGCAGGCTGACGCCCAGGGCCTGGGCGACTTCGTTCGTACGGCGGTCGAGTTCGGTGTGGCCGTCGATCAGGTGCTGGCCCGCGGTCTTGACGGCCTGAGAAGTACCGCGTTCCTTGCCCATCCGTCCAGAGGGAAGTTCCCACAGTCCGGCGAGCTTGACCTTGCGTACGAAGTCCCGGTCGGTCGGTGTGAGGGGCCCGTACTGGGTGGTGACCGTCCCGCCGCCGTCGTCGGAGACGCCGTTGGGCAGTACCGCGGCGCTGCTCGAACTGAACAGGCTCACGGGGATGAGGATTGCCGCAAGCGTAACGGCGAGCGCACCAATGATGAGCCCGCTGCCGATCGTACGGCTGGATGCGATGGATCTGCTCAGGTTTGCTGATCGCACAGCGCCCTCCTTGCTTCGGAGTGACACCGGACGCTAGTGCCTGGTGTGGCACGGTCGTGGAGACCTCATCACTAGTGAATAAAGCCGGGACAGAGATCTCCCCGCGTTGGTATTCTCCGCGCCCGCGCGTTGAGGGGGTGGATTCGCCCCGAATTCGCCCTGGATGCGGCCGGATTCAGGGCGCTCAGAAATTTTTTTCCGCGGGATTGAGCACGGTGGCGACGGCGTACGTACGGCAGGGAGAACCCCTCGCCATCACCACGACCGGAAGGGCCCAAGCCGTGCGAGCGACCGCGTTGAACCCCACGCCGGTGACCAGTGTTTCGCGGACCGTCCCGGGAATGCGGGCCGTCCAGGGAAACCAGGCCGTCCCCGGAAACCGTTCCGTGCGCAAGCCGCCGGTGTCACGACGCGAGCCATCGGTGTCGGTGCTGCCATCGGCCTGGGACCGGAGCCGTACGACATGGCGGGAGCCGGCGCCCTGCGAGCCCGTGCCCCACGAGCCCGCCGAGGAGGGGACGGGCGTCGCGGCGGTGCGGCTGCTCCCGGGCGGCCGGGGTCTCGCGCCTGTCCTCTATATAGGGGAGCGCCGTTATAGGGGACAGAACCGGGCCGGGCGGCCGCCCGGCGGCCCCGAAGCCGCGTAGGCCGCGAGTCCGCTGACCGGCCGTCATCGTCGGTTTCCTGACGTATGGCACTATGCCGAGCGCGGATTCCGATCACCTCTGACCTGCCGATACGGCCCACCCGTGGCGCAGGTAGCGTGTGCCCGGTCAGCCGGTCGTACAGGGTGCAACAAGAGGTGGGACGTGGCCGCGGTGCGAGAGACATTGTCGAAGCGGGTGGCCCAGGCACGACGGGAGTTGCCCGGCCACTACGCCCATCTCTTCGACGGGCGGCCCGAAGTGGACATCTCCACCACCGAACTCCGCCCCGACCAGGCGGTCCAGCTGGCCACCGCGTACGGCTACCGCCACCACCGCACCGGCGGTTCGAAGTCGGTCCGCTACCGCGTCTTCGTACCGGACCAGGACCCCGGGGCGCAGCGGGAGGCGGTGCCGCCCGGCACCCCCTTCGAGGTGGCCGCCCGCCATCCGGCCTTCCACGGCCGCAGCGCCCGGGCCGCCCGGAACCACGCCGAGATGATCGAGCGGGAGCGCAGCCTCCTCAAGCTGGTCCCGGCGATGGTGCTGGTGCTGTTCGGCGCCGTCGGCCTGCTGGTGCAGCTGATACAGACCGGCAAGACGGTGCTGCTGATCCCGGTCGCCTTCTTCGTCTTCCTGGAGGTGGCGCTGATCCTGATGCTCCGCGCCGGCCGCCGCAAGCAACGTGTTCTGGAGGTGCAGGCCGAGTGGCTGATGCGCCGCTACCCGCCTGACGGCTTCCCCGACAGCTTTCTCTCCGGTGTGTGACGACGCCCCCGCTGCCCCTGATCGAATGATCGCTACTATGGCGGTGTTCAGCGGATAACGAAAGCCGATCGCGTCGAGGCACCCTCCGGCCGTACGCGTCCGGCGAGACGGGCGGTGCGACATGCGGGAGCCGGCGCGCAAGCGGCAGGCGCGAATCGTGGACCTGGTGGAGTCCCGGGGCGTCGCGCGGATCACCGATCTAGCGGATGAGCTGGGCGTTTCCGTCGTCACCGTACGGCGGGACGTCGAGGAGCTGGCCCTGCGCGGCGAGGTGCGCCGCGGCCATGGGGTGGCCCGTTCGCTCCAGCCGATGGCCGCGGAGTCCACCGCCACCGGCGACACCGTCGGCATGGTGATCCCGGAGCGCAACACCTATCTGACCGAGGCCGTGCAGGCGGCCAGGGAGGCCGCCGAGAAGGCGGGACTGCGGCTCGCGCTGCACATCGCGGCCGACGAGCCCGACGCCGAGCGGACCGCGGTGCGCTCGGCGCTGGAGGCGGGCGCGCGCGGGCTGCTGCTCTCGCCGCACTGGCGCACGGCGGCCGAGGCGGCGCGCGATCACTCCTGGCTGCGTGACCTGGACGTCCCCGTGGTGCTGCTGGAGCGCCGCCCCGAGCGCGGCAGCTCCCTGTACGAGCTGGACTGTGTGCGGTCGGACCACGCGTACGGGGTGCATCTGGCGCTGGGGCATCTGACCTCCCTCGGCCACCGGCGCATCGTGCTGGCCGCGCGCGACGACAGCCCGACGGCCCGGGTGATCCGGGCGGAGTTCGCCGAGCAGACGGCCGCCCGGGGCCTTAGCGAGGGCTGTGCGTCCATCCTCAGCTCGCGCACCGCTGGCCCCGATCCGCGCGCCGCCGATCCGCGGGCGGTCGACCTGGCGGAGACGCTGCGCAGGACCGGCGCCACCGCGACGCTGATCCACAGCGACATGGACGCGCTGGTGCTGGTCCAGCGGCTGCGCGAGGCCGGTGTCGAGGTGCCGGGGGACTGCTCGGTGGTCGCGTACAACGACGTGGTGGCCGACATGGGCCAGATCGCGCTCACCGCCGTCGCCCCGCCCAAGGCGGAGGTCGGCCGGGCCGCCCTCGGGCTGCTGCTCCGGCAGCTGGACCACGCCAGGGAGGGCCGGTGGCCCGGCGGTGCCCGCCACTTGGAACTGCTGCCCGGTCTGGTGGTGCGGGACTCGACGGCCCCGCTCACCTGACCATGCCCTTTCCACCATGCCCTTTTCACCGCACCCCCTCCTGATCGTTTGACCGTTTTGGTTTCTTCTGTTCGATGTATTGACGGTATTTCCGTCAAGCGATCAGGATTCCCCCTGACTCCACCGCGACCAGGGGAGGGTCCATGCCTGGCCACAGACGCCCAGGACGCGCGGCTACCGGACGCCGGGCGACAGCCGGAACGACGGCGCTGCTCACACTGTTCGCCCTCCTGCTGACCGGTTGCTCCGGTGGCGGAGCGGACACCGCCAAGGACGGTCCCGTCCGCCTCACCTTCTGGTCCGCGCTGCGCGGCAGTCAGGAAGTGGTGGACGAGTTCAACCGCACCCACACGAACATCAAGGTCGACTTCGCCCAGGTCCCCTCGGGGGAGCAGGGCGGCTGGGCCAAGCTCAGCAACGCCGCGCGCGCGGGCAACGCCCCCGACGTGGCCACCATCGAATACCCCCAGCTGCCCGGCTTCACGATCGACGGGGTGCCGCGGGACCTCAGCGAGCTGCTGCCCGACTCGGTGCGCCGCAAGATCCTGCCGCAGGCGCTGGACCTCACCACCTTCGACGGGCGCACCTATGCCGTACCGGTGGACATCGAGCCGATGGTGTTCCTGTACCGCAAGGACATCTTCGCCAAGAACCACATCCCGGTCCCCAAGACCTGGGCGGAGTTCGAGAGTTCGGCCCGCAAGCTGAAGAAGGCCGCGCCCCGTTCCCGTATCGCCAGCCTCTTCACCACCGGCGGCACCCTGTACATGGCCGCGTACGCGTGGCAGGCCGGTGGCCAGTGGTACGACACCTCGGGCGACACCTGGCGCGTGTCCATGGACGACGCCCCCACCCGCAAGGTGGCGGACTACTGGCAGGGCCTGATGGACGACGGCCTGGTGCGCGTGGAGCCGGGGTCCAGCCAGCAGTGGCGGGCCCATCTGCGCAGCGGTGAGACGGCCGGATATCTGGCGGGCGCCTGGGCCGCGGGCTCGATGATGGCGTCCACCCCGGACGGCAAGGGCAAATGGGCCATCGCCCCGGTGCCGCAGTGGGACGCGGCCAAGCCGAAGGTGAGCACCCAGGGCGGCTCGACCTTCATGGTCACCAAGGACAGCAGCCATCCCAAGGAGGCCATGGAGTTCATCTCCTGGATGGTCACCAGCCCCGACGCCCTGCGCGCCAAGCTCTCCAGCGGCGTCAGCAGCGCCTTCCCCTCGGTGCCCGGCCTCGTCCCGGTGGCCCGCAAGCAGATGGACACCAGCTACTTCTCGGGGCAGGACATCTTCGGCCTCTTCGACCAGCAGGCCAAGCTGATCGCCCCCACCTGGAAGTGGGGCCCGCGGATGGTGTCGACGACCACCTCCGGGGACGACGGGCTCGCCAAGGCCGGTGCCGGGAGCGGCAATGTGCTCCAGGCGCTGCGCGACGCCCAGAGCCGGACGATGCCGGATCTGAAGAGCCTCGGCCTGTCGGTCACCACCCGCTGAACCCGCTTCCTCTCCCACCGTGAGCCGAGGTATCCCGTGAGTACCGTCATCTCCCCGAAAACCGCGGCACCGCCCTCGGCGGCCGCCGCCGCACCGCACTCCAGAACCGGCCGGCGGCAGCAGCGGTTCGCCGCCGCCGTGCTGCTGACCCCCTTCACGGCACTGCTCGTCGCCGTGTTCCTGGTCCCCGTCGGCTACGCCATCTACCTCAGCTTCTTCGCCGAGGACCACGAGGGTCTCGGCTTCGGCGGCGGGCGCACCGTCTTCACCGGACTGCGCAGCTACCTCGCGGTGCTCCAGGACCCGAGCTTCCTCACCGGGTTCGGCACCATCGCCCTGTACTGCGTCATCTTCGTCCCCTTC
Source organism: Streptomyces sp. NPDC021115 (assembly GCF_044333065.1). Lineage (NCBI taxonomy): Bacteria > Bacillati > Actinomycetota > Actinomycetes > Kitasatosporales > Streptomycetaceae > Streptomyces > Streptomyces sp. NPDC021115. Next base: position 280,877 of record NZ_JBIRQF010000005.1, read on the forward strand.
GTGGTCCTCAGCGCCCTCGCCATCGCCCTGCTGCTCGACTCGGGCCTGGTCAAGCTGCGGCGGACCGCGCAGATGCTGCTCTACTTGCCGCACGCCGTGCCCGGCATCATCGCGGCCGTCATCTGGCTGTACCTCTACACCCCCGGGCTCAGCCCGATCATCAAGGTGTTCGCCCGGGCCGACATCACCATCGACTTCCTCGGCCTGCACACCGTGCTCCCGTCGATCGTCAACATCGCCCTGTGGAGCGGACTCGGCTACAACATGATCATCTTCTATGCCGCGCTCCAGGCGCTGCCGCGCGAGGTGATCGAGGCGGCCACCATCGACGGCGCCGGTGGCATCCGCACCGCGCTCCAGGTCAAGGTGCCCATCATCCGCGGCTCCTTGGTGATGGTGTGCATGTTCTCCCTGATCGGCGCACTCCAGCTGTTCACCGAGCCCATGCTGATGAACCAGGCCACCCCGATGGTCAACTCCCGCTTCACCCCGAACATGTACATCTACGACGCGGCCTTCCGCCGCAACAACTACGGACTCGCCTCCGCGGCCTCGGTCATCCTCCTCGTCGTCACCTGCGCCCTGTCGTACGCTGTGACGCGCTGGTCGGGCCGCCGGGAACGGAGCGCGCGATGACCACGACCACCCCGACCACCACCCTCCGCACCCCCAGAACCGGTGTCCGGTCCCGGCTGACCAGCCGCGGCGTGGCCAACGCCGTCGTCCTGGTCGCCGCCCTCTACACCATGCTGCCGACCCTGTGGCTGCTGCTGGCGTCCACCAAGAACGCCAACGCCCTCTTCGGCAGCGACATCCTCTCCTTCGGCGACTTCTCGTTCGCCGGCAACCTCTCCGACCTGTTCTCCATGGACGGCGGGCTCTACGGGGAGTGGTACGTCAACAGCCTGCTGTACGCGGTCGTCGGCGCCCTGACCGGCTCCCTGATCAGCGTCGCCGCGGGCTACGCGTTCGACAAGTACGAGTTCCGGCACAAGGAGAAGCTGTTCGCGCTCGTGCTCACGGGCGTGATGGTGCCGCCCACCGTCCTCGCCCTGCCGCTGTACCTGGTGGCCTCCGGCATCGGCATGGTGAACACCTTCTGGGCGGTGTTCATCCCCGTCCTCTTCAACCCCTTCGGCGTCTACCTCGCCCGCCTGCTCAGCAGCGGCTACGTACCGAACGAGGTGCTGGAGGCGAGCCGGGTCGACGGCGCGGGCGAACTCCAGACCTATGTGCGCGTCAGCCTGCGCATGCTCGGCCCCGGCTTCGTGACCGTCTTCCTCTTCCAGCTCACGGCCATCTGGAACAACTTCTTCCTGCCCATGGTGATGCTGTCCGACCAGCACCTGTATCCGCTCAGCCTCGGGCTCTACACCTGGAACAGCTCCGCCACCGTCTCGCCCGAGTACTACCCGCTGGTGGTCATCGGCTCGCTGCTCGCCGTCGTACCGCTCATCGTGGCGTTCGTGATGCTTCAGCGCTACTGGAAGTCCGGACTCACCACAGGGAGTGTCAAGTGACCGCATCGCAGCCGCCGCAACCGCAGCCACCGATCGGCCCTCGCCCGCGCGCCGCCCTGGCCATGGCGGCGCGCACCGCCCGCCAGGTGCTCGGCTCCGGTGCGCTGGACCGGCTCACCGCACTCCTCGACCTCGACCCGGACCTCGTCCTGGACGACTTCACCACCCCCGCCGCGCGCCGCGCACTGGCCGACACCGAACTGCTGGTCACCGGCTGGGGCTGCCCGCAGCTGGACCGCCGCGCGCTGGACGCCGCGCCCCGGCTGCGCGCCGTCGTGCACGCCGCGGGGACGGTACGCCACCACATCACCGACGCCTGCTGGGAGCGCGGCATCGCGGTCTCCTCGGCGGCCGCGGCCAACGCCGTGCCCGTCGCCGAATACACCCTCGCCATGATCCTGCTCTCCAACAAGCGCGTCCTCGGCATGGCCCGCGACTACCGCACCGAACGGCGCACCGTCGACTGGAGCGCACGCTACCCGGACGCGGGCAACTACCGCAGAACGGTCGGCATCCTCAGCGCCTCGGAGATCGGCCGCCGGGTGATCGCCCTGCTGGCCCCGTACGACCTCGACGTCCAGCTGTACGACCCGTACGTCACCGCTGGGTGCGCCCGTGAGCTGGGCGTACGGCAGGTGGGGCTGCGGGAGCTGTTCGCCACCAGCGACATCGTCAGCGTGCACACCCCGCTGCTGCCCGCCACCCGCGGCCTGGTCAGCAGGGAGCTGCTGGCCGCCATGCCCGACGGCGCCACCCTGATCAACACCGCGCGGGGGGCGGTGCTGGACCAGGCGGCGCTGACCGAGGAGGTGGTGGCGGGACGTCTGCACGCCGTCCTCGACGTCACCGTCCCGGAGGTCCTTCCGGCCGAGTCGCCGCTGTACACCTGCGACAACGTGCTCCTCACCCCGCACATCGCCGGGTCGAAGAGCGGTGAGCTGCGGCGCCTGGCGGACCTCGCGATCGGCGAGGTCGAAAACTACGTGGCCGGACGGGACTTCGCCCATCCCGTACTCCACGAACGCCTGGACCGCTCCGCGTAACCGCCCCGCCAGCCGAGCAGCCCCGGACAAGGAGACACGCCCCCACATGTTCCGACTCGACCTCCCCGAAGACGACCTCTCCCTCAGCCCGCACACCGGATACACCCGCGCCCACTGGGAAGCCGCCGCCGACGGACTGCTGCGGGCCGCGCTCCGCTTCGCCACCCCCCACCACGCGCTCATCGACCTGCCGGGGCCGCCGTCCCGGTCCGGGGTCCGCTCCGACGGGCTCGAAGGGTTCGCCCGCACCTTCCTGCTCGCCGCGCTCCGCGGCGCGGGCGCCTACGGCAAGGACCCGCACGGCTTCCTGGAGCGCTACACCGAGGGCATCGACCACGGCACCCGCACCCCCGGGCGGGACGACGCCGAGTCGTGGCCGCTGATCGGACACCACGGGGTGCAGGGACAGCCCATGGTGGAGTCCGCCTCCGTCGCGCTCGGACTGCGCCTGACCACGCCGTGGACCTGGGACGCGCTGACACCGGACGCCCGGGACCGTACCGAGGAGTGGCTGCGCGGCGCGCTGCGCCACCAGCCCGCGCCCAACAACTGGTACCTCTTCCAGCTCACCGTCGCCGGTTTCCTCGAATCCGTCGGACGCGGCGACGCCGAGACCACCCGCGCCACCGACCGCGCCCTCGGCCTGCTGGACGGCTGGTACCAGGGGCAGGGCTGGTACTCCGACGGCGACGGGCGCGCCTTCGACCACTACAACGGCTGGGCGCTGCACATGTATCCGCTGCTCCACGCCCACCTCGCCGGGGACCGCGACCTGCTGGACCGGCTCGGGCCCCGGCTGGCGGAGTTCCTCGACGGCTTCGCGCTGCTCTTCGACGCCGACGGCGCCCCCATCCACCACGGCCGCTCCCTCACGTACCGCTTCGCCGCCGGAGCCGCGGTGGCGCTCGGCGCGCTCACCGGCCACACCCCGCTCGCGCCCGGCGCCACCCGCCGCCTGCTCAGCGGATCGCTCCGCCACTTCCTCGACCGCGGCGCGCTCACCGAGGACGGCATCCTCGGCCTCGGCTGGTACGGACCCCACCCCGCCACCGTGCAGCGCTACTCCGGACCCGCCTCGCCCTACTGGGCGTCGAAGGGCTTCCTCGGGCTGCTGCTCCCGCCCGACCACCCAGTGTGGACCGCACCCGAGGAGGCCGCCCCGGCCGAGGGGCCCGACCGGGCGCTCGCCCTGTCCGCCCCCGGGCTGCTCGTCCAGACCACCGCGAGCGACGGCCTGGTGCGGCTGCACAACCACGGCAGCTGCAAGGTGCGCCCCTGGGAGGCGGAGTTGCCACCCGCCGAACCCCTCTACGGGCGGTTCGCCTACTCCACCCGCACCGGCCCCACCAGCGCCGACAACGTCCCCGACAACCACATCGCCCTGTCGGTGCGCGGGGCGCGCAGCGACCGGCTGCGCATCGAGCCGCTGGCCGCGGGCCCCGGCTGGCTGGCCTCCTCCCACACCCCGCTCTTCCCGGCCGGTGGTCCCGTCCTGCCCGCGGCGCGCCTCGACAGCCTGACCCTGGTGCGCGGCCGGTTCGAACTGCGGGTCCACCGCACCGTGAACATCCCCGCCGGGACCACCGTCCACCACACCGGCTGGGCCATCGCCCTGCCCCCTGGCACGGCGACCGAGACCGGTGCCACCGAAGGGGCTCCCGAGGTGTCCCTCGCCGGGGCTGAGGTCACCGGCCAGCTCCTCGGTCTGCACGGCTGGGACACCTCCCGTACGGTGCGGGCGCCCCGGGGCACCGCGTACGGACCCTGGGCCCTGGTCCCCGAGCTGACCGGCGCCGTCGGCGAGGGGCCGTCCGGCACCCTCTTCGCCGCGCTGGCCTCGCTCACCGGCGACCGGGGACCGGACCCGCTCACCGGGCTCGTCGCGGCCGAGGTCAGCGGCCACACCGTGACCGTGCGCTGGCCGGACGGCGCCCGTACGGTCGTGGACTTCGGCGAGCACACCGCTCCCACCGTGCGGGAGGTGTCCGCGTGAGCAGGCTGGGCATCTGCTCGGTCACCCTGCGCCACCTCGACCCGGCCCGGGTGATCGCCGCGGTGGCCGGTGCGGGCCTGGAGTGCGTCGAATGGGGCGGCGACGTCCATGTGCCGCCGGGCGATACGGCCGTCGCCCGGGCGGTGCGCGAGGCCACCCTGGACGCCGGGCTCGCCGTCGCCTCGTACGGTTCGTACTACCGCGCCGGGCACACCGACCCGGGGGAGTTCGACGCCGTGCTGCGGTCGGCCGTGGCGCTCGGGGCGCCCCGGGTGCGGATCTGGGCGGGCACCACGGGCACCGACGCGACACCGCCCGAACAGCGCCGGGCCGTGGTCGAGGACACCCGGCGCGCCGCGGCGCTGGCGGCGGACGCGGGCGTGGAACTCGCCTACGAGTTCCACCGCAACACGCTCACCGACGGCGCCGCCCACACCCTCCGCCTGCTGGAGGAGGTGGACCGCGCTGAGGTGCGCACCTACTGGCAGCCGCCGGTCGACCTGCCCGACGCCGAGGCGCTCACCGGTCTGGCGACGCTCGGCGGCCGGGTCGCCGCCGTCCACGCCTTCTCCTGGTGGCCCGGCACCACCCGGCTGCCGCTCACCGCGCGCGCCCCGCTGTGGCGCCGCGCGTTCGAGCGGCTGAGCACCGAAGGCACCGCGCCCCTGGACGTGCTGCTGGAGTTCGTCCCCGGGGACGACGAGCGGCTGCTGCCACGGGAGGCGGCGACGCTGCGGGCACTCGCCGCCGTGTGACCGGTGGCTTCGTCTCCGTCGGGCCGTCCGGCCGGGTGCGGGCGCTCAGCCCGCGCCCGGTGAGGACGCGCCGGGGGAGGACGACGCACCCGGTGAGGAGGCCCCGCCGGAGGCGGAGCCGTACCCGCCGCTCTCCTCGATGGTGCCGCCGAACTCGCTCCGGAACGTCTTCATGTTCTTCGTCGGCGACGACGACATCACCCAGCGGTTGCCGACCAGATAGACCCCGCCGTACATCTGCGCGGTCTCCAGCCAGTCGCGCTGCGCCTTCATGCTGATGAAGTCGAGGAAGAGGAACTTCCCCTTGGAGTTGCGGCAGACCGCCTGCCGGTAGTCGTCCACCTTGGTGGTGAAGTCAGGCTTGCAGTCCACGGATTTCGCCAGCTGCTCCACCCGCGCGGGCTTGGGCGCTGAGCTGGCGGCGCCGGTCCCGGAGCCTGCCTTGCCGCCGGTCTTGCCGCCCGCGTTGGCGTCCGCCGAACCGCTGCCACCGCCGCCGCATCCGGCGGCCAGCAGCACGCTCGCCACCGCCAGCACCGGAGCGATGCGCCGGCCGGGGCGGCGCCGCGTTCTGACCGGGTGGGGTGAAGCTTCCATCAGGCTCCCTCTCGTTCTGGTTCGGCCGGCGCGTGCGCACACCGGTGCGTACCTCACGCCCAGGGGTACGCACGAGCGGAGCGGGTTGTTCAGCGCCGTTTCCGGCCTCCGCCCGGGCGCTTCGTTCCTGTGCCGTACCCATTGACACCTGGCGTTCAGCGGGTATGTTCTGGCCATCGAAAAATCGATTCCGCACTACGGAAGGCAACTTCCGGTTCCGGTGCGAACGCGGCGGGAGGCTCATGCGCCTTCTCCGGCCGTGGGTCCGAGTCGAGGTGATGCTCCCGACCCGCATCCGCAACGTCCCCGAAATCGCGGCACACCACCCTCGGTGAACCGCTTCACGTCCAAGAACTTCCGCTCGTCCCCCGGAGCGCCCCATGACCTCACCGACGCCAGGACCCGCTCAGCCCGATCCCCGCCTCTACAACGAAGACCTCGCGCCCGCGTCGGAGCGCAAATGGGGCACGTACAGCATCTTCGCCCTGTGGATGTCCGACACCCACGCGATCAGCAATTACGCCTTCGCCGCCAGCCTCTTCGTCCTCGGCCTGCCCACCTGGCAGGTCTTTCTCTCCCTGCTGGCCGGCATCACCATCGTCCACTGGTTCATGAACCGGATGGGTCACGCGGGCCATCGCACTGGCGTCCCCTTCCCGGTCCTGGCCCGCGCGAGCTGGGGCGTGTACGGGGCCAACATTCCCGCGCTGATCCGGGCGGTGATGGCGGTCGCCTGGTACGGAATCCAGACCTGGCTGGCCTCCGAGGCTGTCGTGCTGCTCGGCATCCAGGTCGCGCCCGGCCTCGCCGCGTACGACCACAACTCCATCCTCGGCCTCTCCACCCTCGGCTGGATCGCCTTCCTCCTGATGTGGGCGCTCCAAGCGGTGCTGCTCACGCGCGGCATGGAGTTCATCCGCAAGGTGCAGGACTTCGCGACCGGTCCGGTCGTCTGGGTGGTCATGCTCGTGCTCGCCCTCTGGCTGGTGGCCAAGGCGGGCGGTGACATCTCGCTCACCGCGAGCCTCACCGGTCTCAGCGGGGGTGAGCAGCTGCACCAGAGCCTGATCGCGGTCAGCCTGACCGTGGCCACCTTCCTCACCCTGGTGCTGAACTACGCCGACTTCGCCCGCTTCACCCCGGACCACCGCTCCTACCGGCGCGGCAATCTGCTGGGGCTGCCGGTGAACTTCACCGCCTTCGCCGTGGTCTCGGTGCTGATGACTGCGGGCACCATCTCCGTGTTCGGCCAGGCGATATCCGACCCGGTGCGCGTCATCGCGAAGATCGACAACCCTGTGGTCACGATCGTCGGCGCGATCTCCTTCGTGATCGCCACCGTGGGCATCAACGTCGTCGCCAACTTCGTGTCCCCCGCGTACGACTTCGCCAACCTCGCCCCCAAGTACCTGAACTTCAAGCGCGGCGGCATGCTCACGGCGGGCCTCGCGATCGTCGTCCTGCCGTGGAAGCTCTACTCCAACCCCGTCGTCATCCAGTACTTTCTGGGCGCCCTCGGTGCCTTCCTCGGCCCGCTGGTCGCGATCCTGCTCGTCGACTACTACTTCGTGCGGCGCGGACACATCGACATCGACGCCCTCTTCTCCGCCGACGCGGCGGGGGAGTACCACTACCGCAAGGGCTTCAACCCGGAGGCGATCATCGCCTTCGTCCCCGCGGCGGCCGTCGCCGCGGTGCTGGCCCTGGGGAAGGCGTTCTCGGACGTCGCCCCCTTCTCCTGGATCTTCGGCCTGGTCGTGGCCGGGACGATCTACTACCTGCGCTCCGGGAAGATCCGCAGGACCGGCCAGCCGATGGAGGACGAGACCCTCATGTCCCGCTCCGTGAAGAGCCCGGCCTGAGGCGGTGCCGGGGGCGCGGCGGCGGGTGCGGGAATCGGCTCGATGTGCGGGAATGCGGCGGGATGGTTTAGCGTTCAACTAGACATCGCATCCGCAGGGAGGAGAGTGTCATGCCCGCCGTGACCGTCGAGAGCACCGTGCAGCTGCCCCACGTCCCCGTCCCCGACCCGCAGACCGCCCCGCCGCGCCCGGTCCGCTCGGTGACCAGCAGTCCGCGGGGCTTCGAGGGCGAGGGCTTCCCCGTCCACCGCGCCTTCGCCGGGGCCTCGCTGAGTGATCTCGACCCGTTCATCCACATGGATCAGATGGGCGAGGTGGAGTACGCCCCGGGCGAGCCCAAGGGCACCCCCTGGCACCCCCACCGCGGCTTCGAGACCGTCACCTACATGATCGACGGCCAGATGGAGCACCAGGACTCCAACGGCGGCGGAGGGCTGATCGCCGACGGCGCCACCCAGTGGATGACCGCCGGTGGCGGCATTCTGCACATCGAGACGCCGCCGGAGCATCTGGTGGTCTCCGGCGGTCTCTTCCACGGCATTCAGCTGTGGGTGAACCTGCCCCGCGCCAACAAGTGGAACCCGCCGCGATACCAGTCCATCGAGGGCCAGGAGGCCGCGCTGCTCTCCTCGCCGGACGGTGGCGCGCTGGTGCGCGTCATCGCCGGTGACGTGGCCGGACACCAAGGTCCTGGCGGCACCTTCACCCCGATCACCATGATCCACGCCACCCTCGGCCCGGGCGCCCGGCTCGACCTGCCGTGGCGGTCCGACTTCAACGCGCTCGTCTACTCCTTGTCCGGACGCGGCACGGTCGGCGCGGAACAGCGCCCGCTGGACGCGCACGAGCTGGCCGTCTTCGGCCAGGGCGGCTCGCTGAGCGTCGCCGCCACCGAGCACCCGGACAGCCGCACCCCCAACCTCGACGTCCTGATCCTCGGCGGCCGCCCGATCCGTGAACCGGTCGCGCACTACGGGCCGTTCGTGATGAACACCAAGGCCGAGATCGCCCAGGCGGTCGAGGACTTCCAGAGCGGCCGCCTCGGCGCGATCCCCGCCGAGCGCATCCCGCACACGGACTGACGCAACGGGCAGCGGGCAACGGACGTACGGTGTCCGGCGGGCGCCGGACACCGTACGTCATCTGTCAGCTGTCATCCGCTACGTGATAGCTGTCAGCTGTCAGCCGTGATCCGTCAGCTGCGATCTGTCAGCTGCGATCTGTCAGCTGTGAACCGACAGCTGCGCACCGCACACCGTCGCCTGCGCGCGGGCGGCCAGGGTGCGCCGGTCGTCGGCGCCGTCCACCGGCCGCAGCGGCCGGTGCGTGCGCACCCGCACCGTGAGCCCGGTGGCGCTGGCCACCCGGCGCAGCGAGCTGCCGAAGTCGTCCTCGCCGACGAAGGCGGCCACCGTGGTCGGCGCGCCGTGCTGGACGTAGTCCAGCGACACCGGCCGCACCGGGGCGCCCGCGTCCAGCGCCGCCTGGAAGGTGGCCCGGCGGAAGGTGCCGCCGGTCCCGGCGCACCAGGTGACGCCCTGGGGGAAGACCATCACCGACTGGCCGGAGCGCAGCCGGTCCGCCATCTCCCCTACGCTGCCGGGCAGATGGCGCAGCGAGTCGCGGTCGATGAACATCGTGCCCGCCCGCTTCGCCAGCGGACCGACCACCGGCCAGGCACCCACCTCCCGCTTGGCCAGCATGACCACCGGTTCGACGGCGAGCAGCGCGATGATGTCGAGCCAGGAGATGTGGTTCGCCACCACCAGGGTCCCGGTGCCGCCCGGTGCGCTGAGCGTGCGGTCGCCCGCCACCTCCAGCCGGATGTCCAGCGCGTCCAGCATCGCCGCGGCGTGCGAGCGCAAGCACTCCGGGTCGCCGATGCGCTCGCCCCTGAGCAGCGCGCTCATGATCGCCCGGCTGAACGCCGCGTACCGGCGGGCGATCCGGGTCGCCGGCAGCCGGGCCGCGGCGTGCGACACACAGCTGGGGGAGCACGGCGACCAGGCCGCCCAGGCGTGCGCCGGAAGGCTCGCGTTGACGCTCACCGGCACGGTCACCGGGGCTCACCGAGGAAGTAGCGGCGGTAGCGGTCGTTCATCCGCTCCGTGTCCAGCAGGACGAAGAAGTCGGCGTCGTTGAAGCTCCGGTCGTGCTGCGGGGAGCCGCACATCCAGGCGCCGACCCGCAGATAGCCGCGGAGCAGCGGCGGCAGTTCGGCGTAGCTGGGCCGGGCGTCCAGCGTCTGGGTCGGAACCCACGGGTCGAGCGGGTGGACCCGCAGCTCGGGCGGGGCGGCGTGCTTGGTGGTGCCCAGCAGCCAGGCGTTCGACGCGGCCTGCTCGCCGTCGCCGAGCGGGACCGAGGCGCAGCCCGCGAGGTAGCGGTGGCCGGACAGCAGGACGTAGCGGGCGAGACCGGCCCACATCAGGTTGATCACCGCGCCGGAGCGGTGATCGGGGTGCACACAGGCGCGGCCCGCCTCGACCATCGAGGAGCGCACCTCCTCGGGAAGCCCCCGCAGATCGAACTCGGTGTCCGAGTAGAGCCGCTCGCTGCGCCCGGGGGGCAGCAGCCGGTAGGTGCCGACCACGGTGTCCGTCGCGGTGTCCGTGACGATCAGGTGGTCCATGACGTCGTCGAACTCGTCCACGTCACGGCCTGGGAAGGGTGTGGTCAGCACCCCTCCGCGTTCTTCGCCGAACACCTGGTAACGCAGCCGCTGCGCGGCGTGGATCTGCTCCTCGGTATGGGCGATGGAGGTGACGTACGAGCTCGTGGAGGCCGCAGCCGGGGACGTCGTGAGCACGGACATTCCTGTTCTCCGTTCAGGGGGACCGTCAGGAGCGGTGAGGACACCACTGTTGCTCCGGCTCCGAACGGCACAGTGTCCGCGTGGTGATTCGACGACTGCCAGCCGATGACGAAAACATGCCACAGGCCGAACGCCGAGGTGTTATGGGGCGCCGTGCGGCCCCTGGCGCCCCCGAGGCCCCTGGTCCCCGGGCAGCGGGAAGCCGAGCGCCCGGGCCGCGGCGGCCGGAGTGGGCTGCGACCAGCGGTCGGCGACGGCCTGAGCGGACGCCAGGGAGCGGGTTTCGGCCAGATCCAGATAGAGCACGCCGTCGAGATGGTCCGTCTCGTGCTGGACGATCCGGGCGGGCCATCCGCTGAACTCCTCGTCCAGCTCGCGCCCCGTCTCGTCCTGCCCGCGCAGCCGGATCCGCTCGGGCCTGCTGACCACGGCCTGCCAGCCGGGAACACTCAGGCACCCCTCGAAGAACCCCGCACGGGCGTCGCCGACCGGTTCGTACGACGGATTCACCAGCACCCGGTACGGCTGCGGCACCCGGCCGCGCGCCTCGCGCACCTCGGCCGCCACCTCTGCCGGGTCCTCGATCACCGCGAGCCGCAGCGGCACGCCGATCTGCGGGGCGGCCAGCCCCACCCCGGGCGCGTTGTGCATCGTCTCGCGCATCGCCCGCAGCAGCCGGTCCAGCTGCCCGTCGGGCAATTGGCCGTCGTAGGGGAGGGCGGCTTGGCGCAGGACGGGGACGCCCGCGGGGACGATGGGGAGCGGGCGGCAGCCGTCGAGCAGTTCTTCGACCAGTTCGGACAGGGAGGTGGTGGGCATGGGAACAGCCTGGCAAGGAGGCCGGGCAGGGGCAATCCATCGGCGCCCGGCGGTCTGCGGAACGGGCGGCTCCGGCTCATGCTCACGATCGGACAAACGGTGAACCCGGCGCGGGCGCGCTCCGTACCCGCCCATGAGCCGCCGGGGAATCCCACGCCTCCGCGGCTCATCCGGGTCCTCCCGAGACTCGGTTCGCTGCCGCTCCGCGGTGTCTCTCCCCGTTGTACACGGCGGAGCGGCAGCCCCCAACCCGCTTCCCGCCGGGCGCCCGGGAGCCGCGCGGGCTCCAGCACCGACCGCGCTGCGACCGCGCTCCGGCGGCTGAACGCGGCAGCCCGCGCGTTCCGGCGCACACTGGCACTGTGACGGGAAAACGCAGCGCCGGGATTCTGCTGTACCGCGGTACGGGCCGGGCCACCGAGGTGCTGCTCGGCCATATGGGCGGGCCGTTCTGGGCCACCCGGGACGAGCACGCGTGGTCCGTGCCCAAGGGGGAGTACCCGGAGGACGAGCTTCCGGAGGCCGCGGCGCGGCGCGAGTTCCAAGAGGAGCTGGGTCTGCCGCCGCCCGTGGGCGACCTCCGGCCGCTGGGCACCGTACGGCAGACCGGCGGCAAGCTGGTCACCGTCTGGGCGCTCGTGGGCGACCTCGATCCGGAGCGGATCACCCCCGGCACGTTCGACATGGAGTGGCCGCGCGGATCAGGCCGGACGCGGGCGTTCCCCGAGATCGACCGGGTCGCCTGGCTGGACCTCGACACGGCCCGTACGAAGATCGTCGCCAAGCAGCAGATCTTCCTCGACCGGCTCGGCGAACTGCTGGACGGGGCGGCCGGGACACGCTGACGGAAGACACGGTGGTGGGCCATGGAGCCGTTGAGGAGTTCCGAGTACCTGCCCCGGCTGCGCCTGGACGAACTGCTGGAGGAGCTCCAGGTGCGCATCGACGCGGTCAGCGGCACCCAGGACCGGCTGCACAGCCTGCTGGAAGCCGTCCTCTCGGTCGGCCGCGAGCTGGATCTGCGCCAGGTGCTGCGGCGCATCGTCGAGGCCGCCGTGGTGCTGGTGGACGCCGAGTACGGGGCCCTGGGCGTCGTCGGCGACGACCAGCGGCTGGCCGAGTTCCTGCCGGTGGGCGTCAGTCCGGAACAGAGCGAGGCGATCGGCTCGCTGCCCGCCGGTCACGGCATCCTGGGCGAGCTGATCCGCCACCCAGAGCCGCTGCGGCTGGCCGAACTGTCCCAGCACCCCGCCTCGTACGGCTTCCCGCCCGGCCATCCGCCGATGCACTCCTTCCTGGGCGTGCCCATCCGGGTGCGGGACGAGGTGTTCGGCAACCTCTACCTCACCGAGAAGCGCGGGGGGAGGGAGTTCGACGGCGAGGACGAGACGGTGCTGTCCACCCTCGCCGTGGCCGCCGGGGTCGCCATCGAGAACGCCCGGCTGTACGACGAGGCCCGGCACCGCCAGCACTGGCTGGAGGCGAACGCCGAGGTCACCAACCACCTGCTGTCCGGAGTGGACGAGACCGGGGTGCTGGAGCTGATCGTCGACCACGCCCGCCGGATCCTCGCCGCCGACCTGGGCGTCCTGCTGCTGCCCGTCACCGGCTCCGACTCCCTCCAGGTCGCGCTGGCCTCGGGCACCGACGCCGAGGCCCACCGTGGTCTGGTGCTGCCCCGCGAGGGCACGTTCGCCGGTGCGGCCTTCACCGCGTCCGAGCCGGTCACCAGCACCGATGTCGCCAATGACCCCCGGATCGCGGTCGGCCCCCAGCGCTGGACCGGCCTCGGCCCGGCCGTCGCGGTCCCCATGCGCACCAGCGACGGGGTCGGCGGCGTCCTCTCCCTCGCCCGTACGGCACGCAGCCCAGCCTTCACCCAGATCGAGACCGACACCCTGCTCGGCTTCGCGGGCCAGGCGGCGATCGCCATGAAGCTGGCCGAGCGGCGGCGCGACGCCGAACAGCTCGCCCTGCTGGAGGACCGCGACCGGATCGCCCGCGACCTGCACGACCTGGCCATTCAGCGGCTGTTCGCGGCCGGGATGACGCTCCAGAGCACCCTGCGCTTCGTCCAGCACCCGGAGGGCTCCGAACGGCTGCTGCGGGTGGTGGACGACCTCGACGACACCATCAAGATCATCCGCTCCACGATCTTCGGGCTGCGCTCCCACGAGGCGGGCCCCGCGGTGCAGGGGCTGCGGGTCCGTACCGCCAAGACCATCGAGGAGGCCGTGCCCGCCCTCGGCTTCACCCCCGCGCTGCGCACCGAGGGGCTGGTCGACACCGATGTGCCGCGGCCGGTCGCGGACGACATGGTCGCGGTGCTCGCCGAGGCGCTGTCCAACACCGCCCGGCACGCCCGGGCGCACGCCGCCGAGGTCTCGCTGATCGTGAACGGCGGACGGCTGACCCTGACCGTGACGGACGACGGCGTCGGCATACCGGACGGCGGCCGGCGCAGCGGGCTGCGCAACCTCGCGGAGCGCGCCGAGAAGCTGGGCGGCGAACTGGACCTCAGCGCGCCCCCGGGCGGCGGAACCCGGCTGGTGTGGGCCGTCCCGCTCCAGCACCGCTGACGCCCGTCCCCGGAACGCCTTCCGGGCCGCTCTCCTGGCCGTCCATGTTCGGCCCCAGCCGGATCAGCATCTGGACATGGCCCGGCGCGCGCCGCCCGTCGCTCAGTGCCCAGCGCAGATCGGACCACTCCAGCGCCTGGTGCAGCAGCGTGGCCCGGACGCCGTGCGCCGTCGCCAGCAGCAGGATGTGTCCCAGCGCCTGACCGGCCCGCAGCCAGTCGGCGCGCCGGTCATGGGCGGTGGTCAGCACGGCGATCGTCGGCCGGCCTTCGGGGCCGCCGTCGCGCCCCCGGCCGTCGGTCGCCCCGCGCCCGCGGTGGCCCTCGGCGCCGCGCCGCTCGGCCTCCGCGGTCAGCCGCAGCAGCCGCGCGGTCTCCTCGGGGCCCGCCGGGTACAGTGTCGCCCCGTCCCCGCGCGCGGCCTCGGCGAACGCGCCCAGCTCCCGCGGCGGCAACCGGCGCCCCGGATAGGGGTACCGGCTGCCGGGCCGCCGCCAGATCATGTCGTACAGGCCGACGGGGTTCGGGGCGCCACCGCGCGGGATCATGGTCAGCCGCACGGTGGCCAGCAGGTCCGGCTGGGAGCGGTGCGGCAGCAGCCGCACCACCGGCTCCCAGCCGAAGTGGGCCACGGCCACGCGCAGATTGCACACGGCCGCCCCTGCGGAGACGCACAGCGCCCGCCCCATGGGGTCGGCCTGCCGCAGCCCGCGCTCAGGGGCGGCCCGGACCTCCAGGGTGAGGGTGTCCGGATTCAGCCGGTACCGCCATGGCTGGGTGTGGAGCATCGACGGAGCAGCGACGGCGGCGGAGATCAGCTTCTCCAGCGTCGCCGCGTCCAGTACTGCGGGCTCCATGGTCTTCTCCTCGCCGGCCAGGCCGGTCACATGGGCACGGACGAATGGGTCGGAGCGGGTCAGGGACGGTGGTCGGGGGCCTGCGCCGGGGGCGTGTGGCTGGCCAGGACCGCGGCCTGGATCCGGCGTTCGACGCCCAGCTTGGCCAGCAGCCGTGAGATGTGGTTCTTGACCGTCTTCTCGGACAGGAAGAGCCGCTTGCCGATCTGCCGGTTGGTCAGCCCCTCGCCGATCAGCGCCAGGATCTCCCGCTCGCGCGGCGACAGCCCGGCCAGCGCCTCGTCCCGGGGCTCCTCGGGGGCGGCGTCGCCGCGCAGGGTGCTCATCAGCCGGGCCGTGGTGGCCGGGTCCAGCATCGACTGGCCGGACGCGACGGTCCGTACGGCGGACACCAGGTCGGACCCCTTGATCTGCTTGAGCACATAGCCCGCGGCCCCGGCCATGATCGCGTCCAGCAGGGCATCGTCGTCGTCGAACGAGGTGAGCATCAGACAGGCCAGCCCCGGCATGCGGGAGCGCAGCTCACGGCAGACCGTGATGCCGTCCCCGTCCGGCAGCCGGACGTCCAGGATGGCCACGTCGGGACGGAGCGCCGGGCCCCGGGCCAGCGCGTGGTCCACCGTGCCCGCGTCGCCGACCACCTCGATGTCCGGCTCGGCGTCCAGCAGATCGTGCAGCCCGCGCCGCACCACCTCGTGGTCGTCGAGCAGGAACACCCTGACGGGCGTCGGTGGTGTCACCCCGGCCCAGCTCTCGGTCATGGCGCCCTCGCACCGCTCGTCCCGCTCGTCCGTCCGCCCTGCCCCCGGAAATCGAGCGTTGCGCATCCGCCCACCTGCACACCAGGGCCGAACGGGCCCCCGCGGGGCCGCGACGGGACCGAAAGGCCCCCGGCGGAGAGGGCTGCACGGCCCTCGTATCCCTTCCGCGCGCGTGCCACGGTCTGAATCATGGGCACGAACGTGCGGGGGCGGTGGTTGTGGCGATGGCGGCGCAATCCCCTCAAACGCCGCTCGGACGTGGTGGAAGCCTGGGTGGTCCTGGTGACCGGCCTGGTGATGGTGGTCGGCGGCCCGGCGGCGGGAGTCGCGACCGGCGACGCGGTGGCCGACGGACTGCGGCAGGAGCGCGCGGACCGGCACCGGGTGCCCGCGGTGCTCATGGAGAACGCGCCCGCCGCAATGCCCGCCGCTGACGGTACGAACACCGCCCGGGTGCCCGCCAAGGTGCGGTGGACCGCACCCGACGGCGTCGTACACACCGGCACGGCCCGGGTCGCCGAGGGCAAGCGCGCCGGTACGGCCACCACCGTCTGGACCGATCAGCGCGGCAGCCTCATCGCCGATCCGCCCACCGCGCGGCAGGCCGCGACCCGGGCCACGCTGGCCGGTGCGTCGGCGTCGGCCGGGGTGTGCCTGGTGTCGCTGGCGGGCCGCGGGGTCGTGCGGTGGCGGCTGGACCGCGGCCGGGAGCGCGAGTGGGAGCGGGACTGGGCCGAGGTCGGCCCCCGCTGGACCCGCCGCCACACCTGAGCCCGTACGAAGCCATTGGACTCAACCGGTGGCCTCAGGCCGGGGGCGCCGTCAGATGCGCGGCGGTCAGCTGGTTGTCGAAGTCCACGACGCCCTCGACCGCGCGGATCAGCCGGGCCGCGGCCGGGATCAGCACCGCGTCCCGGACATGGCCGGTGAGGGTGACCACGCCCTCGCGCACACGCACCCCGACCTCCTGACCCGGCGCCGGGAAGAGATGGGCCACCACCTCGCGGCGCACCTCCTCCTCGATCTCCTCGTCCGGCCGCAGGAACACCTTCAGCAGATCGGCGCGGCTGACGATGCCCTCCAGACGGCCCTCGTCGTCGACCACCGGAAGCCGCTTGACCCGCTTGTGGGTCATGATCCGGGCCGCCTCGGCGAGGGTGGCGTTCGCGTGCACCGTGATGGCCGGGGTGGTCATCAGCTCATCCGCGCTCACCGCGCCCGCCTTGGCGATGCCGGGCAGGTCGCGCAGCTGGGCCAGGCGTGCCGGATCGCTGTTCCGGAACTCCTCCTTGGGCAGCAGATCCGCCTCCGACACCACCCCGATGACCCGGCCCTCGCCCACCAGCACCGGCAGGGCGCTCACCTTCCACTGCTCCAGCGTCCTGACGATCTCCTTGAACGGTGCCTCGCGGCCGACGGCGACGACGGTATGGGTCATCACATCGCTCACGATGCGCGCGGTCCGGGACACGTGATCCTCCTGTTCGGCGTCCTGTCAGCCCGGTACGGCGTGCGCCCGGATCCGGCGGCCGGTGATGCTCTGGGGCTCGATGCGCAGCCACAGGTCACGGCCGCCGCCCGGCCACGGCGGGGTGTACGCCGCGTCGTCCAGCCGCCGTATGGCCGCCGGGTCGGTGACCCGCCGGGCGCGGCCCACGACGAGCACGCTCCAGCCCTCGCTGAGCGCCTCGTCGATGTGGTCCACCTCGAAGGCCACCTCGGCGCCCGCCGCGGCCGCCGGGGTGGCGTCGGGCGCGGTCCGGAACACCACGGTGTCGTCCACGACGCTGTAGTTGACCGGCACTATTGCCGGGCCGGGCGCGGTGGAGACCGAGACCCGGCCCACCCCGTGCGAGGTGAGCAGCTCCCGGCACTGCCACGGGCTCAGCTCGACCAGATCGGCGTGGCGGGCGGCCCGCCCGAGGCCGGGCGGCGACAGGGCGGTGCGGCCGCGCAGTTCGGCCGTGCTGGTCTCCAGCGCGGCGGCGAGCCGCAGCAGCACCGCGGCGCCCGGATCGGCCGGGTACTCCTCGACATAGCGCACATAGCCCGGCGAGGTGCCCGCCCGGGCGGCCAGCGCCGCCCGGGAGAGGCCGAGCTGTTCGCGCCGCAGCGCCACGCGCCGGCCGAGGTCGCCTCCGCCGCCGACGGGGCGGGTGCCTGCCTGGGACATCACCGTTCACTTCCCTCGGGTGACCAATGGCGGATGGTGTCCGCCGATCGCGACCTTGAGCGCGCCGGTGTCGGCGGACCCCGCGAACACGTCGTACGCCTCCTCCATCTGGTCGAGCTCGAACAGGTGGGTGATCAGTGACGACGCGGGCAGCCGCCCGGCGGCCAGCATGGACAGCAGCGTGGGCGTGGAGTACGTGTCGACCAGCCCGGTGGTGATCGTGATGTTCTTCTTCCACAGCTCCTCGAGGTGCAGCGTCGCGGGCCGGGAGTGCACGCCGATGTTGGCGATCCGTCCGCCCGGCCGCACCATGCGGGTGCAGATCTCGAAGGCGCGCGGCGTCCCCACGGCCTCGATCACCACATCGGCGCCCAGCCCCTCGGTGAGGTCGTCGATCAGCCGCTCCGGCTCCTCGTCGGCGTCCGCCACCGCGTCCGCGCCGACCTGCTTGGCCGCGTCGAGCCGCGAGGGGGTGAGGTCGACGGCGATGATCCGGCCGGGGGAGAAGAACTCGGCGGTGGCGATCGCGGCCAGCCCGATCGGGCCCGCGCCGACCACCGCCACCGTGTCGCCCGGCGAGACCCGTCCGTTGAGCACGCCCACCTCGTAGGCGGTGGGGAACACGTCCGCCAGCAGCACCGCGTACTGCGCGTCGGCCGCGGCGGGCAGCGGATGCGTGGACAGATCGGCGAACGGCACCCGTACGTACTCGGCCTGGGTGCCGTGCACCGAACGCCCCAGGATCCAGCCCCCGCCGCCACGGCACTGCCCGTACGCCCGCTCCCGGCAGAACCGGCAGTGGCCGCAGGCCGAGATGCACGACACCAGCACCCGGTCCCCGGGGCGTACGCCGCGCACCTCGCCACCGGTCTCGACCACCTCGCCGACGGCCTCGTGGCCGAGGACCGTCCCGGGCCGCACGTCCGGCACCTCGCCCTTGAGGATGTGCAGATCGGTGCCGCAGATGGTGACCGTGTCGACGCGGACGATGGCGTCGGTGGCGTCCTCGATGCCGGGGTCGGGCACGTCCTGCCAGGAGAACAGCCCGGGTCCCTGGAAGACGAGTGCTTTCATGGCCGCTTCCTCTCGTGCGGGGCACGCGATGCGCGCCGCCACGTGCCGCCGCGTGCGGGGCACGCGGCGCCGGGGGCCGCCCGCTTCTCGTGGGCCCGGATTGCGCGGTGCGCGGTGTTCCGGTCGCCCGGTCCGCTTCTCCGCGTCGTGTCGAATGCCCCCGGTGCCGTTTCCAGCCGACCACGCCGCCCCCACCCCCCGCCAAGGGCCGACCGGCCCCCACCCAGGTCATCCGGCCCAACCGCCGCCGTGGGCGCGGTGGGGTGGTTCAGGGCGCCGGGATCAGGACGACCGGGCAGTGGGCGTGGTGCAGGACCGTGTGGGTGACCGGGCCCAACTGGGTGCCCAGGTGGGGGGTGCGGCGCCGGACCGTCAGTACGAGGACGTCCGCCGCTCGCGACGCCTCGACCAGGGCCTGCGCCGGGGCGCGGTGGGCCGTGTGTTCCTGCACCCGCACCTGGCCGAACTCCTCGCGCAGCCCGGCCACCACGCGCGACGGCGGCTGGGGTCGGGCCCAGGCGTACAGCACGCGCAGCCGCGCGCCGCGGCGGACCGCGTCCTCGAACCCGTACCGGGCCGCCGCCTCGTCCGCGCCGCTCTCCAGGCCGACCAGCACCTTGCCGTGGCCCTCGGGCCCGTACGCGGGGGCCGGGACGTCGCCGCGCACCACGAGCAGGGGGCGCTGGGTGTGGGCGGCCAGCCGCAGCCCGACCGAGCCCAGCAGCAGCCCGGTGAAGCCGCCGAGGCCCCGGGTGCCGATGACGATGAGCGCGGCGTGCTCGCCGATCCGCAGCAGCTCGGGCACGGCTTCATGGGCGGTGAGGGTGGGGACGACGCGCAGCTCCGGGTCCTGCTCGGCGGCCCGTGCCATGGCCAGCCGCAGCACGGTGCGGGCGACCTCGACCGGAGGCCGCTGCCCTTCGGCGTCGGCATCGGCGTCGGTGTCGGCACCTGCGACGGCACCGGCATCGGGGCCCGTGGCGTAGGCGAGCGGATCGGTCCGCGCCCAGGGCCAGGCGTGCACGATCTCCAGCGTGGCACCGCGCCGCCGCGCCTCGCCGACCGCCCGGTCCAGGGCGCGCCAGGCGCTGTCGGAGCCGTCCAGGCCGAGCACGACCCGGCCGCCGTTCCGTGCGAGCCGTACGGGCCCGGTCATGGCGGGGTGCCCGAGGGCGCCGCCGGGCGCGAGTCGTCGACGCGGTAGGTGAGCCGGTCCACGACCGCCACCACCCCGTCGACCTGCCCGGCCATCCGCACCGCGATGGGGATCTCGCTGTGCCGGTCCAGCTCGCCCTCCAGCCGTACGACGCCGTCGGTGACGGTGACCGCGACGGACTGCGGACGCAGCCACAGCGACCGCACCAGCACCTCGTCGATGACCTCAGCGCGGATCTCGTCGTCCGGGCGGAGGAAGACCCGGAGCAGATCGCGGCGGGTGACGATGCCGATCAGCCGGTCCTCCTCGTCAACGACGGGCAGCCGCTCCACGCCATGGCGGTCCATGGAGCGCGCGGCGTCGACGATGCTGTCCTGCGGGCGCACGGTGACGGCGGGCCGCGACATCAGCTGCCGGGCGGGAGCGGCCTCGTCGGTCATCAGATCGGTGCCGGTGATCACGCCGACGACCTTGTCGTCCTCGTCCACCACGGGCAGTCCGCCGATCCGGTGCCGTTCCAGGAGCGCGCCGATCTCCTCGGACGAGGCGCCGTGGCCGACCCGGACGACGTCGTCCGTCATCACGTTGCCGATTTTGCGATGCTTCATCCCCGCCTCCTCCCCGACCAGCCTCCACCGGCCGCCCGCCCGCCCACGTGGGCTGCCCGGGGTCGGGTCCGGGCCGAACGGCCCGGGTCCGACCGTGACCCGACCAGCAAAAGGGGTACGCATCATCCAATACAGGACGAGCGGAGAGAGAGGCCCATGCCCGACGCGGCAACCACGGAGCCGAACGACCCCACCGAGCGCGAGCTGCACGCCCTGGACGCCCACTGGCGCGCCGCGAACTACCTCGCGGCGGGCCAGATCTATCTGCTGGCCAACCCCCTGCTGACCGAGCCGCTGCGCCCCGAGCACATCAAGCCGCGGCTGCTCGGCCACTGGGGCACCTCACCCGGTCTGAACCTCGTCCACACCCACCTCGGCCGGGTCGTCAAGGCCCGCGACCTGGACGCGATCTGCGTGTGGGGCCCCGGCCACGGCGGGCCCGCGGTGCTCGCCGGGTCGTGGCTGGACGGCAGTTACGCCGAGGTGTACCCGGACGTGAGCCGGGACGCGGCGGGCATGGCCCGGCTCTTCCGCCAGTTCTCGTTCCCCGGCGGGGTGCCCAGCCATGTCGCCCCGGAGACCCCCGGCTCGATCCACGAGGGCGGTGAGCTGGGCTACTCCCTGGCGCACGCCTACGGCGCGGCCCTCGACAACCCCGGACTGCTGGCCGTCTGCGTCATCGGCGACGGGGAGGCCGAGACCGGCCCCTTGGCCGGTTCCTGGCACGCCAACAAGTTCCTCGACCCGGTCCACGACGGCGCCGTGCTGCCGATCCTCCACCTCAACGGCTACAAGATCGCCAATCCGGCGGTGCTCGCCCGGCTCCCCGAACCGGAGCTGGACGACCTGCTCCGCGGATACGGCCACGAGCCGATCCACGTCGCCGCGCGCCCCGGGGACGATCCGCTCGACACCCACCGGGCGCTGGCCCGGGCCATGGACCAGGCGCTCGACCGGATCGCCCTCCTCCAGCGCACCGCCCGCGAGGAGGACGCCGTCGAGCGCCCGCGCTGGCCGGTGATCGTGCTCCGTACGCCCAAGGGCTGGACCGGTCCGGCCGAGGTCGACGGCCTGCCCGTCGAGAACACCTGGCGCGCCCACCAGGTGCCGCTGCCGGCCGTCCGGGAGAACCCGGAGCATCTGCGGCTGCTGGAGCGGTGGCTGCGCTCGTACCGTCCCGAGGAGCTGTTCGACGGCGAGGGGCGCCCGCGCCCGCAGGTCCTCGCCTGCGTACCCGAGGGGAAGCGCCGCCTCGGCGCCAATCCGCACGCCAACGGCGGACTGCTGCTGCGCGATCTGCCCGTGCCCGACCTGGCGCGGTACGCGGTGCACGTCGACAAGCCCGGCGTCACCCTGCACGAGCCGACCCGGGTGCTCGGCGGGCTGCTGGAGCAGATCATGGAGGACACGTCGGACCGCCGCGACTTCCGCCTCGTCGGCCCCGACGAAACCTCCTCCAACCGGCTCGACGCCGTCTACCGGGCCACCGGCAAGGCGTGGCAGGAGGACATCCTCGTCACCGACGAGCATCTGAGCCGGCACGGCCGGGTCATGGAAGTCCTCTCCGAACACCTCTGCCAGGGGTGGCTGGAGGGCTATCTGCTCACCGGGCGGCACGGCCTGTTCTCCTGCTACGAGGCGTTCGTGCACATCGTGGACTCCATGGTCAACCAGCACATCAAGTGGCTGAAGGTGGCCCGCGACCTGCCCTGGCGGCCTCCCATCGCCTCCCTCAACTACCTGCTGACCTCCCATGTGTGGCGGCAGGACCACAACGGCTTCTCGCACCAGGACCCCGGCTTCGTCGACCATGTGCTCAACAAGAGCCCCCAGGTCGTACGGGTGTATCTGCCGCCGGACGCCAACACCCTGCTGTGCGTGGCCGACCATGTGCTGCGCAGCCGCGACTACGTCAACGTCGTCGTCGCGGGCAAACAGCCCTGCTTCGACTGGCTCGACCTCGACCAGGCCCGTGTGCACTGCGCCCGCGGCGCCGGAAGCTGGGACTGGGCGGGGACGGAGACCGGCGCGGGGGAGCCCGATGTGGTGCTGGCCGCCGCGGGCGACGTGCCCACCCAGGAGGTGCTGGCGGCCGCCGGGATCATCCGCCGCCATCTGCCCGATGTGGCCGTGCGCGTGGTCAACGTCGTCGACATGACCCGGCTGCTGCCCAGGGAGGAGCATCCGCACGGGATGCCGGACCCCGAGTTCGACTCCCTGTTCACCCGCGACCGGCCGGTCATCTTCGCGTACCACGGCTATCCGTGGCTGGTGCACCGGCTGGCCTACCGCCGCGCCGTCCACCCGCATCTGCACGTGCGCGGCTACAAGGAAGCGGGCACCACCACCACGCCCTTCGACATGGTGGTCCGCAACGACCTGGACCGCTACCGCCTGGTCATCGACGTCATCGACCGCACCCCGGGGCTCGCGGTGCGCGCCGCGTCCGTACGGCAGCGGATGCAGGACGCCCGCGCCCGCCACCACCAGTGGATCCGCGAACACGGCACCGACATGCCCGAGGTCGCCGAGTGGTCCTGGACCGGCTAGCCGCCCCCTGACGGTCAGCCCGCGGGGAAGTAGCCGTCCAGGAAGGCGTTGCGGAACTTCCCCGCGGGGTCGTGGTCGGCCAGCAGCCGCCGGAAGTCGGCGGCCCGCTCGTACGAGGCGACGATCCGCCCGGGAGCCGCCGCCGTGAGCTTGCCCCAGTGCGGCCGCGCCCCCAGCGGCAGCAGCAGCTCCTCCATCGCGGCCACCACCTCGATGACCGCCGCGTGGTCCGGCACCCATGTGAAGTGCAGGGCCACGCAGTCCCGGCCGTACGCGGGGCTCAGCCACAGCTCGTCCGCCGCGACCGTGCGGACCTCGGACACCTGCACCACGGGTGCGATCCGGTCCCCGATGCTGCGCAGCGCAGCGAACGCCTCGGTGGCGGCGGTGCGCGGCAGGATCAGCTCCGACTGGAGCTCGTCGCCGTTGCTGGGCGTGAAGTCCGGCCGGAAGTGCGGCAGCCGCTCGTGCCACGGCCCGGGCGAGCCCAGCTGCTCGGTGCAGTGCAGCGGTGGCATCGCGGGCACCGGGTGGTGGTGGCGGTCGGCCGGGCGGCCGCCCAGCCACGGCTGGCCCGGCTCCGGCGGGCCCGGCAGATCCGTACGGCACTTCAGCCACACCACGCCCTCGTCGGCGTGCCAGTCGGTGAACACGCTGACGCTGTAAGCGGCCGCGAAGATCTCGTCGAAGCTGTCCCCGAGGCGGTCCAGCGGCAGCCCGGTCCACACCCACTGCGCCACCTCGTAGGCGGGCTCGATGTCCAGCGTCATCGAGGTCACGACGCCCAGCCCGCCGAGCCCGACCACCGCACCGGACAGCCGGTCGGCCTCGGTGTCCCGGCGCAGCTCGGTGACATCGCCCTCCGGGCCCACCAGCTCCAGGCCCGCCACCGACGCGGCCAGACAGCGCTGCACATTGCCCGAGCCATGGGTGGCGGTGGCGCAGGCGCCCGCCACCGTGATGTGCGGCAGCGAGGCGAGGTTCGCCAGGGCGTAGCCCGCGGTGTGCAGTTCCTCGGCCACCTGGGCATAGCGCATGCCCGCGGCGATGGTGGCGGTCGTGCCGTCGGGGGCGATCTCGACCCGGTGCGGCATCCGGTCCAGGGACACCAGATCGCCGTCGGTGTCGGCGATGCGGTTGAAGGAGTGGCCGGTGCCCAGCACCCGGACCCGGTCGGCGGAGCCGACGATCCGCCGCAGCTCGCCGAGGGTGGCCGGGCGGTGCAGCCGGGCCGCGCCGAAGGTGATGTTCCCTGCCCAGTTGGTGGTGGCTCCGGTGGTCAGCATCCGCGCTCCTGTTCCTGCTGGGGCCCGCGCCGGGGCCTGGGGTGATGTGGCAAGGACCTTGGTACAGCCCCGGCCCCGGGTCCGTACAGACCGCCCGCGCCGCCGCCCGATGTGACCCGTACGGAGCAACAGGACGGGCCGCCGTGCCGGGGCCGCGCACACGATGGTGCGGAACGCGATCGGTACCGCCGCTCGCGCACCGCTGGAGAGGGGCGGCCATGGCGGAGGAGAAGAACAGAGCCACCCGGGACGACGGCACCCGGGACACCGGAACCCGGGGCGGCATGCTCGGCGAACTCAGCGCCGAGTTCGCGGGCACCATGATCCTCATCCTCTTCGGCTGCGGTGTGGTGGCCCAGGTGGTGGCGGGCGGGGCGCTCACGAAGCCGCCCGGCGGGCTGGGCGACCACGACTCCATCGCCTGGGGCTGGGGTCTCGGCGTCACCCTCGGCGTGTACGTGGCGGCGCGGCTCAGCGGCGCGCACATCAACCCGGCGGTGACCCTCTCCCTGGCGGCCTTCAAGGGCTTCCCCTGGCGCAAGGTGGCGCCGTACGTCGTGGCCCAGACGCTCGGCGCGTTCGTGGCGGCCCTCCTGGTGCGCTGGAACTACACCGAGGTGCTGGGCCACGCCGACCCGGGGCACACCTTCAAGACCCAGTTCGTGTTCTCCACCCTGCCCGGCAACGGGGCGCTGCCGGTCAGCGAATGGGGCGCGCTGCGCGACCAGATCATCGGCACCGCCATCCTGGTGCTGCTGATCTTCGCCCTCACCGACCTCCTGAACGATCCGCCCAAGGCCAACCTGGCGCCGCTCATCATCGGTCTGGTCGTCGTGGCGATCGGCATGGCGTGGGGTGCCGACGCGGGCTACGCCATCAACCCGGCCCGTGACTTCGGCCCCCGGCTCGCCAGCTTCCTCACCGGCTACGGCACCGCGTGGCGCGACCAGTACGGAAACTTCTACTTCTGGGTGCCCATCGTCGGCCCGCTGATCGGCGGACTCGTCGGAGCCGCGCTCTACAAGGTCCTGGTCAGCCGCTTCCTCCCGAAGGCCGGACCACAGGAAGTGGGACGCATCCCGGCCCCCGAGGGACCCGAAGTCTAAGGAGGAGGCGGCATGCCGGACTTCGTCGGTGCCGTGGACCAGGGAACCACCAGCACCCGCTTCATGATCTTCGACCACGACGGCGGCGAGGTGGCGCGGTACCAGCTCGAACACCACCAGCTGCTGCCCCGCGCGGGCTGGGTCGAGCACGACCCGGTGGAGATCTGGGAACGCACCAACTCCGTCATGCAGAACGCCCTGCGCGCGGGCGGGCTCTCACCCGCCGACCTGGCCGCGATCGGCATCACCAACCAGCGCGAGACCACCGTCGTCTGGGACCCGCGCGACGGCCGCCCGTACTACAACGCCATCGTGTGGCAGGACACCCGCACCGACACCATCGCCTCCGCCCTCGAACGCGACGGCCACGGCGACACCATCCGCCGCAAGGCGGGGCTGCCGCCCGCCACTTATTTCTCCGGCGGCAAGATCAAGTGGATTCTGGAGAACGTCGACGGGGTCCGGGAGGCCGCGGAGGCGGGCCACGCCCTCTTCGGGAACACCGACGCCTGGGTGCTGTGGAACCTCACCGGCGGGCCCTCCGGCGGCATCCACGCCACCGATGTCACCAACGCCAGCCGCACCATGCTGATGAACCTGGAGACGCTCGACTGGGACGACGAACTCCTCGCCCTCTTCGGCATCCCGCGCGCCATGCTCCCCGTCATCAACCCCTCCTCCCACCCCGAGGCGTACGGCCAGGCCCGCACCTCCCGCCCGCTGCGCAGCCCCACCCCCATCACCGGTGTCCTCGGCGACCAGCAGGCGGCCACCGTCGGGCAGGTGTGCTTCGCGCCCGGCGAGGCCAAGAACACCTACGGCACCGGAAACTTCCTGCTCCTGAACACCGGACAGGAGCTGGTCCGCTCGACCAGCGGGCTGCTCACCACGGTGGCGTACCAGTTCGGGGACAGCCCCGCCGTCTACGCCCTGGAGGGTTCGATGGCCGTCACCGGCTCGGCCGTCCAGTGGCTGCGGGACCAGATGAAGGTCATCGACGACGCCCCGGGCAGCGAACGGCTCGCCCGCACCGTCGAGGACAACGGCGGGGTGTACTTCGTCCCCGCCTTCTCCGGCCTCTTCGCCCCGTACTGGCGCTCCGACGCCCGTGGCGCCATCGTCGGCCTCACCCGCTACAACACCAATGGCCATCTGGCACGGGCCACGCTGGAGGCCATCTGCTACCAGAGCCGGGACGTCGTGGAGGCGATGGAACGCGACGCCGGAATCCACCTCGACGTCCTGCGCGTGGACGGCGGTGTCACCGACAACGAGCTGTGCATGCAGATCCAGGCCGACATCCTGGGCGTCCCGGTCAGCCGCCCCGTCATCGCCGAGACCACTGCCCTGGGCGCCGCCTACGCCGCGGGCCTGGCCACCGGCTTCTGGCGGGACACCGACGAGCTGCGCTCGCACTGGAGCGAATCCCGGCGCTGGGAGCCCCAGTGGAGCGAGGAGCAGCGCGCGGAGGGCTACGCGGGCTGGAAGAAGGCCGTGGAGCGCACCCTGAACTGGGTCCCGGTGGACTGACCCCGCCTCGCAGCTCCCCGATGCCCGAATGGGCGAAATGCACCATACTTGGTTAATAAGCCCATATGAGTGTATCGCTGTGCGGGGCAGGAGGAGGAGCGATCATGAAAAGCGGCCAGACGGCACTGGCCTTCACCGGCGGCTACCTCTTCGGGCGTGGCCACAAGGTGGGCCTGGCGCTCACCCTCGCCGGGATGGCGGCAGGCCGACGTCTCGCGTCCGGAAACCTCCCGGGCGGTATTCAGGATCTGGCGTCCTCGGAAATCGGTCGGCTGCGCGGCCAACTGGTGTCCGCGGGTCGGTCGGCGGCGCTGTCGGCGGCCAGTCACCGCATGGACGCGCTGAGCGACCGGCTGGAGCACCGTGCCGAGTCGCTGCGTCCGAACGGCCACGGCCCGGACGGACACGAGGCGGACGACGAGGAGCACGAGCGCCGCGGCAGCGGCGGACGGTCCCGTGGTGAGTCGTCGCGCGGTGAGTCGTCGCGCGGGGAGCGCGGGGAGCGGGCGCGATCCTCGGGCGACCGTAAGGACCGGCCCCGGAGGCGCCCCGCGTCCGAGAGCAGCCGCGGTGGCGAGGGCCGGAAGAGCGGGGACGACAAGGGCGACAAGGGTGATCGGTGATGGCTGAGGGACCGGACCAGCAGACGGGCGGGCTCGGCACGCTCGTCAAGGAGCTGCCCACCGAGCGGCTGATGAAGGAAGCGCAGAACCTGGTCACCGCACTCGGCGAGAAGGCCCTGACCTCGGTGACCAACCTCGGCGACGGCGGCGGCTCCGGGTTCAGCCTCCCTATGAAGCCGCTGATCAAGGCCGGGCTGAACCAGCTCAAGGAGAAGACCGTGGACAAGGCCAAGGAAGCCATCCCGGGCCTCGGAGGGGGTGGTGGCAAGGACGGCGACAAGGACAAGAAGCTCAAGGTCACCAACATCGTCGAGGAGATCGACGTCGGCGCTCCCCTCGACCTCACCTACGACCTGTGGACGCAGTTCGAGGACTTCCCCACCTTCATGAAGAAGGTGGAGGACGTTCAGCAGGAGTCCGAGACCGAGATGGAGTGGAAGGCCCAGGTCTTCTGGTCCCACCGCAAGTGGCGTGCCGAGATCATCGAGCAGATTCCCGAGAAGCGGATCGTCTGGAAGTCGCGTGCCGAGAAGGGCCACGTCAACGGCGCGATCACCTTCCACGAGCTCGCACCCGAGCTGACCCGGATCATGGTCGTCCTCCAGTACTACCCCCAGGGCTTCTTCGAACGGACCGGGAACATCTGGCGCGCCCAGGGCCGCCGGGTCCGCCTGGAGCTGAAGCACTTCCGCCGCCATCTGATGGCGGAGGTGCTGTTGAACCCGGACGAGATCGAGGGCTGGCGCGGCGAGATACGCGAGGGCGAGGTCGTGGAGGCCGAGGACGAAGAGGCCGAAGAGGCCGAGGAGGGCGAAGAGGGCGAAGAGGCCGAAGAGGGAGAGCCCGAGGACGAGTACGGCGACGAGGACCAGTACGAGGAGGAGTACGAGGAGGACAAGGAGCCGGCGCAGCCTTCGCGGCGCTGACGGCTCCTGCTCCCGGAACAGGTGAGCGTGGTGACCGTAGCAAGCCAGCAGAGTCAGTATCTGGACCGGGCCAGTTCGAGCGCCCTGGTCGACGTGGTCGACCTGATCCTGGACAAGGGGCTGGTCATCGATGTGTATGTCCGCGTCTCCCTGGTGGGCATCGAGATCCTGACGATCGACGCCCGCATCGTCGTCGCCAGCGTCGACACCTATCTGCGGTTCGCCGAGGCGACGAACCGCCTCGATCTCGCCCGCAGCGGCACCGAGACCAAGGGACTGCCCGGCCTCATGGACGAGATCCAGGAGAGCGGCGGGCGGAAGAAGACCAAGGGCGCCCTGGAAGGCGTCAAGGACACCGTCTCCGACCTGATCCAGGGCGACGAGGACGACGAGCGCGGCGAGCGCGACGAAGTCGAAGCCGGTGACCGGCCCCGGCGCCGGCGGAGTACGAGCAGGGAGCGCGAGCGGTGATGGCCGAGGACGAACGTGCCTGCTACGTCTACGGGGTCGTGACCGACGACCGGAGCGACGACGCGGTCAGGGACCTGGTCGCCGTCGGCGATCCGGACGCGAAGGTGACCCTGGTGCGCCACGGCGGTCAGGCCGCCGTGGTCAGCGAGGTGCCCCTCGACGAACCGCTGGGCACCCCCGAGGATCTGCGCGCCCACGCCCGGGTGCTGGACTCGCTGGCGGCGAAGTCCTCCCCCGTGCTGCCGTTCCGGTTCGGCACGGTGGTGCGCGACACCGCGGCGGTCACCGATGAACTGCTC
The DNA here is from genome assembly GCF_044333065.1 of Streptomyces sp. NPDC021115. NCBI lineage: Bacteria > Bacillati > Actinomycetota > Actinomycetes > Kitasatosporales > Streptomycetaceae > Streptomyces > Streptomyces sp. NPDC021115. Next base: position 310,279 of record NZ_JBIRQF010000005.1, read on the forward strand.
GCCGAGGGCCACGACGACTTCGCGCTCGCCCTCGACAGGCTGCGCGGCCGCTCCCAGTTCACCCTGCGCGCCCGCTACGTACAGGACGCGGTGCTGCGCGAGGTGCTGACCGAGCAGCCCGAGGCCGTACGGCTCCGCGAGGAGCTCCAGGGGCTGCCGGAGGAGGCCGGGTACGAGCAGCGCATCCAGCTGGGACAGCTGGTCATGGACGCCATCGCCGCCAAACGGGCGGTGGACGCGCTGGAAGTGGACCGCAGGCTGTGCCCGCACGCGCTCGGCTCGATGAGCACGGAACCGTCCTCCGCCGAGGGGCTGGTCAACGCCTCCTTCCTGGTCGAGGACGAGCAGCGGACGGCCTTCGAGCAGGCTGCCGAGGAGCTGGCCAAGCACTGGAACGGCCGGGTCCGGATCCGCTTGCTCGGGCCCCTGGCCCCGTACGACTTCGTGGCCGACGCGATCAGCCCGGCCAAGGAGGACGAATAGCCATGGGACTGTTCAGCGGACTGGTCACCTGGCCGCTGGCCCCGGTGCGCGGCGTCGTCTGGATCGCCGAGCAGCTGCACGACGAGGCCCACCGGCAGCTGTACGACCCCGCGGTGATCCAGCAGCGCCTGGAGCAGGTCGCGGAGCAGCGGGAATCCGGGGAGCTGACCGAGGAGGAGGCGGCCCGCCAGGAGGACGAACTGGTCCGCCGCCTGATGGCCGGTGGCCCGCCCGGCGGGGGCCTGGAGGTGTGAGCCGTGGTCCGCGAGGAACGGGACGGACGCGACCACGGCGAGGAGCGGGAGCGGCCCCGGCGCGCCCGGCGGTCCGCCGCCGACGACCGGCGGTCCGCACCCGAGACCCGGCACGGCTCGTCCGGCGCCCGGGGCACCGCCGCCACCGCCCGGTCGGCCGCCCGCAGCGCCGCCCGTGAGCTGCGCGACCTGACCGGACACGACCCGGAGAGCATCACCTCGGTGGAGCGCCACGACGACGGCTGGCTCGTCGGCGTCGAAGTGCTGGAGACCCATCGCATCCCGGACTCCACTGACATCCTCGCCGAGTACCGGGTCGAGGTCGACGGCGAGGGCGGGCTCGTCTCGTACCGCCGCGCCCGGCGCTACTACCGCGGCAGGTCGGAGGAGCGGACATGAGCCAGGGCGCCGACTGGAACGTGCCGAGCCGCCGCATGGGCGCGCCGCCCGAACCGGCCCGCCGGGAGTCCTCCAGCCTGGCCGACATCCTGGAGCGGGTGCTCGACAAGGGCATCGTCATCGCCGGGGACATCCAGATCAACCTGCTGGACATCGAGCTGCTGACCATCAAGATCCGGCTGCTGGTGGCCTCCGTGGACCGGGCCAAGGAGATGGGCATCGACTGGTGGGAGCACGACCCCACGCTCTCCTCCGGCGCCCGCGACGTCCTGGACGAGAACGAGCGGCTGCGGCGCCGCGTCGGCGAGCTGGAATCCGGCCGCGACACGGAACGGGAGGACGGACGGTGACCGAGGAGGCCCTTGCCACCTGGCTGTACGCGGTGACCGCGGCCCGCGAGGAGAACGGCGCCCCGCCCGGGCTCACCGGCGTGGCGGACGAGCCGGTGCGGCTGGTCGGGAACGCCGGGCTGGCCGCCGTGGTGGGCTCCGTACCGCTGGCCGACTTCGGCGAGGAGCCGCTGCGCGCCCATCTGGAGGACCTGCCCTGGCTGGAGCGGGCGGCCAGGGCCCACCACCGGGTCATCGGCAGGGCGGCCGGATACGGCCAGGTCATCCCGCTGCGCTTCGCCACGATCTACCACGACGACGGGCGGGTCCGCACGATGCTGGAGGAGCGGCGGGACGACCTCGCGCAGACGCTGGCGCGGGTGGCCGGACGCACCGAGTGGGGCGTCAAGGCTTACGTCGACCCGCGCGCCTTCCTGCCCGACCCGGGCGACGAGGAGACGTCAGGCGACAGCCCCGGCACCGCTTATCTGCTGCGCCGCCGCGCCCAGCGGGACGACAAGGAGACCGCCCATCTGCGGGCCACCGAGCGGGCGGAGGAGATCCACACCGCCCTGGCCGCCCTGGCCGTGGCGAGCGCCACCCATCCGCCGCAGGACGCGCGGCTGGCCGCGTACGAGGGCTGGATGGTGCTCAACAACTCCTATATGGTGCCGGACGAGCGGACGGAGGAGTTCTCCGCCGCGGTGACCGGTCTCGGGGAGCGGTACCCGGACGTCGACCTGGAGCTGAGCGGCCCGTGGCCCCCGTACTCGTTCACCGCGCCGCCCGAACGCGAGCAGCCCGAACGCGAGCAGCCCGAACGCGAACGGCCCGAGCGCGAGGAGGCGTCGTGACCCGGGCGATCGAGCGGCGCGAGGTGGCCCTGGTCGATCTGCTCGACCGGGTGCTGGCCGGCGGCGTCGTGATCGCCGGGGAGATCACCCTGAGCATCGCCGACATCGATCTGGTGCGCATTTCCCTTCGCGCGCTGATCGCCTCCGTACGGATAGACGACATGGAAGACGCGGATGAGCATCGAGCGCCGCCCGCACGACCCCCGCGACCCTGACCACCGCCCCCGGCGGATCGAGGTCGACGAGGAGTCGGTGCGCAAGAGCCTGGCCGGTCTGGTGCTGACCATCGTGGAGCTGCTGCGCCAGCTGATGGAGCGGCAGGCACTGCGCCGCGTCGACCAGGGAGGCGTCAGCGACGAGCAGATCGAGAAGCTCGGGCTCACACTGATGGCGCTGGAGAAGAACATGGAGGAGCTGCGGGAGCACTTCGGACTCACCGAGGATGACCTGAACCTGGACCTCGGACCGCTCGGCCCCCTCCTGCCCCGCGACTGATCCCCGCTGCCTGGCCGTCCCCGTCCGCGCATCCGGCTGTACGCTGCGCGGGTGGGGATCACGCTCAACCTCCGGTCAGCGCGGGCGGCCGACGTCCACGTCGGGCGCTCGCCGCTCGCGGAGCTCATGTCCGTGCTGCACATCCTGGCCGAGCCGGACCACCACCCCGAGGCGCAGCGCTGGACGCGCCGTCTCGGGACGACCTTCGACGCGTCGCTCACGCAGGAGATGAGCGCCCTGTCGCCGCTGTGGGCGCGGCTGCGCTGCCGGTTGCTGTTCCCACTGGCGCTGCCGCTCGACCAGTCCTTCGAGGACGAGCTGCGGCTGCTGGAGAAGTTGCCGCTGGAGGAGTTCACGGAGCTGTGCGCGCAGGGGGTGCTGGGCTTCCGGGAGCGGGTGCCGGACGCCCACAGCCTGCTCAACGACCCCGGGGCCGCCTGCCGCTTCATCACTCAGTGCGAGCGGCGCTCGTTCCGGCGGGGCGAGCTGGCGCACGAGCTGATGGCCTCGCCGGAGGGGATGCGGACCCGGCTGATCGACTTCCTGGAGCGCTGCGGCACCGCGTTCTTCGCGGCCGAGTGGCGCGCGGTGTACGACCGTCTTGAGGCGTCCGTGGTGCGGTTCCGCACCGATGTCCGCAGAAAGGGCCTGGCCGAGGTGCTGGCCGGGCTCAGCCCCACCGCGGTCGTCTCCCAGGGCGGCACCCGGGTGCGCTACGACAAGCTGGCCGTCGACGAGATCGACATCGGGCCGCGCCCGCTCTTCCTGGTCCCTTCCGTCCACGTATGGCCGCATCTGACCGTCAAGGACGAGGCGTCCCGTCCCGTCGTGCTCCAGTTCGCCGCGCTGGAGGGGCAGGCGGACGGGCAGCTCACCCAGGCGGAGCTGCGGGCCCGGATGTCCGCGCTGGCGTCGCTCGGCCGGATGGAGCTGTGCCGCCATCTGCTGGGTGAGCCGATCACCACGTCCGAACTGGCCCAGCGGCTGGGCCTGGACGATACGCAGGTCTCGCGCACCCTGCGGCAGCTGCGGGACGCCGGGCTGGTGGAGTCCGAGCGCGAGGGCAAGTACGTGTACCACCGGCTGGCCACCGACACTCTGCTCCGGCTGGGGCAGGACGTCCTGGCCACCATCATGCGCTGACTCTCATGCGCCGGGCCGGGTCCACAGCAGCACCGCCGAGGGGCGCTCCGCGTCCATGTGCACGCGGTTGGTGGCGACCACCTTGCGCCGGGTGACGGCCTCGGGCTCACCGGTGCCCGAGTTGACGTCGAAGCGCGGGAAGTTGCTGGACGAGATGTCCACCCGCAGCCGGTGCCCGGCCCCGAAGTGGTTGGCGGTGTCCGGCGCCGGGATCTCGATCTCGTACACCTCGCCCGCCACCAGCGGCTCGGGCCGCTCGAACGACGCGTGGAAGCGGCACCGGAAGATGCCCTCGGTGAGGTTCATGGCGAACCCGTGCGGATAGTCCTCGTTCGGCGGGTGCACATCGACCAGCTTCACCGTGAAGTCGGTGTCCGGCGCGGTCGAGGAGATGAACAGCCGGGCGGTGACGGGGCCCGCCACCACCAGCGGTTCGTCCAGCGGCGGGGTGACCAGCGAGATCACATCGGGCCGTGAGTTCAGCGGCAGATACGGCTCGCGCGCCCCGTAGAAGCGCTCGTCCGGCACCTGGTCGAAGGCGCCCCCGACCATCACCGGCTCGCCCGAGGTCACCTGGCCGCCCAGGGTCGGCACCGGGTCGCCCGGATCGAAGTCGTACTCGACCCACGCGTCCGCCTCCGCCGGTCTCTCCCGTCTCAGCTCGCCCGAGGTGTGGCAGTAGAACGCGGTCTCCCGGGTCCCGGACGGCGGCCACCGGGTGTCGGTGTGCCACCGGCCGCCGTGCCGCATCCGCCCGGCCGTGTCGCGGCGGCCGTCGCCCCCGCCCATCAGGAAGTACCGCACCCGCGGGATCGCGCCGAGGTCACCGCCGCGCAGCACCGCGTCGAACCAGCGCTGCCGGAAGGTCAGATACGAGGTGTCCACGTTGTCGCTGAACGTGGCGCCGGGCCCGAAGTCCACGTCACCGGCGAAGGTGACGCAGCGCGCGCCGTGCGTCCACGGACCCATCACCAGATACGCCGGGGACGTCTTGAGCCGCCCCATGGCCGTGAAGTTCTCGATCGTGGAGCGTACATACGGGTCGTACCAGCTCGCCATGTGCAGCGTCGGCACGTCGGGGAAGCGGTCGTAGTGCCCCCGCCCGTAGATCGCGGGCTGCCGCCAGTACGCGTCGAACGCGTCGTGCCGCCACTGGTCCAGCAGATACCGCTCGTAACTGCCGACCTGCGCCAGCGGGGAGACGCCGGTGCGCCACGGCAGCACGGTGAACCAGTCCCGCAGATCGGTCCCGGCGAACGCCTTGCGCACCAGCGGGTCGCGTTCCGCCTCCGGGCTCTCCTCGCCGTGCCGGAACGCCCAGGTGACCTGCTTGAGCTCGAAGGCGCCGCCCATCCGCATGCCCGCCTCGTACGCGCTCGCGAAGCCGCCGGAGTCCATGAACATCGCGGCCAGCGGGGCTGGGGACTCGGCCGCGGCCGCCGTCTGGGCGTGCGCCGAGTAGGACACGCCCATCATCGCGACCCGGCCGTCGCACCAGGGCTGTGCGGCGATCCAGTCGAGGGTGTCCGCGCCGTCCGGACCCTCGCCCAGGTACTTCACGAAGGTGCCCTCGGAGTCGCCCCGGCCCCGGCAGTCCTGCCGCACCACGTGGTATCCGGCCCGGACGAAGAAGGCGGAGGTCTCCTCGGGCATCGGCACAGGTTCGTCGTGGCGGCACCGGTCCGACTCGCGGATGGCGCGGCGGCCGTACGGGGTGCGCTCAAGGATCACCGGGCGCGGCCCTGGCCGTTCCCCGGGCGCGTACAGATCCGCGGTGAGCACCACCCCGTCCCGTACGGGCACGCGCAGCAGGTGCCGCCACAGTCCGTCGCCGAGGTGTTCCGCGGCCTCGGTCCGCCCGGTCGGTGCCATGGGGGAGACGCTCACTTGGTCTGGGACTGCTTGGAGCCGTTGAGGAGCATCTTCGACCGGGTGATGGTGGACAGCGGCATGCCCCAGCCGCCGAACAGCTTCGCGTAGGTGCCCGACTCCTGCATCTCCCGCAGCCCCTTGACGATCACGGCGGCGAGACCGGTGCCCTTCTTGGCCTGGATGCCGTAGATCGCCGTCGCCGCCGGGAGGCTGAGCATGTCGTCCAGCTCCAGCGTCTCGAACTTGTCGTCCGAGTTCTCGCTGACGGATGTGTTGGAGGCGCTGGGCGCGACCACCGCGTCGATCCGCTTGCTCTGGAGGGCCAGGCTCGCGGCGGCCAGATCCCCGTACGCCTGCGGCTGCACGGCCTTCTTGCCCTTCGCGGCACACCGCTTGCTGAGACCGGCGAGGACGTTCTCGGTGCCCGCGCCCTTCTCGACGCCGACCTTGTGCCCGCAGACGCCGATGCCGGACTCCGGGCGGAAACCGCTCTCCTTGTTCACCATCACGGTGATCTGGCTCTGCGCGAAGTCGGCGAAGTCGACCTCCTGCTGGCGCTCGACGAAGTCACCGGAGGGCGCGCTGAGGTCGATGCGGCCGGACTTGAGCCCCGGTATCACCGCGTCGAACGGCGTCCGCACCACCTTGATCTTGATGCCGAGCTGGGAGGCGAGCTGCTTGGACAGATCCGGGACCAGGCCGGTGATCTTCCCGTCGGAGCCGATGGTCACATACGGGTCGTACTCGCTGACGCCCATGAGCAGCGTCTTCTTCTTGAACTCCGCGGGCACCTGCGCCGCCAGCTGGTCGTCCTTGGGTTCCAGGGCGAGGGTCGGCGTGGGCATGGCCGTGTCGGACTTGCCCTTGTCCGGAGTGTCGTCGACCGAACAGGCGGTGGCGGTGAGCGCGAGGGAGACGAACAGGGCGCACCCTGCGGCGCGGGGTCGGTGGCGCATGGCCTTGCTCCGTTTCGGGATTCCGGACGGTCCGGATGTGGGGGGAAGGTGGGACTGGGACGGTCAGCGGCCCCAGACGGTCTCGGCGACCCGCCGCACATTGCCCCCGGCGAGCTTCGCCACGTCCTCCTCGGAGTAACCGTGGTCGAACAGCCAGCGGATCATGTTGCCGACGGCGTCCGCGGGATTCTCACAGCCGTGGACGAAAGTGACCGGCTCGTGCGGCGGCTGCGAACTCTGCCCGTCGAGCGCGTCGTCCTTGCCGAACAGCGGGGCGAACGTGTGGTGCCACGCGGTGTGATCGCCGAAGTTGGTGTCGGGACCGAAGGCCACGTGGTCGATGCCGACCAGGTCCAGACAGCGCTCCACGTGTTCCATCACCGACTCCAGGCTGTGCCGGGGGTGCCGGGCGGTGATGGTCGTGTGCGGAGCCGCCTCGACGCCGATGAACCCGCCGGAGCCCGCACACGCCCGGATCACGTCGTCGGGCTTCATCCGCGGCGTCGGCCACAGCGCCCGCGACCCGGCGTGAGTGATCACCACGGGGTCGGTGGAGCGGCGCACCGCGTCCAGCGCGGTCGCGTCCCCGGAGTGCGAGACGTCGACGATGATGCCGAGGTCGTTCATCCGCCGCAGGGCGCGGCGGCCGAGCACGGTGAGCCCGGTGTCGCCGGTGTCCGCGAGCCCGGAGCCGAGCTGGTTGCTCTCGCTGTACACCAGCCCGAGCAGCCGCACGCCGAGCCCGTAGAGCAGATCGAGCCGGTCGACGTCGTTGCCGATGGGGGACGCGGACTCCAGGGTCAGCACGACGCCGACCTGGTTCCCGGCCCGGGCCCGCTCCGCGTCCTCCAGGGTGCGGACCGGGGCCACCAGGCGCTGATGGGCGAAGTCGGCCTGGCGCATGGCCAGGTCGCTCACCGCGTCGTCCCAGTCCCAGGGGGTGTGCGAGCGGATCATGCTGACGGCGGCCGGGCCGCCGTCGAAGAACAGGTCCACGCCCGAGTGGGCGATGCCCTCGTACGGAATCGCCTCCCGGCCCTGGCGGCGGAACGCCGCGAAGTCCCCCGGGTCAGCGGGCCGCAGCGACAGATGGTCGTGCGCGGAGATCACCAGATGGCGTTCCTCGAAGTCCCGCGCCCGCGCCTCGACGTCCTCGCTCCACACCGGCGCCGCGTCGGGAACCCGGCCCACCGCCGGAACCAGCTCGAAGTCCTGGAAGTCCGCGCCCGGCTCCAGGTAGTGGTACGAGCGGTAGCCGTCCCACAGCTCCAGCCGGGCGCGGGTCTTGTCGGGCAGGGGACGTCCGGTGCTCATGCGCTGACCTTCGACAGGAATGTGCGGGTACGGTCCTGGGAGGGGGCGGTGAACAGCCGGTCCGGCGGGCCCTCCTCGACGATCCGCCCGTCGTCCATGAACACCACGCGGTCGGCGACCTCGGCGGCGAAGCGCATCTCATGGGTGACGACCACCATCGTCATGCCCTCCCCGGCCAGGTCCCGGATGACGCCCAGCACCTCCTGCACCATCTCGGGGTCCAGCGCGGAGGTCGGCTCGTCGAACAGCATCACCTTCGGCCGCATCGCCAGCGCCCGGGCGATGGCCACGCGCTGCTGCTGGCCGCCGGACAGCTGCTCGGGGTAGCTGTCCAGCTTGTGGGCGAGCCCGACCCGGCGCATCAGCTCCTCGGCCCGGGAGTCGGCCTTCGCCTTCGAAAGACCGAGGACCCGGCGCGGCGCCTCCACGATGTTCTCGCGGGCGGTGAGGTGCGGGAAGAGGTTGAAGCTCTGGAAGACCATGCCCATGACCGAGCGCTGCGCGGCCAGTTCGCGGGGGTTCAGCTCGTGCAGGGAGGAGCCGCGCAGCCGGTAGCCGATGACGTTGCCGTCGACCATGACCAGGCCGTCGTCCGGGACCTCCAGGTGGTTGACGCAGCGCAGCAGCGTGCTCTTGCCGGAGCCGGACGGGCCGATGACACAGACCGTCTCACCCCGGTGGATATCCAGGGAAATGCCGTGCAGCACCTCCGTGGAGCGGAACGACTTGACGATCCCGCGCAGGGAGACGATGGGCTGCGCTCCCTTTTCCGATGCCACGGTCATACCGAGTGCTCGATCCTCTTCACTTTGGTGACCTTTTCGGCCGGTATCAGCGTGTGTCGCCCGAGGCGTCGTTCCAGGCGCTGCTGCAGGAGGGTGATGACGCCGGTGATGATCATGTACCAGATCGCGGCCACGATCAACAGGGGAACGGTCTGGAAGTTCTTCGAGTAAATGAGCTGCACCGAGTAGAGCAGATCCGCCAGAGAGATCACGCTGACCAAAGATGTGGCCTTCAGGAGAGATATCAGCTCATTTCCCATCGGCGGCACGATCACGCGCAGCGCCTGGGGGAGGGTGATACGGAAGAAGATCTGAGTCGGCGTCAAACCGAGCGCGGCGGCCGCCTGGCGCTGCCCCTCCGGTACGGACAGCAGACCGGAACGAATCAGCTCCGCCACATATGCCGTTTCATGCAAGGTCAGACCGATGACCGCCGCGGTAAGCGGACCCAGCAGAGAATTGGCGTCGAAGGTGACGAAACTCGGTCCCCAGGGAATTCCGAGGGACAGGGTGGGAAACAGCGCCGCCAGGTTGTACCAGAAAAGCAGCTGCACCAGCATGGGAATCGAGCGGAACACCCAGATGAACGCTCCCGCGGCCGCCGACATCAACCGCGAGCAACCCATCCGCATGAGCGCCACGACGGTGCCGAGCACCAGGGCGAATGCCATGGTCGTGGCGGTCATCCCCAGGCTGACCCCGATACCCTTGATGATGCGGATCTCGAAGAAGTATTTCCCTACGGTGTGCCACTCGAAGCGCGGATTGGTGAATATCGTGGTCACCGCCATCGCGGCGAACAGCAGCACCACGGCATTGGCCGCCAGCAGTCCCGGACGCCGTCGCTTCACACGTTTGAGCCGGGATGGCTCGGGTAGAGCGTCAAGATTCAGGACTTTGCTCATGGAGGGCCCTCGGGCGGTTCGGTGTCACGGCAGGGGAATACGCATCCTAAAACCGGGTTCCGGCACGCTCTCGAACAGTTGACACAGAACCGTCAACCGTCGGCGCCGAGGTGTCCATAGGTGTCGCGCAGCTCCCGTTTGAGGATCTTGCCGCTGGGGTTCTTCGGCAGGGACGCGGCCAGCACCACGTACTTGGGCACCTTGAACCCGGCCAGCCGCTCCCCGCAGTGCGCCAGGATCTCCTCGGCCGTCACCCGCTCGCCCGGCCCGGCCACCACCACCGCCGTCACGGCCTCGATCCAGTACGGATGCGGCACCCCGAACACCGCGGCCTCCGCAACCGCGGGGTGGGCGTGCAGCACCTCCTCCACCTCGCGCCCGGACACGTTCTCCCCGCCGCTGTTCACCATGTCCTTCTTGCGGTCGACGACCGTCAGATAGCCCTCCTCGTCCATGACCCCGAGATCGCCGCTGTGGAACCAGCCGCCGCGGAACACCTCCGCGGTGCGCTCCGGGTCCCGCCAGTAGCCGAGCATGGTGTGCGGGCCGCGGTGCACGATCTCCCCGACCGTGCCCGGGGTGACGGGCCGGTCCTCCTCGTCCACCACCCGCGTCTCCACGTTGAGCGCGGCCCGCCCCGCCGACCCGGCCTTGCGCTCCTGGTCGGCCGGGCCCAGGACGGTCGCGATCGGCGACATCTCGGTCTGCCCGTAGAGGTTGTACAGCGCGAGCCCCGGCAGCCGCCGCCGCAGCTCGGCCAGCACGGCGACCGGCATGGCCGCGGCGCCGTAATACCCCTTGCGCAGCGACGACAGATCGCGGGTCCCGAAGTCCGGATGGCGCAGCAGCGCGATCCACACCGTGGGCGGCGCGAACAGCTTGGTCACCCCCTCCGCCTCGATCGTCGCCAGCAGCGCCGCCGGATCCGGGCCCGGCAGGATGATCGAGGTGGCGCCCAGGCAGACGTCCGGGGTGAGGAACGCGTGCAACTGGCCGCAGTGGTACAGCGGCAGCGCGTGCACCTCGATGTCGTCGGCCGTCATACCGCCGTCCACGATCGTCGTCAGATACTGCGAGATCAGACAGCGGCTCGTCATGATCGCGCCCTTGGGCCGCGACTCCGTCCCCGAGGTGTACATCAGCTGGACCGGATCGTCGTCCTCCAGCGCCGGGTCGGGCACGGGGTGGCCGCGCTCCTCGCCCAGCGCGGCGAAGTCCTCCCAGCCCTCCCGCCCTTCCCCGCCGATGGCCGCGCGCAGGACGACGCGGGCCGGTGCGGCCTCGGCCAGCGCCGCGTCGGCCGCCTCCAGCAGCCCGTCGCCCGCGATGACACCGACCGCACCCGAATGGTCGAGGAGGTACGCGACCTCCGGGGGCCTCAGCATGAAGTTCACCGGCACCGACACCGCGCCCAGCCGGGCCAGCGCGAAGTACGCCACCACATAGCCGTGCGAGTTGCGCGCGTACAGCACCACCCGGTCGCCCTGGGCGACACCGCGCGCCGCCAGCGCGCCCGCCGTACGGCTCACCAGCGCGTCCAGTTCCGCGTACGTCTGCCGCAGCGCGCCGTACACCACGGCCGTCTTGCCGGGCAGCCGGGCGGCACTGCGCGCCAGCAGATCGGCGACGCCATGGCGCCGGGCGCGCACGATGTCCACGGGCAGGGAGGAGGATGCGGTCACCAGGAGTCTCCCGAATGGTCGGACGGGCCGGACGCTTCGTCACGCTGACACGGCGGGACGCGGCGTTCAAGACCGCACACGACCCGGGCGGGGCGTCGCGTTCAGCGGCGACGCCCGCCCGGATGGCACTGCCGGGCTAACCGGTGGTGCACTCCATCGACGCGGGGTCCTCCGCCGCGCGGATCAGGGACCGGTGCGCCTCGCGCAGCCGCTCCACATCGGGCTTGATCTTCTTGCGGTCATAGGTGAGGAGCCCGTTCAGCTCACCCTCCACATCCGTGATCTGGGTGTAGACCGCGCCGCTGTTCCCATGGCAGGCGACCTGCTGCCGCACCTTGTCCAGCAGCTTCAGGTATTCGGCCGTGTACTGCTCCTGGTCCACGCCCACATAGGTGTGCTGCACCGGCCACGCGTGCCCCGGTACGGCCAGCCCCAGCCCGCCGTACTCGCCGATGACACCCGCGCGCTTCGCGTCCGGGCGGGGTTCGCCGGGGCCCGGATAGGCGTGGATGTCGGCGAGGTCGCCGTTGCCGGTGTCGTTCCAGCCGCTGGCGCCGTCGATGAGCCGCGACGGGTCCCAGCCCTTGGCGAGCGCGGGCACCTTCGCCCCGCCGTACTGGCCCCAGCCTTCGTTGAAGGTGACCCAGACGCCGATCGACGGGCTGCTGATGTGCTGGTCGATCATGGCCTTCATCTCGTGCTCGTACTGGCCCTGCGCCTTCTCCGAGGGCGCGATGGTGTTCATGGCGGGCATGTCCTGCCACACCATCAGCCCGAGCCGGTCGGCCCAGTAGTACCAGCGGTCGGGTTCGACCTTGATGTGCTTGCGCACGGAGTTGAACCCCATCCGCTTGTGCATCTTCAGGTCGTACGCCAGGGCCTCGTCCGTCGGCGCGGTGTGCAGGCCGTCCGGCCAGAAGCCCTGGTCGAGGGTGGCCATCGAGAGATACGGCTTCCCGTTGAGCACCATGCGCTTCTTGCCGTCGACCTCCTCGACCGCGATGCCGCGCATGCCGAAGTAGCTCTCCACCCGGTCGGCCTTCGCGCCCCGCCCGACGGTCACCTTCAGCCGGTACAGATGCGGATCGTCCGGCGACCACAGCCGGGGCGAGGGCACCGGCACGGTCAGGGCCGAGCCGGTGCGCCCGGTCACCGTGCCGACCGCGCGCTTACCGTCGTACGCGGTCGCGGTGACCGGCACCCCGTCCCGCACCCCGCGGACCTCCGCGGTGAGCGCCTTGCCCGGCACGTCCGGGGTGAGCTTGAGGCTGTCGGCGTGGTCGGCGGCCACCGGCTCCATCCACACCGTCTGCCAGATGCCGGAGGAGGGGGTGTAGAAGATGCCGCTGGGGTCCAGCCGCTGCTTGCCCATCGGCGGGTTCTCGCCGTCCTTGGCGTCCGTCGGGTCGTACACGCCGACCAGCAGCTCCTGGGTGCGGCCGGGGCGCAGGGCGTCGGTGACGTCGGCGCTGAACCGGTCGTAGCCGCCGCGGTGTTCGGCGACCCGGGTGCCGTTGACGTAGACCTCGGCCTGCCAGTCGACGGCGTCGAAGTTCAGCTTCAGCCGCTGTCCGCCGCCGACCTTCCAGTCCGCGGGCACGGTGAAGGTGCGCCGGTACCACATGCGGTCCTCGTGGCGCTCCAGACCGGACAGCTTGGACTCCACCGGGTACGGCACCAGGACGTTCTCCCGCAGCCGCTGCCCGAACGGCGGCGCCTGGCCCTTCTCGGCGGCGGCGAACTGCCAGGTGCCGTTGAGGTTCTTCCACCGGTCGCGGGTCAGCTGCGGGCGCGGGTATTCGGGGTGGGCGTTGTCCGGGCCGACGTCCTTGGCCCAGGGGGTGCTGAGCTGATATGTCGACTTGTTGCCACCGAAGGCGAGGAACTGCCCGACGGCGCCCTTGTCGCTCTCCAGGCCGCCCTCGCCGTCGTAGCGCACGATCGCCTCACCGCCGCGGCCCACCACCGGCTCCTTCAGCGCGAGCAGCAGCCGCGAGGGGTCGGCCGGGTCCAGCCGGGCCCCGCCCAGCGGCCAGGCCGCGCCGCCGATGACGGCGGTGAGATGGCCGGTCAGCCCGGCCGGGGGAGCGTCGAGCGGGCGGGCGAAGTCCATCAGCAGCGTCCGGCCGTCCGGCTGCACGGCGCTGCGCACCGGGCCCTCGTAGCCGAAGTCCGGGGGCAGCCGGAACGCCGACGACGGCACCGGCTGCTTGGTGCCGCCGGGCGGGGTCCAGGCGAGGTGGAGGTTGGAGCCGCCGTAGTGCTCGAAGTACTCCACCTTGATGTCGTACTCGCGGCCCGCGGTCAGCTCGACCGGCGCGGAGACCTGCTCCTTGTCCCAGTCGTCGACCCAGTGGTCGATGACGGGACGGCCGTCGATCCACAGCCGGAAGCCGTTGTCGCCGGTGATCGAGAAGGTGTGCGCCCCGGAGCGCTCGGGGACGAGCCGGCCGGTCCACCGGACGCTGACGTCGTCGGACCGCCCGGTGGCGACCTGGAGCCGCGGTTCCAGGTTGCCGAAGTCGAGGGACGGATCGAGGGTGGTCGCCTTGAGCTCGTGGAAGTCGAAGGCTCCCGGGGCGGACTGGAGGTAGTAGTCGCCGCGCAGGCCGTTGATGACGGGGTCGGGGTCGTCGGACGCGGCGGCCGCGGCGGGGCCGGGGGCGGTCAGCAGACCGAGGACGCCGAGCGCCAGGACGAGCGCGGCGATGACGAGTCTGCCGGGTCTGGTGAGGGCCGAACGTAAACGCACATCTCCTCCTTGCCGGAACAGCTGTGGGAACACGCTGGGGGCGCGCCGATCATTCGGCCATTGGCGACAGAACCTGTCAATACTGAACGCAAGCCAACACCCTTGACGGGAAAGCCCTTTCTGCCTAGCGTGCGGTTCATACATATGATCCAGATTCAACGATTTGCACGATGGAGGCCGTAATGGGGCGACGGATCGTGGTGTCGGGCGGCGGTACGGGCATCGGTCTGGCGACCGCGGAGTCCTTCGCCGCGGACGGCGACCGCGTCGTCATCGTGGGACGCCGCACCGATGTGCTGCGCGCGGCGGCCGACAAGCTGAACGCCGCCCACGGCGACGGCCTGGTGACCTGGACCGGCGCCGACCTGAGCGACCCCGGGCAGACCCGCCGCGCCGCCGACGAGATCGCCGCGGGCGGCCCCGTCGACGTGGTCGTCACCAACGCCGGAGGCAATGTCGCGCCCGGCAACGACGGCACCCTGGAAGGCATCGCCGACCAGTACCAGCGCAACTTCGCGGCCAATGTGCTCACCGCCGTCCTGTTGACCGAAGCCCTCATTCCGCATATCGCCCGCCCCGGTGGCCGGATCGTGCACCTTTCCTCGGTGGCGGCGCTGCGCGGCCCCGGTTCGTACGGCGGCACCAAGGCCGCGCTGCACACCTACACCTACGAACTGGCCAAGCGGCTGGGCGCGGACGGCGTCACCGCCAACGCCGTGGCCCCCGGCTATGTCGAGGACACCGAGTTCTTCGGCGAGCGCGGCACACCCGAGTTCATCGCCCAGCAGATCGGGCAGACACTCACCGGACAGCCGGGCGTGCCCGCCGAGATAGCCGCCGCCATCCGCTATCTGGCCTCCCCTGAGGCCGCGTACGTCACCGGGCAGGTCCTGCACATCAACGGCGGGGCGCAGTACGGCCGCTGAGCGCCCCCCGCGTCAACTCCCCGCCCCCTGCCGAGTCCCCGCCGCGCCGCAAGGGCCGGACGGCCCCTGATCAGGGGCCGCGCAGCCCTGCCGCCACGGAGCCGCGCGGTCCACTCTGGTTGCCCACACAGGTGGGGGGAGACGGACGGACGGCCGCACCGAGGGAGTCACCTCGTGACTCCCAAACCATCTCGGGCGCGGCCGTCCGTCCGTCTGTGTGCGCACCACCGCGACACGACGCAAGGGGAGAGACGTCCATGTTCCGTACCACTGCCAGGGCCGGTGCCGCTGTCGCCGCGGGCTGTGCCATCGCGCTGCTGTATCCCGCGGCGCCCGCCGGGGCCGCCGGCTCCGTGCATCTGCACAAGATCTATTACGACTCTCCCGGTACGGACAACCGGAGCAACTCCAGCCTCAACGCGGAGTATGTGCAGATCAAGAACTCCACCACGCGCGGGGTGAGCCTCAAGGGCTGGGTGGTCGTCGACGCGAGCCGCCACGCGTACACCTTCCCCTCGTACACCCTCGGCGCTGGCAAGACCGTGACCGTGCGGACCGGTACCGGCTCGGACACCTCCGCCTCCAAGTACCAGGACCGCCGCGCCTACGTCTGGAACAACACCAGCGACAAGGCCACGCTCCGCAAGAGCGGCGGCACCACGGTCGACACCTGCTCGTACAACAGCAGCCGGGCCGACTACAAGATGTGCTGACCCTTCGGTCCCGGGCCCGGCGCTGTCTCAGCCCAGGCCCGGGACCACCATCGTCAGCCAGACGGCGGCGGGGACGACGGCCACCATGATGCCGCCGTAGATCATCAGCTGCCGGAAGAACCGGTCCCGGTCCACGTCGGGCGCGGCAGCCAGCACCAGCGCGCCGTTGGTCGAGAAGGGGCTGACGTCCACGACCGTCGCCGACACCGAGAGCGCGGCGATCATGCCCACCGCGCCGATGTGCCCCTGGGAGAGAAAGGGGACGGCGAGCGGGATGAGCGCGCCCATGATGCCCACGGATGAGGCGAACGCGGAGATGATCGCCCCGATGTAGCACAGCAGCAGCGCCGCGAGCAGCGGGATGCCGATGTCGGTCACGGCGTTGCCCGCGTACGTGATGGTGCCCATCTCGTCCAGCACCCCGACATAGGTGAGCACACCGCAGATCAGCAGCACGGTGGGCCAGGTGACCTCGTTGACGGCCCGCTTGCCGTGGTCCGGCCAGACGACGCTGAGCGCGACCGCGAGGGTGATGGCGGTGAGCCCGGCGTCCTGGTCGAAGACGAGGACCGCGACCACCAATGCCACCAGCGCGACCAGGGTCGCGATCCGGGCCGGGGTGAGCCGGGTGTCCGCGTCCGCCGCCGCCTCCTCCGCCTCGGCCGCGGCGTCGGTACGGGGCAGCTTCAGCCCGCCGCAGACGACGAACACCACGGCCGCGATGAGCAGGTTGACCACCAGGCTGGCCAGGAACAGGGTGACCTCGTTGCCCGGCAGCTTCTCCCGCTCCACGATGCCGTTGACGATCGAGCCGTAGATGCTGATGGGGGAGAAGCCGCCGCCCTGGGAGCCGTGCACCACCATGGCCCCCATCAGCAGCGGGCTGATCTGGTAGCGCGCCGCGAAGCTCAGCGCGAGGGGCGCCACGATGGCGACCGCCGCCGGGCTCACCGCGCCGATCGCGGTCAGCGCGGCGCTGATCGCGAACATCACCCAGGGGATCAGCGCGACCCGCCCGCGCACCAGCCGGATCGCCGCGTGCACCAGCCAGTCGGTGGTCCCGTTGGCCCGGGCCAGCGCGAACAGATACGTCACACCCACCAGCACCACGAACAGATCGCCCGGGAAACCGGCGAAGATCTGATCCGCGTCGAATCCCGCGACCAGCTCCCCCACGCCGAAGGCGGCGGCGAAGGAGAGCGCGCCCATGTTGATCGATCTGGTGGTGGCGATCACGAAGACCACCACCAGCACGAGTATCGAGATCAGTTCGTCGGACATCGAGCGCGCTCCCGTCGCAAGTGGCTGAGCCGCGACTCACGTTGCGCGTGCGGTGGTTCAACAGTCAATACATAGGTGGCACATTGGCTGAGCCAATCAGCCACCAGGTGCTACGCTGCGAAGCGGGACGGTCACCAATCGCGGCAGCCAGCCGAAGCAGGGGAGAGCCCGCATGGCCGACGACGCACTGCGCCCGATGAACCGTCAGCGCCTTTACGAGCAGGTGCTGGAGAGGCTGCGCTCCTACGTCGAAGAGGGCGGGCTGCGCGCGGGCGACCGGCTGCCCACCGAGCGGGAGCTGGCCGAGCGGCTCGGCATCAGCCGTGCCTCCGTCAAGCAGGCCATCGTCGTCCTGGAGGTGCAGGGCCTGGTCGAGGTGCGCCAGGGCGGCGGCATGCGGCTGCTCCGCGACAGCCTCGACACCGAGCCCGTGGACCGCCTGATGGAGCGCCGGCGGCGGCTGCCCGATGTACTCGACGCCCGTGAGGCGCTGGAGACCAAGCTCGCCGAACTCGCCGCCGAGCGCCGCACCGACGACGACCTCGCCGCCATGGAGCAGGCGCTCCACTGGATGGAGGACGAGATCGCGACGGGCCGCCACGGCATCGAGGGTGACCGCCGCTTCCACGCCGCGGTCACCGCGGCCGCCCACAGCCCGCTGCTGGCGGAGTTCATGCGTTCCATCGCCGAGCAGATCGGTGAGAGCCGGGAGGAGTCACTGCGTCAGCCGGGCCGCCCCCAGCGGTCGTTCGCCCAGCACCGCAAGATCCTGGACGCCATCGCCGAGGGCCGCTCCAAGGCCGCGGCCGCGGCCATGCGCCGCCATGTCCGTACCGTCGCCCAGGTGCGCCTGCTGAACTGGGACCCGGACGGATCCTCCTGAGGACGTGCGCTAGGACCCGCGCCGCGCGGTCAGATGGTGCGGGTCATAGCCCGGAATCGTGCCGTCGGCCTTGGCCACCAGGAACAGCCCCGCCATCCCCATGTCGGAATGGCTCTGGACGTGGCAGTGGTACATCCACGCGCCCGCGCCGGTGTTCTCCCCGGCGATCACCTGGAAGCCGAACGAGTCGGCCGGGCCGGTGATCTTGTTGTCGATGACCCGGCTCGGATCGTCCGGCCCCTCCAGGATGCCGGTGCGGTTGTCCGCCCAGCGATGACCGTGCATATGGAACGTGTGGTAGTACTCGCCGTGCGTGATCATGATGATCTCGACGCGCTCGCCGACCGTCGCCCTGAACTCGGGCGCGTCATGGCCGGACTTGTTGTTGATCGTCATGTCGTTGAAGACGATGGTGAACTGCTTCTGCGGCAGGACGTCCCCCGCCCGGCGCACCACCACCGGCCCGTACAGCCCCTTGCGCAGGCCCCCGGTGCCGTGCGGGGTGCCGACCGCGTGGTCGTGGTAGTGCCAGTAGCCCGCGCTGCCCGGCCGCCAGGTGCCGTCCGCACGGGTGCCCGGGGCATGGGTGCGCCAGGTGTACGTACGCGTCTCGCCCGGCTCCACGGCGCTGCGGTTGAGCTGGGTGCCGTCGCTGGCGGTGTCGTAGTCCAGCCCGTGCACATGGAGGCTGGCGGTGACGTCCATGGTGTTCTCGAACTCGATGTGCAGGGTGTCGCCCTCGGTCAGCTCGATCAGCGGACCGGGGATGGACGCCTTGCCCTTCTCCAGGCCGTAGCCCATCTGCCCGTCCGGCAGCTTCTCCGCGTACATCTTGATGCGGCGGACCACACCACCGGCCGCCGCCGTCGCCACCCGCCGCTTCGGACCCTCGGCGGGGGCGGCGTCGGCGGGGGAGGCGAGGGGGAGCGGGCCGCCGATCGCGGCGGCGGCCGCGCCACCGGCGAGAAGCCGGCGGCTGAAACCGCGTCTGGGCATGGTGCCGGGTGCGTCGCTCATCGTTCTCCCAATTCGGTACGGCCGTCCAGTCGTTGCCGATGCGCACGTGCCCCGGGGATGACATCACGGTAGCGGCGGGACGCCCGTTCATCCACACTCAGGACAAAGTTCGTCGAGTTGCGGTCATAGCTATTGGCGGACCGCGAAAAGGCGTCTAGCTTCCTTCAGCGGTGTATCCGGTACCGGAGAGGGATGGGTTACTCATGCGGGACAAGCCGTACCACAAGCCCTCGGAAAGGCATCGGCTGACGAAGCGTCGGCCGCGGAGGAGACGCGCGGCGTTGGCCGCCCTGCTGTTCGGGGCCGTCACCGCGACCATGCTCGGCGGCACCCCTGCCGCCGCCCGCCCCGAGGAGCGCCCCCGGCTGGCGCTGCCGTCCCCGCCGGGCGGGGACGACGTCAAGGTGCTGGTCTTCCACGGCTCGGCCGGGGACGAGGCGCCCACCGTGGACGCCGGTATCGAGGCCATCGAGCGCATCGGCAACCAGGGCCCGGCCGACACCCGCTTCACGGTCGACGCCACCGCCGACGCCTCCGTCTTCACGGCGCCCAAGCTCGGCACGTACAACGCGGTCGTCTTCCTCACCGGTGCGGGCGATGTGCTCGACCCCGAGCAGGAAGCCGGGCTCGAAACGTACATGGAGGCGGGCGGCGGCTTCCTCGGCATCCATGACGCGGCCCGCAACGAGCCCTACTCGGACTGGTTCACCGGTCTGATCGGCGCCCGCCCCGCCACCACCAGCCCCACCACCGTGCAGCGGGCCGTCGTCGAGGTCGGCGACCGCAACAACCCGGCCACCAAGGATCTGCCGCTGGAGTGGAAGCGCCCGGACACCTGGCTCAACTGGAAGACGAACCCCTCCGGCCAGGTGCACACCGTCGCCCGGGTGCGGGAGAGCAGCTATCAGCCGGGCACCGGCGCCAACGGCTGGGACCACCCCATCTCCTGGTGCCGTGACTACGACGGCGGCCGGTCCTTCTACACCGGCATGGGCGGCACCGCCGCCGGTTTCCGGGAGACGGACTTCCGCGCCCATCTGCGCGGCGCGCTGCTGTGGACCACCCGCCTCGCCCGCGCCGACTGCCAGGCCACCATCACCGCCAACTACAAGGCCGAGCGGGTCACCAAGCCCAACCAGCCAGGACAGGCGGACCAGATCGGCGAGCCGCACGGCCTGGTCACCGCGCCGGACGGCCGGGTGCTGTACATCGGCCGCGGCGGGAGCGACGGCAGCGCGCCCGTCGTCACCGACTGGAACAACCCCGACATCGGCAAGGGCCAGGGCCAGATCCACATCTACGACCCCAAGACCGGCAAGGTGACGCTCGCCGGTGCGCTCACCGTCTTCGGCAACAAGGGCGGCGGCGATGAGTTGATCAAGAACGAGGAGGGGCTGCTCGGCATCGAGCTGGACCCGGACTTCCTCACCAACGGCTGGGTGTATCTGCACTACACCCCGCACTCCCGGATCAACCGCGACACCCAGATGGCCGAGCGCCGGGTCTCCCGCTTCACCCTGAACCTCCAGACGAACAAGCTCGACCTCGGCTCGGAGAAGGTGCTGCTGTCCTGGCCGGTGCAGATCCACAGCTGCTGCCACGCGGGCGGCGGCATGGCCTGGGACTCCAAGCGCAACCTCTACATCGCCACGGGCGACAACAACTCCTCCCAGTTCAGCGACGGTTACTCGGGCAACAACCCGCAGCCGAACTACAAGGGCGTGTCCTTCGCCGACGCCCGCCGCACCGCCGGGAACACCAACAACCTCAACGGCAAGATCCTGCGGATCCACCCCGAGGCCGACGGCACGTACACCCTCCCCGAGGGCAACCTGTTCACCGGCAAGGAGCCCGACGAGGGCGGGGGCAAGACCCGCGGCGAGATCTACGTCATGGGGGTGCGCAACCCGGCCCGGATCTTCGTCGACAAGAAGACCGACATCCTCTACGCGGGCTGGGTCGGCCCCGACGCGGGCGAGCCCAGCACCACCTGGGGCCCCGCCAAGTACGACACCTTCGCCGCCATCACCAAGGCGGGCAACCACGGCTGGCCGTTCTGCATGGGCAACAAGCAGCCGTACCGCGACCGCAACCTGCCCGATCCGAGCAAGCCGCTGGGCTGGTACGACTGCGACCACCCCAAGAACGAGTCGCCCAACAACAACGGCCTGGTGAACCTGCCGCCGGTCACCGGGAACACCATCTGGTACTCGCCCCAGGGCGGGGCCCCCGACTATCCGCGCGATGCCAATGGCATCCCCAGCTACAAGGTGTCGGAGGCGAAGTACCTGCTGCCGTGGCTCAAGGGCGGCGGCCAGGCCACCATGAACGGCCCGGTCTACCGCTACGACGAGAACAGCAACAGCACCACCAAGTGGCCCGCGTACTGGGACGGCAAGTGGTTCGTCGGCGACTTCTACGACGCCGACCAGCCGCGCCACGCCGTGCTCACCGACCCCAAGACGGTCGGCAAGGGCGGACTGCCCGTGCACGCCGAAACCCTCAAGAAGATCATCCCGGTGGGTGCCGACGGCATCCGCAACCTCATGGACTGGAAGTTCGCCCCGGACGGCTCCCTCTACGTCCTCGACTACGGGCGCGGCTTCTTCACCTCCGACGCCAAGTCGGCGCTGTGGCACATCACCTACAAGGGCGGCGAGCCCACTCCGCTCGCCAAGGACGTGGCCAGGAAGGCGGAGCAGCGGTGAGACGACGGCGACCCAAACCCCCCAGACCGTGGACGGCGCTGCTCGCCGCGGTGCTCATGGTCCTCGGCCTGACCACCGGCCTGTCCACGGCCACGGCGGCATCGGGTAAGGCCGCGGCACAGCAGACGCTGACCTGGACCGCGGGTGACGACATCACGAAGTACGGCTCGGCGCCCACCACGGCGGTCGCCGGGAAGACCACCATCGTCTTCGAGAACAGCACCGCCACCGGCAACACCATGGGAATGCCGCACACCCTCACCTTCGACGTGTCGGATCCCGAGTACAACAACGACGTCCCGCTGAACATCCTCGCCAACCCCGGCGACGACAGCGGCGGCAAGCACTCCGTCGAGGTCAATCTGACCCCGGGCCGCTACCGCTACTACTGCACCATCCCCGGCCACGGCCAGATGCAGGGCATCCTCGTGGTCACCGAGGACGGCGGCGGCGCGGACACCACCGCGCCCGCGACCTCGGCGAAGGTCGAGGGCGAGCGGGACGCGGACGGTGCGTACCTCGGCATGGCCACGGTGGCGGTGTCGGCCACCGACGAGGGCTCGGGCGTGGACCGGATCGAGTACGC
This sequence comes from Streptomyces sp. NPDC021115, assembly GCF_044333065.1. Lineage (NCBI taxonomy): Bacteria > Bacillati > Actinomycetota > Actinomycetes > Kitasatosporales > Streptomycetaceae > Streptomyces > Streptomyces sp. NPDC021115. The sequence goes on from NZ_JBIRQF010000005.1 coordinate 332,616, forward strand.
GGTGGGGGACGGGGCGTTCCAGCCGTACACCGCTCCGGTGATGGTCCACGAGGTGGGCACGCACACCATCCGCTACCGCGCCACCGACAAGGCGGGAAACACCTCCGCGGTGAAATCCGTGGACTTCCGCGTCGTGGCCCCGCCGACCGACGACACCGCGCCACCCGAGACCTCGGCGACGGTGACCGGGAAGCAGGGTCCGGACGGTGCGTACTACGACACGGCCACCGTCACCATCACGGCCTCCGACACCGGGTCCGGCGTCAACACCATCGAATACGCCCTGGACGGCGGCGACTTCACGAAGTACACCGCACCGGTGATGGTGAACACCCACGGCAAGCACGGGGTGCGCTACCGCGCCACCGACCGGGCCGGGAACACCTCGGAGGTGAAGTCGGTGGACTTCACCGTCGTTGCCTCGCCGAGCACGGACACCACCCCGCCCGAGACCTCGGCCAGGGCCGAGGGCACCAAGAACTCGGACGGCAACTACCTCGGCAGCGCCAAGGTGACCATCACCGCCACCGACGCCGACTCCGGCGTGGCGAAGACCGAGTACTCCCTCGACGGCGGCCCGTACCTGGCGTACACCACCCCCGTCGTCGTCGACCGGGTCGGCCGCCACACCGTCGCCCACCGGGCCACCGACAAGGCCGGGAACACCTCGGCCGCCCGCCAGCTCGCGTTCACCGTGGCCGAGGGCGGCGGCGTGCCCGCACCCGCGTGCCCGGAGTGGGACGAGCGGCTGACCGTGATCGTCGGCACGGTCGACACCGGCGTCCCCAACCGGATGACCCGTGGCCGCTGCACCATCAACGAGCTGATCGAGGACGAGAAGGACTGGTCCTCGCACGCCCTCTTCCTCAAGCACGTCACCTCGGTGACCGGGAAGCTGCTCTCCGACGGTGTCATCGACCAGCGTGAGAACGAGGCCATCAACAAGGCCGCCGACGAGTCCGGGATCGGCAAGCCCGGCCAGAGCGAGGGCTACCGCGACCTCTTCGACGGGACGAAGAAGTCGTTCGACCAGTGGCAGCACGTGGGCGGCGGCGCCTTCGGGCTGAACGGCGACGGCACCATGACCAGCAGCTCCACGGTCGACGGCATGGGCATGCTGTGGTTCCCGCGGCGCACCTATGACGACTTCTCGCTGAAGCTCCAGTTCCGTGACGACGCCCCGGGCACGGGCAACGCCAACAGCGGTGTCTTCGTCCGCTTCCCCGATGTCAACGACCACCCCGAGGAGTCCCGCCCGGAGTGGGTCGCGATCAAGTACGGGCACGAGGTGCAGATCAACGACCGCCCGGACGGCGACATGTACAAGACGGGCTCGATCTACGGCTTCGACCGGGTCGGCCTCGGCGGTGCGGGCGTGACGCCCAAGGGCAGCTGGAACGACTACGAGATCCGGGTGGTCGGCCAGCACTACTCGATCTACCGCAACGGTGTGCTGATCAATGAGTTCGAGAACACCGGGGGCCAGGACTTCACCCCGCCGCGCTCGGACGACCCGGGCACCGACGGCCGCCGGTTCGCCTCCGGATACATCGGCCTCCAGAACCACAGCACCGGTGATGTGGTCTCGTTCCGCAACATCCGGATCCAGGAGCTGTAGCAGGGGGAGGAGGTGAGTGGCCGCCGGAGTACCCCAGCCCCCGGCGGCCACCTTCACTCCGAGGTTACCCGAGGTAATACTCAGCGGTAACCCCTGTACTCACGACATGCCAAAGCCCCGCCCCGACCAGCGGAGCGGGGCCCTGGCACGTGCTGTCAGGACGCCAGCGTGTCCAGGATCTGCTGCCCGTACTTGAGCAGCTTGTTCTCGCCGACCCCGCTCACCGCGCCCAGCTCGTCCAGCGTCGAGGGGAACACGGTCGCGACCTCGCGCAGCGTCGCGTCATGGAAGATGACGTACGCGGGCACACCCTGCTCCTTCGCGGTCGCCGCCCGCCAGGCGCGCAGCCGCTCGAAGACCGGCACCGCCTCCTCCGGCAGGTCGACCACGGCCTTGCGGGACTTCGGCGACGACCCGGACGCGCCCGACTTCGCCGACTTGCCGGTACGCGCCTGCTCCGGCTCGCGCCGCAGCCGCACCTCGCGCTCCCGCCCCAGCACCTCGCCGCTCGCGTCGGTGAGCACCAGCGTGCCGTAGTCGCCCTCGACGCCGATCAGCCCCTGGGCCAGCAACTGCCGTACCACACCGCGCCATTCGGCCTCGCGCAGCTCGGTGCCGATGCCGAACACCGACAGCGCGTCATGGTCGAACTGGATGACCTTGGCCGTCTTCTTGCCCAGCAGGATGTCGATCACCTGACCGGCGCCGAACTTCTGGTTCCGCTCCCGCTTGAGCCGCACCACCGTCGACAGCAGCTTCTGTGCCGGGATGGTGCCGTCCCAGGACTCCGGCGGCGTCAGACACGTGTCGCAGTTGCCGCACGCGGTGCTCTGCTGGCCGAAGTACGCCAGCAGCTGGACCCGGCGGCATTCCACCGTCTCGCACAGCGCCAGCATCGCCTCCAGATGCGCACCCAGCTTGCGCCGGTGGGCGTCGTCGCCCTCGGAGGTGTCGATCATCTTCCGCTGCTGGATCACGTCCTGGAGCCCGTACGCCAGCCATGCGGTGGACGGCAGCCCGTCCCGCCCGGCGCGGCCCGTCTCCTGGTAGTAGCCCTCGACGGACTTGGGCAGATCCAGATGGGCCACGAACCGCACGTCCGGCTTGTCGATGCCCATGCCGAACGCGATCGTCGCCACCACGACCAGGCCGTCCTCCCGCAGGAAGCGCGCCTGGTTCTCGGCGCGGACCCGGGCGTCGAGACCCGCGTGGTACGGCACCGCCTCGATCCCGTTGCTCACCAGGAACCCGGCCGTCTTCTCCACCGAGGAGCGGGACAGGCAGTAGACGATTCCGGCGTCGCCCTGGTGCTCGCCGCGCAACAGCTCCAGCAGCTGCTTCTTCGGCTCGTTCTTCGGGGCGATCCGGTACTGGATGTTGGGGCGGTCGAAGCTCGCCACGAAGTGATGGGCGTCCTGGAGCTTCAGCCGGGACGCGATCTCCGCGTGGGTGGCCTCGGTGGCGGTCGCGGTCAGCGCGATCCGGGGCACCGTGGGCCAGCGCTCGTGCAGCTCGGACAGGGCCAGATAGTCGGGCCGGAAGTCGTGCCCCCACTGGGCCACGCAGTGCGCCTCGTCGATGGCGAACAGCGAGACCGTGCCCCGGTCCAGCAGCCGCAGCGTGGACTCCACGCGCAGCCGCTCGGGCGCCAGATAGAGCAGGTCCAGCTCGCCCGCGAGGAACTCGGCCTCCACCAGCCGCCGCTCGTCCAGGTCCTGGGTGGAGTTGAGGAACCCGGCCCGCACGCCGAGGTTCCTCAGGGCGTCGACCTGGTCCTGCATGAGCGCGATCAGCGGCGAGATGACCACCCCGACCCCCTTCCGCACGAGCGCGGGGATCTGGTAGCACAGCGACTTGCCGCCGCCGGTCGGCATCAGGACCAGTGCGTCACCACCGGCTATGACATGCTCGATGATCTCCTGCTGGCCTCCCCGGAACGCGTCATAGCCGAAGACGCGGTGCAGCACGCGCAGGGCCTCGCTGCCATCGGGGCCGTTAACGACATCGGGTCCGTTTTCGGGAAGAGCCATCCGCCGATTCTAGAGGCCCGGCGGGGTGCCCTGGTCAACGGCGGGTGAAGCGCGCGGTGACGGTCATCGCGGCGGCGCCCGGCATCATCCCCAGCTTGTTCCAGGTCATGCCGAAGCGGGTGCGGTCGACATCGACGTCGGCGGTGAGCGTGACGGCTTCGGCGGTGGCCTCGGTGAGCCGCGCCGTGAAGGACAGCGGGCGGGGGTTGCCCAGGATGGTCAGCTCGCCGTCGACCGCGACGGCGGCACTCTCGCCGGGCACCGCACTCGAGACCACGAAGACGATCTCGGGGTGGTGGTCCGTGTCGAGGAAGTCCTTGCTGCGCAGATGCTCGTCGCGCTTGGCGTTCTGGGTGTCCAGCGACGCGGCGTCGATGGTCAGGGTGCCGCGCGCGGAGCCGTCCGCCGCCACTTCGCCCTCCCCGCTGACGCCCTTGAAGACACCGTTCACAGTCATCAGTCCCCAGAACGTCTTCTGCCGGACGCGGACCGTGGACCCGGCCGGGTCCAGGACCCAGCGGCCCGCCTCGACGGCGGACGGCGAGACGGGGGCAGGGGTGGAATCGGCGGTGTCCGCCATGGCGATCACGTCCTTGATAGGGGTGGAACGAGTTGCACAGCAGCTTAGGGAGAACCCGCGGGGCGGGGGGAGGTTTCGGACGCGGGGATCTGCCAACTGCGCCGCCCTGACCCCGGTGTGACGTGGCCGCGGGGGAGCGGGTTGGATGGGGGCGGACGTGGGCACAGTGGCCGTTGAGACATGACGGTTCGTCATGTGCGCGTCCAGATGGATCCTTTCCCCACGAGGAGGCCGATGTGACATCCAGCAGACTCGTCCGCGCCCTACCGGCCGCGATCGCGGCGGTACTCGCCCTGGCGGGCGGCCAGGCGGTGGCCGCCCCGGCGCCCGACGCCGCCGCGCGCGTGGTCACGTACGACGCCAGCGGGGCCGCCGAGTTCAAGGACGCGGTGACCAAGGGCGCGGCGGTCTGGAACCAGAGTGTGCAGAACGTACAGCTCAAGCCGGTCGCCTCCGGCCAGCGGGCCAACCTCCGCGTCGTCGCGGACAACGGCTGGCCCCGCGCCCAGGTCACCGCGCTCGGCAGCGGCACGATCTACTTCGGACGGCAGGCCGTGGACGAGGGCCACAACACCGTACGGATCGCCTCGCACGAGATGGGCCACATCCTGGGCCTGCCCGATGTGAAGCCGGGGCCCTGCTCCAGCCTGATGTCCGGCGCCAGCGCCGGTACGTCCTGCACCAACGCCAACCCCAACGCGGCCGAGAAGGCCGAGGTCGAGGACGCCTTCGCGCTCCTGGAGAAGTCCGGCGCGACGGCAGCCGCGTACAAGGACTGACCGGGGCTCGACCGGGTGAACGCAACGGGTGGGCGGGCCGGGAGGGGACTCCCGGCCCGCCCTCTCTCATACGGTGATCACTTCGGTGTCGGGGAGCGCGCGGAACGGTGCGAGCTGGTCATCGGTGGCGCCGCTGTCGGTGACCAGCGTCCACGGCCGGTCCAGCGGGGCCCACGCGGTGAACGGGGACTGGCCCAGCTTGCTGCTGTCGGCCAGCACGAAGATCTCCCGGGCACGGCCGGCCATCATCTCCTTCAGCGAGGTCTGCTGGAGACTGGCCTCGCAGATGCCGCGCCGCGCGTCGAGCCCGTCGGCGCCCAGGAAGACCTTGTCCGCGGTGAGCCGGGAGAGGGTCAGTTCGGCGAGCGGACCGACGAAGCCCTGGCTGACATGGCGCAGCCGCCCGCCGAGGGTGATCAGCTCGACGCCGTCCACCTCGGCCAGAGCGCGCACCGCCGTCAACCCGCTGGTGATCACCGTGAGTTCGGTGCGGCCCCGCAGATGGTGGGCGAGGCGCCCGGTGGTGGTGCCCGCGTCCAGGATGACGGTGTCGCCCTGCCCGATCCGTGCGGCGGCCCACCGCCCGATGCGGTCCTTCTCGGCGACCGCGAGCCCGCTGCGCTGCCCCAGCGTCGGCTCGACGGTGTGCCCCGCGCTCATCGCACCGCCGTAGGTGCGGGCGATCGCGCCCTGCTCGGTGAGCAGCGCGAGATCCCGGCGGATGGTGGAGGGGGTCACCTCCAGCGATCGCGCCAGCTCCTCAACGACCACCGTGCCATCGGTCCGGATGGTACGGGCGATCAGTTCCCGGCGGTCGGAGGCGCGCAGTCGCCGCTGACCTTCCCCGTTGGATGTCATCTGCGCCTGCCATCCTCTCCGCGACTGTGGGCGACTCTGCGTGACTGGGGGAGAACACTATCAGTCTGCGCGTTCCGTGCCGTATGGTCGCCAATTCTGCGCGTTATGCGCCACAAAGCTGGCCGTGGTGCTCACATCACGCATCACCCTCGACTCGGGGAGAGGAACCGGGGAAAGCTGAGGAGCATGAACGCTTCCCCCGCCGACTTCGCGCGCCGGCTCCGCGCGCGCCAGCGGATCCTCGGCTACTGGGTCGTCCTCGACAACCCCGTCGGCACCGAGCGGCTGGCCGGGCTGGGCTACGACTACATCTGCGTCGACGCCCAGCACGGGCTGCTCGACTACAAGGGCACCCTCGGCGCGATGACCGCCATCGACGCCCGCGGCACCGCCGCCGGAATGGTGCGCGTCCCCGCCAACGACGCCTTCCGGATCGGCCAGGCCCTGGACGCGGGCGCCCGTGGCGTCATCGTCCCCCTCGTGAACACCGCAGAGGAGGCCGCCGCCGCGGTGAGCGCCAGCCGCTACCCGCCCTTCGGCGTCCGCAGCTACGGCCCGATGCGGTCGGGCCTGCGCGTCGGCCCCGCCCCGGCCGAGGCGAACGAGCAGGTCGCCTGCGTCGTGATGATCGAAACGGCGGAGGCGCTGGGCAACACGGAGGAGATCTGTGCGACGGAGGGTCTGGACGGCGTCTACATCGGCCCGTCCGACCTCACGATCGCCCTCGGCGGACGGACGTCCACCGACCCCTCGGTGGCGGAACGGTTCGGCGCGGCGCTGGAGAGGGTCGCGCGCGCCGCGGAAACGGCCGGGATCGCGGCCGGAATTCACTGCCCGGACGGCGCCACCGCCGCGAGGCGGCTGGCCAGGGGCTTCACGTTCGCCACGGTCAGCAGCGACCTGACCCATCTGGAGCAGGCCGCAGCGGCCCATCTCCGCGCGGCCACCGACTAGGCGGCGGCCGCCGCGTCGGCGACCACGGCGACGGCCCAGGCCCCCCGGGGCCTGGGCCGTCATCCGCACACGATCGCCGTGACTACGGCTCGACCACGATCTTGCGTCCCTGCCCTGACCGGAACTGCTCCAGCGCCTCGGGGTACTCGGCGAGCGGCATCCGGTGGCTGATGAAGATCTTCGGGTCGAGGACACCGGAGGCGAAGAGCCCGGCGGCGCGCTCGTAGCTGTGCAGGACCGCCATGGAGCCGGTGATGGTGATCTCCTGGTTGTAGATCTTGTACGGCTCGATGGTGGCCCGCGTCGCGTAGTCGGAGACCCCGAACTGGAGGAACGTGCCCGCCTTGGCGACCCGGCCGAGCCCGTCCTGGATGGCGGCCTGGTTGCCGGTGGCGTCGATGACCACGTCCCAGCCGCGCGGCTGGTCGAGTTCGTCGGCCGAGCCCGCGGACCGGGAGCAGCCGAGGGTCTTGGCGGTCGACAGCCGCTCGGGGTTGACGTCGAGGACGTCGACGCTGGTGGCGCCGGTCCGCTTGGCCAGCTCCAGCATCATCAGCCCCATGGTGCCGGAGCCGTAGATGAGCACTTCGGCGCCCAGGTTGCCGCTGAGCACGTCGTAGCCGCGCACCGCGCAGGACAGCGGCTCGATGAGGGCCGCGTCGCCGACGTCCACGTGCTCGGGGAGCTTGACGCAGTTGGCCACCGGCGCGATGGCGAACTCGGCGGCGCCGCCGGGCACGCTGACCCCGATGGCGTTCCAGTTGTCGCACAGGTTGCCCCGGCCGATGCGGCAGTAGCGGCATTCGTGGCAGTGCAGGGAGGGGTCGACCGCGACCCGGTCGCCGACCGCCAGCTCGGTGACGTCCTTGCCGATCCCCACGACCTCACCGGCGAATTCATGGCCGGGAATGATCGGCAGGGTGGGCGCGAACTCCCCCTGGAGGATGTGCAGATCGGTTCCGCACAGCCCGCAGGCCGCCACGTCGACGACGACCTCGCGGGGGCCAGGCGCCGGGTCAGCGACCGTGGCGACGGTGACCTTGCCGGGTGCTTCGATGACGGCGGCCCTCATTTGACTGCTCCTAGCGACAGGCCCTGGACGAGTTTGTCCTGGGCGGCGAACCCCGCGGCGAGCACCGGCAGGGAGATGACGATCGACGCGGCGCACACCTGGGCCAGGAACAGCCCCTGGCTGGTGACGAAGCCGGTCAGGAAGGCCGGTGCGGTCTGGGCGACCACGCCGGTGAGCACCTGGGCGAACAGCATTTCGTTCCAGCTGAAGATGAAACAGATCAGCGAGGTGGCGGCGATGCCGGGACCGGCGATCGGGGCGACGACCCGCCACAGGATGGTCGTCAGCCGGGCGCCGTCCATCTGGGCGGCCTCGATGATGGACACCGGGATGTCGGCGAGGAAGGACTGCATCATCCACACGGCGATCGGCAGGTTCATCGACGTGTAGAGGATGACGAGCAGCCAGACGTTGTCCAGGAAGCCGGTGTCCTTCGCGAACAGGTACACCGGCAGCAGCCCGGCCACCACCGGAAGCATCTTGGTGGACAGGAAGAAGAACATGACGTCGGTCCACTTGCGGACCGGCCGGATCGACAGCGCGAACGCGGCCGGAAGCGCCAGTACCAGCACGAAGAGGGTGGAGAAGACGGACGTGCCCACCGAGTTGAGCAGCGCGGGCCAGGGGCTGGCCCCGCCGTCCACGCCGAAGAACGCCTTGTAGCCGTCGAGGGTCAGCGGGGCGGCCAGCGAGGGCGGGTTGGTGGCGGCGTCGGCCTCGGAGTGGAACGAGGTGAGCAGCATCCACAGCACGGGCAGCACGAACATGATGCCGATGAACCAGGCCAGCAGGCCGAGCGCGGCACCGCGCCGCTTGGCCCGCCGGGTGGCCGGCGGAACCGCGGTGATGGCGGCGGGGGCGGTCAGGGTGGTCATGCGCGGGACGCCTCCTCACGGAAGAGGGACGACACCACGCGCAGCGCGAAGGTGGCGATGATGATCGTGCCGATCACGACCAGCACACCCGCCGCCGATGCCAGCCCGTATTCGTGGGCGTTGTAGAAGGTTTCGTAGATGGTGTAGGGGAGGTTCGCGGTGTCGAGCCCGCCACGGGTGAGGGTGAACACCGCGTCGAAGTTCTGCACGATGTAGATCGACCCGAGCAGCGTGCCCAGCTCCAGATAGCGCCGCAGATGGGGCAGGGTGAGGAAGCGGAAGATCTGCCAGTTGCCCGCGCCGTCCAGCCGGGCCGCCTCGATCATGTCCAGCGGCCGGCTCTGGAGCCCGGCCAGCAGGATGAGCATCATGAACGGCGTCCACTGCCAGATCAGCGACGCCTCCACCGCCATGAGCGGCATATCGCTGAGCCACTGCGGCTGGGGCCCGCCCAGCCAGTTGAGGACGCCGTTGAACAGCCCGTATTCGGGGTTGTACAGCGCATGCTTCCACAGTAGCGCCGAGGCCACCGGCACCAGCAGGAACGGCGCGATGAGCATCGTCCGGACGAGTCCCCGGCCGCGGAACTTGCGGTCCAGCAGCAGCGCCAGCGCCAGCCCCAGCACCACGCTGACGATGACCACACTGGCGGTCAGCAGCACGGTGGTGACGATCGATTCGCGCAGCGCCGCGTCGCTCACCACGGTCTGGTAGTTCTCCAGACCGGCGAACTCGCGGTTGTCGGGGCGGAACGAGTTCCAGTCGAAGAGGGAGATCACCAGCGTCGCCACGAACGGCAGCTGGGTGACCACGATCAGGAAGATCAGGGCGGGCATCAGCGGTGCCCGGGTGGCCCACTCCCGTGCCCGGTTCCGCTGCGGCCGGGAGGTGTTCGGCGAGGCGGCGGCCGCGGTCGGCGGGCGCTTGCCGCGGACGGGGACCGCGGTTGTCGGATTACTCATCTCGGTACTCCTCGCCCACCTTCTCGGCCAGCTTCTGCGATGTCTTCAATGCCTCGTCGACGGACTGCTTACCGGCGATGGCGGCGCTGATCTCCTGGGCGACCTTGGTGCCGAGATCGGCGAATTCGGGGATGTCGACGAACTGGATGCCGATGGTCGGCCGCTCCTGCACGCCGGGATCGCGCGGCTTGGCGCTGGTGATGGCCTTCCTGGTCACCTCGGAGAAGGCGCCGGCGGACTTGTTGTAGTCCTGGTTGGCGTAGGTGGAGGCGCGTTTGCCCGCGGGCACGTTGGACCAGCCGAACGTCTTGCCGACCAGGTTCTCGTACTCCTTGCTGGAGGCCCAGGAGATGAACTTCCACGCCTTGTCGGGGTTGCGGGACGCCTTCTGGATGCCCCAGGCCCAGGTGTAGAGCCAGCCCGAGCTCTTGGTCTTCTCCACCGGCGCCTGGACGTATCCGATCTTGCCCTTGACCGGGGACTTGCTTGCCTCCAGCGACCCGGCTGCCGAGGTGGCGTCGTACCACATGGCGCTCTTGCCCTGGGTGAGGTTGTTGAGGCATTCGGCGAAGCCGGACTGGGGGGCGCCCGCCTCGCCGTGCTTGCGCACCAGGTCGACATAGAACTTGGTCGCCTTGACGAACTCGGGCGAGGTCAGCCGCGCCTTCCAGTCCTTGGTGAACCAGGTGCCGCCGAAGGTGTTGACGACCGTGGTGAGCGGGGCCATCAGCTCGCCCCAGCCGGGCAGCCCGCGCAGACAGATGCCGTTCATCCCCTTGCGGGCGCCGTCGGCCTTGGCGGCGAGATCGGCCACCTGGTTCCAGGTGGGCCGCTCGGGCATCTTCAGATGCTTCTCGGCGAAGATGTCCTTGCGGTACATCAGGAACGACGACTCGCCGTAGAAGGGCTCCGCGTACAGCTGGCCGTCACCGGCCGTCAGCGACTCCCGCATCGGCGGAAGGATGTCCTTCTGGTCGAACGCCTTGTCCTTGGCGACATGCTCGTCCAGCGGCATCAGCCAGCTGTTCTCGGCGAAGAACGGCACCTCGAAATTGCTGATGGTGGCGACGTCGTACTGCCCGGCCTGATTGGAGAAGTCCTGACTGATCTTGTCGCGGACATCGTTCTCCGGCAGGACCGTGAACTTGACCTTGATGCCCGTCTTCTTGGTGAAGTGCTTCGCGGTCAGCTTCTGCAATTCCATCATCTGCGGGTTGTTCACCATCAGCACATTGATGGTGTTGCCGCCGGAGCTGCCGCCGCCCATACCGGCGCACCCCGCGAGGAGCGCGCCCGCGGTCAGGGCCACAACCGGTATCCGGGCAGCACGAAGTGTCAGGACTGGCATAACGGGTCCAATCGGAGGGACGTGGGGAGAGGGGGAAGGGGAAGGGGCGGTGAGGTCAGACCCGGAGGATCTGCGGGCCCAGCAGCGAATACCGGTGGGCTTCGGTCACGGGCAGCCCGGTGTCGGTCACGATCGTCTCGAAGTCGGACACGTCCGCGAACCGGCAGAAGCTGACGGCCCCGAACTTGGTGTGTACCCCGGAGAACACCTTGCGCCGGGACACCCGGACCACCTGCGCCTTGACCTCGCTGACCGCCGGGTCGGGCGTGGTGAGCCCGTACTGCCGGGAGATGCCGTTGGCGCCGATGAACGCCAGGTCGATGACGAAACCGGCGAGCATGTGGGTGGCCCAGTGGTCGACGGTGGCCATGGTGCCGCCGCGGACCCGGCCGCCCAGCAGCAGCACGGTGGTGTTCTCGCGGCCCGCGAGCCCGCTCGCGGTCGCGAGGGAGGCGGTGATCACGGTGAGCGGCCGGTCCCGGGGCAGGGCCTCGGCGATCAGCTGGGGGGTGAAGCCCTCGTCGATGTAGACCGTCTCGGCGTCGCCCAGCAGCTCCGCGGCAGCGGTCGCGATCCGCGACTTCTCGGGTACGTGCATGGTGGTGCGGAAGGCGAGGGTGGTCTCGAAACCGGCGCTCTCCACGGGGTACGCGCCGCCATGGGTGCGCCGGACCAGACCGTGCTGCTCCAGCACGCGCAGATCGCGGCGCACCGTCTCCTTGGACACTCCGAGGTCCGCGGCGAGCTTGCCGACGTCGACGACCCCGGCACGCCGCGCCATGTCGAGGATCTCCCGACGGCGTTCCTCCGCGTCCACACCGCATCACCTGCTTCTTCTTCGGGCTTGGCGAGAAGTTTTACAAGCACGCAACCGGAGTGGCCAGGCTTGGCACGGGACAGATCCTGACCGGATGTGCCCGTTTCTTTAACGTTATCTCAGCAGGTCAGATCGGGTGGGTGAAGGTGTGGCGAGGATCGCGGACGCCTGGGTCGGCGCGGGGCGTGCCCGTTTGCCGCCCGTTTCCGAAAAGATGGCCGAAAGGAAGCCCGATCGGGCGTGATCAAGGTCTAGGGAAAGCCCGTTCGGACATGTGTTAGGCCCGTGGGCCACGCCGTCGGCAGTCCCTACGCCGCCGGCAGCCCCGAGGCGTCGAGGATGCGGCTCGCCACGTTGACCGAGTCGACCAGTGGATGCAGCGCGAGGGCGCGCAGGGCCGCGCTCCGGGCGGCGGCGGTGCCACCGGACCCGGCCGCCCCCATCGCGTCGGCCGCCTCGATCGTCGCGCGTTCGACCGCCTTCAGCGACAGCATCAGCCCGAGCTGGTCCGCCGCCACCGCGCCGGTGGCCATCGGGCGCGCCCCGCCCGCGTCCACCAGGCAGGGCACCTCCACCACCGCGTCCGCGTCAAGACCGGGGACGGCCGTGCGGTTGCCGACGTTGAGGATCAGCGTGGTGCGCTCGTCGCGGGCGATGGCCCGCATGAGGGCCAGCGCGATCCGGTCGTAGCCGCCGCCGTCCAGATCGCAGGAGTCGCGCTCCCAGCCGCCGCTGGCCTCCCGGCTCGCGGCCAGGTAGGTGGTCTCGCGCTCCAGCCGGGTCCGCTCCCAGGCCGCGAGCGCCCCGCCGCCGGCGGTGCGGGCCGTCTCGTAGAACCGGGCCTGCTGCTCGCGCAGGAACTCCCCCCGGGTGGCCGGGGCCTGCCGGATGGAGGCCACCGCCTCGCGGTTGAAGTAGTAGTAGTGCAGATACTCGTTGGGCAGCGCGCCCAGCGTCCGCAGCCACTCCGCCCCGAACAGCTTGCCCTCCTCGAAGGACTCCAGCGCCCCGGCGTCGGCCAGCAGTTCGGGCATCCGGTCCCGGCCGTCCACCACCACGCCCCGCAGCCAGCCCAGGTGGTTGAGGCCCACGTAGTCGTAGACCGCCCGGTCCGGGTCCGTGCCCAGCGCCCGCGCCGCCCGGCGGCACAGCCCGACCGGCGAGTCACAGATGCCGATCACCCGGTCGCCCAGCACCCGCCGCATCGCCTCGGTGACCATGCCCGCGGGGTTGGTGAAGTTGATGACCCAGGCGTCCGGCGCCACGGTGGCGACGCGCTCGGCGATCCGCGTCGCCACCGGCAGGGTGCGCAGCCCGTACAGCACCCCGCCCGCGCCGACCGTCTCCTGCCCGAGGACGCCCTCGGCGAGCGGGATCCGCTCGTCGCGGGCCCGGCCCTCGAGGCCGCCGACCCGGATCGCCGAGAACACGAAGTCGGTGCCGCGCAGCGCGTCGTCGAGGTCGGTGGTGGCCCGCACCGCGGGCGGGGCGGGACGGTCGGCCGGATGCTCCTTCGCCTGCTCGGCCAGGACCGCGCCGATCGCGTCCAGCCGGCGGGGGTCGGTGTCGTACAGCACCAGCTCGGTGCAGCGCCCGGCCTCGTCCCCGGCGTCCTCCAGCAGCGCCCGGTACACCAGCGGCAGCCGGAAACCGCCGCCCCCCAGCACGGTCAGCCTCATACGGTCATTACCTCCACATCGGCCGCGCGGAACACTTCGAGCGTCGCCGGGTCGGATGTCTTGTTGGTGATCAGGGTGTCGATCTCCTGCGGGCCGCAGATCCGGGCCAGCCCGGTCTCGCCCGGGAACTTGCCCGCGGTGACCAGCAGGACAACCTCGCGGGCCGAGCCGAGCATCGCCCGCTTCACGGGCACCTCCACATGGGTGCTGTCCAGCACGCTGCCGTCCGCCAGCACCCCGCTCGCGCCGAGGAAGAGCCGCCCCACCCGCAGCTGGCGGAGGTTGGACTCGGTGAGGAAGCCGACCACCGAGCGGTAGTTGGCGCGCACCTGCCCGCCCAGCAGGATCAGCGTCACCTCGGGGTCGTCGCGCAGCTCGTCGTAGATCGCCAGATTGCTGGTCACGATGGTGACCGGACGGCCGCGCAGCAGCCGGGCGAGATGGAGCGTGGTGGTGCCGATGTCCAGCAGCAGCACATCGCCGTCCGCGACCAGCTCCGCCGCGCGCCGGGCCACGTCCGCCTTCTCCTCCGGCTCGTCGACCGCCACCTCGCCGAACGGGCGCTCCTCGTCCGGGGTGGCGGCGGCCACCGCGCCGCCGTAGACCCGGGTCAGCCTGCCCGCCCGGCCCAGCTCGGCGAGGTCCCGGCGGGCCGTGGCCTCGCTGACCGCCAGGCGCTTGGCGATCTCCCCGATCGGCAGCACACCCTCCGCGCCGAGGATGTCCAGCAGCTTCTCGTGGCGGGTCTCTCGCAGCATGGTGGCAACGTACTCCACCTGAGCGACTCTGCGCGAGTATGACCGACCTCTTGCACAACGCCACGCCGAGGTGCATGGTGTCGCTCAACCGACGTCACGACGAACGAGGAAAGGCGCGCCGGTGAGCCCCACGTCCGCAGCCCCCGGTCCGATACAGCCGATCGACCCGCTCGCCGCGCTGCGCACCCCCGCCGACCCCGAACACGACGTCTACCTCACCGGCACCGTCTTCCTGGACATCATCTTCACCGGCCTCGACCACGCCCCGGTGCGCGGCACCGAGTCCTGGGCCCGCGGCATGGGCTCCAGCCCCGGCGGCATCGCCAACATGGCCACCGCCCTCGCCCGGCTCGGCCTGCACACCACCCTCGCCGCGGCCTTCGGCGCCGACATCTACGGGGACTACTGCTGGGAGAGCCTGGAGCACGACGAGGGCGTCGACCTCACCCACTCCCGGCGCGTCCCCGGCTGGCACTCCCCGGTCACCGTGTCCATGGCGTACGAGGGCGAGCGCACCATGGTCACCCACGAGCACCCCGCCCCGCCGCCCGCCACCCGCCCCGCGCCGCCCCGCTCCCGGGCCTGCGTGACCGCCTACGAGCCGGGCCGCCAGGAGGACTGGGTGCGCCAGGCGCACGCCCAGGGAGCCAAGATCTTCGCCGATGTCGGCTGGGACGAGTCCGGCCGCTGGGACCTGGCCACCCTCCCCGACCTGCCGTACACCCACGCCTTCCTCCCCAACGCCGCCGAGGCCCAGCGCTACACCCGCACCGAAACGCCCGAGCGGGCGGTGCGCGCCCTGGCCGAGCTGGTGCCCATCGCCGTGGTCACCAGGGGCGCTGAGGGCGCCATCGGCATCGACTCGCTCACCGGGGAGAGCGCCGAGGTGCCGGGCCTCGCCGTGGAAGCGCTCGACCCCACCGGCGCGGGCGACGTGTTCGTCGCCGGTTTCATGACCGGAACGCTCGCGGGCTGGCCGCTCGCCGACCGGCTGGCCTTCGCCAACCTCACCGCCGCCCTCTCCGTCCAGCACTTCGGGGGCGCGCTCGCCGCGCCCGGCTGGGCCGAGGTCGCCGCGTGGTGGGACCGTACGGCCCGCTCGGGGGACCCCGAACTGGTGGCGCGCCACCGCTTCCTGGACGGCGTGATCCCGGCCGGGGTGCGCGCCTGGCCACGGCTGCGGGCGCTGCCCACCATCGGCTTCCGGGCGGCCGACGCCCGCGGCGCCTGACGCCCGTACGACGCGGCCGCCGCGTACGCCACGCGCAACAGCACGACGCCCGGAGCAACACGACGCCCGCAGACAGGAGAACCGCATGGGATGTCCCCGCAGCGGGGCGCGCCACCGGCCCGTACGCGCGTTGACGGCCGCCCTCGCCTTCGGCGCCACCCTGTTCGCCGCGGGCTGCGTACCCGGCACCGACGGCTCGGGGGCCGCCGGACCCGGGACCGGCGCGGCCACCGCCGTACCCGACCCACGGGCGGCCGGAAAGACCACGCTGACCGTGTGGGACCAGGAGATCCGCGGCGGCACCAACGGCGAAATCACCCAGCTGAACCGGGAGTTCGAGAAGAAGTACCCCAATGTGCGCATCAAGCGGGTGGCGCGGAGCTTCACCGATCTGAAGACCACGCTCAAGCTCGCCGTCTCCGGCAACAACCCGCCCGATGTCATCCAGGCCAACCAGGGCTACCCGGACATGGTCTCCTTCGTACGGGCCGGGCTGCTCGCCCCGCTCGACACCTACGCCGGGATCTACGACTGGAACACCCGCTACCCGAACACCCTCCTCAATCTCAACCGGGTCTCCGCCGACGGCACCGACTTCGGCCGCGGACGGCTCTACGGCATCTCCCAGACCGGCGAGTTCGTCGGCCTCTACTACAACAAGAAGCTGCTGCGGAAGGCGGGGCTGCAGCCGCCGAAGACCTGGGGCGAGTTCACCGCGGGGCTCGCCCGCCTCAAGGAGCGGGGCGAACTGCCCGTCCAGTTCGGCAACCTCGACAAGTACCCCGCGATCCACACCTTCGGGGTGCTCCAGGACCAGTACGCGGCCGCCGCGACCCGGGACACCGTGCTCGGCCGCGGTACCGGTTTCGACACCGCGGCCACCAAGGACGCCGCCGCGACCCTCACCGACTGGATGAGGCACGGCTATCTGCCGAAGGGCGCCAACGGCCTCGGATACGACGACGCGGCCAAGAAGTTCGCCTCCGGTGACGGCGCGTACCTCATGACCGGCACCTGGCTGCTGGCCGACCTCAAGAAGACGATGGGCGACAACCTCGGACTCATGCCCCCGCCGCCCGCGAAGCCCGGCGGCGCCCCCGTCACCACCGGTGGCCAGGGACTCGCCTGGTCCATCACCTCCCGCTCCCGCCACCCCGAAGTGGCCGCCGCCTACCTCGACTTCCTCACCAGCGCACACGCCTCGGACGTCATGACCCGGCACGGTGTGCTGCCGGCCGTCCCCGGCCCGGCCGCGGCCGAGGTCGACCCGGACACCGTCGACGGCCAGATGGTCGACGGCTGGAAGCGGCTCAGCGCCGCCGACGGCCTCGTCCCGTACCTCGACTACGCCACCCCCACCTTCTACGACACCCTCTCCGCCGCCCTCCAGGGCGTCGTCAGCGGCCGGACCTCACCGCAGAAGCTGGCCGCCACCCTCCAGCAGGACTACGGCGCCTTCCTGCGCACCCAGCGGCAGCGCCACGCGGCGGCGGGGTCACGATGAAGGCCACCGTCCTGGCCAGGGCATACCGCCGTCGGGCGCCCGGTGAGCCGCGCGCCGTCGGCTACCTGTACATCCTGCCCGCGCTGCTGGTGTACGCGGTGTTCCTGCTCTACCCCTTCGGCCAGTCGGTGTGGCTGTCGTTCGTCCACTGGGACGGGCTGACCGTCGCCACCCCGGCCGGATTCGACAACTACCGCGATCTGTTCGGCGACCCCGCGCTGCGCGCCCCGTTCGCCCACGCGCTGCTGCTGCTCGTGTTCTACTCGGCCCTGCCGGTGGCCATCGGGCTGCTGCTGGCCGCCGCGATGTCCCGGGTGCGGATCCACGGCATGACCTTCTTCCGCACCGTGCTGTTCCTGCCGCAGGTCCTGGCGCTCATCGTGGTCGCCGTGGCCTGGCGGTCCATCCTCGCCCCCGACGGGCTGCTCAACGACACCTTGCGCGCGGCCGGTCTCGGCTCGTTCGCCCGCCCCTGGCTCGGCGACTACACCTGGGCGCTGCCCGCCGTCGGGGTCATCGGCACCTGGGTGGGCACCGGGCTGTGCGTGGTCCTCTTCCTCGCCGGGGTCCAGCGCATCCCGCGCGAGCTGTACGAGGCGGCGCGGATCGACGGCGCCGGGCCGGTCCGGGAGTTCCTCGCCGTCACCCTCCCGGGCCTTCGGCCGCACATCGCGGTGGCGCTGACCCTGACCATCGTCGCGGGCCTGCGCAACTTCGACCTCATCTACGTGACCACCAGCGGCGGCCCCGGCAACGCCACCTCCGTACCCGCCTACGAGGTGTACCACCGGGCCTTCGAGACCAACCAGGTCGGCTCGGCCGCCGCCGTCGGCGTGGCCCTCACCGTCCTGATCTTCGCCCTGACCGTCACGGTGTCCCGGCTCGTGGAAGGGCGGCGGGCATGACCACACGCCTGGAACGCGGCGCCACCTATGCCCTCCTCACCCTGTTCGCCGTCCTCTCACTGATCCCCGTCGTCGGCATCCTGTCCACCGCCTTCGGCTCGCAGGGCTCCCTGGACACCGGGTTCTCACTGCCGCGCGGCGGGCTGCACTGGGACAACTTCGCCGACGCCTGGAGCCGCGGCCACTTCGGCACCTACCTCGGCAACTCGGTGCTGGTCACCACGGCCGTGGTGGCGGCCACCACCGTGCTGGCCGTGCTCGCCGCGTACGCCTTCGGGGTGATGCGCTTCCCCGGCTCCACCCTGCTGTTCTACCTCTTCGTGATCGGGCTGACCCTGCCGCAGGAGGCCCTGGTCGTCCCGCTCTACTTCGATCTGCGGTACGCCGGACTCACCGACACCTACTGGGCGTTGATCCTTCCGCAGACCGCCCAGTCGCTGGCGTTCGGCGTGTTCTGGATGCGGACGTACTTCCGGGGCAGCGCACGGGCGGTGATCGAGGCGGCCCGGATCGACGGGGCGAACAGCTGGACCACGCTGTGGCGGGTGCTGGTCCCGATGGGCCGTCCGGCGATCTCCACCATGGTCGTCATCACCTTCATGTGGACATGGAACGAGTTCCTGATGGCGCTGGTGATGGTCAGCGACGAGGCCCATCGCACCGTCCCGCTCGGCCTCGCCTTCTTCCAGGGCCAGCACAGCTCGGACGCGGCGCTGCTCGCGGCGGCGTCGGTGCTGATCGCGCTGCCGGTGGTGGTCGTCTACGTGGCGCTCCAGCGCCGGTTCATCGAGGGCATGCTCGGCGGCGCGGTCAAGGAGTAGCCGTCGCGGTGCCGGTTCAGAGCGCGGGCGTACGGCTGACCGCGCCGCTCAGCCGGTCGACGGCGCGGGCGAAGGCGATGGCGTCGTGGACCGCCGCCCCGCCCGTGTCGTTGTTGAAGTACGCGTAGACGTCGGCCTCGCCGGGCCAGGCGTCATGGACCCGGCGCGCCCAGGTGGCGAGCGCCCGGCCGCCGTAGCGCGGCGCGGGCGAGGCGCGGCCGCCGTGGAACCGTACGTACCCCCACCCGGCGGTCCGCCACAGCGGCGCCGCCGGGCGCGAGCCCACATCGGCCCAGCACAGCGCGGCGCCGTGGCGCTCCAGCAGCGCCCGGACCTCCCCGGTCCACCAGGAATCATGGCGCGGCTCGACCGCGACCCGGGTACCGGCCGGGAAGCAGGCCAGGCAGGTGTCCAGCAGGGCGGGGTCGGCCCGCAGGGTCGGCGGGAGCTGGAGCAGGACCGGGCCCAGCCGGTCGCCGAGCCCTTCCGCGTGGGACATCAGCCGCGCCACCGGCTCCTTCGGGTCGCGCAGCCGCTTGATGTGGGTGAGATAGCGGCTGGCCTTGAGCGCCATCACGAACCCGCCGGGCGTGCGGTCGCGCCAGGTGGCGAACTGATCGTGCTCGGGAAGCCGATAGAACGCGTTATTGCTCTCGACCGTGGCGAAGCCCCGGGCGTACTCCTCCAGCCACAGCCGCTGCGGGCAGTCGGCGGGGTAGAGGACACCGCGCCAGTCCTTGTACTGCCATCCCGAGGTGCCGACCAGGACGCCCATGCCTGCTCATGCCTCGCCCGGATGCCACGCCGGCCACTGCCCGGGCCGGTCGGCCCAGTGGACCTGATCCGGGTCGTCGAGGTCGATGCCGGGGAAGACCTGCCGGACGCGCGGTGCGAACTCCTCCCTTTCGAGTGGTTCACACCCCACGCCGCGGATCCGCACCCGTCGATAGCGGCTGTCGGACGCGAATGATTCGACGAAGACGGGGTAACCGGAATCGTCCCGGTTTGTGGCGTGCTCCATATCTCCAGGGTGCCGGAGCCGCCGCCGGTTCGCGGCCCGGGATGCCGGGGGAGCGACGCGAAGGAGAGGATTCGGTGCCGGGAGCGAGCGATGATCTTCACTGACCGGGTGGACGCCGGACGGCGGCTCGCCGAGCGGCTGCGGCCGCTGGCCGAGGAGAAGCCCGTGGTGCTGGGGCTGCCGCGGGGCGGGGTGCCGGTCGCCTTCGAGGTGGCGCGGGCGCTGAACGCACCGCTGGACGTGATCATCGTCCGTAAGCTCGGCGTCCCCTTCCACCGGGAGCTGGGCTTCGGTGCCATCGGCGAAGGCGGGGTCCGGGTCGTCCACGAAGCGATCATCCGCATGAGCCGGGCGGACGAGGAGGAGATCGCCGAGGTGGAGCGGACCGAGCAGGCCGAGCTGGCCCGGCAGGCGCGTCGCTTCCGCGGCGACCGGCCGCGCATCCCGGTGGAGGGCCGTACGGCGATCATCGTCGACGACGGGATCGCGACCGGCGCCACCGCACGGGCCGCCTGCCGGGTCGCGCGGGCCCAGGGCGCGGCCCGGGCCGTCCTCGCCGTCCCGGTGGCGCCGCCCGACGCGGTCGCCTCGCTGCGCGAGGACGCGGACGAGGTGGTGTGCCTGTCCGCGCCCCCGGACTTCTCCGCGGTCGGCGAGTGGTACGAGGACTTCTCCCAGACCGGCGACGCCGAGGTGATGGAACTGCTGACCAGGTCGACCGGACAGCGCGGGGAGGCGCATCCTGGAAGGTGACGCAGGAGGTGATCGTGATGGAGACGATCGTGGGATGCGACATCGAGATGGAGTTCCGTGAGATCGGTCCGCTGACCGAAGCGGTGATCCGGCTGCGGATGCACGACGGCACCGAGATGCTCGCCCAGGGCCGCGCGAACCGGAACCCCGACGACCCGGCACAGCCGCGGGTCGGCGAGGAGATCGCGGCGGCGAGGGCACTGAGCAACCTGGCCCACCGGCTGATCGGCAAGGCGGGCGGCGACATCGAGGAAGTCACCCACAGCAAGGCTCACCTGGTGATGTGAGCCGACGCTCCCAGGCGGCCCCGGTGGCTCCCGGGCCGCCGGGACGCGGGTGGATTCCGGGGTCCGGAATTGCCGGGGAATGCGATCAATGTTCCGGCAGACATAAGGGCGTCCAGGCGGGGAAGGGGGAGCCAAAAGAGAGCCGATACGACCCGGGGAGGTCGATCATGGCGCAGCGGAACGACACCACGACGCCCAGGCCCCGGCGGTCCCGGCCATGGCACTTATGCGCGCTGTTCGCCGGCGCGCTGGCCATGGCGACCGCCTGTGGCACCGGCACCGCAGACCAGGGGGCAGCGCCGCACGGCGCGTCCGGCCCATCGGACGGCGGTAGCGCGGCCGCCTCGTCCGTCGCACAGTCGACGGCGCACACCGGGCGCACGGCGCCGCCCGCGTCGCACCCCGCGTCATCGCGCCCCGCGACCCACCCCGTCACCCGGTCCGCGTCCGTCTCCTCCTCGGCCGCGGGGGCCAGCACGACGGCCTCGCGCCCGGGCGCCCAGCGCGTCTGCCCCACCGAGCAGCTTCGTCTCACCGTCGGACGCAAGGACGTGGGCGCGGGGAACGTCTACATGCCCCTGGTGCTCACCAACAAGTCCACCGCCACCTGCACCCTCACCGGCTTTCCCGGCGTCTCGGTGCTGGACTCCGCGGGCTCCGCGATCGGCGGCCCCGCCACCCGGCGCGGCGCGTCGCGCGCCACGGTCTCCCTGCCGCCGGGCGCCAGCGCCTCCGCCATGCTGCACACCCTCAACGAGGGCACCACGGACACGCCGTGCCGGCGCGCCCCCGACCGCATCCGGGCCTACCCGCCGGACTCCTTCACCTCCATGACCGTGCCGGCGCACTCCTTCCGCGTGTGCGGTGGCGTGTTCGAGGTCGAGTCGGTCCACTCCGGGAAGGGCGCCTGACGCTGGCCGTGTTCACCCTTTCGCAATCAATAGGGGTAGGTCACCATAGGGATGCCTCACGTGAGTCGGTGTGGAACGTCCGGAGGAGGACGGTGTCATGGAGCGAGTCGCGACCGAGGTCGAGACGGAGCTGCTGGACCTTTCGGGAGCGACACTGGAAGACCTCGACCGGGATGAAGGGATCGCCGCGGTGGCGCTGCGGCTGATCGGCGCCGTCCGGAACCCGGCGACGGCGGCCAGCGCCTCCGATGCGGGGCAGAGTTGCGGGAGTTGACCGACTCCCGCCACCACTTATCGGCGCTGTGCCTCACCGAGCTGGCCGCGGGGTCGGGCAGCGCGTCATCGGTCGCCGAGCTGAGATCCGGTCAGCGCAGCCGTGCGATGCTGCTGTTGCGCGCCCTGGTCGACGTGGCCGCCACGCATCCCGCCCTTCCCGGCCCGCTGCCGCCCGCCGGGGACGCATGGCGGCTGCTGATCCGCGCCGAGCGCCGCTCCCCGGCCGCCGTGGAGCGGCTGTTGCTGCATCCGCAGACCGGGGTGTGGCTGAGCCGGTGTCTGCGGCAGCTGCGCGGTCAGGAACCGGCGGACGCGCCGCTGTGGAGCGAGACCGGCTATCTGTACGCGGTGGCGGCCTCGGCCGCCCTCCTCGCGGGCATCGACTTCCGCATCGCGGTCCTGGTGCGCGACGGCGGGGTGATGCTGCCCGCGCTGGGCTTCACCCTCGTACCGGACCCCGCCACGGACCTCGCCGAGGTCGTGCGGACGGCGACGGGGACGGCGGCCGTGGTGGCCGGGCCGCACACGGTGCCGCTGCCCGCTTCCGGCTTCGCGGAGGACGCCCCCGGGTGGCTCGGGCTCAGACGGCTGCACGGTGAGCACCGAGGACACATCTGCTCGCCGTTTCTCGACGATGTCGACCCCTACCGGGACTTCTTCCGCCGCAGAGCGCCGGACCGGCTCACCGACGACGCGTGGAAGCACTGGCAGGAACGTTTCGCGGGCGCCTGGCGGCTGGTCGCCGGGCAGCGCAACGTGGACCCGTCGGGGATCGCCGCCTGCGTCGCCTCTGTGGTCCCCGTACCGTACGCGGCCCACCCCGAGCCGTTCAGCGCCTCGTCCCCCGAGGCGCACGGCTGCGTCCTGATGAACGGGCCGCTGGACGAACCGGATCTGGCCGCCGCGCTGGTGCACGAGGCCCAGCACATCAAGCTCAGCGCCCTGATGGATCTGGTGCCCCTGATCGAAGGGGGACGGGAGGAGGTCCACCACGCGCCCTGGCGGCTGGACCCGAGGCCGCTGCGCGGACTGCTCCAGGGGGTGTACGCGTTCCTGGGGGTGACCGGCTTCTGGCAGGACCGCCTGCACCGGACGGAGGACGGACCCGCCAGGGACACCGCCGCGTTCGAATTCGCCCTCCGCCGGGAGCAGACCGCCCACGGGCTGGAGACGCTGCGCACCCACGCCGAACTGACGCCCCTGGGCAGGAGCTTTCTCGACCAGGTGGCGGAGCGGCTGGCCGACTGGCTCGCCGAGCCGGTCCCGTCCGTACCCCGGCGGCTGGCAGCGGAACTGGCCGTCGACCACCGGCTCGTGTACCGCATGCGCCATCTGCGGCCCGAACCCGAGCAGTTGGCCGGGTGGGTGCGGGCCTGGCGGACGCGCGGTACGCCTCCCCGGAAGTTGCCCGCCGCCTTCGTCGAGTCCGCCGCGACGGAGACCGTGCCTCGGACGGCACTCGCCAGGCTCCGGTTCACCGCACCGGAGCGGCTGCGGGGGCGGGAGGGCGGCGAAGCGGACGGGGCCGATCTCGCCTGGGCCAGGGGCGACCGGGCGGCCGCGCTGCACGGCTACCGCGGCCGACTGGCCCGGGACCCGGACGATGTCGCGGCCTGGGCCGGGCTCGTCCTCACCCTGCCGGACGGCCCGGCCAGGACGGCGATGCTCCGCGCCCCGGAGGCCGTCCTCGCCGTCCACCGCGCGCTGCGGAACTCCGGCGGCGCGGCGCCCGATCCGGTCGCGCTGGCGGCCTGGATCGGGAGCGCCCTCTGAGGGCCGGGGCCCGGGCGGTCAGAAGGCCATCGCCTCCACGTCGCAGTCGGCGCGGATGCCCCGGGCCGCCGCGACCGTGGCCGGGTGACTCGGGCTCAGGACGGTGCGCAACCGGGTCAGGGAGTCGTTGTGCAGCTCCTCGGCGGACCGGCCCTCACCGAGCGCGCGCAGATCCCCGGACAGATTGACCGCGCAGGCGAGCGTGGTGGGGTGGTCCTCGCCCAGCCGTGACCGGCAGGCCGCGAGCGTCTCGGTGTCCAGCTCCCGCGCCTCCTGGTAGTCCGCCAGCGTGTAGTGGTCGCTGGCCAGGTTGATCGCGCAGGCCAGGGCGATCGGGTGGTCCGCCCCCAGCCGCTCGACCAGCGCGGGCAGCGTCTCCTTGTTGAGCGCGAGTGCCGCCTCGGTCTCTCCCAGCAGCCGCAGGGTGACGGCCAGGTCGATGGCCGCGCTCAGCGTCACCGGGTGCCGGGGCCCGAGCGCGGACCGCATGTCGTCCACACACTTGGCGCCCAGCTCACGGGCGCCGTCGAGGTCGGCGGTCTGGCGCAGGTCCATGGACAGGTTCAGCGAGGTCGACGAGATGTGGAGATTGGGCTCGCTGTAGCGCAGCCGGTACCGCTCCAGGACCTCCCGGGTGATCTCCAGCGCCCCCTCGTGGTCACCCGCCTTGCGGCGGGCCACGGCGAGGTTGCGCAGGGCGACGACGCCGATCGGCGCGTTCTGCGGAAGCAGTCGGCGGACCCGGGCACAGGTCTGCTCCAGCATGGTGCGGGCGGCGACGTAGTCGCCGCTCTCCCGGACGTCGATCGAGAGATTGGACTCCAGCAGGATCGTCAGCAGCGAGTCCTCACCCAGGACGACCTCGGCGAGGTTGCGGGCGTTCTCGGCCACCTCCCGGGCGCGTGCGTAGTCCCCGGCGAAGCGCAGCGCCAGGGCGTAGTCGTTCGCGGCGGCGATGGTGTACGGGTCCTCGTCGCCGAACAGCCGGATGGTCCGCCGCCAGCGGTCCTCCTCCAGCTCCACGGAGCGCGCGTAATCCCCCTGGTAGCGGGCATCCTTGGCGACCGCCCCGATGGTGACCAGCGTGTTCTCGTGGTCGTCGCCGTCACGGGCACGCGTCAGCTCCAGCGTCCGGCTGTTCAGCTCCCGGGCCTGCTCGAACTGGCCGAGCAGGGTGAGGACATGGCCCAGCGTGCGGGAGATGGCGAGGGTCTCGGGATTGTCCTCGCCGAGCGAGGCCCGCCACTTCTCGCGTACCCGGCTGCCGAGTTCGAGGGCGCCCTCGTGGTCGCCCCAGACATGGAGGAAGCGGACCAGGTTCCGCACCATCTGCCGCACCCATTTGTCGTCGCAGTCCATCGCGCGGGACGCCCGGACGTGCGACAGCAGGTCCGTGTAGCGGCCCCAGTTGGCGGGCGCGACGTCATTGGGGTCGCCGTAGGCGAGCAGCACATGGGCGCTGTGCCGCATGTCGGCCTGCTGCTGCGGGGACATCTGGCCGATCAGCACCGCCTGCACCAGCCGGTGCAGTTCGATGGTGTTGTTCCGGTGATTGATCTTGATCAGGGCGTAGCGGTTGATCTCCCGGATCGCATGGCCGAGCTTGATCGGATCCTGGAGTACTTCCGACAGCTCGGGGGAGAGGGAAACACCCCGAATGCCCGAGAACAGCCGCCGGGAGATTGGCTCGGGAGCGAAGAAGGAGCACATCTGGAGCAGTTGCAGAGCGCCCGGATAGTGCTCCGCGAGGCGGCGCAGCGACATGTTCCAGGCGGCGGCGACCGGTTCGGGATAGTCGACCGGAACCCCGGCGGCCAGCAGTTCGTTGCGGCGGGTGCTCACGTCCGCCCGCTCGTCCTCGAAGACCTGGAGATACTCGTCGACCGGCATCCCCGTCTCGGTGAGCCACGCCGCCGCCTGCTCGATCGCCAGCGGCAGGTCGCCCAGGGTCTCGGCGATCCGGTCGGCCTGCTCGTTCGGCAGCTCAGGCCCCCGCCGCAGCAGCAGTTGGATGCTCTCCTCGCGCTCGAAGACGTCCACCTCGACGGTACGGGCGGCCCGCGACCACTGGGCGTTCCGCGAGGTCACCAGGATCCGGCCGGGGCCGCCCGCGGGGAAGAACGGCCGGACCGTCTCCAGTTCCTCCGCGTTGTCGAAGACCAGCAGCCAGTCGCGGCAGGGGCGCCCGGTGCGCAGCGCGTCCAGCACACTGGGCACGGCCGTGTTGGCCTCCATGCCCGCCTTCAGCCCGAGCCGGTCGGCGAGCTGTACCAGCGCCTGGCGGATCTGCTCCGGGTGCTCCGCCGGAATCCACCACACCGCGTCGTAGTCCGCGGCGTGCTGATGGACGTACTCCAGGGCGATCTGGGACTTCCCGACCCCGCCGAGACCGTGCAGTGTTTCGGGGAGCACGGCGGCCGTACCCTCGCTGCGCAGCCGCTCGTGGAGCGTGTCGAGCAGCGCTCGCCGTCCGGTGAAGTTGTTGTTCCGGGGCGGCACATTGCCCCAGATGGCCGGAGGTTCCCCGGCGCGGCGCTCCTCCACGGCGGGCAGGGACCGGGCAGCGGTCACGGACACGAAGGTTCCTCTCGAATGCTCCCCCGCCGTACCCGGCGTGCCGTGCGCCGGCGGGGATGGTGAATCGTCGGCTTGGGACGACGGACGGGCTCGGGGAGTCATGGAGTCAGTCACGGCAACCTCGGGGACCACATTTCCCCAGTTGGGTACGGATTCAAAGGGATTCGGACGGCTTTCGCCCGAGCGGGGGAGCGCTTGGCGCGCGAGGACAAGGGCGCGAAAGGAGCGCGCGCCTTCGAGATAGGGACCCGAAAGCGCCTGATAGACCTTTTCCTGAAGGCGGATGTACGGCATCAGGCGCTCGGTGTCGGGCAGGTCCCGTACCGGCCCCGAGGGATGGTTGAGCAGATCGCGCAGCAGATGCAGCGGCTTCCAGCGGTGGCCCAGCCGGTCCAGCACGCTGCGCAGGGTGTACAGCGACTCGTCCCGCAGTCCGGCGGACAGCAGCAGTTCCCGTACCCCGTCGTGGAATTCGTAGCCGATTCCGGTCTCGTCCAGTGGATCGGCGGTGCCGACCTTGCGTAACAGCCCGCCCAGCAGGATTTCGGCCAGATCGCCGGGGCTGCCCTCCGGCTGGTGGATTCCCTGGACGAACTCCATCACGGGAATGTTCAGCGGGGCCGCCGCGAGCCGTGCCGCCAGCCGGAAGGCGCTCGGCGAGGCGGCGGAGCGGAAGCGGAAGACCCGGTCCCAGGCGCTGGGTTCCGGTTCCGGATCCCAGGGCTCGGACGACGCCCCCGGCAGCAGCGCCAGCGTGTCATGGCCCCGGTCCGACGGACGACCCACCAGCCGCGCCCAGCTGCCCAGCCAGCGCGCGTCCAGCTCCAGCACCGGAACCGGTGGTTCGCCGCCCGGCCAGGAGCCGCCGTCGCCCGGCCACCAGGCGCCGTTGGGCGCGCCCGGCTCGGGGACCCGCACCCGGACCCGCTCCGGGGCGATCCCCGTGTGGTGCCAGCGGCCCTGACGCAGCACATGCAGCACGGCGACCGACGCGCGCCGGGCCCAGCGCCCCAGCGCGCGCTGCGCGCTCTCGTCGCCCCAGGCCGCGCCGATGCCGTCGGTGAGCACCAGCACAGCCCGCTTCCCGCGCGGCGCCATGCCGTCCACCGGGGAGCCCGGGCCGTCCGCGGGCAGCGGGAGGTCGGTGTTCATCCGGTGCACCCGGACGTCCCGGAAGGCACCCGTCCGCTCCAGCACGGTCACCAGCCGCGCCGCCGTACGCCGCCACACCACCATGGAGCTGCCGCAGTCCAGCACCAGGACCGCGTCCATCCAGCGCTCCCGCACCGGCGCGCACTCCGGCAGCCACAGCCCGTCGCGCGCCGCCCGCTCGGCCGTCG
The DNA here is from genome assembly GCF_044333065.1 of Streptomyces sp. NPDC021115. NCBI lineage: Bacteria > Bacillati > Actinomycetota > Actinomycetes > Kitasatosporales > Streptomycetaceae > Streptomyces > Streptomyces sp. NPDC021115. The sequence continues at coordinate 360,345 of NZ_JBIRQF010000005.1, forward strand.
CCTCCTCGTCCAGCTCCAGCTCGACCGGCGAGGGCGCGGTGCGCTTGAGGGGGCGCAGTGCCCGGGAGACGGCGCGCTCGGCGACCAGCGGTCCGGCGGCGGCCGGGCGGGGCGCGGGCACCAGCACGTCGGTGACCAGCGCCGGTTCCGTCCCGGCCGGGTCCTCCGGCGCTTCGGGCACGTCGAGGAGTTCCACCGGCTGCGGCGCCGAGACGGCCGGTTCGGGCACCGGCTCGGGCCGCGGCCCGCCGCCCTCCTCCGGCGGTGGCTCAGGGGACCGGCCGTCCGCGCGCGGCGGGGTCTCGCCGTGCGGGGGCGCGGGCAGCGGGTCGGGCGCCGGCCGGCCGGGTCCGCGGTCCGTTTCGGCCTTGCAGACGGCCAGCCAGAAGGCATCGGCGAGCTGCTGCCAGTCGAGGTCCCGCGGGCCCTGCTCGCCGGACCCGCCGCCTGGATCGTGTGTCATGTCGAGCCTGCGGCGTCCAGCCGGTGCCAGACGGCGCGCAGTAGCTCCTCCCACTCGGGCCCCGGAGCCTCGGAACGGGCCGTCACCAGATACACCGCGTTGAGCAACTGGTCGGCGGCGAGCCCGCCTTCGTGCCTGCTGCGCTCCAGGAACATGTCGATGAGTTCCCGGGCGCGCGGGTCGTCCGCTCTGCCCAGGTGCGCGGCCACGATCGCGGCGAGCCGGTCGGCGTCCGGGTCGGGCAGCCGCAGCTGGAGACAGCGGCGCAGGAAAGCGGGCGGGAACTCCCGTTCCCCGTTGCTGGTGATGACGACCACGGGGAAGGCGCGGCAGCGCACCCGGCCCGAGGCGATGACGGTGCTGCGGTCGGGGTCGTCGGTGAGGACCGATACGGCCGGGCGCCGCCTGCGGATGCGCACCAGCTCGGGGATGGAGTACTCGCCGGCCTCGAAGATGTCGAGGAGGTCATTGGGAAGATCGATGTCGCTCTTGTCGAATTCGTCGATGAGCAGGACGCGGGGGAGGCGGTGCGGCAGCATCGCCGTGCCCAGCGGGCCGAGTTGGAGGAAGTCGCCGATGTCCTCCGGTCCCGGTTCGTGTCCGTCCTCCTCAGCCGCCTGTCCGGCCGCCGCGGCGTGCACACGGCCGACGGCATCGTAGCCGTAGAGACCCGACCGCAGGGTGGAACGCGTGGTGATCGGCCAACGCAGCACCCGGCCCAGGCCGAGTTCCCGGCTGATGCGGTACGCGAGCGTCGACTTGCCCGTGCCCGGGCGGCCGGTCACCAGCAGCGGGCGCCGCAGGATGAGCGCGGCGTTCACCACGTCCGCCTCCTCGGCCTCCGACCGCAGGCCGAGCGGGGTCGCGCCGAGCCTGCGGGCGGTGTCCTGGACGTCCTCCGGCGGCGCCGGGGGCTCGGTCGGCGGCTCGTCCGGGTCGGATAACGCGCCGTCGCCGTCGTAGCCGTCCGGCGGACTGGCCGATACCCCGCCGAAGGTGCGCCAGGGCGGCGGGGGCGGAAGGATGTCCTCCAGGCTGACGTCGTGCAGCGGGCGCCCGGTGCCCTGGTAGATCCACCAGGGGCGTGGAATGCCGGACGGCAGGGGACTGGAGGAGGAGCCTTCGCCACCCGGGATCCGTCCGTTGTGCCGCCGTGCAGGCTCTGCGTCGCTCATCGACTGGCCATCCCCTCGTCCGGCCCCGTCATGCGTCCTTGCGTCTCCACGGGCCGGGTCGGGTCGTCCCAGACGAGCACCACATGCTGCCCCGGGTGATGCTCCCGCTCCGCGGAGTCGATCGTATGGGCGTCCAGACGTAACTTTGTCACGGCTTCGCGGAGCCGTGCCAGGTCCCCGCTGGCCTCGTCCGGTTTTTGTCTCAAGTGCTGGACGATCGCCGGATCCCGGGTGGCCCGGCGGTCCCATGCCACCAGCGGGATTCCCGCCCGCCAGGCCGCCAGCGCCTCGTACGCGCCCTCCCCTGAGCCGCCCGGCGGCGAGCCCAGGACCAGCGCCACGACATGCGGATCCGCCTGGAGCCGGGCCAGTAGCGCGGCCGGGTCGCCGGAGCGCGGACTGTCCGGATCCTGGCCCTCGACGACGAGCTGCCGGGCCAGTTCGGGACGGCCCGTGAAGAGCTGCCAGCGCTGGTTCCACGGGCGGTGCCAGCGTCTGGTCTGGCTCCGCTCCAGGCTCCGCACCACCACCGGGTAGTCCATGCACAGCGGCGTCGCCATCGTGCTGTCCAGCTCCTTGCGCCATAAGTGCACCGGCAGATTCAGGTCATCGGGGCCCAGCAGGAACTCCAGATGGATGCACCGGGCGTCCTTCCACTCCTCCTCCGCCGCGTACACCAGCTCCTGCACCGCCCGTTCGGCGGTCGCTGCGGTGACCTGGGTGACCGGGCCGCGGGCCGGATGCCAGCCGCTCGGGTCGTACTGGTGCCAGGACGACAGCTCGTAACGCCCCGGTTCCTCCTGCGGCAGCAGCCGGATCACCAGGTACGCCTCGTCCGGCTCGGCCGGGGCGGCGTGCCCGACCTGCTGGCGCAGCGAACGCAACTGCGAGGTCAGGTCCAGCTCCCGGGCCTGCTCATCGGCCCACGCCCGCAGCGCGTCGGCCTTCCGCAGCGGCTGGGCCGACGCCGCCAGGTACTCCACCAGGGCCAGCCCCGGCGGCAGCCCGTCCGGCCGCGCGTTCATCCGGCTCAGCTCCTGGAACGCGTGCCAGGGGCCGGTGACCGCAGGGACGTCCTGGAGCGGACCCGCCGCGGCACGGCACAGCTGGGCCAGATGCCCGATCTCCAGATCCTCCAGCAGCGACCGCAGCCCGCCGGTGGCCGGTGATGACAGCGCCGGACGGGCCGTCATCTCCTCCACGACCGAATCGAGGTGCTCCATGGCGTCCGTGCCCGGCGCCAGCACCGCGAGCGAGGCGCGCAGCGCGCGCATCATCCGCACGTTCTCCAGACACTCCCGGGCCAGCTCCACCAGGAAGTAGTCGGTCATGCGGTGGCCGCGCACCGGGACGGACGTGGTCTCCAGCTCCATGGCGACCAGGTCCAGACAGAGCGCGCGCGAATCCGGATCCGTCAGACAGCGGAACTCCTTCAATGCCGACACCAAATGGTTGACCGATTTGAGGCCGCCTTCCCGCATGGCCGCCATGCCGTGCCTCCCCCGTACCGCATCACCGGTCCCCGCCGCCGATGATCCCGCCGGAGACCCTGCCACAGGCAAGCGCCGCCCGCGCGGACTCCGGACAACTTGTATGCCCCGCACGCCCCCGGTGACACCCTTTCCGCCCCCGGCTCAGCCCAGGTCCAAATCCTCGATCCGGCGCGCGAGTTCGGCCGCGGCCGGGTCGTCGGGGGCCAGGACGCCCAGTACGGACACCAGCTCGCCCAGCGCCCGGTACGCCTCGCACGTACGCAGCAGGGCCAGGGCCTCCGCGCGGCTCGCCGACTGCCGTCCGACCGCGGTGCCGACGGTGGGCAGCTCGTCGAGCAGCTGCTGCCAGCGGGCGGGGGAGGAGAGGCCGGGGATCTCCAGCAACAGGTCGGCGAGGCCGCCGAGTTCGAGGATGCCGAGTTTGCGGCGCCGCCGGGTGGGGGTGGTGTGCGCCGCTTCCGCGCCGGGCGCCGCCTTCGCGGTGTGCGCCGCCTCAGGGCCGGGTGCCGTCTCCGCGCCGGGGAGGCGGTCGATCAGCGCGAAGGCGAAGGCGGCCGCGTGCCGGGAGGCGACCGGCTGCCAGTGCTCGTCGTGTGCCGTGCCCTTGTCGCCCAGCAGATCGGAGATGCCCCGGATCACCAGCGCGTCGAGCTGCTGGTTGACGTACGCGCCCGCCAGGAAGCCGAAGCCCTCCATGTCCACCGCGACCGCGTCCCCGGCGACGGCTGCGAGCCGGAGGCCGACGTCGGAGCGTTCGTGCCCCACCACCCGGCCACCCGCCGCGATCGGTTTGACATGGGCGCGCGGGTACGACCCGGCGGCACCGCCCGGCAGGACGCGGCGCTGCCAGTCGTCGGCCGCGGCGACGTTACGGGCCAGCTGGGCCAGCCCGTAGGCGGGCTGATGGGTCTTCTGCCGGGGCAGGAACCCCGACTCGGTGTCCTTGCCGGTCTCGTAGTCGTACACCGCGTCGGCGGCCACCACATCGCCCAGCGCGACATCCTTGACGCCGCCCGCCACCCCGACGAACAGCACGGCCCGCGGCGCGAACAACGCCGCCGCCCGCTCGACCAGCGCCGCCGCGCCAGGGTTTCCCGGGCCCGTCATATGGATCGCCACCCGACGGCCGCCGGGCCGGGCCCCGGAGCGGAAGACGCCCGTCTCGAACAGGGAGCCGCGCTCCGCGCGGACCGGGCGCGGATCGTCCAGATGCGCCCGTACGGCCCGGTACTCGATCTCCAGCGCGGTCAGCACGACGACGTCCGCCCGCCCCGTGCCCCCGGTGTCGCCAGCCCCCATGGTTCCCCCTCGAACGACATGAACACGACGTGTGCCGGAAAACCCTACTGGCCGTCAGCTCCGTAGTTCATGGTCCATGCCCAGCGCGCGGAGTTTGCGGTACAGGGTGGCCCGGCCGATGCCCAGGGCCTCGGCCGCGCGCGCCTTGTTGTCGCCGTGGCGGCGCAGCGCCTCCAGGATCGCGGTGCGTTCGGCCCGTTCCATCCCGCTGAGCCGCCGCGCGGCGGGCGGCACCCGCAGGCCCGGCGGCAGTTCCCCGCGCCGCACCGGGCCGGTGGCGCGGCGGTGCTCGGCCACCTCCCGCACCACATGGGCCAGTTCGGCGACATTGCCGGGCCAGCTGTGCTGTTCGAGGGCGCGGCGCGCGTCGAGGCTCCAGGACAGCGGCGGGCAGCCGGGGGAGGGGCGCCCGGCGAGCCCCGGCAGCAGCTCGGGGATGTCCTCGACGCGCTCGCGCAGCGGCGGCAGGGCGACGGACCGGGCGGTGAGCAGATCCAGCAGCCGCCGCAGACACGGGCCGACCCGGGTGCCGGGGGTGTGGGTCGCCGTCAGCGGTACGTCGGGCCGCCGCGCCAGCAGCGAGAGCAGGGCGGCGACATCGGGCTGGTCCAGCCGCTCGGCGTGGAGCAGGAGCAGCGGAGGCACGGCGTCCCCCTCCGCCCGTGCGCCGTCCCCTTCCGCCAGCGCGTGGCACCAGCGCGGTACGTCACCGGGCGCGCCCTCTGCGGCGTCCACCACCAGGGGCGCGGGGGCGCCGCGCCGGGCGAACAGGGCACGGGCGAGCGCGGACTTGCCCACGCCCGCCTCCCCGGTCAGCAGCAGCGGCTCCGCCGCCCTGGCCAGCCCGGTCGCCCGCGCGACGGCCACCCGCCACGGGCCGGACGTACCGGCCAGCCCCGGCAGCCGTTCCCCGGTGTCGTCGCGCCCAGCCGTACGCGCCTCGGACGCCGTACGCGCCGTCGGCGCCTCACCGGCCGCCGGGTCCGGGCGGGCCACCGCCACCGCCCCGATGACCTCGTCCTCGTGCACGACCGGTGTCATACGGACGACGAGCCCAGCCCCGTCCGGCACCGGGAACTCCCGCGTCCGCCGCCCTTCCGCCGCACCCGCGTCCCGCAGCAGCGCCGTGGCCCGGCGCTCCAGCCGGGTCAGCGTCTCGTCCGACAGCAGCCGCGCCGCCCCGGAGCTGACGATGCGGCTGCTCCCGTCGAGCGCCACCACCGCGGGCCCCTCCTCCCTGAGGCAGGCGTCCAGCAGCAGCCGCTCCGGGGGCCGGGCCCGGTCCAGCAGCTCCGACTCGACCGCGTGACCGACGGCCTCGGCGAGCGCCGCGCCCGGATGGGGCGCGCGGTCCTCCCGCAGCGGCGTCAGCGCCGTGACGGTCCCGGCCGGGCGGGCCGCGCCCGGCTCGTACACCGGGACGCTCACCGCCGACAGCTCCTGCCACAGGTCCAGCACGTGTTCCGGGCCGTGCACCTCCGCCCGGCGTCCGAGGCGCAGCGCGAGCACCGCGCTGTTGTGCCCCACCGCCCGCTCCGACAGATCGCGGCCCGCCCCGGGCGCCGACCTGCCGCCCGACCACAGCACCCGGCAGCGGGAGTCGGTGAGCAGCAGCGCCGTGTCACCGCCGGTCAGGGTGGGCAGGATGCGGGCCAGCACCGGGCGCGCCGCGGCCAGCAGCGGGGAGTGAGCGGGTACGGGGGCGGTAGGCGGCGTCAGATCCCGCCGTACGCCGAGGAACCGGGCCCGCCGCCACGCCTCGGCCAGCTCGTCGGGGATGTCCTCGCCCGGCGGCCGCCCGCCGAGGAACCGTTCACGGGCCCGCCGTACCGGGGCGAGGGCCGGGGCGGCCGGGGTGTCGTCGATGCTCGTCACAGGGACCTCACCGTATACGGCCCGGGTGTCTCGTATTGAGACACCTCCGCCGCCCCCTCCTGGATCAAGATCATCAACACGCGGGCCGGTCGCGGGGACCGGCCACCAGGAGAGGAGCCGTGCGCACGTGGACACCGTCGAGACCGACGTACTGGTCGTCGGGAGCGGCCCGGCCGGGGCCGCGACGGCGCTCGCCCTGAGCACCTACGGCGTGCCCAACATCGTCGTCACCCGGTACGGACACCTCGCGGACACGCCCCGCGCGCACATCACCAACCAGCGCACCATGGAGGTGCTGCGCGACCTCGGCGTCGAGGAGCGGGTACGGGACCTGGCCACCCCGCAGCACCTCATGGGGAACACCGTCTTCTGCACCAGCCTCGCGGGCGAGGAGCTGGGGCGGCTGCGCTCCTGGGGCAACGATCCGCGCGTACAGGCCGAACACGAACTGGCCGGGCCGAGCCCCATGTGCGACATGCCGCAGCACCTCATGGAACCCATCCTGGTGGACGCCGCCGTCGCCCGGGGCACCGCGCTGCGCTTCGACACCGAATACCTCGCGCACGAGCAGGACGCCGACGGCGTCACCGCGACCGTAAGGGACCGGCTGCGCGGCGACACCTACCGCATCCGGGCCCGCTACCTGGTCGGCGCGGACGGCGGGCGCAGCCGCGTCGCCGAGAACGCCGGGCTGCCCACCGTCGGGCGGATGGGCGTCGCGGGCAGCCTCAACATCGTCTTCGAGGCGGACCTGACCGCCCTCACCGCCCACCGCCCCTCCACCCTCTACTGGGTGCTCGCCCCCGGCGCCACCGTCGGCGGCATCGGCGCCGGGCTGGTGCGCTGCGTACGCCCGTGGACCGAGTGGATGGTGGTGTGGGGGTACGACCTGGCGGCCGGTCCGCCGGACCTCACCGAGGAGTACGCGCTGTCCGTGGTGCGGCAACTGCTCGGCGACGACGACATCCCGGTGCGCATCACCTCGACCTCGGCGTGGACCGTCAACCACCTCCACGCCGAGACCTACGCCGACCGGCGGGTGCTGTGCGCGGGCGACGCCGTCCACCGCCACCCGCCGTCCAACGGCCTCGGCTCCAACACCTCCGTCCAGGACGCCTACAACCTCGCCTGGAAGCTGCGCCACGTCCTCGACGGCACCGCCGCGCCCGCCCTCCTGGACACCTACTCCGCCGAGCGGGCCCCGGTCGGACGGCAGACCGTGGAACGCGCCAACAAGAGCATCGGCGAGACCGCGCCGGTCTTCGAGGCGCTGAACGTGCTGTCCACCGCCGACCCCGAGCAGATGTGGCGCAACGTCGCCGCGCGCAAGGACGCCACCGCCGAGGCCGAGAAGCAGCGGCAGCGGCTGCGCGAGGCCATCGCCGCCAAGGTGTACGAGTTCAACGCGCACGGCGTGGAGATGAACCAGCGGTACGCGTCGGCCGCCGTCGTCCCCGACGGCACCCCCGACCCCGGCTTCGCCCGCGATCCGGAGCTGTACCACCAGCCCTCCACCCGCCCCGGCGCCAAGCTGCCGCACGCCTGGGTCACCCGCGGCCGCGACCGCGTCTCGACCCTCGACCTCGGCGGCCACGGCCGGTTCACCCTCTTCACCGGCATCGGCGGGGACGGCTGGCGGCAGGCGGCCGAGGCCGCGCGGCGCGAGCTGGGTGTCGACATCGCCACCGTCGTCATCGGGCCCGGCCAGGAGTACGAGGACCCCTACGGCGACTGGGCGGCACTGCGCGAAACCGGGGACGGCGGCGCCCTGCTGGCCCGCCCCGACAACTACATCGGTTTCCGCCACGCCACGGCCGCACCGGACGCGGCGGACTTGCTGACCGGCGCACTGAGGCAGATCCTCGGACATGCGCGCTCGCCACAAGGCGCGTGAGGCGGAAGGGAAGGAAGAGGCATGGCCACCGACTTCACCGAGGGCACCGCGACCGAGGCCGTCACCGACAGCTTCGCCGCGACCCCCGATCCACGGCTGCGCACACTCCTCACCTCCCTCACACGACATCTGCACGACTTCGTCCGCGAGACCGAGCCCACCCCGGAGGAGTGGGAGGCGGCGATCGGTTTCCTCACCGAGACCGGCCACCACTGCACCGACACCCGGCAGGAGTTCATCCTGCTCTCCGACGTGCTCGGAATCTCCATGCTGATCGAGACGATCAACGGACGCGGGGCGGAGGGAGCCACCGAACCGACCGTTCTGGGCCCCTTTCACCTGACCGGATCGCCGCGCCGCGAACTCGGCGACACCATCGACCTGGTGGGCACCGGCGAGCCCTGCGTCGTCCAAGGCCGGGTGACCGGCACCGACGGCAGCCCGCTGCCCGGCGCAGTGCTGGACATCTGGCAGGCCAATGACCAGGGCTTCTACGATGTGCAGCAGCCGGGCGTACAGCCGGAGGGCAACGGGCGCGGGCTGTTCACCGCCGACGCCGAGGGCCGCTTCTGGTTCCGTACGTGCGTACCGAGCCCGTACCCCATCCCCACCGACGGGCCGGTCGGCGCCCTGCTGCGCGCCACCGGGCGACATCCGTACCGGCCCGCGCACATCCACGTCATCGCCGGGGCCACCGGCCACGCCACCCTGACCACCCATGTCTTCGTGGCGGGCAGCCCCTATGCCGAGTCCGACGCGGTGTTCGCGGTCAAGCGGAGCCTGGTGCAGGACTTCACCCTGGTCGACGACGAGGGTCTCGCCACCCGTTACGGTGTCAGCACCCCCTTTCGTCTCACCGTCTTCGACCTCGTGTTGTCGCCCACCTCCTCATGAGCGTTTCCTGAGCGGTCTCATGAGCGGTGCGAACGAGGCCGAGGCCGTTGGTCGATACAACCACCCCTGATGGGTGCCGTCCCCCAGCGCCCTCCATCATGGGGAGACCCCGTTACCGAGAGAAGCCTTAGAGAGATGACTGCAACACCCCTCGCACTGCTCCGGCGCATGCGCCCCAAGCGCCAGAACCGTGGATCGGGTCTCCGCCTCCCCATGCCCATCGGCGCCGGCGCCTTCAGCTGCGAGGTGCTGGACCCCGTCGGCCAGCCGCTGGGCGGTGTCGAGGTCACCATCACCGCGACCCGCGGCGCGGCCAAGCAGGCGGTCAAGGCCACCACCGACCCCCACGGGCTGTTCGTCGCCACCCTGGAGCCGGGCGAGTACTCCGTCCTGTTCACCGGCAGCGGCCTGAACCCCCATCGCCTCACCGCCGACATCAGGCCGGGCCAGTGCACCGAGCCCCAGCACATCCAGATGGAGGCCTCGCAGCAGCTCGAACTCCCCCCGCCCGGCACCTGGCTGTTCGACCCCCCGCACACCGCCATCCGGTTCATCGCCCGCCACGTCGGCATGGCCAACGTGCACGGCCGCTTCACCCGTTTCCGGGGCGGCATCCACGTCGCCGAGCGCATGGAGGACTCCCGCATCGAGGTCCTCATCGACGCCTCCAGCATCTCCACCGGCAACAACACCCGGGACAACCACCTGCGCTCGGCGGACTTCCTCGACGTCGAGAACTACCCGGACCTGCACTTCGTCAGCAACCGCTTCACCTGGCGCAGCGGTGCGAAGTGGAGCATCCAGGGGCCCCTGACGCTGCACGGCGTCAGCCGCTCCGTCACCCTCGACACCACCTACCTCGGCGCGGTAAACGGCGGATACGACCAGGAGCTGCGCTGCGCGGCCCGCGCCACCGCCGAACTCCACCGCGAGGACTACACGCTGAACTGGCACAACATGCTCGCCCGCGGCATCGCGGTCGTGGGCCCGACGGTCAAGCTGGAGCTGGACATCCAGGCGATGTACCGCAACCACGAGACCCCGACCCCGCCGGAGTAGCCCCACGGGCCATCACACGACGGGGCGCGCCGGTGCGGCGCGCCCCGTCGCCGTGTCACCGGTAGAAGACGGCGACCCCGCCGTGATGCGAGCAGGCGCCCTGATGGTGCGCGGCGTACGAAAGCGTCCCGTCCTCGCACTTGGCCGTGGCGCCACTCGCCGCCCCTGAGGACGAACCCCCGGACGACGACCCGGACCCCGATCCGGACCCGGACCCCGATCCAGAGCCCGTCCCCGACCCGCCCGTCGACGTGTCGGCGGGCGCCTCGGCGCTCCTCGTCACCTTCGGCTTCGGCGTGGCACTGGGCTTGGGCTTGGCCGTGACGGTCTTCGTGACCGTCACGGTCGGCGTCGGCTCGGCCTTGTGCTTGATCTGGGCGGGCTTCGCGGTGACCGTCACGGTCACCGTGGGCGCGGGCTTGGCCCGGCCCGCCGCCTTGGCGTCCTCCCCATCCGCTCCTCCCATGCCCATGCCGACGAACAGCAGCGTGGCCGCGGCCGGTATGGCCACGCGCTTGCGGGCCCATCTCGGCCGACGGGGCGTCGGACCCGGAGGCGGCGGTGTTGGGCGGTTATTCCAGGACATGGTCCCCCCTTGAGTGAAACTCGAGGAGCTGACCATAACTGCGGTAATTGAAAAGTGAAAAGTTTGTGTGTGGTCCGTGGTCAAGTTGTGATCCGGACGCCGCCGATTGGTCACCGGGCGCCTCCGGTTTCGGTACGGCCGCGGGCGTCGTCCGCGCGGTAGAAGCGGTCGAAGACACGGGCGGCCTGCTCCCGGGACATCCCCGGTCCCTCGTCGTGGAGTTCCAGCACCGCCAGGCCGTCCTGGACGCCGACGCCGACGCCGACGCCGATCCGTACCGGGGTGCCGGGCGGGGTGTGGGCCACCGCGTTGCCGACGAGGTTGGAGGTCACCTGGCGCAGTCTCGCCTCGTCGCCGAGTACCGGCGCGCCACCCGGCGGGCCGCGGCCGGGGCCGGTGAGGGTGACGGGGCGTCGTGGGTCCAGCGCGTGGAGGTCGTGGAGGGCGTCGGTGGCCAGGGTGCGCAGGTCCATGGGGCTGAGGTGGAGCGGGAGGTCCGCGGCGGCGGTGGGTTCGTCGAGGCGGGCGAGCAGCAGCAGGTCCTCGACCAGCCGGACCAGCCGGGCCGCTTCCCGTTCGATGCGGCTCATCGCGGCGTCGACATGGGCGCGTTCGGGCATGCCGCCCATACGGCCGTCCGGCGCGTCGAGCCGTACGGCGATCACCCGCCACTCTTCGCCGCCGTCGGCGGCGGGGACTTCGAAGGGGCGGCGGTCGCGTTCGCGGATCGCCGCCGCATCGAGCGGGGGCAGCGCGGGGGCACTGTGCACGGACGGCCGGACGACCCGCCGTACGTGGCCGTCCGGGCCGAGGTAGGCGAGGTAGACATCGCCGGTCAGCTGCTGCTCCACGGTGTCGCGCACCTGCGGTGCCCGTGCCTCACCGACCTCTCCGACGTGGCGGGCGGCGGTGCGGAGCCGGTCGTCCAGCTGGTGCACCAGGTCCCGCTGGAGCAGGGTGATGACCAGGGCGTTGCTGCCGAGCAGGGCGACCACGAGGAGGAGCAGGCAGATCGTCAGCAGTCGGCCGCGCAGCGAGAGTCTGCCGCGCGGCCCGCGCGCCGGGCCTCCGCTCACTGCCGTGGCCTGCGCAGTACGTAGCCGGTGCCGTGGACCGTATGGATCAGCTTCGGCTCGGCCGGGTCCACCTTGCGCCGCAGATAGCTGATGTAGGAGGCGACGATGCTGTCGTCGCCGCCGAAGTCGTACTGCCAGACCAGCTGGAGGAGCTGGGCCTTGGACAGGACGTGTCCGGCGTTCTCCATCAGCACGCGCAGCAGGTCGAACTCGGTGGGGGAGAGCCGCACGGGGCGTCCGTCCCGGCTCACCTGACGGCTGTCGGGGTCCAGCTCCAGGGGGCCGACGACCAGCCGCCCGTCCGGCTGGCGGCCGTTGGTGCGGCGCAGGATGGCCTGGATGCGCAGGACCAGTTCCTCCAGGTTGAACGGCTTGGTGACGTAGTCGTCCCCGCCCGCCCTGAGCCCGCTGATCCTGTCCTCGGGTGCGTCGCGGGCGGTGAGGAACAACACCGGTGGATGTTCCTCCGTCGCGGAGGGACGCTGCCCATCGCTTCACGCTGATCCGCCGTTCTGCGAGAGATCTGCGCAAGGCTGGGAGTGTTCTGCGAACCGGGGGTTCCGCCCGAGGGAAACCGGCAGGTCGCGGCGGCCGGTCGGTCGGCGGCTCACAGAAACTCACAGAGAATGGCCGCCCTGCCGCCTAGGAGTAGTCGATCAATAACCGCGAGCAACCGATAGAGCGCCTCATTGGCACAGGTCACGGCTGTCCTGCGCTGTGAGCGGCGTTTACGGTGGGGCTCGTGACGCTGAGCGCGAGATCCCTGATGCCGGTCAACCCCACCCTCGGTGTGCTGCTGATGGTGCTGCTGACGGTGGCAGCGGGGGTCGCCTACTGGTTTCGGCTGTCTCCCGACGACGCGGCCAACCGTCCCCGGGAGATCGTCGTCGCGGGCGTGCGTGCGGCGGCGCAGCTCGCCGGTGTGTCCCTGGTCATCACCTGGGCTGCCACCAACGCGGCGGGCCTGGCGGCGTTCCTGATCGTGATGTTCGGTGTCGCCGTGCGTACGGCGGGGCGACGGCTGACCAGAAACCGCACCTGGTGGCTGACCGCCGCGCCGATCGCCGCCGGCGTCGTCCCCACGGTGGCCGCGCTGCTCCTGACGGGACTGGTGCCCCTGAAGGGCATCGCGCTCATCCCCATCAGCGGCATCCTCATCGGCGGCGCCATGACGGTGACGGTGCTCGCGGGGCGACGAGCCCTCGACGAGCTGGAACGCCGCCACGGCGAGGTCGAGGCGGCGATGGCGCTGGGCCTCCTCGACCGGGACGCCCGCATGGAGATCGCGCGTCCGGCCGCGTCCGACGCGCTGCTGCCGGGGCTGGACCAGACGCGCACGGTCGGACTGGTGACGCTTCCCGGGGCGTTCGTGGGTGTGCTCCTGGGCGGGGCGAGCCCGCTCATGGCCGGGGCGGTGCAGCTGTTCGTCCTGATCGCGCTGATGGCGGTGCAGGCCATCGCCGTCGCCGTGACCGTCGAACTCATCGCTCGGCGCCGGCTGTTCCGTTCTTGACGGCCTCCGCGATCTTCAGTGCGACCTCGGCGGGCGTGAGGTGCGTGGTGTCGACGACCTCGGCCTCGCCGTGCAGCCATGTGTGGGCCGCCTCGGCGTAGGGCTCGAGGTATCTGAGACGGAACGGTGAGTCGGGGCCGAGGACGGTGTCCCCCGCGATGCGCGCGCGGAGGGTGTCCTGGTCGGCGTGGAGGACGAAGTGCCGTACCGGAATGTCATGGCGGGCGAGGCCCGCGCTGATCTCGCGCCAGTACTGCTCGACCAGGACGGTCATGGGCATCACCAGCGTGCCGCCGGTGTAGTCGAGTACGCGGCGCGCGGTCTCGACCACGAGTGGCCGCCACGGCGGCCAGTGCTGGAAGTTGTCCGTCTCGGGCAGCCCCGGCGTGATGTCCATGAGCGTCTCGCCGACCTTCTCGGCGTCGAACACCCGTGAATCCGGGATCAGCTGCTGCACGAGTGCGCTGGTCGTTGTCTTGCCCGCGCCGTGGGTGCCGTTGAGCCATACGATCACGGGCCCCACGTTAGCGCTGTGCGGGCGGCGCGGCCGGGGCCCACACGCCCATCCACTGTGCGGCGCCCCACGCCTCGAACCGTCGCACCTCGGTGAACCCCAGCTTCGCCGCGAGGCGCATCGAGCGGTCGTTGGCGGTCTGGGTGCAGAGCACCACCGGCTCGCCGGGACGCGCGTCGGCGAACCAGCCGAGCGCCGCCGCGCACGCCTCGGCGGCGTACCCGCGCCCCCACGCCCCGGGCAGGAGCAGATAGCCCAGCTCGGCCTCCCCGGCATCCGGCCGGACATGACTCCGACGCTCCGCGTCGCGCCGGTTGAGCTCGATGGTGCCGATCATCGCTCCGTCGAGCTCGATCACGAAGAGTCCGGGGCGCCTCTCGGGCGTCTCGGGCAGCGTGCGCTCCAACTCCTCACGCGTTCGATGGCCGCCCATGTAGGCGCCCACCTCCGGCGAGGCGAACAGCTCGATGAACGCCGCACGATCCCGGGCCTCGGACTCGCGGAGCAAGAGCCGCTCGGTCTTGATCGGCGCGGGTGGCCAGGCGATGGATCCTAAGTCACTCATGGCGGGGAACCTATCCCACGCCCGCCGGGCAGCACGCGGCGTGATCTCCAGGGAGGCGTCTGTTCGACCTGGGTAGCATGCCGCAGCGTGGCGGATATCCATGAGGTTCTCCTTACGGCCGAACTTCCAGCTGACCTGACAGAAGCCGAGATGGCCGAGCTTCGCTGGCACCTCGGGCATGGCGCGCGCCCGGAGCAGTTCACGATCGTGGTGGATGGCTGGCCGGTCGTGGCCGTGGACGAGGAGGGCGAGCCCCTGCCCGAAGGCCAGTGGGAGATCGACCGGTACCCGCTGCTGGCAGAGCGCGGGCCCGCGGATCCGAGGATCGGCGGGGTGGTCTTCTCCGAACTGGCCCGCCGCGACGGACCGACTGACCACGGCTGGGCCCTGTCCTCGCGCCAGGTTCTCCACAGCGACGATCTCACCTTGCTGGAACAGTTGCTGACGTGGTTGCGGAGGCGGGCGGTTGGGCGCGGGGGAGGGCCGGTCTGCGTCAGTTGCCACTCCCGCTTCTACGAGGACGATCCCGTTCTCAAGCCGATGCTGCTCGACGAGCTGGGGATCGGCGAATGAGCCCCATCAGGCGCTGATGGCGGGCCCGGACGAGCACCCGTCCTGACCCGAGCGGGTCGGGGCGGACGCTCGTCCTGAACCTCAGCGGGCCTCGCCGACGACCTGCCGGGTCATCGCGGCCGCGCTGCCCAAGTACGCGGCGGGGTCGCAGAGTTCAGCTATCCGCCGCGGGCCGATCCGCTCGACGAGGTCGCGGTGGCCGAGGAGCTCCGACTCCAGGGTGGTCCTGGCCTCGATGGCGGTGCGGCATGCCTCGTACACGATCTCGTGTGCGTTCTGCCGACCGAGTACGGGCGCGACCTCCATCATCACGGCCTCGGCGACGATGAGGCCGCCGGTGAGGGCGGTGTTCTCGCGCATCCGCTCGACGTCGACCTCGAGCCCCGACAGCATGAACTCCGCCTGGTGCAGTGAGCTCGACAGCAGCAGGAACGACTCCGGTACGGCGGCCCACTCCAGGTGCCAGGGGCCGGTGGCCCGTTCGAAGTCCTGCATCATCGCGTCGAACATCGAGGACGCCTTGTCCCGCAGCAGCTTGGCCGCGGCGACCATCAGCTCGCTGGAGATCGGGTTGCGCTTCTGCGGCATGGTCGAGCTGGCGCCCCGTCCCGGGACGAACGGCTCGGCCAGCTCGCCGAATTCGGAGGAGCACATCATCGTCACGTCCCAGGCGATCTTGCCCAGCGAGCCGCCGATGGCGGCGAACAGGGAGACCAGCTCCACCAGCCCGTCCCGGGCGACGTGCCAGGTGAT
This sequence comes from Streptomyces sp. NPDC021115, assembly GCF_044333065.1. Classification (NCBI taxonomy): domain Bacteria; kingdom Bacillati; phylum Actinomycetota; class Actinomycetes; order Kitasatosporales; family Streptomycetaceae; genus Streptomyces; species Streptomyces sp. NPDC021115. The sequence goes on from NZ_JBIRQF010000005.1 coordinate 376,077, forward strand.
CGCGGGGTCGCGGAGCCCCAGTTCGGCGGCGAGGACGGCCCTGGTCTCCAGGCCCTCCGGACCTTCGCCCAGCGAGGCGAGCGTGCCGGCCGCCCCGCCGAACTGCACCATGAGGGCGCGGTCACGGGCCTGTGCCAGCCGCTCGGCGTGCCGGTCCAGCGCGGAGAGCCATACGGCGCACCGGAAGCCGAAGGTGACCGGCAGGGCGTGCTGGAGGTGGGTGCGGCCGGCGGTGACGGTGTCGACGTGTTCCTCGGCGAGCCTCTTCAGGGCGCGGCGTACGCCGTCGAGCTGGGTCTGGAGGAGGGCCGTGCCCCGCTGGCACTGGAGCATCACGGCGGTGTCCATGATGTCCTGCGTGGTGGCGCCCCAGTGCAGATAGCCGCCCGAGGCGCCGCACTGGTCGGCGACCTGCTTGACGATCGGCAGGACCGGATAGCCGACGATCTCCGTCTCGGTGCGCAGCCGCTCCAGGTCGAGCCCGTCGAAGCGCGCCTTGGCGGTGATCTCCTCGGCGGCCTCCGGCGGGATGACGCCGGTCTTCGCCTGGGCGCGGGCGAGCGCGGTCTCGGTGTCGATGACGCGTTCGACGTACGCGGTGTCGCTGAAGACGTCGCGCATGGCGGGTGTGCCGAACATGTCGCGGAACAGGAAGGAGTCGAAGACGGTGCTGCTGCTCATGGGATGTCTCACTTCGCGGAGAGGGAGGCGGGGGCGGGGAGGGTGTCGTCTTCGACACCGTCGTGTTCGGCGTCCTCGCGTTCGGCTGTGGCGAGGAACGCCTTGGGGTCGGCGAGCGCCCGCTCGACCCGTGCCGTGTCCATCTCCTTGCTCCACTTGGCCAGGACGAAGGTGGCGACGACGTTGCCGAAGGTGTTGCAGAAGGCGGTGGCCATCGACATGAAGCGGTAGACGCCGAACAGGACCGCGGCGCCCTCGATGGGCAGATCGCCGGTGGCCGCCACGGTCGACGCGAAGACGACGAAGGTTCCGCCGGACACCGTGGCGGCGCCCTTCGAGGTGAGCAGCATGATCAGCAGCAGGGCGAACTGTTCCGACAGGTCCATCGGCATCCCGTACGCGTTGGCCACGAAGACGGTGCAGAGGGACATGTAGAGGGAGGTGCCGTCCAGGTTGAAGGCGTACCCGGTGGGGACGACGAGCCCGACGGACTGCTTCGAACACCCCACTCGGGTCAGCTTCTTGAGCAGGCCAGGCAGCGCCGCCTCGGAGGACGCGGTACCGAGGACGAGGGCCATCTCGACGCGGACGTACCTGAGGATGCGCAGGACGTTGAATCCGGCGCCCGCGCAGATCAGACCCAGTACGCCGAAGACGAAGACGGCGACGACCAGCCAGTACTCGAGGACGAGTTCGGCCAGGGCCAGCAGCATGGCGCCGCCGTTGGTGCCGACGGAGTAGGCGATGGCGCCGAAGGCGCCGATCGGGGCGAGCTTCATGACGACGTTGACGAAGCCGAAGAAGCCCTCGGAGACGAGCTCCAGACCGCCGTTGATCCGCTCCCGCGTCCGGGTCGGGAGCGAGAGGAGTCCGGCGCCGAAGATCACCGCCAGGACCACGACCTGGAGCAGCTGACCGGAGCTGAACGCACCGACGAAGTTGTCCGGCACGATGTCCTTGAGGAAGGCGGTGAAGCCGTGCTCCCCGCCCCCGGCGGACGGCGCGTCGTTCTGGCCGGGGTTCAGCGAACCGGCGCCCTTGCCCACCTCGAAGACGTTGGCGGCCAGCAGGCCGAGCAGGAGGGCGACGGTCGAGACGACCTCGAAGTAGATCAGCGCCAGGAACCCGATCCGGCTCGCCTTCTTCAGATCGCCCGCGGACGCGATGCCCATGACGACGGTGAAGAACACCAGTGGCGCGACGCCCGCCTTGATCAGCGCGAGGAACAGATCGCCCACGATCTTCAGCTGGGCCGCGGCGTCCGGGAACGCGAACCCGACGGCCACGCCGAGGGCCATGGCGATGAGGACCTGGGCCCCCAGCCCCCGGTACCAGGGCTTGCGCGCCGCTGGTGGCGACGGGGTGGCTCCGGCGTGCTGCTGAGATCTCATGCGCCGCTCCTTGTCTAGACATGTGATGTGTCTAGACAAACTTGGGGTGTGTTCGGGGATCTGTCAATACCTTCGGCGGGACCGCCTCAGCGGCGTTCGAGCACGGTTTCGTAGACGAAACGGTCTCCGGCGTGCGTGCTGACCGCGACCTCGAAGAGCGCACCCGACTCGTCGTAGTACCGGCGGGTGAGCTCCATCCCCAGGCCGCCCGGCTGCTCACCCAGCGCGGCGGCCGCCTCGGGGCTGAGCAGCGTCGCCCGTACCCGCTGGACGACACGCTTCACGGCCCGGCCGGTACGGGCCAGGATCAGGTCGGAGATCAGCGGGGTGCTCATGCCCAGGTCACCGGCGATCGCCTTGGCGTCCTCGGGGGAGACGTAGACCCTCGCCCACGACAGCGCCTCGTCGGCGTGGTCCGGGTCCTGCCTGGTCGAGGTGATGCACACCTGCCGGGAGCCGACCGGCAGCCCGGTGGTCCCGGCCAGCGCCTCGTCGACCGTGACCGGGTCCACCGACAGGACGTGGCGTACGGCGGTCCGGCCGTACTGCGCCAACTCCTCGACGCTGCCCAGCTGTGCCGCGAACGCGGTGACCGGCGTCGAGCGTTCCACGCGGGTGCCGGTGCCCTTCCGCCGCGAGATCAGCCCCAGCGACTCCACCCGCCGCAACGCCCGCCGCAGCGTCTCCCGCGACACGCCGTACTCCGCCGCCAGCTCGGGCTCGGTGGGCAGCAGATCGCCCACCGCCCACCTGCCAACGGCGATCCGGCGCACGAGATCCTCGGAGATCGTGGCGTAACGCGGCTCGGCCACGGGGTCTCCTCGCTGCTCGCGGTTTCCGTCCGGTGGGAAAATCCTAGATCACCGCCCGGACCGCCCCACCCGAACATCGTCGCCACCGCCCACCCGTTTACCGCCGAGATGCGGCGACGACGACTCACAATGCGGCGGCGCGCCCGCGGACCAGGAGGTTTTGCGTACCCACGCCGATCGCCAGGTAGGCGTACAACGACGCGGTCCCCAGCGATCCGGTCGTGGTCGAGTGGTCGATCCACAGGGCCAGCCCGATGTGCATGGCCACCGAGGCGATCCACAGTCCGGTCGTCGCCGCCGTTCCCTTGCGCAGCACCTCACCCTGGGGCCCACGCCATACGTGTACGGTCCGGGCCCTGGCCACACCGAAGCCGGCCGCGACGGCAAAGCTGGCTGTCAGAAGGGCAACGGGCGCCGTGGTCAACGGATGGTGCTTGTCGGCCGAGGCGATGCCGAGGGTGAGCCCTGATATGCCCAGAACGCCGAGGACTACCGGTGCGATCAGCGAACCATTGCGCCGCACCGGACGGGTGTGCAGCTGCCGCCATACCACGAGGCCGACGATCGCCACGGCTAAGGCGGGGGCTGTCCCGTCATCTGCGTTCTGCATGTTTCCCCCTTTGGGACTGCGGTTCCGAGGCAGTCGTCCAGCATTATGCCGGGGCGTCCGCGGGGGCTGGGCTATCGGGTGCTGGCGGCTTCCAGGAGGAGGTGGAGGTCGTGGGTGGCTTCGGCGATGGACAGGGCCGCGGTCGTGAGGACCGCGGCGGTCGCGGTGGCGAGGAGGGGGTGGCGGCCGAAGGGGGGTGCGAGGAGGGCGGCGACGCGGCGGGGCACGGGGCCGGCGGCTGTGAGGGGACTGCGGCGGCCGAGGATGGCCAGCGAGGCGCCCGGGGTGCGGGCGGGGGTGTGGTGGGCGGCGAGGGCGGCCTTGCCGACGGTGCGGGCGACCCGCTCGCGGTCGCCCGTGGCGGTGGCCGCGTTCTCGTCGGCCCATCGTTCGATGGTGTACGTCACGGCCGTGGCGAGGGGGCGCAGCAGGGGGTTGGCGGCGGCGCCGAGCTGGGTCAGGGCGACGAAGGCGTAGTGGTGGGCCGCCAGGTGGGCGCGCTCGTGGGCGAGCAGGATGTGGCGCTCGGTCTCGTCCAGGGTGCGCAGCATGCCGGTGGAGACGACGACGCGGCCGGGCAGGCCGGGGATCGCGAAGGCGTCGGGGGCCTCGTCCTCGACCACGACCAGGTCGTCCTCGGTGGGCATGCAGGCCGCTTCCAGGGCGGCGGCGGCCAGGGTGCGGGCGCGCTGCCAGAGCATGCGGGCGGCCGTGAGGACGGCGGCACCGAGCAGCAGTCCGGCGCACAGGGCGACGGACAGCTCGGCGGGGTCGTCGCGCTGCGCGATGTGTGCCGACCAGTGGCCGAGGCCGGCCACCTCGGGGAAGCGGATCAGGCCGGTGACGGCCAGCAGTCCGAGCGCGATGGTGGTCGCCGCGCTCAGGACGAGGGCGGAGACGGTGAGCAGCCAGGTCGCCAGGCGCGGCTCGCACCGCTCCGACAGGGGGCGCGCCCCGAGCGGGGCGAGCAGGGAGAGCAGCAGGGGGACGTAGACGGCGATGCGCATCCGGGCGGGCCCCTTCCTACTGGTCGGGGTCGAGCAGCTGGCGCAGCAGGTCCGCGTCGTCGGTGGACAGGCCGTCGGCGAAGCGGGCGAGGACGTCCTGGCGGTCGGACCGCTCTTCCAGGACGGAGCGCATGCGGCGGGCGGCGAAGCCGGGGTCGTCGGTCACGGGGGCGTAGGCATGGGCCCGGCCGCGCGGGGTGCGGGTGAGCAGCTGCTTGGTGTGCATGCGGGTGAGGATCGTCAACACGCTGTTGTAGGCCAGCCCGCTGCCGAGGCGCTCGGTGACCTCGCGGGGGGTCAGCGCGCCGTCGGCCCGCTGGAGCAGTTCGAGGATCTCGGCCTCGCGTGCACCGTTGGGCCGTTTTGGGCCGTGTCCAGGCGTCCGGATGCCCATGGGTTTGGCGTCCCTTCCCTCATCTCCTACACTCGTGTAGGACTCCTACACCGGTGTAAAAGCCGCTGTTGCCCAAGTGTGCCATGCGCTCGTACCCGGGCAGAACGCTGCCCCGGGGCGGCGCACGGTCGGAAAGGACCCCGCGGTGCCTTTGGTTCTCCCTCCACGAACCGCTGAGCCGACCCCCGGGAGGGCCGAGTGAAGATCACCTTCCTGCTCCACAACGTGTACGCGATCGGCGGCACGATCCGCACCACGCTCAATCTCGCCGCCGCGCTCGCCGACCGGCACGAGGTGACCGTCGTGTCGATGCTGCGCCACCGCGCCGGCCCGCGGTTCGCCATCGACCCGCGGGTGACCGTGGTGCCCCTGGTCGACATACGCACGGACACCGCCGACACGGCCGACCCGCTGCTGCGCCAGCCCGCCGAGGTCTTCCCCACCGCCGAGAAGCGGTACAAGCAGTACAGCCGCCTCACCGACGAGCGGGCGCGGGAGTACCTGCGGAGCTGCGACGCGGACGTGATCATCGGCACCCGGCCGGGCCTCAACGTCTACCTGGCCCGCTTCGCCCCGCACCGGGCGCTGCGCATCGCCCAGGAACACCTCACCCACGACATGCACACCAAGAAACTGCGCGCCCAGCTCACCCGCTGGTACCGCGACCTGGACGCCGTGGTGACCACGACCGAGGCCGACGCGGCCGTCTACCGGGCGAAGATGCGGCTGCCGGGCGTGCGGATGCTGGCCGTCCCCAACAGCGTGCCCGACCCGGGGCTGCCGCCCGCCGACGACCGCGCCCACATCATCGCCGCGGCCGGACGGCTGGTGCCCGCCAAACGGTTCGACCTGCTCATCGAGGCGTTCACCGATGTCGTCGCCAAGCACCCCGACTGGTCGCTGCGCATCTACGGCGCGGGCGCCGACAAGGAACGGCTCCGGAAACTGATCGAGGAGCAGGGCGTGGCCGACCGGGCGGAGCTGATGGGGGCGGTGTCCCCGATCGAGGCCGAGTTCGCGAAGGTGTCGATCGTCGCCTCCGCCTCCGACGCGGAATCCTTCGGCATGACCCTGGTGGAGGCGATGCGCTGCGGCACACCGGTGGTCGCCACCGCCTGCCCGCTCGGCCCCGCCGAGATCATCGACGACGGCGTGGACGGCCGCCTGGTCCCGACGGGCGACCGGCAGGCGCTGACCGCCGCGCTGTGCGACCTGATAGCCGACGAGCCGGGCCGCCACCGCATGGGCGAGGCCGCCCGCGCCGCGGCCCGCCGCTTCGATCCGGCCCATGTCGCCCTCGCCTACGAGGAGTTGTTCAGCGACCTCGCCGCCACCCGTTTCTCCCGCGGCTGGCAGCGCCGCAGGGCCTCCTGGCGCGGTCGCGCGGGCCGGGCCCTGCGACGCCTGCGCCACTGACCCCCCCCGTCCCACCGGGCGCGGCCGCACCGCGCCGTGCCATTCCTCCCAGAAACGGATCCAGATGAGCGCCATCACCATCGGCCAGGCGGCCGTCCTCGGCATCGTCGAAGGCATCACGGAGTTCCTCCCCGTCTCCTCCACCGGCCACCTGAAGATCACCGAAGGGCTGATGGGCATCCGGGTCGACGACGCCTCCGTGGTGGGCTTCACGGCCGTCATCCAGGTCGGGGCGATCGCGGCGGTGCTGGTGTACTTCTTCAAGGACATCGTGCGGATCGTCTCCGCCTGGGGCCGTGGCCTGGTCGACCGCGAGCAGCGGCACCACCACGACTACAAGTTCGCCTGGTGGGTCCTGTGCGCCACCGTCCCGATCGTGATCGTGGGCCTGGCCGCCAAACCGCTCATCGAGGGCCCGCTCGCCTCCCTGTGGGTGGTCGCCGGTTCCCTCGTCGCGGGGTCCGGTGTGATGTGGGTGGCCGACCAGATGGGCCGCCACAAACGCGGCGAGGACGACACGAGCTTCAAGGACGCCATGCTGGTCGGCTGCTCGCAGATCCTCGCGCTGCTCTTCCCCGGCTTCTCCCGCTCCGGCGCCACCATGTCCACCGCGCTCCTCCTCGACCTGGACCGGGTGGCCGCCACCCGCCTGTCCTTCTTCCTCGGCATCCCGGCGCTCACCGGCGCGGGCCTGTACGAGTTGAAGGACGCCGTCGGCGCCGGGGTCGGCGCCGCACCCCTCGTGGTGGGCACCGCCGTCTCGTTCGTGGTCGCCTACGCCTCGATCGCCTGGCTGCTGAGGTTCGTCGCCAAGCACACCTTCAACGCCTTCGTCATCTACCGCATCGCCGTCGGCCTGCTGCTGTTCGGCCTGCTGGGCACCGGAGCGCTCACCGCGTGAGCGTGCGCCGCAAGATCCTGATCGTCGAGGACGACCACGCCCTGCGTGATGTGCTCCGCCGCGGCCTGTACGACGAGGACTTCGACCCCGTCCCGGCCGCCGACGGCGCCACCGCGCTGCGCCTGGCCACCGCCGCGATCGCGGCGGTCGTCCTGGACATCGGCCTGCCCGACGCGGACGGGCGGGACGTGTGCCAGGCCATGCGCGCGGGCGGGTTCCACGCCCCGGTCGTCTTCCTGACCGCACGGCACCACCTCACCGACCGGCTGTCCGGCTTCTCCGCCGGGGGTGACGACTACCTGCCGAAACCGTTCCACATCGCCGAGCTCGCCGCCCGGCTGCGCGCGGCGCTCAAACGGGCCGCTTCCCCACCCGCCGCCATGGCCGGGGACCTGGCCCTGGACGCGGTCCGGCACAGCGCGACCGTGCGCGGCACCCGGGTCGCCCTGTCGCCGACGGAGTTCCGGCTGCTGGCCACGCTCGCCGCCGCGCACGGCGACCTCGTGCCCCGCCGCGCCCTGGTCAGGGCGGGCTGGCCCGAAGGCGGGCAGGTCAGTGACAACACCCTGGACCAGTATCTGACCCGGCTGCGCCGCAAGCTGCGCGAGGCGGGCAGCGGTCTGACCATCGCCACCGCGCGCGGGATCGGACACCGCCTGTCATGAAACCCTCGCCGCACCGGCCGCTGCTGCGCCGCCTGGCTCCCCGTACGTTGCGCGGACGCCTCTCCCTCGTCGCGCTGACCACCGCCGCGCTGCTCATCACCGTGCTGACCGTCGTGTTCAACAACGTGGTGGGGCAACGCCTGCGACACCAGGCGGACGACGAACTGCGGGCCCGGGCGGCCGCCGTCGCCACGACCGTCGACGTCAGCGGCCCACGGGTGCGTGTCCTGGAGACCGCCCACGACCAACTGCTGGACACGAACGTGTGGATCTACGCCGGGAACCGCCTGCTGGAGAAGCCGCCCTCCACCTCGGACAACAGCCCTCCCACCCGCACCGCGGGACGGATCGCCGCGCGGGGGACGCCCGACTGCGCGACCGTCAGCGCCGATGGACACCGGCCCGTCCGCTTGTGCGCCCGGCCCGTACCCGGCGGCGACGCCACCGCCACCGTCGTGACGGCCCTCGACCTCACCCCGTACCGGAGTTCGGCCGACACCCTGCTGCTGGGCTCGCTGATACTGGACGCGGTGATGCTGGTATGCGCCTACGTGCTGACACGTCTCGCGGTCGGCCGGGCCCTGCGCCCCGTGCGGACGATGACCGATCAGGCCACCCAGTGGAGCGCGGTGGCCTCCGACGACCGCTTCAGCACCGCGGGAGGCCCCGCCGAACTTACCCGTCTCGGCACCTCACTGGACGCGCTGCTGGACCGCATAAGGGCCGTGCTGCGTCATGAGCAGCAGCTGACCGGAGAGCTGTCCCACGAGCTGCGCACCCCGCTCGCCCGGATCATCGCCGAGCTCGACTGGTGGCGGGCCCGGCCCCGTTCGGCCGCCGAGACCCGCGCCACTCACGAGGTGATCGACCAGGCCGCCCAGTCCATGCGTGTCATCTGCGACACGCTCCTGCGCGACGCCCGTGACAACCCCGCCGACGCCTCGACGGCCGCCGGTACGGCCGATGTCGTGCCCGTGCTGCGCCGCATGGCCGAGCAACTGGACACCCCGGCGCGGGTGCGAGCCGTGGTGGCGGCCGGGGACACGCGGCTGGAGGCCGGGGTGACACCGGCCTTCCTCGAACGCGTCGTCAGCCCGCTGCTCGCCAACGCCGGCCGCTACGCCCGTTCCGCCGTCACCCTCTCCGGGCGGCGCGTGCCCGGTGCCGTGGCGATCGACATCACCGACGACGGCCCGGGCGTACCCGAGGCGTTCACCGGTGAGCTGTTCCAGCCGGGGCGCCGCGCCGACCCCGGCGACGGCCACCACGGAGCGGGCCTGGGACTCCCGCTCGCGCGCCGTCTGGCCCGCTCCGTGGGCGGCGAGGTGTCCTACGACGCCGCGTACGCGCCCGGGGCGCGCTTCACCGTCACCCTGCCCGCTGGCTGACCGTCTCCCGCTCCGCACTCCGCGGGTCCGAGGTGCGGCGCTCCTGCACGTGGGCGTGGGCCATCAACCCGAACAGGACGGCCAGCAGGACCGCCGACGAGCCCGCCGTGCCCAGGTCGAGGCCACCTTTGGCGACCGGCTTGGTGAGGAAGTCACCCGCGGTGGCGCCGAGCGGCCGGGTGAGGACGAAGGCGATCCAGAACAGCAGCACGTTCGGCACCGCGGGGGCCTTCATCAGCGCGAGGAGGACGGCCAGCGCCCCGATGACCAGGAGCGCGCCGCCCGCGTAGCCCAGACCGGAGCTGTCGGACAGGAAGTCACCCATCGACGTGCCGAGCGTGTTGGAGACGAGGATGGCCGACCAGAACAGCGCCTCACCCCGGAAGGTGACGATGTCCCGGATCTGGAACGTCATCCCGCTCACCTTCCACGCCAGGAAGATCGCCAGCAGGATCGAGATCAGGATCGCCGCGCCGACCGGATAGCCCAGGCCGAGCCCCTGCGGGCCCCAGCCGAGTGACGTGGCGCCGCCCGAGAGGTAGGCGGCGCTGGCGTCACGGTTCATGAAGTCGGACATGGTCGTGCCGGCCATGCTGGTCGACAGGATCACGGTCCAGTAGAAGAAGGGGTGGTAGCGGTTGGACCTGAGCTGGACCACCAGGGTCACCACGAAGACCAGGAACAGCGCGATCGTGGTCAGGAAGTAGCCGAGCTTCAGGGTCTGCGCGAAGAGGTCCCCGGCCGTCTCGCCGAGGGTCGTCGCGGCGATCTTCATGACCCAGAAGGCCAGGGTGACTTCGGGCAGTTTCTTCATCACCGACCCGCTCGTACTGGCGACGTCGAGGTCGGTGAGGACTTCTGGCTTCCCCAATGTCACGTGCTCCCTCTTGATCGGGGACAGGGCGCCCGGGCCGAAGGGCCCGGGCGCCCATGGGATGGACCGGCCGCGCGCGGCCGCGACGTACGACTGTGTCAGCGGCAGCCTGAACGCATCCTGAACACCCGCTTGGGGATTGACGGGGCCTCAGGCCCTCTGCCGAGCGGCAAGCTCCGGTTCGGTGACGTCCTTGCGCGTCACCGCCAGGAACACGACCAGGCCGAGAATGACCGCCAGGAACAGCACACTGGTCACGACCGTGCCCAGCCCGAGACCGCCGCCCCCGGTCGGCTGGGAGAGGTAATCGCCGACGGAGGCGCCGAGCGGGCGGGTGAGGATGTACGCGATCCAGAAGCTCCACACCGCGTCGAGACCGAGGGCGAAGCGGGCGACCGCGACCGCGGCGATGGCCAGGGCGAACAGCACCGCGGACAGCCAGTACCCGAGGCTCATCCGCTCGGAGACCAGGTCACCGGCCGCCGTTCCCAGGGCGAAGGTGAACAGCACCGCCAGCCAGTAGAAGGACTCGCGGCTCGGGCTGTCGACGCTGTGGATGGACAGCGTGCGCTCCCGCCGGTACCAGGCGACGAACACGAGCGCCAGGACGATCGCGAACACCGTCGTACTCACCTCGAGCGGCACGCCCATGTTGTCCGTGAGGTTGTCGCTGACCAGCGTCCCGACCACGCTGATCAGCGCGACGGCCAGCCAGTACACCCCCGCGCGGTAGGCGCGGGTCCGGAACTGCACCACCAGCACCACGGCCAGCAGCGCGCTCATCAGCGCGGACACGCCCGTCAGGCCGAGCCCGGCCTTCTCGTTCAGCAGGTCGGCCGCGGTCTCACCGACCGTCGTGCACAGCACCTTGATGACCCAGAAGTAGACGGTTACTTCGGGCACCTTGTTCCAGCGCGGCCGGTGACGCGACCGTGCGGTCTCGGAAGTCCGGGAGATTTCAGATGTCTCGGATGTCTCGGAGGTCATGGGCCCGAACCTGCCATCGAGTACCTGAACGCATCCTGATCGCCCGCGCGGGACAACAGTCCCTTACGTCTTCGTGAAGGGAAAGTGGATTCAATCGATTCCGGCCTCAAGGCTTGACGTCGCGGTAGCGGCGCGCGAAGGGGCAATGGCTGATTCGGTGCTCCGATAGATGCCGGAAATGCCGCAACCCGGACACCGCCCCGTCCGGCGTGCAACCCGAAGTAACGCTCTCCGTCGCCCGGCGGCAAGCCCTTGCTGCCGTCATGAGGTGAAGCTATTCAGCGAAACGGATCAAGACAATCGATGTCGTTTACATCGATGTCACTTGAAGTGACTCGCGTGATATCGCTCCGTAAGCAAGGATGGTTGCTGTACGGAGCCATTCAGCGGCATGCCGATTCGTGGGGTATCGATGAGTGAAAACGAAATGCTGGTCACTTCGATACAGGGGGGCGTGGACTTAACGTACGCAGCCCTGGCGCTGGAGGCGGCGAAGGAGGGTGCCAGGGCAATTGATGAACACGCGGCGGGATTTCTCCAGACGATCGCCAGCAAGGGAGCCCGCTACGACCTCGTGACGCGCGCCGACAAGGAAGCGGAGCGCGCCATCATCGACCATCTCTCGGATCGAAGTCCGAGCGACGGAATCCTCGCCGAGGAGACCGGGGCGCGGGAGGGGACCTCCGGGCTGCGTTGGGTGATCGACCCCATCGACGGGACCACGAACTTCGTGCACGGGCGACGCGACTTCGCCGTCTCGGTCGGCCTCGAGTCACGCGACGGGATCTTTGCGGGTGCCGTGGTCCGGCCTGCTCACGGAGACTGGGCCGCCGCCGAGGGCGGCCGGATCTACGCCAGTGCCGAGTACCCGATGTCCGTCTCCTCGGTCAAGGTGGACGAGGCCCTGGTCGCGGTCGGCCTGTGCCATGACGCCACCGCGCGGGCGTTCACCCTGCGGCAGATCGTGCCGGTCCTGGTCTCGCACGTCCAGGACTGGCGCTGGGTGGGGTCCGCCGCCTGTGACCTCTTCTCGGTGGCCGACGGCTCGCTCGACGGCTACGTCGGAATCAATCTCAGCATCTGGGACATCGCGGCTGGAATAGCTCTCGTGAGGGCTGCCGGAGGCCAATGTGAAACCGTTCGAGCGGGGCAGGTCGACGCCTTTCTCGCCGGTTCCCCCGAAGTCGTCAGCGGGTTGAAGCGCGCACTCGCCGGCCTGTGAACTCCAGGGAAACAGACCAGAAAGGAAGTCCCGTGGTGCAGTTGCTCAACGAGATCAGCTCCCCGAAAGACCTGCACGGCCTGTCCGAGGGGGAATTAGAACGCCTGGCCTCCGAGGTGCGCACCTTCCTCATCGAGCAGGTCTCACAGACCGGCGGTCACCTGGGCCCCAATCTCGGCGTGGTGGAACTCACCCTGGCGCTGCACCGGGTGTTCGATTCCCCCACGGACTCCATCGTCTGGGACACCGGACACCAGTCCTACGTCCATAAGATTGTCACAGGACGTCGGGACAGGTTTTCCACCCTCCGTAAGAAGGGCGGCCTGTCGGGCTACCCGTCGCGGGCCGAATCCGCGCATGACCTGGTCGAGAATTCCCACGCCTCCACGGCCCTCGCCTACGCCGACGGGTTGTCCAAGGCGTACGCCGTGCGCGGCGAGGTCGACCGGTGCGCGGTGGCGGTCATCGGAGACGGCGCTCTGACGGGCGGAATGGCGTGGGAGGCTCTGAACAACATCGCGACGGCGGGCAGCTCCAGGCCCCTGGTGATCGTCGTCAATGACAACGGCCGCTCCTACTCGCCCACGGTCGGAGGGCTGGCCAGGCACCTCTCGGCGCTGCGGACCCTGCCGGCGTACGAGCGGTTCCTGGCGGCCGGTAGGGAAGCCCTCGAACGCACGCCCGTCGTGGGCAATCCGGTCTACGAGACCCTGCACGGTGTCAAACAGGGACTCAAGGACATCGTGGCACCGCAAGCGCTCTTCGAGGATCTCGGCATCAAGTACGTCGGGCCGGTGGACGGTCACGACATCGCCGAGCTGGAGAACTCCCTGCGTCTCGCCAAGGGGTTCGGAAGTCCCGTCATCGTCCACTGCATCACGGAGAAGGGGCGCGGATACAGCCCTGCCGAACGAGACGAGGCCGAACGGTTCCACGCCGTGGGAAGGATCGACTCCCGTACCGGCGAGGCGTCTTCGGCGGGCTCCCCGAGCTGGACCTCCGTCTTCTCCGCGGAAATCGCCGAGATCGGCGAGGAGAACCCGAAGGTCGCAGCCATCACGGCGGCCATGCAAGGGCCGGTCGGACTGGATGAGTTCGGCAAGCGCCACCCCGACCGGTTCTTCGACGTCGGTATCGCGGAACAGCACGCGGTCACCTCGGCGGCCGGCATGGCGATGGCCGGCCTGCACCCCGTCGTCGCCGTGTACTCGACGTTCCTGAACCGGGCCTTCGACCAGCTCCTCATGGACGTTGCCCTGCACCGGTGCGGTGTGACGTTCGTACTGGACCGAGCCGGTATCACCGGCAGTGACGGTGCCAGCCACAACGGCATGTGGGACCTGTCCCTGCTCAACATGGTTCCCGGGCTGCGCGTGGCCGTCCCCCGGGACGCCGACACGCTGCGCGAGGAGCTTCGCGAGGCCGTCGACGTCACGGACGCGCCGACGGCCCTGCGTTTCCCCAAGGGAGCGGTCGAGTCCGCCGTACCCGCGCTCGAACGCAGGCACGGCGTCGACGTGCTGCACGAGTCCGGGCAGCGCGACGTACTGATCGTCGGGGTGGGCGCCATGGCAGGCGCGTGCGTGCGGGTGGCGCACCGGCTCTCCGACGACGGGGTCGGCGCCACGGTGATCGACCCGAGGTGGGTCAAGCCGGTCCCGGAGGGGCTCGTCCGCCTGGCCCGCGGCTACCGTCACATCGTCACCGTGGAGGACAGCGGACGCATGGGAGGCGTGGGCGTAGCCGTGACACAGGCACTGTCCGATGCCGGTGTCACCGCTCCGGTCCACGTGATGGGCATTCCTCAACAGTTCCTCGACCACGGATCACGTGGTGAACTCCTCGCGGAACTGGAACTCACCGAGGACGCCCTGCACAAGTCGATCCACGCCAGTGTCGACCGCGCCCTGGGTGAGAACGGGGCCTTCCACCAAGGAGCGGGAACCGCGGGCCTGGCGGTGGCGATGACCGACCACGCCTGAACAGGACCCCTTCGGGGCTCGTCCGTCCCCGCTCGGCATGAGACCGTCTGGGGGTGTCGGAGATGACGAGTGGGTTGCGGGCGGCGCTGGCCGGGGCTTCGTCCCCCTCGTGGTCGCGACGTGCCCGTGCCGGGCGTGACCTCGCTTCCTTCGCCGAGGTCCCCGAGGCCGCGGAAGCCCTGGCGCGGCTGCTGCTGGACGCCGGGGACACGGCGGTGACGCGGCAGACCGCCGAGGCCCTGGCCCGGGTGGGGACCGTGGCCGCCGTGAGCCTCATCACCCAGGCGGTGGCCGAGGCCGACGACAACCACGCCGACTGGTTGTGGACCGGCGTGCAGGACGCGCTCACCGGCCCGGACGGTGTGCCCGGCGGCCCGACGGGCGTATTGCCCGAGGGCATAGATTGGGCGCATCGGCTGACGACGAAGGTGGTATCCGCGATGAGTCTGTACGACATTCCCCTGCGCACACTGTCCGGCGAGCCGACCACGCTCGGCGCGCATCAGGGTGCCGCGGTGCTGGTGGTCAACGTGGCGTCCAAGTGTGGGCTGACGCCGCAGTACGAGGGTCTTGAGCGGTTGCAGCAGCGGTACGGCGGGCGCGGGTTCACCGTGCTGGGGGTTCCGTGCAACCAGTTCGCGGGGCAGGAGCCGGGGACGGCGGAGGAGATCGAGACGTTCTGCTCGACCACGTACGGTGTCTCCTTCCCGCTGCTGGAGAAGACCGACGTCAACGGCGAGCAGCGGCATCCGCTCTACGCCGAGCTGACCCGGACCCCGGATGCGGCGGGGGAGGCCGGGGATGTGCAGTGGAACTTCGAGAAGTTCCTGGTCTCGCCGCAGGGCGACGTGGTCGGGCGTTTCCGGCCGCGGACCGAGCCGGAGGCGGCGGAGGTCGTGGGCGCGATCGAGGCCCAGCTGCCGGGCTGAGCGCGAAGGGTCACCGGCCGGGCCGCGCGTCGTCGCTCGCGAGCGTGCGTGGTGCGGCACCGGCCGGTGGCTCGCTCCCCGCGGTGGCGGGTGCCCTGAACGTGGCGGCGACCACCAGCAGTGCGGCCGACGAGAGGAGCTGCACGCGGTAGTCGAGGGTGGCGACCATGGCCGTGCCCAGGAGCAGCGCGAGCCCGGTGGGCGCGAAGATGAGGGTCTGGGCGGACGCCGCGACGCGCCCGAGGAGTTTGCCCGGGGTTTCCGCCTGGACGGACGTCATCGCGCCGATGAGCGGCCACGGCAGGCCGAGGCCCGTCGCCAGGCTGCCGCCCAGGACCACGGGAAGCCAGGGAGTGGCCCAGGCGAGCGAGCCCAGTGCGCAGAGGGCGAGGCCGATCGCCGAGACGCGGCGCGCGGGCATACGGCGCAGCAGCGCGCCCGCCGTCAGGCCGCTGATGACCGACCCGATTCCCTGAACCAGCGCGATCACGCCCGCCAGCGCCGCGGGCCGGTGCAGCCCGGTGTCGAGCAGCGCGTAGGTGGCCGTACTCCGCAGGCTCGCCGCCGCCATGGCGCAGCCACCGGCGAGCACCAGTGACCGCAGCGCTCGGTGCCGCCACAGGCAGGAGAGCCCCTCTGCCGTCTCGGCCCACCAGTTTCGCGCCGCCCCCTTCGCCGGCGCGGGCTCGCGCACCCGGATCAGGCAGAACGCGAGTGCGGCCAGGGCGAACGTGGCGGCGTCCAGGGCCGCTACGGTCGGCCCGCCCACCACGGTGAACAGGGCCGCTCCCGTCAGGGGGCCGAGGAGCTTCGTACTCTCGATCGCCGTACGGACCAATCCGTTGAAGTCCCCGCGCAGCTCGCCGGGTACCGCGGAGGCCACCAGCGCCGTTTCGGCCGCCCCCGTGAGCACGGCGCCCACGCCCACCAGGGCCAGCACGGTGAAGAGCAACCAGACGTCGTCCGGGGAACGCACGGCGAGCGGTGCCGTCATGAGGGCGGCCAGCACGAGGCTGGTGGCGATCAGGAGCGGCCGCCGCCGCACCCGGTCGGCCAGCGTGCCGAGGAACGGCCCCAGCAGGGCCGGTGCCCAGACGCACACGCTCACCAGCGCCGCGAGGCTGCTGGAACCGGTGAGTTCCTTGACCCACACCCCGGCGGCCAGGGTCATGGCCGAGTCCCCGAATCCGGAGACGACCACCCCCGTCAGATAGAAGCGGGCGTTGCGCTCCCGTAACACCGTGACCAGGCCCCAGGCCATGCGCTTTCCCTTCGTGGGGAATCTCGCTCCGGTGACCCGGCACCCTACTCCCCGGCGTCTCCCCGGACGTCCCAGCGCTGGGTGTATCCCTCCCGCAGCGGGCCGCCCAGGATGGCGAGGACGGCTTCCGCGGCCGCGGCCAGCGGGGTGGGGTCCGCGCGTTCGGCCACGGCCCGGTGGCCCTCCAGCAGGGCCTTGCCCCGTACCGGGTCCGCGCTCAGCAGCCTGCGGGGCAGCCACTTGCCGATGCCCGTCCAGCCGCCGTGGTGGGCGATGAGGAGGTGCGCCGCCTCGCGGAGGGTGAAGTCGGCGAGGGAGAGCTGTTCGTAACGGTCGGCCGGTGAGGTGTCCGTCAGGTCGTCCATGAAGCAGGTGAGGACGTAGCGTCCGCGCTCCCACTCCGCCGGGGCCAGAGGCGGAGGGCCGGACGCCAACACCGCGCGCGCCCGGTCGCGCAGGCGGGACGCGTGGCCGTGGGGGTCGGTCAGGATCAGGCACTGGTCGTAGAGGAAGAGGACGGTGCCGCGGCGGAGGGTCCGGTCCCGCTCGAAGTGCCGCGGGGCGTCCGCGACGGTGTGCAGGAAGAGTTCGGCGAGGCGGCCGTCGTGGCGTACCACCTCGCGACGGCTGGTGTCCCCGTCCGGGAGGATCACGACCACGTCCAGGTCGCTGGTCGGGGCCGCGCGGCCCTGGGCGGCCGAGCCGCCTAGCACGGCGCCCAGGGCGTGCGGGAAACGGTCGCTGAGCAGAGCCAGCGCTTGGGTTGCCGGAGTGGCGTCGCCCGTCATGGGGACATCGTGTCAGCCCCGTGACGCGCGACGCTCAGCGTTCGGCGGCGAAGGCCACCAGCCACGCCAGCGGGGCGTTCCAGTTGATGGCCACCTCGTTGGTGGAGTACGAGCCGATGTCGTCGATGTAGCACTTCGCGGGGGCGCACCCCGCCAGCTTCTCCTGGGCCACCGGGTCCTGAAGTGCCGCGTTCGGGCCGCCCGCGAACGAGCCCGCGGGCGGGTTGGGGAGGGTGGCGTCGTACTGGTGGGCCCAGAAGCGGTGGTGTTCGTTGAGGGAGGAGTGCTCGCCGTAGCCGGTGACGTAGGACTGGCCCAGGGCGTTGCGGCCGAGCAGGTAGTCCAGGGCCTCCAGGGCGCCGGTGCGGTAGCGCGGCTGCTTGGTGAGTTCGTAGGCGAGGGCGATGACGCTCGCGTTGTTGGCCACCTGGCCGTTGGAGCCCCAGACGTAGCCGTCGGTGGGCAGCGGGACGGCGTATCCCTGGCGGGCCATGGTGGCCAGGTAGCCGTCGGCGGCGGTGACCACCGAGGCGCGGACGCGGGCGAGGTCGGTGGCGGGCAGGCCGTTCGGGACGGTGGCCAGGGTGATGCGGCCGAGGGCGGCGGTGTCGGGCCAGGCGAAACCGCCGGGTGTGAAGACGCCGTCCGCGGTGTGGAGCGGGGAGGAGGTCACCGCGTCGCGGTAGCGGGTCTCCTTGGTGGTGGCGTACAGCTCGGCGGCCGCCCAGTAGAACTCGTCGCCGACCCGGGTGTCCCCGTACGCGCCGCCGCCCGTGCCGTCGGAGTCCGGGGCGAGCAGGTCGGGGTGGGCCTGGGCGGCGGTCCAGGCGCGGCGGGCGGAGGCGAGGCAGCGGGCGGCGAAGGCCGCGTCGTAAGGGGCGTAGACCCGGGCGCACTGGGCCGCCGCGGCCGCCAGGTTGAGGGTGGCGGCGGTGGAGGGCGGGTGGAGTTCGCGCGGCTGGGCGTCCTGTTCGGGGCGGGTCGGCAGCCCGGTCCAGGCCGCGTCGTGGATTTTGTGGAAGGCCATGCCCGCGAGCGGTTTCCCGTCCGGGATCTGCATCCGCATCAGGAACTCCAGCTCCCAGCGCGCCTCGTCGAGCACATCGGGCACCTTGTTGCCCCGCTCGGGCACGCGCAGGGTGGAGTCGCCGAGCGCGGCGGCGTGTCCCGACTGCTTGGCGCGCTCGAAGGAGTTCACCAGCTGCCAGGTCGCGATGCCCCCGTTGACCACGTACTTGCCCTGGTCACCGGCGTCGTACCAGCCGCCGCGGACATCGCGCGCGTAGTCGCACACGCCGGGCTGGCACGGCACGCTGGTGTCGCCCTTGTTGGGCGCGACACCGAGGTGGCCTGCGGGGCGCGCGTACGCAGTGCCCGCGAGCCGCGCCTCGATGGGGGTGCCGGAGCGCTGCTGGTAGAAGAAGGACATCGCGTCCGCACGCAGCCCGTCGTACAGGTCGGCGCGGATGTCGAACGGATGGCTGGTCCGGCCGTCCACGGTGAGGGTGTAGCCGGTGCCCGTTCCCCGGTACGAGGAGAAGTCCACCAACTGGGTGGAGTCACCGGAGGCGGCGTCGGCGCCGCGCGCGGTGGTGGTGCCGGAGGCGGCGGTCGCGCCGGAGGCGTCGCGAAGTTGCCAGGGCAGGGCGGTGGTGCTCGCGCTGACGACGGTGGCGCGCTTGGGGCCGTCCGGCAGATAGCCGAGCTGGTTGACCTGGACGGCCGAGGGCGCCGTGGTCACGGCCGCCTGGGTGGCGGGCGCGGCGGCGAGCAGGAGTGCTCCGGCCAGGAGCGCGGCGGCGGTGCGGGCGGTGTGCGGCGCGGTACGTTTGGGCATGGTGGAAAGATCCTTTGCTGTCCGGGGAGTTGTGGCTCAGGAGCCGTAGACGGTCGCTTCTCTGGACGTCGAGCCGATGCCGTTCGCACCCTTGAAGATCCGCTGTCCCCAGCTGGTGAGCGCCGCGGCGTTGAATCCGGTGGCCATGTCGAGGTATTCGACACCGCCGCTGTTGCCACTCCAGGACCAGCCCAGATAGCCGACGCCGAGCGTCTGGGCGTTCGCCATGATGGCGTCCTCGTCGGGGTTGCCGTCGGAGTGGTTGTGACCGAACTCGCCTACGACGAGCGGGAGTTTGGCATTGGTGAAGCGGGTGAGGTAGTCCTTGACCTCGGTGGCGGTGTCGAAGACTCCGTACATGTGGACGGAGAACACGGTGTTGCGGTCCGGGTCGTCGGCCAGGACGGCGGCCGCGTTGTCGCGCATGGTGAAGGTCCAGTCCTGGCCCCAGTTGGGGGCGTCGGCCATCAGCGCGTGGTGGATTCCCGCGGTGCGCAGTTTCCGGATGGCGGCCTTGGTGCCGGCGGTCCAGGCGGTGGCGTTGGTGTTGCCGTACGGCTCGTTGCCGAGGTTGACGACGACGTAGCCCTCCTGGCCCGCGAGGGCGCCGCGCACGCTGATCCAGTAGTCGGCGGCGCGGGAGAGGGTGACGGCGCCGCCCTGCTCGCCGTAGCCGGTGGTGTCATGCGCTTCGAGCACGCAGATGAGCCGGTTGCGCTTGCACTGCGCGACGACGTTCGCCACGTCGGCGGTGTCGTTCTTGGCCCAGCGGTCCCCGGTGGACAGCACCACCCGCACGGTGTTGGCGCCGAGCGCCTTGATGTCGGCGAGCGCCTGGGTGGTCCGGCCGGCGTACCAGGTGTGGGCGTGGTTGACGCCGCGCATCACGAAGGGGGTGCCGTTGCCTTCGACCAGCTTGCCGCCCGCGACGTGTAATCCGCCGACGGCGCGTAATTCCGGTGCGGCGGCGGCATGGGCGGGTGGCGCGAGGGATGGCAGGGACAGCAGCAGGGCGGCGAGGGCGGCGCACACGGCCGCCACGAAGCGGGCAGCGGGGGCGGTGGGGGCGATCGTACGCATGGGCGACTCCTGGGTGGGGGAGCGGTCGGTCCTTGCGGACTGCTCGGAGCATGACGGCCTTTGGGAGCGCTCCCAAGTTTTGTAGTGAGGGGGCCGCGGTGCGTCAAGGGCTGAGGGGCTGAACGGGCGTACCGGTACGCGGTGGCCGTCGCTCTGTCACATCGGCCCCGGCCCGTACGTCAGTGTGTCGATGACACCGGACGAGGAGAGAGGGGCGAGCGGGCCGATGGGCGGAGACGCGTACCTGGCGGAGACCTTCGAGGCACACCGCGGCCATCTGCGGGCGGTGGCCTACCGCATGCTCGGCTCGCTCAGCGAGGCCGACGACGCCGTCCAGGAGGCCTGGCTGCGGCTCAGCCGCTCCGACACCAGCGAGGTGACGAACCTGGGCGGCTGGCTGACGACGGTCGTCGGCCGCGTGTGCCTCGACATGCTGCGCTCGCGCACCGCGCGGCGCGAGGAACCCCTCGGGGCGCATGTGCCGGACCCGGTCCTCAGCGGTACGGGCGGGGTCGACCCGGAGGACCAGGCGCTGCTCGCCGACTCGGTCGGCCTCGCCCTGCTGGTCGTCCTCGACGCGCTGGCTCCCGCCGAGCGGCTGGCGTTCGTCCTGCACGATCTGTTCGGCGTGCCGTTCGACGAGATCGCGCCCATCGTCGGCCGCACCCCGGCCGCGGCCCGTCAGCTCGCCAGCCGCGCCCGCCGCCGTGTGCGGGGCGCGGCGCCCCTCCCGGACCCGGACCTGGCCCGGCAGCGCACGGTGGTCGACGCCTTCCTCGCCGCCGCGCGCGAGGGCGACTTCGACGGGCTCATCGCCCTGCTCGACCCGGACGTCGTGCTCCGCGCCGACTACGGAGCCGCCGCACCGGCCGGGCCCCGCGAGGTGCGCGGGGCGGAGGGCGTCGCCAACCAGGCGCTCACGTTCGCCCGCAGCGGGGGCGAGGACTCCGTTCCCCGGCCCGTGCTGGTCAACGGGGCCGTCGGGGTGGTCGGGACCCGCGCGGGCAGGCCGGCCTCGGTGCTGGGCTTCACGGTCACGGACGGGAAGATCGCCGCGATCGACATCCTCGCCGACCCGGCCCGGCTGGCCCGGCTCGATCTGACGGTGCTGGAGGATTGAGGGCCGGGGTGCGGTTCCGGGGCGGTTTACGGTGCCGGGTCCGACCGTGCGGTCGGTGACGAGGTCGCCGGGCACGTTCTCGTTGCTCGGGGCGGGCGCGTGGCCCCGTTCTTCCCGGACCCGCCGTTGCCGCTCGTTGCTCGGCGCCCGGGGCGGGGCGCCCGTCCCGGGCTGGTGCCGAAGGCCCCGGCCAGCCGCACTGCGCCGGAGTCGCCGGTCCACGCCCGGCCGCAGCCGTACGGCCCGCCCTCCACCGAGGCGAGCGCGTAGCGCCCCCATCGGGCTGGCTGGGCGCCGTGAAGGGGCCTCGCCACGCAGCCGGGCCCCCGGGGTGGCCGGGCAGGCCCGATGCCGGCGGCCAGGGCGCAGCGGAGCGAACCGGCGGCCGGGGGTGTCCCCCGTTTCGGGAAGGGGCGGGGCAGGGGAGAAAACCCCCTCGCCCCGAACGCTGACGCGGAACCGCCACGGGCGACCGTCCGACCGGCCCGCGCCGGGCCGAAGGGTGCGAGCGCGCAGGCCCCGGTGCTCGCATCGGTACGTCGCCCGCGAGGTACCGAACAACGGCGGCACCGCCCCACGCACCCCGGAGGGCGAACCCGCGCCTCAGCGATCCGTCCGCAGGGCGAGGGTGCGGCGGGCCGTGGCCGCCATCGCCTCGTCCACCATCCGCCCCTCGAACCGCACCGCCCCGGCCCCCCGCGCCTGGGCCTCCTCCACCGCCGCGATCAGCCGCGCGCACCGGGCCAGTTCGTCGGGACCGGGCGAGAACGCCTCGTTCACGACCGGCACATGGGACGGGTGGATCACCGCCATCCCCTCGTACCCCAGGGCCCGGTTCTGCTCGGCGAAGCGGCGCAGTCCGCCGAGGTCCGCGATATCGGTCCACAGCCCGGCCACCGGGTGGGGGCAGTCCGCGGCGCGGGCGTCGAGCAGGACCCGGGCGCGCAGGTCGCGCGTCTCGTCGCCCTCCGGGGTCCAGCGGTAGCCCACGGCGCGTTCCACGTCCCCGCCGGGGCCGGTGAGCGCGCCCAGGTGGGCGACGCGGTCGGCGGCGCGGCCGATGGCGTACGCCTCGCGCAGCCCACGCGCCGTCTCCAGCAGGGGGACGAGCGCGAAGTGGCCCTCGGACAGCCCGTGGTGGCGCTCGCTCCACGCCAGCATCCGGTCGGCGGCCGTCACGTCGTCGGCGTGGGCGACCTTGGGCAGCACGATGCCGTAAAGGCCGGGGCGGGCCACGGCGCGCAGTTCGTCGGCGGACTGCCAGCCCGCCGCGCGGTCGAGCGGGTTGATCCGTACGAACAGCCGCATGCGGGACGACGCGCCCACAGCGTCGATCGCGCGGGTCACCGCGTCGAGCGCCGCCGCCTTGCCCTCGTCGGGGACCGCGTCCTCCAGGTCGAGGATCGCGGCGTCGGCGCCCGCCGCCTCAGCCTTGGGCAGCCAATCGGTCCTGTTGCCCGGGACGAAGAGGAGGGAGCGCAGCGGGAACCGGGCCGGTTCAGATGACACCGTCGTCCTCCAGCCCCGCAAGCCGCTTGCCGTCGATGCCGAGCCACTGCCCGTACACCAGGTCGTTGTCCTCGCCGAGCGCCGGGCCGGTGCGCCACACCGCGCCGGGGGCGCGGCGGAAGTGCGGGATGACGGCCTGCATCCGCACCGGGCCGAGGTCGGGGTCGTCGACGGTGATGATGTCCTCGCGCTCGGCGTAGACGGGGTCGGCCGCGATGTCGGCGGCGGTGAAGACGCGGGAGGCCACCACCTCGGTACGTTCGAACTCCGCCAGGCACTCTGCCGAGGGGCGCTCGGCGACCCACTCGCGCAACGCCGCGTCGAGCCGGTCGCGGCCCGCGTGCTGCTGCTCGACGGTGGCGAACTCGTCGTCGGGCAGGCCGAGCAGACGGACCACGTTGCGCACCGAACGGGTGGTGGCGGAGGTGACGGTGAGCCAGTCGCCGTCGACGCTGCGGTAGGTGTTGATGACGGCCGCGGGCGCGACCGCCAGCTGGTTGCCCGCCCGCTCGGGGACCGTACCGAGCTGGTCGTACGCGATCATCTGCCACTCCACGAGGCGGTAGAGCGGTTCGAAGAGGGCCAGGTCGATCCACTCGCCGTCGAAGTCCGGGTCGGTGTTGCGGCGGTGCAGCGCGGCGAGCACCGCGAAAGCGCCCATCAGGCCGGTGACGGCATCGCCGTGCGAGAACCCGGTGTGCACGGGCGGTCCTCCGGGGAAGCCGGTGAGGTGGACGACGCCGCTGCGGGCCTCGCCCATCTTGCCGAAGCCGGGGGCGTCCGCGCGGGAGGAGGTGGCGCCGAAGCCGGAGATCTGGAGCAGGATGGCCCGGGGGTTGAGCGCGTGGACCGCCTCCCAGTCCAGACCCCAGGCGCGCAGCCGCCCGGCGCGCAGCGTCACGATCACCACATCGGCCCAGGCGACCAGCTCCCGGGCGACCTCCCGGCCCGTCTCATGGTGCAGATCGAGCGTGACCGAGCGCTTGTTGCGGCCCGCGACCTTGAACCAGAGCGGGACCCCGTCCCGGCGGGGCCCCATGGCGCGGGCGGCGTCCCCGTCACCGGGCGGTTCGACGTGTACGACGTCGGCGCCCTGGTCGGCGAGCATGCCCCCGGCGAGCGGGCCCGCCACGACGTGGGCGAACTCCACCACCTTGAGCCCCGCGAGCTGTCCCTGCCCCTGCCGTGTGCTGGTGTGGTCCTCCATGCGGTTCAGGCTGCGGGGTGCGGGATATGCGGGTCCAGCATTGAACGAACATCAATTCATGCGGATGTCGCAAGAGTCGTCCGTGCGGGGCTTCCCGGTCAGTCCGCCTCCGCCTCCTCCCACACCACGCCCTCCGGGAGCGGGTGGCCCGCCGCCCGGCACGCCTCCAGTTCCTCCAGGAAGCGGCCCGCGCCCGGCGGGAGCGCCCGGTGCGCCGGGAGGACCACGTACAGGCGGCGCTCCAGCACCGGCCCGACCAGCGGGCGGCGGACCAGGGGGCCCGGCGGGATCAGGGGGTGGACCAGGGCGGGGAGGGCGGAGACGCCGAGGCCCGCCGCCACCAGGCCGCCCACCGTGGCCACGCTCGACGCCTCGGCCGCGGGGGCGGCGTCCCGGCCCGCCCGGGCGAAGGCGGCGTCCGTCATGCGGCGGACGCTGGAGTCCGTACCGATCGCGAGGAACGGTTCGCGGACCAGCTGCTCCCAGGTGACCTCGTCGCGCTCGGCGAGCGGATGGTGTTCGGGGAGCACGGCGTGGAAGCGGTCGCGCACCAGGGGCCGCAGCCGTATGCCGTTCGCCGCCCGGTGGCGGGGGACCGTGCTCACGGCGAAGTCGGCGTCGCCGTCCACGACCCGCTGGAGCACCGCGCGTTCGAGGCCGTCGAGGAGCCGTACGGTCATCTCGGGGCGCCGGGCGCGGAAGGCGGAGATGACCGGGGGCAGCAGGACGGCCGCCACCGAGGGGAGGGCGGCCAGGGACACCGTGCCGCGCTCGCCCGCCACATAGCGGCCCAGCTGGGCCAGGCCCGCCCGGTGCGCGGCGAGGATCTGGTCAGCGATGCGCAGCGCCTCCGCCCCGGCGGGGGTGAGTTCGACGTTGCGGGTGTCGCGTTCCAGCAGCCGCATGCCGAGCGTGCGTTCCAGGTCGGCGACCGCACGGCTCAGGGAGGACTGGGACACGTGCAGTTCGGCGGCGGCCGCGGTGAAGCTCACCGCGCGGGCGACCGCGGTGTACGCCGTGAGCTGGCGCAGGGTGACGTCCATGGTCGGCGAGCGTATGCGGGAGCGCCGTCCGGGGGAACTGTTGCGCAGAACGCATGGATAGATCTGTGTTCGATGCTGGACGCGGATCTTTCGCCGCTCCGACACTCTTCGGCAACACCCGACCGGAACGAGGAAGCGAGCGGCCCATGCTGGCAGCCCTGGGATTCTGCACGATCGGCGGCTTCCTGCTGCTCACCATGTTCAAACGGGTCTCGGTGCTGGTCGCCCTCGTGCTGACGCCGGTGGTGACGGCCGTCATCGGCGGCTACGGGGACGAACTCGGCCCGATGGCACTCGACGGGCTCACCCAGGTCGCCCCCACCGGCATCATGATCGCCTTCGCGGTGCTCTATTTCAGCCTGATGATCGACGCGGGACTCTTCGAACCGCTCATCCGCGCCATCCTGCGCCTCGCGAAGAACGACCCGCTGCGCGTCACGGTCGGCACCGCCGTCCTCACCATGTGCGTCGGGCTCGACGGTGACGGCTCCTCGACCTTCCTCATCTCCATCTCCGCCCTGCTGCCCGTCTACCGGCGGCTCGGCATGAGCCGGCTCGTGCTCGCCGGGGTCGTCGCCCTCGGCGCGGGCGTGATGAACATGATCCCGTGGGGCGGCCCGACCGCGCGGGCCGCCGCCGCCCTCAAGCTGGAGACCTCCGACATCATCACTCCGCTGCTGCCCGCCTTCGCCGCGGGCATCGTCTGGGTGCTGTTCGCCTCGTACGCCATCGGCCGCCGCGAACGGGCCCGGCTGGGCACCCTCGACACGCCGGAGCCCGAGCCGGTCCCGGAGGCGGCGGCCAAGGGCGACGGACCGGGCACGCCCCGGGTGGCCGCTCGGGCGGGCACCGCGCTCACCGTCTTCAACTTGGCTCTCACCGTGGCCCTGCTGACCGCCCTGGTGCTGGAGGCCATGCCGCTGCCGGTGCTGTTCGTGCTCGCGTTCGCCATCGCGCTGCTCGTCAACTACCCGCGCTGGGAGGACCAGCAGGCGCTGCTGGAGAAGCACGGCAACAGCGTCGTCCTCGTCACCACCATGATCTTCGCCGCCGGAGTGTTCACCGGCATCCTCACCGGTACCGGCATGATCGGGAAGATGGCCCACGCGATCGTCGAGGTCATACCCGATGGCCTCGGCGGGCATCTGCCCGCGCTGGTCGCCGTCACCAGCATGCCGCTCAGCCTCGTCTTCACCCCCGACGCCTACTACTTCGGCATACTGCCCGTGCTCGCCGGGACCGCCGACTCCTTCGGCACCGACCCCGCCGAGGTCGCCCGCGCCGCCGTCCTCGGCCAGATGACCACCGGCTTCCCGCTCTCCCCGCTCACCGCGGCGACGTTCATCCTGCTCGGCATGAGCGGGGTGCAGCTCGGCGAGCACCAGCGGTTCATCTTCCGCTGGGCGTTCGGCTCCACGCTGGTGATGACCGCGGTCGCCATGGCGACGGGCGCGATCCCGGTGTGAACCCGGTGTGAACCCGTTCGTAACGCTGTGACGCCCCGAGGAGGAGCCTCCGCGATGCCATCCGCACGCCGTACGTCCGTGAGTCTGCTGACCGTCGCCCTGACCGCTGCGTCCCTCACCCCCGTCGCCGCGGCGGACCGGGCACTGCCGCCTCCCGGCTTCCACCACCTCACCTCCGCCCACTACGACGGCAAGCGCGACGATCTGCTCACCGCCGGGCTCGGCTTCGACGGCCTGCGCGGCCCGCTGCCCGCCCCCGCCGACCCCGACCGGCCCACCGCCGCCGAGCTGCGCCGCCAGGCCATCTGGGCGTCCGCCGGGATGTCGGCCGGGTCC
The DNA here is from genome assembly GCF_044333065.1 of Streptomyces sp. NPDC021115. NCBI lineage: Bacteria > Bacillati > Actinomycetota > Actinomycetes > Kitasatosporales > Streptomycetaceae > Streptomyces > Streptomyces sp. NPDC021115. The sequence continues at coordinate 402,983 of NZ_JBIRQF010000005.1, forward strand.
GGCGGCGGACTCGGGCGGCTGTACGGGGCCAACGTCGACCGGGGCCGCCCGCTGCCCGGCGACGGCCGGATCGCGGGCACCGAGTACCGGGCGGTCGCGGGGCACGGCGCGGACAGCGTGAGCTTCGTCGTCCAGGTGCCGGACAGCTTCGACCGCGCCCGGCCCTGCGTCGTGGCCGCGCCCGCGACCGGACTCGGCGGCGTCTACAGCATGGTCGGCACGGCCGGGGCCTGGGGGCTGCACCGCCGGTGCGCCGTCGCCTACACCGACAAGGGCATGGGCCCGGCCTTCGACGATCTGCACTCGGACACCGTCATGGCCTACGACGGTACGACCGGGCCACGCACGGAACTCGGGCGCCGCAGCGCCTTCGACGCCGGGCTGACCGACGCCGAGCGGGCCCGCTTCGACGCCGCGCGCCCGTACCGCGTGGCGTACAAGATGGCGCACTCCGGGACCGATCCGCAGGCCACCTGGGGGCACGACGTACTGCGCTCGGTGCGGCTCGCGCTCGCCGTCCTGAACCGAGACCACCGTGACCGTGGTGGTGGCTACACCGCCGCCACCACCACGGTCCTGGCCACCGGCGTCTCCAACGGCGGCGGCGCGGCCGTCGCCGCGGGCGAGGACGACCGCACGGGGCTCATCGACGCCGTCGTCGCCTCCGAACCGCAGATGAACCTCGCCCCGCTGAACGGCATCCGGGTGCGCCAGGGCGGGCGCGCCGTCCCCGCGGCCGGGCTGCCGCTGATCCGGTACAACTCCCTGGCCTCGCTGCTCCAGCCGTGCGCCGCGCTCACCGAACCCTCCGCGCCGGGCTACGCCACCCTCGACGTCCCCGCCGCCCGCCGCCGGTGCGCGGCGCTGGTCGGCGACGACCCCCGGCTCATCCCGCGCCGCGACGCGGAGCGGGCGGGGGAGGACGGACTGCCGCGGCTCGCCGCGCGGGCCCTCGTACGCGCCGGATACCAGCCGCAGTCCGGGTACTTGCAGCTCGCGCACTACGATCCGCAGACGCCCGCCTCGTACGCGATGAGCTACGCGCGCGCCTCCGTGGACGACGCGCTGTGCGGCTACGGCTGGGCGCGGACCGACGACTCCGGCGCCCCGGCGCCGTACCGCCGCTCCGAGCTGGCCGCCGCCTTCGGCACCAGCCCGGGGCGGGCGCCCGCCCCGGGCGTGCTGATCGACGAGAACGCACCCGGCGGGCCCGTCGCCGACGGCAAGTCCCGTGGCGCGGACGGCCGTCACGACTACAACCTGCGCGGCGAGCGCTGCGTGTACCGCCTGGCTTTCCCGCGGCGAGGCGCCGACAAGGGCCGGGACTGGGCGGCGCGCCTGGCCGCCGGGCTGGACGCCACGCGCCGCAGCGGCGACCTGCACGGCAAACCGGCGATCGTCGTGCACGGCCGGGACGACACCAGGGTGCCCGTGAACCACAGCTCCCGGCCGTATCTGGGCCTCAACGCGCGTGCGCAGCAGGGCAACTCGACGGTCAGCTACGTCGAGGTCACCCACGCCCACCACAGCGACGCGCAGACGCCGGGTCTTGACAACCGCTACGTCCCGCTCGGCTACTACTACCAGCAGGCGCTGGACGTGATGTGGCAGCGGCTGCGGGGCCGGGGCGGGGAGCTGCCGCCCAGCCAGGTGGTGCGGACGGTGCCCCGCGGCGGCGAACCGGGCCATGCCCCCGAGCTCACCCCCGCCAACGTCCCCCCGATGAAGGCCGATCCGGCGCCGGGAGACCGGGTGCGGGTGGTGCGGGACGCCGTGCGCGTGCCGTAGGGTCCCGTGCCCCTGAAACGCCGTACTCGGCGCCGGGCGGCCTCCCGCGGGTAATCTGACGCGTCAGCATGGTTCGCCACCGCTCGCCGCCGAAACCGCGAAAGGCCACTCCGAGGTGATGGACATACGGGAGCACTTACGGGGGTGGGCGGCGCGGGGCCGGGCGTTGGCGGAGGCCAATCCACCGGCCGTCGACATCGGGATCGCGCTCCTGGTCCAGGCGGCGATGACCATGCCGTTCGTGGTGCCGCGCCCGGCCGACGTCGCACCGGCGACCTGGCCCGCCTACGGGCTGACCACGTTCACCGTGATCCCCCTGATCTGGCGCCGGAAGGCTCCCCTTGCCGCCCTGTTCGCGATCCTGGCGACCAGCGCGTTGTACAAGCTGGCACTGGAAGGGCCCGGGCAGCCCCTGCCGTACACCGGGCTCGTCATCGTCTACACGATCGCCGTCCTTTCACCGCCGTGGAAGCGGTTGGCCACCGGAGTCCTGATGCTGGTGGCCGTGCCGATGTCGGTCTGGCTCAACACCCGGACGGCACGTGAACTCACCTTCTCCTCCTTCGTGCTCGCGGCGGCCTATGTCTTCGGGCGGCTGACCGCCGCCCGGCAGCGGGCCAACCGGGTCGAGGCCGAACAGGCCGCCGCGCGGGAACGGGCCCGGATCGCACGGGAGATGCACGACATCCTCTCCCACGCGGTGAGCCTGATGATCGTGCAGGCCGAGGCGGGCCCGGTGGCGGTGCGTACGGCACCGGAGCGGGCGGAGGCGGCCTTTGACGCGATCTCCGAGACGGGCCGGGACGCCATGGCGCAGCTGCGCCGCATGCTGGGGGTACTGCGCGAGGGCGACGAGCCGGTCGGCGCCCCGCGCGCACCGCAACCGGGCCTGGCCGGTCTGCCCGATCTCCTCGACCGGGTGCGGGCCGGCGGCCTCGATGTCGTCTACAGAACGGCGGGGCCCGCGCAGCCGCTGACGGACGCCACCGGGGCGACGGTCTTCCGTATCGTCCAGGAGGCGCTGACGAACGTGGTCAAGCACGCGGACGCCCGTACCGTCTCGGTACAACTCACCTACACGGAGCGGGATGTGGACATACGGGTGACGGACGACGGGCGCGGCCCGCGGCCCGGCCCCGGGGCCGGCCACGGTCTCGTCGGGGTCCGCGAGCGGGCGGCGGCCCACGGCGGTACGGCGGTCACCGGGCCGGGCCCGGGCGGCCGGGGCTTCGAGGTGCGGGTACGCATCCCCGTACCGACCGCGGCGGAGGTGGCGCGGTGACGATCCGGGTGGTGGTGGCCGACGACCAGGAGCTGGTGCGCAGCGGCTTCTCGATGATCCTGGACGTCCAGCCGGACATCGAGGTGGTCGCGGAGGCGGGCGACGGATCCGAGGCGGTCGAGGCCGTGCGGCGGCAGGCGCCCGAAGTGGCGCTGCTCGACATCCGGATGCCGGGCATGGACGGCATCGAGGCCTGCCGCGAGATCAGCGCGGCCGGCGCCTGCCGGACGGTGATGCTGACGACCTTCGACTCGGACGAGTACGTGTACGAGGCACTGCACGCGGGCGCGAGCGGCTTCCTGCTGAAGGACGTACGCCGGGACGATCTGGTGCACGCGGTCCGGGTGGTGGCGCGGGGTGACTCGCTGCTCGCGCCGTCCGTGGCCCGGCGCCTGGTGGAGCAGTACACCCGCCCGGCCGCCCGGCCACGGCGGCCCGATGCCCGCCTGGACGCGTTGACCGGGCGGGAGCGGGAGACGCTGCTGCTCCTCGCGCGGGGGCTGTCGAACGCCGAGATCGCGGCGGAGCTGGTCGTCAGCGACCACACGGTCAAAACGCATGTCGGCCATGTGCTCGCCAAGCTGGGTCTGCGGGACCGGATCCAGGCGGTGATCTGCGCGTATGAGACGGGCCTCGTCACGGCCGGAGATCCCCCGCCCGGGGGAGCGCCCTGGCCCGGAACCTCCCCCGCGCCGGTGAGGAATCGGCCCGGCGAGACCCGCCTGTGCGGGTGATCCGCGAAAGGCCGCTGGTCAGCAGGATGGAGCCATCGAGAACAACGGCTCGCACCCATGGAGTTGACCATGAAGAGCACCACCCGCACGCTGCTCGCCGCCGCGCTCGTCGTCGGCGTCGCCACGGGGCCGGCGACCCTCCCGGCCCTCGCGTCCGCCCCGCCCCGCGCGGCCTCGGCGCGGCCCGCCGATCCCACGGTCCCTGCCCTCGAGGCCGCCATCGCGAAGCTGCCGGACGCGGCGGCGACGGCCGCGCTGGTCAGGGTCGGCGGCACCGAGGGCGTCTGGCGGGGCAGTTCGGGCGTGCACGACCTCAACACCAACCGGCCGGCCGATCCGGGCGCCCGCTTCCGCGCCGGTTCCGTGACCAAGGTCTTCACGGCGGCCGTCGCCCTGCGACTGGCCGCCGAGGGCAGACTGGACCTGGACCGCAGCGCCCGCTCCTACCTGCCGGAACTGATCCCCGCGTCGTACAAGAGGGTCACCGTCCGGGAACTGCTCAACCACACGCATGGCATCCCGGCCCCCGACTTCCCCGGAAACACGGTCGAGGAGGCGTACGCGAACCGCTTCCGGACCTATGACCCCGAGGACATGGTCCGCTCGGCGACCTCGAAGAAGCGAGAGTTCGCGCCGGGCACGAAGCAGCACTATCTGAACATCGGCTACACGATCGCCGGTCTGCTGATCGAGCGTGTCACGGGCGACTCGTACGAGCATCAGCTGGCCCGCCGGGTCCTGAAGCCGCTCGGGCTGCGCGACACCTACTCTCCGGGGGCGGATCCGCGCATCATCGGGCGGCACAACCACGGCTATCAGACGATGAGGCTGGACGACGGCACGACCGGCCTGCGCGACGTTTCGGTGTGGAGGGCGACGGACGCCTGGGCGGCCGGGGACCTCATCTCGACCACGGCGGACCTGGAGCGGTTCACGAAGGCCCTGTTCCAGGGCCGGGTGGTGCGCGGCCAGCTCCTGCGGGAGATGTTCACGCTGCCGAAGGTGACGGACTTCGGGAGCGGCGCCCCGGCCGCGTACTCCGTCGGCCTCTCGATGAAGAAACTCGGCGGCCGCGAAGTGTGGGGGAAGACCGGCGGCCGCTGGGGCTACAACACGGCTATCGCCTCCACCCGCGACGGCTGCCGCACCCTGGTCTACAGCGTCAACTCCACGGACGCCAAAGGGCAGGACATGAACGAGGTGGCCATGAACATCTGGGTGGCCGCCTACGGCAAGCCGGATCCTCAGGCGTCCGACGGCGTGGGGGACCACACCCCGGCGGCGGTTCCGTCGTGGACGTGCCGCTCGTAGACGGCGACCTTGGCCCGGATGACGTCCAGGCAGGCGCCGAGTTCGTCGATCTTGGCCCGTACGTTCTCCTCGTGCTCGCGGAGCAGTCCGAGCCGGTCGGGCTCATTGCCGGGACCCTGGCGGACCAGTTCGGCGAACTTCCGGATCGTCGCTATCGGCATACCGGAGGCGCGGAACCGGTCGCACAGCGCGAGCCAGTCCACGTCGGCCTGTGCGTAGATCCGCTGCCCGCCGCCGGAACGGGGGATCTCCCGCAGGAAAAGCCCCTCGCGCTCGAAGAACCGCAGCGCGTGCACGCTCATCCCGGTCGCCTCGGAGACCCTGCCGATGCTCAGGCCGTGTTCGTCGTCGCGCATCGGCACACCGTACCTTGACCTAGCGCGCAGTCTAGGTTCTAGCGTCCTGCGCATGATCACGAAACAGCGCAAGCTCCCCTCCGGATTCGGTGCCCACAGCACCGCCGACGACGTGCTCGCCGGGGTCGACCTGACCGGAGCCACCGCCCTGGTCACCGGCGGCTACTCCGGGCTCGGACTGGAGACCACCCGCGCCCTGGCCCGCGCCGGGGCGCGCGTCGTCGTCCCGGCCCGGCGGCCCGACACCGCCGGGGAGGCCCTGCGGGGCACGCCGGGGGCGGAGGTCGGCGCGCTCGACCTGGGCGATCTGGAGAGCGTGCGCGCCTTCTCCGACCGCTTCCTCGACACCGGCCGCACACTCGACATCGTCATCAACGGCGCCGGGGTGATGGCGTGCCCGGAGACCCGCGTCGGCCCGGACTGGGAGGCCCACTTCGCCATCAACCACCTCGGGCACTTCGCGCTCGTCGGCCGCCTCCGCCCCGCCCTCGCCCCCGGAGCCCGTGTGGTGTCCGTGGCGTCGGCCGGCCACTTCCTGAGCGACATCCGCTGGGCGGACCCGCACTTCCGCACCGGCTACGACCGCTGGCTCGCGTACGCCCAGTCCAAGACCGCCAACGCCCTCTTCGCCCTGCACCTCGACCGCCTCGGCGCCGACAGCGGGGTGCACGCCTACGCCGTGCATCCCGGCAGCATCCTCACCCCGCTCCAGCGCCACGTCCCGCGCGAGGACTGGTCGGGCCTTGGCTGGGTGACGCCGGACGGCGAGCCCGCCGACGGCTTCAAGACACCGCGCCAGGGTGCGGCGACGGCGGTCTGGGCCGCGACCTCCCCGCTGCTCGACGCCCACGGCGGCGCCTACTGCCAGGACTGCGACATCGCCGAACCGGCCACCACCGACGACATGCTCATCGGAGGAGTGAAGCCCTGGGCCACCGACCTCCACGCGGCCTCGCGCCTGTGGGATCTCTCCAGCGAACTCACTGGCGTGAACGCGTTCTGAGGTCGCTGTTGGGGAAACGGAGTGAGTGCTCACTCATTGACGGAGTGAGCACTCACTCCGTACTCTTCGGGTCATGACGGAGACCTCTCCCACGCCGCCGCGCCGCCGCGCGCCCGCCATGGACCCCGACCAGCGCCGGAAGATGATCGTCGCCGCGGCGCTTCCCCTCGTCGTCGAATACGGCGCCGCCGTGACCACCGCGAAGATCGCCCGGGCCGCGGGCATCGGGGAGGGCACGATCTTCCGTGTCTTCCCCGACAAGGACACCCTGATCGCCGCCTGCGTGGCCGAGGCCACGCGCCCCGATGAAGCCGTCGCCCATCTGGAGGCGATCGACCTCGACCAGCCGCTCGACGCCCGGCTCGCCGAGGCGGCCGAGGTGATGCGCGGTCACATGACCCGGATCGGCGCCGTCGTCGGGGCCCTCGTCGCGACGGGCAAGCTCGAACGCCGGGCGCCGGACGCCTCCGCCGAGGGCGGCGGGCTGCTGGACCGTGAGGCGGGGCTCGCCGCGCCGCGCGCCGCGCTGACCGCCCTGTTCGAGCCGGACCGGGAGCGGCTGCGGCTCGCTCCCGAACGGCTCGCGGACTCCTTCCAGCTGCTGCTCATGTTCGCCGGGCGGCCGGGCGCGAACGACCCGCTGACCGCCGACGAACTGGTGGATCTCTTCCTGCACGGCGCCCTCGCCGGGCCGGGGCAAGGCGGATGACCACATCCGACGCGTATGCGCGGCTCACGTCCCGCCGCCGGACCCTGATCACCCTGGCCCTGCTGGCGTGTGCCTTCCTGGCCATGCTCGACGGCACCGTGGTCGGCACCGCCCTGCCCCGCATCGTCGAGCAGATCGGCGGCAGCGGCAGCTGGTACGTCTGGCTGGTCACCGCCTATCTGCTGACGTCCTCGATCAGCGTGCCCGTCTACGGGCGCTTCTCCGATCTGTACGGCCGCCGCAGGCTGTTGCTCGGCGGGCTCGCCCTGTTCCTGGCGGGCTCCCTCGCGTGCAGCCTGGCTGGTTCGATGGAGGCGCTGATCATCTCCCGCGCGGGACAGGGTCTTGGCGCCGGGGCCCTGCTCACCCTCGGCATGGCCCTGATCCGCGACCTCAACCCGCCCACCCGTACGGAAGGGCTGATCCGCATGCAGACGGTGATGGGCACGATGCTGGTGCTCGGCCTGGTCGGCGGGCCGATCGTCGGCGGTCTGCTCGCCGACCACGCGGGCTGGCGGTGGGCGTTCTGGCTCAACCTCCCCATCGGCCTGGCCGCCGCGGCCGTTCTCGCCCTGGCCCTGCCGGACCGCCGCCCTGCCGCGGCGCCGTCCGGACGGCTCGACATCGCGGGGGTCCTGCTGCTCACGGCCGGTCTCGCCCTGGCCCTGACCGGTCTCAGCCTGAAGGGCACCCCGGCGGGCGGGCGCACCCCGGCCTGGACGGATCCCACCGTCGCGGGGTGTCTGCTCGGCGGGCTGGCGCTGCTCGCCCTGCTCGTCGCCGTGGAGCGCCGCGCGTCCGTCCCTGTGCTGCCGCTCCGGCTCTTCCGGCACCGCACCTACAGCGCCCTGCTGACCGGCGGGTTCTTCTTCCAGGCCGCCGCGATGCCGGTCGGGATCCTGCTGCCGCTCTACTTCCAGCAGGTACGGGACCACTCCGCGACCGTCTCCGGGCTGCTGCTCCTGCCGCTGATGATCGGCATGACGCTGAGCAACCGGCTCACCGCCGCCGCCATTCTGCGCAGCGGTCGCGCCAAACCGGCGCTGCTGACCGGCGCCGGGCTGCTCACCACGGGGACGGCCGCGTTCTTCGCCCTGGGCGCGGCGACACCGACGGCGCTGATCTGCGGATGGCTGCTGATCGCCGGTCTCGGCACGGGGCCCGCGATGGGCGGCATCACCATCGGGACCCAGAACGCCGTACCCGCCGCCGACATGGGCGCGGCGACCGCGGGCTCGGCCCTCGCCAAGCAGCTCGGCGGCACCTTCGGGCTGGCCTGTGCGCAGTCCCTGATGGGCGCTCACGGCACGGTCACCGCCACGGCCGGCGCCCAGGCGATCGGTTCCACGGTCGCCTGGGAGGGGGCCGTCGCGGGAGTCCTCGCCCTGGTGGCGGTCTGCGCGATGGGCGACCTCATCGTCCCCACCCCGCGGGGCCGGGTGCCCGCCCCGCGTGCCGGAGCCGGGGCGATGCCCGGCGCGGGGTCAACGGCCGGGTGAACGGCGGCAGTTAGCCGTCCGTCAGTGGCCGGAGGCGGGCCTGCGGTGGGGCTCTATCACCGTCACCCCGCCCTTGGCCGCCGACGGCAGCGTGGACAGGGCCTCGGGCACCGCGTCCAGCCCTATGATGTCGGTGACCAGCAGATCCGGGCGCAGCGTCCCGGCGTCGACCATCTCCATCATCGGCCCGTACGCGTGCGCGGCCATGCCGTGGCTGCCCAGCAGCTGGAGTTCCAGGGCGATGACCCGGTCCATCGGGAGCATCGGGTTTCCGGCGGCGGGCGGCAGCAGGCCGATCTGGACGTGGCGGCCGTGGCGGCGCAGGCTGCTCACCGACGCCGCGCAGGTACGGGGCGAGCCCAGCGCGTCCACGGACACATGAGCGCCGCCGCCCGTCGCGTCCGCGACGGCCTCGGCCACCGAGCCCAGCGTGGAGGACGCGTCCACGCAGACCGTCGCGCCGAAGCGGGAGGCCAGGGCGAGCGCCCGGGCGGAGATGTCGACCGCGACGACCCGCGCCCCGCAGGCCGCCGCGATCATGACTGCGGACAGCCCGACGCCGCCGCATCCGTGCACCGCGACCCATTCGCCCGGGGTGACCCGGCCCTGGGTCACCACCGCGCGGAAGGCGGTCGCGAAGCGGCAGCCGAGCGAGGCGGCGGTGGTGAACGGCAGCTCGTTGCGGATGCCGACGAGGTTGACGTCGGCGTTCTCGACCGCGACGTACTCGGCGAACGACCCCCAGTGGGTGAAGCCCGGCTGCGTCTGCCGCTCGCACACCTGCTGGGCGCCGTCCGCGCACGCGGCGCAGCGCCCGCAGGCGCAGACGAAGGGAACGGTGACGCGCCGCCCGGGGCGCCAGTTCAGGACGTCGGAGCCGATCTCCTCGACCGTGCCCGCGAGTTCATGCCCGGGGACGTGCGGCAGCCGGATGTCCGGGTCGTGGCCCATCCAGCCGTGCCAGTCGCTGCGGCACAGCCCGGTGGCCTCGACGCGGATGACCGCGCCGCGCCGGGAGGGGGTGGGATCGTCGACGGTCCGTACCTCGGGCCTGCGTCCGAAGTCGTCGAACACCACAGCACGCATGAACCCGCTCCCTCGCTCGAACACCCGGTGGGGTCGCCCGAACCTACACCACGGAGCCCTCAGCGTTTGTCGCGCTGTCCGTCCGCGAGCTGCCGGGACGTCTGCCCGGCGCCCGCCTGGCGCTGGGCGCGCTCGGCGAGGGTGGGGAAGAGGCCGCCGAGGGCGCTGCCGAAGCGCAGCTCCATCGGGGCCACGTTCACCTCGGCCCGGTTCCGCTCGATCGCGCGGACCGTGGCGGCCGCCACCCGGCGGGTGGTGATGGTGCGCACCCCGGCGGGCGTGGACGCGCCGGAGTCGGCGAACATCCCGGCGTCGCCCACGAACCCGGGCTGCACCAGCGTCACCCCGACGCCCGTGCCGTGCAGGTCCTGCCGCAGCCCGAGCGCGAATCCGCGCAGCCCGAACTTGGCCGCGTTGTAGAGCGCGGCGCCGGGGGACGCGGTACGGCCCGACAGCGAGCCGATCATCACCAGCTGCCCGGACCCCGCGGCCACCAGCCGCGGTGCCATCAGCCGGGACATCAGCAGCGGGGCGCGCAGATTGACGTCGAGGGCGCGGTCGAGCTGCTCGGTCTCGTAGCCGAGGACATCGCCGCTGGAGGGCAGCGCGGCGTTGGCGATGAGGATACGGACGTCCGCCGCCTCCGCCTCCTCCACCAGCCGCTCCACATCGGACCGTTCGGCCAGGTCGGCCACGAGCGGACGGGCGCCGAGCCGTTCGGCCAGCGGCTTCAGCACCTCCTCGCGGCGCCCGGTGAGCAGCAGCTTGGCGCCCTTGGCGGCGAGAGCCCGGGCGAGGGTCTGCCCGATGCCCCCGGTCGCTCCGGTGAGCAGGACGGTGGTGCCGCTGATCCGCATGCGTTTTCCTCCGGCGACGGTGGCATATCGGGCGACGGTCGCCCCACGCCGAACCGTACCCGCCGGTACGACTTCACGCGCCCCCGGGATCCATGCCGCTGACCCGGGCTATCGCCTCGACCTCGCGCCGGTCGTGCTCCTGCTGGTTGCCGAACTCGACCACCAACTGGAGCCCGTGCGGCCCCAGCAGACTGGTCAGCTCGGCCAGCTCCCGCCCGAGCGCGGGGGTGAACAGATCCCGGTCGAGCGCCGTGAACGGTACGTCGATACCGGTGGCGCCGCCCGAGGACCGGCCCACGATCGCGTCGTTGATGCCGTGCAGTATGCGCAGCAGCAGATCGTACGACGCGCGGTCGAGGCGCGACTGAAGCTCGGCCAGGTGGAGCGCGAACTGCTGGGCGCGCTCCAGGAATTGCTCATCGTCCATCCCACCATCGTGGCGAAAACCGCGGCCGAGCGCCCCGCGAACCGGTGATTCTGCGGCCAACGCTAATGATCACGGGTGATCGTGCTGCCGAGCCCGTACACTCGGCGCGCGTTGTCCGCGCCGAGGAGCGCCGCGACCCGCCCCGCGTCGCCGCTCGACCACGCGCCCTCGCGCACCCACTGGGACAGCAGCCGGGTCAGCGCCTCCCGGAACAGCCGCGCGCCCACCACGTACAGCTCGGGCAGCCCGTAGGCGTCGGTGGAGAACAGCACCTTGCCGAACGGCGCCAGCTCCAGCATCTCGGCGAGCACCGCCCCGGACCGCGCCCCGGTGTGGGTCAGGGACAGCCCGACGTCGGCGTACACATGCGGGAAGACGGCGGCGAGGTAGGCCGCGCCGCGGTGGTACGGATAGCCGTGCAGCAGGATCAGCGAGCAGCCGGTGGGACGCACGGCGCGGATGAAGTCGGTGAGCGCGAGCGGATCGCAGTGGTCCAGCCGCAGATCCGGATCGCCGAAGCCGGTGTGCAGCTGGAGCGGCAGCCCGGTGCGGGCCGCGGACCACAGCAGATGGCGCAGCAGTACGGGGTCGGTCACCCGGGCCGCGGGCGCGCCGCCCTCGGCGCGCTGGGCGAGCCAGCGCTCGGCCGCGCCGTACACGGCGGCGGGGGCGGGCGGGGCGGGATCGAAGTGGAGGCCGTAGCGGTAGGCGGCCACCGATTTGAAGCCCGCGGCGGTACGGGCCGCCTCCCGGATCCCGTCGGCGAGCCCGGCCAGGAAGTCGTCGGCGCTGCGCGAGGTGTCGGCGGTCCGCTCCGCGAGGTGTTCCAGCCGGACGATCTCGTGCGCGGTGCCGCCCGCCGCCGCGGCCAGCTCGTCCGGGGTGGTGAGATCGCCGGGGAGGCCGGTGTCGACGAGGAATTCGGTGATCCCGGCGGCGCCCAGCAGCCGCCGGTTGACCTCCCGCACCCCCAGCTCCCGCCGCCGGGCGAGGTAGCGGGCGGGCGGGCAGTGCGGTTCCAGGTCGAGCAGCGGCGGACACCAGCGGCGCAGCGCGAAGCCCAGCTGGCTGTCGAAGAAGGTGGTGCCGAGCGCGGCGGGCGCGTCGGACTCGGTCAGGAACGCCTCGAACGCGGCGGCGTCCAGTTCGCGGCGGGCCACCCCATGACAGTGGTGGTCCACCAGCGGCGGCAGAGACGGCCCGGTCATCTCCGTCCCCTCGGCGGAGTGCATCGTTCAGTACCGTCCCCGGGTCGCGGCCGCGATCTCCTGCGGGGTGGCCTTCTCGAACAGCGCCGCCTCGGCGCGCCGTACGGCGGCGATGGACTCGAAGAGCGGATCGCCCAGCGCCTCGCGCAACACGCCCGCGTCCTCGAAGTGCTCCAGCGCGGCGGTCAGCGAGGTGGGCAGCCGCCGCTCCCTGCCGGTCTCCGCCGGGTCGCCGGAGACCGGCGGTGGCAGGGTGAGCCCGGCGTCGAGCCCGGCGAGCCCGGCGGCGATGACCGCGCCCGTCAGCAGATAGGGGTTGGCGGCCGGGTCGAAGCACTTGATCTCGGCGTTGGCCCCGCCCGGGTCGTCCGGGGCGCCGGTGATGAAGCGCAGCGCGGCCTCGCGGTTCTCCAGGCCCCAGCACTGGTACGCCCCGGCCCAGCGGGAGGGCTCCAGCCGCAGATAGCTCGCCGGGGAGGGGGCGCCGACGGCGAGCAGGGCGGGCAGCGCGCGCAGCACTCCGGCGAGGAACGCCTCACAGGTCGCGGTCATGCCGTGCGGCCCGTCCCCGTCCCGGCACAGATTGCGGTCGCCCTGCCACAGACTCAGGTGCAGATGGCCGCCGTTGCCGACCGTGCCCGCCTCGGCCACCGGGCCGAACAGCGGGGTGAGACCGTGCCGCGCCGACACCCCGCGAATCGTCTCCCGGACGAGGACGGCCAGATCGGCGGCGCCCACCGGGTCCGCGGGCGCCACGGACACCTCGAACTGCCCGGCCGCGTACTCCGGATGGAGCTGGAGCACCTCGACGCCCTGGGTGTGCAGCGTGTCGAGCACATCGGCGAGATAGCCGGAGAGGTCGACCAGGCGCGCCATGCCATAGGCCGGGCCCACCCCGGCGTAGCGCGGACCCGCGCCGTACGGGCCCGGAGCGGTGCCGTACGGGCCCGGAGCGGCGTAGTGCGGACCCGCGTCGTACGGGCCGGGCGTGTCGCGCGCGGGGCGCGGCGCGCCGGTGCCGCCCGTGCCGTCCGTGGTGACGACCCACTCCGTCTCGAACCCCATCCGCAGCGCGATGCCCCGCCCATGGGCGCGCTCGGCCATCCTGCGGGCGAACAGCCGCTGGCAGGCCGGGTGTTCCAGGCCGGACTGGGCGTAGCGGTCGACCGGCGCCCAGGCCCAGCCGGGCTGGGCGGCCAGCACCGTGAGCCGGTCCAGGTCGGGGTAGAGCCGCAGATCACCGTCGGGGCCGCCGATATGAGGGCTGGTCGTCATGGAGTCGTCCACGAGGTACACGTCGAAGACGGGGGACATGCCGACGCCACGCCGGGCGCTGTGGGCGAGCCGCCCGGTGGGCACGGACTTGACGCGGGTGAGCCCCGCGTTGTCCACCCAGGTCAGCGCGATGCCATGGATGCCCTGCGCGGTGAGCCGGTCGGCTTCCTGCCGCGCCCTTGCCTGTGCCTGTTCGCGATCGCCCGTCCCCATGGGCTACCTCCTCCGCCGCGGCCACTACGCCGAGACTATTGCCTGCGGAGGGCATTATGGTGACGGATTGTCCCGATCGCATACGGGGCGTGACGGTGGGATATGCCTTTCCCATAACCGTCGCGAACGTCCGGGTCCGTTTCAGCGGCCCAGGTGCTCGGTGATGTCGTCCAGGACGACACGCGCGGCGGTCGGACCGGCGTTGAGGTACCAGGGGTCGTCGTCGACCTTGACGGTGTGTCCGGCGCGCACCGCGTCGAGCTTCTTCCACAGCGGATTGGAGAGATAGGTGTCCGCGTCCGTCTTCCCTGGCCGGCCCTGGATGGAGTAGAAGATCCAGTCGCCGTCCATCTGGGGGATCCGCTCACCGCTCAGATCCTGGGAGATGTCGTCGAACGTCTGCGACTTCGGGCGGCCGAGCCCCATGTCGTCGGCGATGGTGCCGGTGAAGGACTTCGCGCCGAACATCCGGACCCGGTCCGGGTTGAACCGCACCATGGACAGCTCCGTGTCCTTCCCGCCCAGCTCGGTGCCCTGCCGCGCGGCGTCCTTCTCGAAGCGGCTGATGACCGTGCGCGCCCGGTCGTGCTCGCCGACCGCGTCCGCGACGGTCAGCAGGTCCTTCTTCCAGTTGACCCCGCGGCCCTTGGTGACGACGGTCGGCGCGATGGCCGACAGGGTGGGGTACAGGTCGCCCTGGGTGCTGTTGACCAGGATCAGATCGGGCTTGGCGGCCGCGAGCTTCTCCAGGGAGGGGGAGGAGCGGGTGCCGATGTCCGTCATCTTCGCGAGCGCCTTCGCCTTGCCGGGGAAGGCGTCGCGCAGATAGTCCGGGACGAGCCCGGCGTTGTCGGCGCGGGTGGTGGCAGCGGGCACGAGGCCGAGGGTGAGCAGATCGTCGAGCTGTCCGGTGCTGATGACCGCGACGCGCTTCGGCTTCGCCTTGACCGGTGTGCTGCCGAGCGCGTGGGCGACGGTGCGGGGGAAGGCACCGTCCGCCTGCCGGGCGCCCGGCCGCCCCGCGGACGCCGAGGACGAGTCCGCGGACCGCGCGGGGCCGCAGCCGGTGAGGGCGGTCGCGGCCAGGGCGGCGGCGAGCAGGGGGAACAGGCGGTGGGTGCGCACGAACAACTCCAAGGGCTTTTCAGGTAAGCCTTACCTTATCTTGCCCTGGAGGATGTCGGTCAGGCAGGCGAGGTACATCTCGATGGCCTGGGCGGGTTCCCGCACCGGTTTCCCCGACAGCTTGCCGATCTTCTCCAGCCGGTACAGCAGCGTGTTCCGGTGGATGTGCAGCCGCTCCGCGGCCCGCACCAGCTGGAAGCCGCCCTCCGCCCAGCCGATCAGCGTCTCCCGCAGCGTCGGCCAGTCCGGCTGGGCACGCAGATCGCCCAGTACGGCGTCGGCGAACCGCGCCCGGCCATGGCGTGGCGCCGAGCCCAGCAGATGCGGTATCCGCAGGGCGGAGGCGGTGAACACGCGGTCGCCGGGGGAGACGGCCGGGCCGGTGCGCAGCGCGGTGGCCGCGTCGCGGTACGAGTGGTGCATCCCGCTGCTGCCCGTGCCTGGCTCGCCGACGGCCATCCGCCCGTCCAGGCCGTGGCGTTCGTACAGCAGCGACAGCAGATGGCCGCAGGCGTCGGCGAGCCGTCCCGGGGCCGTGCGCTCCCCGTGCGCGGCGGCCAGCACGACGTACCGCCCCGCCGCCTGCTCGCCCGCCACGTCCTGCCGGTCCCGGAACACCTCCCGTACGGTCCGCAGCACCGTGATCCGGGACACCGCCGCGCCCTCGTCGGCCGCGCGCACCTCCAGCAGCAGCGCGGCCCGCGCCGCGCCGGGGGCCAGGCCCAGTTCCACCGCCCGGGCTTCCACCGCCCCGGCGTCGACCACCTCGGCGTCGTAGAGCGCGACGTCCCGTACGAAGTCGTCGACCGCCCGCTCGTGCAGCATGCGCGAGCGCAGCAGCGCGTGCTCCTCCAGCAGGATCTCGGCCTGCCGCCGCACCACGAGGCCGAAGCGGTGCACCTCCTCGGGCTCCCCGGTCAGACAGACCGTGCCGATCACCTCCTCCCCGACGGTGATCGGCAAGCTCATCCCGTGCCGCACCCCGCGCATCCGGCTCGCCTGTCCGGCGGTGTGGATCGCGGGCCGCCCGGTGCGCACCACCTCCAGCGACGCCTCGTGGACGGTGCCGACGCGCGAGCGGTCGCCGCAGCCGATGACGACCGCCCCGGGGTCGGTGATCAGCACGTTGAAGCCGGTGATCCGGCCGATGTCATGGGCGATCTCCTGAGCCAGCTGCGGGGTCAGGACGGGGTGGCCGCTCAGAGGGTCCATGGGCGGATCGTACAAGTGACCCCGCAGAACCGGGCACCGGTTCGTACGCCTTCTACGATGACCGGGCGGCCCGCGCTGCCTACCGTCTTCCGTCATCAGCACCGGGCGCCTCGCGACCGCCCGGCCAATCCGTCCTCCTCCTCCCCAGGAGCACGTCCCTCATCGGAGACGGCCCATGAGCACAGCCTCCCTCGAAAAGTCCCGTCCCACCCGCACCCACTGGCTCATCACGCTCTACGCGGGCGGCGGCGAGTTCTGCGACGGCTACATCCTCAGCATCATCGGCGTCGCGCTTCCGCTCCTCACCGCCGACTACCACCTCAGCTCCTTCGGCGCCGGAGTCGTGGGCTCCGCCTCCCTGGTCGGCATGTTCGCCGGGGGACTGATCTTCGGCTATGTCACCGACCGGGTCGGGCGGCAGAAGGTCTATCTCTTCGACATCGCCGCGTTCATCCTGCTGTCCGCGGCCCAGTTCTTCGTCACCGACCCATGGCAGCTCACCGTGCTGCGCTTCCTCATGGGCATCGCCATCGGCGCGGACTTCGCCATCGCGGGCACCATCGCCTCCGAGTTCGCGCCCCGCAACTCCCGGGGCCCGCTGCTGGTCATCATGGTCACCATGTGGTCGGTCGGCGCCGCCGTCGCGTACGTCGTCGGCTGGGTGATGATGACCTCCGGCCACGACGACTGGCGCTGGATGCTCGCGAGCAGCGCCCTCCCGGCCGCGCTGATCCTGCTGCTGCGCTTCGGCACCCCCGAATCCCCGCGCTGGCTGCTCAGCAAGGGTCGCACCGACGAGGCCCAGGCCGTGCTGAAGCAGATGCTGGGCCCGGACGCCAGCGTGGCCGACCTGGAGGCGGACACCGCCTCGCGCACCCGCTACGGCGACATCTTCCGCGGCGCCTATCTGCGCAGGACCGTCTTCATCAGCGTCTTCTGGGCCTGTCAGCTGCTGCCCATCTACGCCATCACCACCTACGAGCCCACCATCCTGGCCTCCTTCGGGCTGGCCGACGGCAACGACTCCTACCTCGGCGCGGTCGTGGTGCAGATCTTCTTCGTCCTCGGCTCGCTCTCCGGCATCCTGGTGGTCAACAAGGGGCGGCGCACCCTGCTGTTGTGGAGCTTCGGCCTCTCCGCCGTCCCCCTGCTCTGCCTCGCCGCCCTCGGCCACCCCTCACCGGCCGTCGTGGTCGTCCTCTTCGCGGCCTTCGGCGTGGCGTGCTTCTCCAGCCAGTGCCTCCAGGCCATCTATCCCTCCGAGCTGTTCCCGACCGGGGTGCGCGCCACAGCCAACGGCTTCGCCACCGGCATCAGCCGGGTCGGCGCCGCCATCGGCACCTGGGGAGCGCCCGTCGTCCTCGCCCACAGCACCCGGCTCGCGATGCTCCTCGGCGCGGTCATCTGCGTCCTCGGCTGGGCCGCGTCGTACGTCCTCGCCCCGGAGACCAGCGGGCTGACCCTCGCCGACGCCAGCTCGGCGGACCGCGACGGCGATCCGCGCGGCCGCTCCCGCCTCCGCCGTGACTCCGCCGCCCCGACCACACCGCGGTCCGCGGTGAAGGAGACCTCATGACCCACCCCGGCACCCCGCCCTCCTCGGTCACGATCGTCGGCGGCGGAGTCGTCGGCCTGGTGTGCGCCCACTACCTCAGCGCCGCCGGGCTGCGGGTCACCGTCCTGGAGCGCGACCGGCTGGGCAGCGGCGCCTCCCGCGGCAACGCCGGGGAGGTCTGCCCCGACCTGGTGGAACCGCTCGCCGCCCCCGGCGTGATCGGCAGCGCGCTGCGCGGGCTGCACCGCCCGGACAGCGCCCTCGCCGTCCACCCCTCGCCCAGCGCCCAACTCGTGCGCTTCCTCGTCCGCTTCGGACTGCGCGCCACCGCACGCCACCACGACCGCGGCGCGAGCGCGCTCGGCGCGCTCGCACGGGGCACCTTCGGGCTCTTCGAGGAGCTGGAGGCGCTGGGCGTGGACGGGGAGGCGCACAAGGACGGCTTCCTGTTCGCCTTTCCGTCCCGCGAGTACGCCGCGAAGGCGCTCACCGGCTTCCGCAGCCTCGGCGCCCCGATCGCCGACGGCGGGCTGCTCACCGGCGCCGCCCTCGCGGACACCGAGCCCGCGCTCACCGAGGGCGCCCGGGCGGGGTTCGTGGTGGACGACCAGTGGTCGCTGGACCCCGGCCTGTTCGTGGACCGGCTCGCCGAGCGGCTGCGCCGCCAGGGCGTCGAACTGGTCGAGGGCGCCCGGGTGTCGGCCGTCGCGGACCGTGCCGGGCGCGCCGAGGTACGTACCTCGGCGGGGACGTACCGGAGCGACGCGGTGGTGGTCGCCGCGGGCATCTGGTCCCGTGAGCTGGTCCGCGGGCTCGGCGTGGACATCGACCTGGTGGCGGGCAAGGGCTACAGCTTCTCGGTGGCGGCCGAGCCCCCGCCGTCCCGGCTGGTCCACCTCGGCGCGGCCAAGGTGGTGCTCACGCCGATGGGCAAGCGGGTCCGGGTCGCCGGGACGATGGAGTTCGAGCGCGACCCCGACCGGTTCCGGCGGCGGCGCGTCGAGGCCATCGTCGCGGCCGCGCGCCCGTATCTGCGCCACGCCGACTGGGACGACCTCCAGGAGGAGTGGGTGGGCCCGCGCCCGATGACCCCCGACGGGCTCCCGCTGATCGGCCCGGTGCCCGGCCACTCCCGGGTGCTGCTGGCCACTGGCCACAACATGCTCGGCCTGATGCTCGCCCCCGCCACCGGGCGGCTGGTGGCCGGACTGCTGACGGGGGACGCGGATCCGGCCCTTTCCTCCGCGTTTGACCCGGTACGCGGCGCCCGACGCTATTCTTGGCGTGTACATGGCGTCCGGTGACTTCGAGTCCCCGGGTGCTTGGGTCTTCCGGCGAGTGAGCCGAAGGGGCGCGCCGGTGTCGAAAGGGAGTCGCGCGCAGGGAGCGAGGTACGAGCGACCGAGCACGTCGACCGTCGACACCGGCTGGGCGCCCCGGAGGCGAACCGAGCCCTCAAAAAAGGGGAGCGCAGTGATCAGACGCAGGACCGTACTCGCGAGCGCGTTAGGCATCGGCGGCGGCCTTCTGCTGCCGGGGACCGGGGCGGCCCACGCCGCCCCGGCGGACTGGTCGCGGGCCGTGGTGGACTCCACCATCGCCCGTCGCCCCGACCCCGCCTCGCTCGGCGGCTGGGGCTACACCCAGGGGCTGTTCCTGCTGGGGGCGTACCGCGTCTACCAGCGGGTCGGCGATCCCTCGTACCTGGCGTACATCAAGCGCTGGGTGGACACCTTCGTGGACGCCGACGGCCATATGAGCCGCACCTTCGACAACCTCGACGCCATGCAGTCCGGCAACCTGCTGCTGATCCTCCACCGGGAGACCGGCGACGCGCGCTACCGGACGGCCGCCGACCAGATCCGCGCCCGCTTCGCCACCTACCCCCGCACCGCGGACGGCGGCATGTGGCACGCCACCGGCAAGACCAACGAGCTGTGGGGCGACGGCGTGTTCATGGCCCAGCCGTTCCTGCTGCGGTACGGCATCGCCTACGGGGACGAGAAATACGCGTACGACGAGGTCACCCGGAACCTCTCGGTGTACTTCCGCCACCTGAAGGCGCCGAACGGGCTGATCTACCACGCCTACGACGCGGACGGCGACGCCCCCTGGAACCCCGACGACACCACCGGCACCTCCGCCCACTTCTGGGCCCGCGCCATCGGCTGGACCGCGATGACGCACATCGAGGTGCTGGAGATGCTGCCCGCCAAACATCCGCGCCGCGCCGAACTCATCGGCAACGTAAGGCACTTGGCCAAGGGGTTCCAGCGCTACCAGGACCGGGCCACCGGCCGCTGGTTCCAGGTCGTCGACAAGGCGAGCGAGCCCGGCAACTGGACCGAGACCTCGGCCTCCAGCATGTACACCCTGATGCTGCACGCCGCCCTGCGGCACGGCTGGATCCGCGGCGACGGCTACGCGGCGGCGGCGCGCCGCGGCTACCAGGGCGTCCTGGACAAGGTGGCCGTGGACGCGGACGGGCTGACCAGCATCACCGACATCAGCGAGGGCACCAACGTCGGCGATCTGGCGTACTACCTCGGGCGCAAGCGCAACACGAACGACCTGCATGGGCTGGGCGCCTTCCTGCTGATGAACGAGCGGATCGCGTAACGACGCGCGGATGCGGCCGCGCTCCGCGGAGCGCGGCCGCAACCGCCACTGCCCGGGCCCGCTACTTCAGCTCGACCTGGAACACCTTGTCCGCGCCGTCCGGCTCGCCGCCGTTGTTGTCGGCGTTCGTCGTGGACAGCCACAGCGTGTTCTTGCCGGGCACCGTCTCGACGGTGCGCAGCCGCCCGTACGAGCTGGTGTAGTACGCCTTCGGGGTGCCCGCGCTCGTCCCGTCGACCGGGATCCGCCACAGCCGCTCGCCCCGGAGCGCCGCCATGTAGAGCGCCCCGTCGGCGTAGGTGACCCCGCTGGGGGACGCGTCGCCGACGGACCACTGGCGCTTGGGGCTGGTCATCCCGGAGGTGGAGCAGCTGCCCTCGCAGGTGGGCCAGCCGTAGTTCTTGCCCGCCTCGATGAGGTTGAGTTCGTCGTACGTGCTGTTGCCCAGCTCGGCCTCCCACAGCCGCCCCTGCGCGTCCCAGGTGAGGCCCTGCGGATTGCGGTGGCCGAGGGAGTAGACGAGGGTGCCGAACGGGTTGCCGGGGGCGGGCTTGCCGTCGGTGGTCATCCGCAGGATCTTGCCGTTGAGCGAGTTCTTGTCCTGGGCGAGGTCGGGGGTCTGGGCCTCCCCGGTGGTGGCGTACAGATAGCCGTCCGGGCCGAACTTGAGGCGCCCGCCGTTGTGGTACTTGTTCTTCTTGATGCCGGTGACGAGCGCCTTGTAGCCGCTGAGCGAGGAGCCGTCGTAGGTCATGCGGGCGATCCGGTTGCCGTCGGACGCCGTGTGCATGAGGTAGACGTAGTGGTCGGTGTTCCAGTTCGGGGAGACCGCGAGGCCCATCAGCCCGCCCTCGCCGCTGGTCGTCACCACGTTGGGCACCGTGCCCACCTGCGTCTTGGTGCCCGACTGGGTGAGCTTGAAGAGTTTGAACGAGTCCCGCTCGGTGATCAGCGCCGATCCGTCCGGCAGCCAGCTAAGACCCCAGGGGATCGACCAGCCGGACGAGACGGTCGTGATGGTCGAAGGGGCCGAAGAAGCGGAATCGGCCGCGGCCGGTGCGGCGTTGCCCGTGCCCGCCTGGGCGAGCAGCAGCCCGGCGGTGAGCGCGGTGGTGGCGGCCGCGGCCACCAGGGTGTTCCGACAGCTCTTCATCGCGTGTCCTCCTACTGGAGCTTGTACGCCTTGAAGTTCCGGGTGAGCAGATACGTCGTCTGGAGGCCGTCGCTGTTCAGGCTCCGGTAGATGCCCCACTTGGGCCGCAGATAGTTCTTGCCGCGCCACAGGTCGAGGCCGGTGCGCTTGTACGAGGCGATCTTCTTGCCGTCGGAGGTGGTCACCGACCAGTCCGCGTACGCGCCCGAGTCGGCGGCCTTGACCTCGACCGACACATCGCTCCAGGTGCCCTGGAGCGGCGCCATGTCCGCGGCCCCGGCCTCGGTCAGGTTGTCGTCGTCGTCCGAGGTCCGCATCTCGACCTTCGGTCCGTCGCCGTGCTGGTGCAGCGACATGGTGAACAGCGGGGCGGCCACGTCCCCGACCTTGATCTGCATGATGTGGGTGAAGCCCGTGGTCGCGTCGAGCGTGGCCGGGACGTACATCTGGTACTGGATCCGCCAGGTCTCGTTCTTGAGGATCTTGACGGCGGAGCCGTCCTGCTTCATGCCCCGGACCTCGTTGCGCTGGCGGTCGGTGCTGGTGTCGACGTCCTTGGGGTAGTGGATGTCGGTCCGGAAACCGCCCTGGTAGGGGTAGATGTGGGTGGTGCCCGGATGGGAGTCGGCGCGGTCGTCCTCGGCGCCTTCGAAGGCGCTGGCGACACTGGCCCCGGACGCCGGGTTCCACTTGAGGCTCCACGACGCGGCGGGCGCCTGCGGGGAGCGCTCGGTGCCGTAGGCGACCGCGGCCGGAGCGATGAGCGCGGCGGTGGCCGCGAGAGTGAGGGCGGTGCGGGGTAAGAGCGGTCGGCGCTCCATCAAGGATTCTCCTGTCTGATCCTTGTTCACATGGGGGGTGCACATCGAGGGACTGTGAAGGTAGGAGGTATGCCTTCACGAGTCAAGGAATGGTGTGGACCAAGAAGGCGGTCGTCTCCCGTTCCTGGCGGCTCGATCCCACAACTACCTGCACATTCCGGTTGGTTCACTGAGTCATGCATGGGGTGCGCCTCGAAAGAGGTCGGAGGATTTTAGGCGCACGCTTATTGACCGGACACCGACAGGTGGTGACTCTGCAACAGAACGGCCCACGACCGCACTCCGAGAAGGAGCCGCCCATGAGCCGCAGATCGCGCCCACGCTGGGGCGCCTGGCTGGCCGCCGTCCTGTTGGCCATCGGCACGCTCACCCTGGCCGGTCCGGCCCCCGCCCGGGCCGATGTGGTCAACCCCCGGCAGCAGTGGCTGCGCGACTCACAGGCGGGCCTGTTCCTGCACTGGGGCATGCGCACCTCGCCCGGCTACACCAGCTGTTCCGCCTGGGAGAAGGCGGTGACCGACGGCGGCTGGAGCGCGGGCTACTGGGTGAACGAGGCCAAGAAGCTGCACGCCAAGTACCTTGTCCTCGCCTCTTTCCACAGCCGTCTGGGATACGCGCGCGCCTGGCCCTCGGCCATCCCGGGCAGCTGCTCCACCAAGCGGGACTTCCTGGGCGAGCTGATCGACGCGGCGGGCAAGCAGGGGCTGAAGGTCATGCTCTACATGACCGACGATCCGCAGTGGCACGACGAGGGCGGCCATGAATGGCTCGACTCGGCGGCGTACTCCGCCTCCAAGGGGCGCGATGTCGACCTGACCACGCGCGACGGGTTCGGTGAGTTCTCATACGACAACTTTGTCGAAGTGATGAAGAAGTACCCGAAGCTGTCCGGGTTCTGGATCGACAACGACAACGACTACTGGCTCGACCACGGCCTCTACGAGAAGATCCGCGCCGACCGCCCGTCCTGGCTGCTGAGCAACAACAACGAAGACACGCCGATCATGGACACGGTCAGCAATGAGCAGAAGACCGGCATGACCCCGGCGTACGACTACCCGCAGGCCATCTGGACCCCGCAGCCGCGGCTGACCGAGGCGTGCTTCAAACTGCCCAGCAGCGGTGCCTGGTGGTACGGCGGCACCGACTCGGCGGTGGACTACGGGCTCACCCTCGGCCGGCTGATCAGCAACTCCGGTTCCTCCGTGAAGTCGCTGATGGCGGAGACGGCCCAGGTGAACGGGAAGTTCCCCAGCAAACAGGAAGCGTTCAACACCTACGCCAAGACCTATCTCGACACGATCTGGGGCTCGCTGAACGGCACCGAGGGCGGCGGCTACGCGTACGGCGGGCTCCAGCCCGGCACCTGGAACGACGGGGCGCACGGGGTGACCACGGTCAGCAGGACCGACCCCGACCAGCACTACGTCCACGTCCTGACCAAGCCGTCCGGCTCCAAGCTGACCCTGCGGGACAACGGCTACAAGGTGTCCGGCGTCACCGACTTCCGCACTGGCAAGAAGCTGTCCTTCAGCCAGGACGAGGGCACGCTCACCATCTCAGGCATCACCGGCTGGGACCCGTACGACACCGTCCTGAGCGTCCGGACCGACGGCAGACAGGGAATGGTTCCGGCCGACTCCATGACCGCGAGCGCGGGCACCTCGGCGAGCGGGCACCCCGCCTCCGCCGTCCTCGACGGCGACCCGCAGACCTACTGGGACAACAACACCAAGCTGCCCGCCACGGTCACCTTCGATCTGCGCTCGGCCAAGAACCTCCGCTACCTGGCTATCAACCAGCGGGAGTGGTCGGTCTCCTACGCCCGGTCCGACACCGAGCAGTCCGCCCGCATCCGCGACTACCAGGTGCAGGTGTCCAGCGACGGCACCACGTGGGGCAGCCCGGTCAAGGCCGGAACCCTGCCCAGTGCCCGCGGTGTGCGGTTCATCGACCTCCCCGCCACGACCGCGCGCTACGTCCGGCTGACCGTCAACAGCACATGGGCCGCCGCCACCGACACCAAGCGCTACCAGAAGCTGCTGATCGACGAGGTGCGCATCGGCTCCGGCTATCCGAAGGGGCATTCATGACGCGATTACGGCTCGCGGCCACCGCACTGGCCGGGGTGTGCGCGCTCGCCGCGCTTCCCCCGGCCGCCACCGCGGTCCCCGCCGCCCCCAAGACGTACGACAGGACGTACGACGTGCGCGACTACGGGGCCACCGGTGACGGCACGACGCTGGACGACGACGCCATCGACCGGGCGATCGACGCGGCCGCCGCCGCTCCCGGCCGCGGCACCGTGCTGTTCCCGCCCGGCACGTACAAGTCCCGCACGTTGCACCTCAAGAGCGACATCACCCTGCACCTGGCCAAGGGCGCGACGCTGCTCGCCGCCCCCGGCGGCATGGACGAGGCCGAGCCCAACCCCTGGGACGCGTACCAGGACTTCGGTCACAGCCACTTTCGCAACGCGCTGCTGACCGGCGAGAACATCCACCACCTCGCCATAACCGGCTCCGGCACCCTCGACGGCGAGGGTCTGGGCACCAGCAACACACTGGAACCGGGCGTCGGCGACAAGATCCTCTCCCTCAAGCGCTGCGCCGACCTGGACATCAGGGACGTCACGTTCACCCGCGGCGGCCACTTCGCGCTGCTGCTCAACGGCTGCGACGGAGTGCGGATGACCCGTACCAAGGTGCTCACCAGCACCGACCGGGACGCCGTCAACCTCATCAACAGCCGCCATGTCGACATCGGTCAGTCCCGCATCGAGGGCCGGGACGACGGTGTGGTCCTCAAGAGCGACTACGCGCTGGGCCGGACCTACACCAGCCATGACATCCGGGTCCATGACTCCGATGTGCTCTCCACCGAGAACAACGCGCTCCAGTTCGGCTCGGAGACCTGCGGCGACTTCCGCGACATCCGCTTCGACCGGCTCCGGATCGGCGGAGGGGGCAAGGCGGCCATCGGCATCGTCTCCATGGACGGCGCCGACATCAGCGACGTCCGCTACTCCGACATCACCATGACCAAGGGCGCCACCCCCGTCTTCATCAAGATCGGCGACCGTAAGCGCTGCCCGGGCGCCCCGTCCGCCGGGCGGATCCACGACATCGCCTTCTCCGATGTCACCGGCACCGGGCTGACCCACCCGGTCACCGGCGTCGACTACACCAGCACCATCACCGGAGCGCCCGGCGCGGACGTGGAGGACATCGCCTTCGACCGGGTGCGGCTGACCGTGCCCGGCGGCCACCCCGCCTCCGACGCGGAGCTGGTCCCCGGCGAATACCTCACCGACTACGTCCCCAAGACCTATGGAGTGCGCCCCTCCTACGGCTGGTGGATCCGGCACGCCAAGGACATCACCTTCAAGAACAGCAGTGTCCGCACCGACACCGGCGACGACCGGCCCGCGTTCATCGCCGACGACGGGGTAGGCATCACCCTCGACCGGGTCACCGCCCAGCGCGGCACCGCCAGCCCGTACGACGTGGGCTTCAGCGGCGTCACCGGCCCCGTGGTCCGGCACAGCACCACCACCGACGGCGAGGACTTACGGATCAGGACCACTGGCTGACCGCGCCCGCGCCCCCGCGACACCTCCTCGTGACCGACCCACCCATCGGAAACCGGAAGGCAGGTCAACACCATGAACGAGACCGTGCGGCAGACCCCCACCACGGCGGACCGGACTCCGCCCGCCCCCGAGGAGACCGCCTGGCAGACCCCCGACTACGAGGTCGTCGAGACCGCGCTGGAAGTCACCGCCTACTCGCTCAACGCCCGCTGACGGCAGCCGCCATGCGCGTGCGTGTGCTCGGCACCGCGGCGGGCGGCGGCGTGCCCCAGTGGAACTGCGCGTGCCCCGGATGTTCCGGGGCACGCGCCCACCCGGAGCGGCGCCGCCGCCACGCCTCGCTCGCCGTACGGGCCGCCGAAGGCCGCTGGTACCTCGTCAACGCCACCCCCGACCTCGGCGACCAGGTCGAGGACTGCCCCGAACTCCACCCCGGACCCGAACCGCGCCGCACCCCGCTGGCCGGGGTGATCCTCACCGACGCCGAACTCGACCACACCCTCGGCATCGCCCGGCTGCGCGAGGCGGACGGCGTGGAACTGCACACCACCGCCGCGGTTCGCCGGGCCCTGCTGACCGGGCTGCACCTCGGCGACGTACTCGCCCCGTACACCCGGCTGGACTGGCACGAGGTGCCGACCGGCGAGACCCGCCCGGTCGCACCCGATGCCGACTTCGCCGTCGGCGCCGTGCCCGTCTCCGCCAAACGCCCGCGCTACGCCGCCGAGTCGGGTGGCCCCGACGACGACGGCTGGGTGGTCGCCCTCCAGCTGCGGGACCGCGCCACCGGCCGCTCCCTGCTCTACGCCCCCGCCCTCGCCGCCTGGCCCGACGCCTTCCAGCGGGCCGCGGAGGAGGCCGACTGCGTCATCGTCGACGGCACCTTCTGGGACGACGAGGAGCCCCGGAGCAGCGGCTTCGGCGCCCGCACCGCCACCGCCATGGGCCATCTGCCGATCGAAGGACCCGGTGGTACGGCACGGCGGCTCGCCGCGCTCGGCGCCCGCACCCTGTACACCCACCTCAACAACACCAACCCCCTCAACGACCCGGCCGCGCCCCAGCACGCGCTGCTCGCCGGACGGGGCATCGAAGTGGCCGCTGACGGAATGGTGATCGAGTTATGACCCGGAGCCTGGAGGAGCGGCTGCGCGCCGTCGCCCAGGAGCGCTACCACGACCGCCACCCCTTCAACCTCCGCATGCACGCGGGCGATCTCACCCCCGCCGAGCTGCGCCGCTGGATCCTCAACCGCTTCCACTACCAGCGCCACATCCCCGTCAAGGACGCGCTCATCACCGCCAAGCTGGACACCCCGGGGCTGCGCCGGATGTGGCTGCGCCGCATCCAGGACCACGACGGCGCCGCCGAAGGCGAGGGCGGCATCGAGCGGTGGCTGCGGCTCGGCGAGGCCGCGGGCCTTGGCCGGGAGCGGCTGCTGACCGGCGCCGAGGTGCTGCCCGGGGTGCGGCTCGCGGTCGACGGGTACGTCAACTTCTGCCGTCTGGGCACCCCGCTGGACGCCGTCGCCGCCTCGCTGACCGAACTGTCCGCCCCCGGCATCATGCGCACCCGCATCGAGGCGTTCGAACGCCACTACCCCTGGATCGAGCGCGACGGGCTGCGCTACTTCCGCGACCGGGTGAGCCAGGGCAGCCGGGACAGCGCCGAAGCCCTCGACCTCGTCCTGACCTGGGCCCGCACCCCCGAGGACGAGGAGCGGGCGGTCGCCGCGCTCACCTTCAAATGCGAGGTGCTGTGGTCCCTGCTGGACGCGGTCGAGCACGCCGACACCAAGGACACCAACGACACGGCAGGGGACGCGGCGGGGGAGGGGACATGACGGCCCCGGCCACCTGGCGCCCGGCCCTTAACCCCGCGGTGCGGCTGCGCCACGACCGGGTGCGGAAGGTGGACCTGCTGGTGCTGCCCGAGCGCGTCGTGGTCCTGCGCGGCACCGCCGGAACCGTGCTGCGGCTGTGCGACGGCGACCGCGACCTCGACACCATCGTGGCCGAACTCGCCGAGCGCTTCCCTGGCGCCCCCGTGGCCACCGACGTCCCCGCGTTCCTGGACCGGATGCACGAGGAGGGCTGGATACGGTGACCGACGACCCCCGGAACGTCCCCCGCCCCTGGGCGCTGCTCGCCGAGCTGACCCACGGCTGCCCGCTGCACTGCCCCTACTGCTCCAACCCGCTCCAACTGGTGCGCCGCTCCCGCGAGCTGACCGGCGAGGAGTGGGAGCGGGTGCTGCGCCAGGCGGCGGAGCTGGGCGTCGTCCACACCCATCTGTCCGGCGGCGAGCCGCTGCTGCGCCGGGACCTGGAGGCGATCGTCGCCGCCGCCGCGTCCGCCGGGCTCTACACCCAGCTGGTCACCAGCGGCGTGGGGCTGGACGAGGCACGGCTCGCGGCGCTGACCGGGGCCGGGCTGAACAGCGTGCAGCTCTCCGTCCAGCACGCCGACCCCGGGGCGTCCGACCGGATCGCCGGACGCCGCTCGTTCGCCGCCAAGGAGCGGGCCGCGGCGCTGGTACGGGAGGCGGGCCTGCCGCTGGGCGTCAACGTCGTCCTGCACCGCGACAACCTCGACGCGCTGGACGACCTGATCGAACTGGCCGTGGCCTGGGGCGCCGACCGCGTCGAACTCGCCAACACCCAGTTCTACGGCTGGGCCCTGCGCAACCGCGCCGCCCTGCTGCCCGGCCGCGACCAGCTCGCCCGCGCCCGGGAGGGCGTCGCGCGCTGGCGCGAGAAGCTCGGCGGCCGCACCGAGCTGGTGTGGGTCCTCCCGGACTACTTCGAGGGCGTCGCCAAGCCCTGTATGGGCGGTTGGGGCGCGGTCTCGCTCACCGTCGCGCCGGACGGCACCGTCCTGCCGTGCCCCGCGGCGGCCGCCCTGCCGGACCTGGACCCGCCGAACGTCCGCGACCACACCCTCGCGTGGATCTGGGACCACTCCGCCGCCTTCAACCGCTACCGCGGCGAGGAGTGGATGGCCGAACCGTGTCGCAGCTGCTCCCACCGCGCCGAGGACTTCGGCGGCTGCCGCTGCCAGGCGTACGCGCTCACAGGGGACGCCGCCCGCACCGACCCGGCCTGCGCCCTTTCGCCCGATCATGGCCTGATCCGTACGCTGACCGGCCCCGCTCCGGCCGGGGAACCCCCGCCCCAGGGCTACGCGTACCGCGGGTACGGAAGGGGGTGAGACCGCCCGGGTTTGGCAGGGCCGTCCCCGCTTCCGTACAGTTCGGCCGTTAACCAGGGAGAACAGAACCAGAAAGCGGCAGCGGCGATGACGGTGACTGACGGGCACACGGAGCCCGGAGAGCTGGGGGATTTCGCGGAACCCGGCATCGACCCCGAGCGCATGGCGACCTGCCTGAGCGTCCTGGCGGAGCTGGACCGGCTGCCCGTCGACCACCCCGACGCCATCACGGTGCGCCGGGCCACCGCCGGGATCTACCGCACCGTGAAGCAGCGCAGGCGCCAGGAGCGGCGGGCCGCCAAGACCGCCAACGACAAGACGGTGACCGAGGCCACCGCCACCGGCGCCGC
This sequence comes from Streptomyces sp. NPDC021115, assembly GCF_044333065.1. Taxonomy (NCBI): domain Bacteria; kingdom Bacillati; phylum Actinomycetota; class Actinomycetes; order Kitasatosporales; family Streptomycetaceae; genus Streptomyces; species Streptomyces sp. NPDC021115. The sequence continues at coordinate 432,367 of NZ_JBIRQF010000005.1, forward strand.
CGACCGCATCGACGACGAGACGCTGGGCCGCGCGCTCAGCAGCTCGGTCACCACCGAGATCGCGGGCATCCTGGCGCGCCCCCGCTCCTGCTACGTGTGCAAGACCCGGTACGTCGAGGTCGACGCGTTCTACCACCAGCTGTGCCGCGACTGCGCCGCCGAGAACCGGGCCCGCCGCGACGCCCGCACCGACCTCACCGGGCGGCGGGCGCTGCTCACCGGCGGCCGCGCCAAGATCGGCATGTACATCGCCCTGCGGCTGCTGCGCGACGGCGCCCACACCACCGTCACCACCCGCTTCCCGAACGACGCGATCCGCCGCTTCACCGCGATGCCGGACAGCGCCGAGTGGCTGCACCGGCTGAAGATCGTCGGCATCGATCTGCGCGACCCCGCCCAGGTCATCGCGCTGGCCGACGAGGTGAGCGCCGCCGGGCCGCTGGACATCCTGATCAACAACGCCGCGCAGACCGTGCGCCGCAGCCCGCAGGCGTACGCCGAGCTGATAGCGGGCGAGTCGGCGCCGCTGCCCGCCGGGGAACTGCCCGAGTCCGTCGTCCTGGGCGCCTTCGGCAGCGGCTCCCAGACGGCGCTGCCCGGGCCGCGCGCGGAGCGGGACGGCGCGCTGACCGCCCAGGACCTCACCGCCCTCGCGCTCACCAGCGGCTCCGCCTCGCCCGCCCGGATCGAGGCGGGCACCGCGATCGACGCGGGTGGGCTCGTCCCTGACCTGGACCCGACCAACACCTGGATCCAGCGGGTCAACGAGGTGGACCCGGTCGAGATGCTGGAGGTGCAGCTGTGCAACGAGACGGCGCCCTTCATCCTGGTCGGGCGGCTGCGCCCGGCGATGGCCGCCGCGCCCGCCCGGCGGAAGTACGTGGTCAACGTGTCCGCGATGGAGGGCAAGTTCGGCCGCGGCTACAAGGGCGCGGGCCATCCGCACACCAACATGGCCAAGGCGTCGCTCAACATGCTCACCCGCACCAGCGCCCGTGAGATGTTCGAGGCCGACTCCATCCTCATGACCAGCGTCGACACCGGCTGGATCACCGACGAGCGCCCGCACCCGGACAAGATGCGGCTCGCCGCCGACGGCTTCCACGCCCCGCTGGACCTGGTGGACGGCGCGGCCCGGGTCTACGACCCGATCGTCCGGGGCGAGCAGGGCGAGGACCTGTTCGGCTGCTTCCTCAAGGACTACGCGCCGACCACCTGGTAGACCGGAGCCGCCCCGTCCGGCAGGCCGGGGCGGCCCCGTAGCTCAGCGGTGCGGTGCCAGGTACGCGACCCAGCCGGTGCCGGGCAGCGGACGCGGGGTCCAACCGTGGGCGTAGTGCGGCCGGTGCCCGCCGGGACGGCCGAGGGCCGCGGTGGGCACGTGCACCGCCCGGTCGAGAACGCCGTCCACCGTGGTGGACCGGTTGTTGCCCTTGACCTGCTCCGACGCACAGCCCGCCGCATAGCCGACCGGCAGCGCGCGCGGCCCGGTGACCAGACACGGCGGGCGCATCCCGAGCCGGTGCAGTCCGGCGGCCGCGGTCTGGTACTGCTCGACGGTCCTGGCCTCGCCCGCGGTGTTGTGTACGAGGACCGCGTACTGCCCGCCCAGATGCAGCGCGAGCACCGCCGCCAGCACCGCGGCGACCGCCACCGGCTGCCGGGCGCCGTGCAGGGCCCGGGTCGCGAGCCCCGCGACGGGCAGCGCGAGCAGGGCGTAGGCGGGCATGAGGAAGCGCGGCGCGGAGTAGGAGATGAGCAGCAGATAGGGCGTGGCCAGGGCCGCGGCGCAGGCGACCGGCAGCACCGTCGCGGTCAGCCGGTGGGGCCCGCCGCGCCCGCGCCGGTGGTCGTGCAGCGCGAGCGCCAGCGCCGCCGCGGCCAGCAGCGGCAGCGCCAGCCACCACACCGTCAGCTCCGGGTGGCGCAACGGCACGTGGCAGGGGCGGCACAGCAGCGGGCCGTCGAGCGAGCGCAGGCTCGCCCCGAAGTTGGCGTGCGGCGCCATACCGCCCTCGGTGGCGCTGGAGAGTCTCAGCCGCGCGCCGATGCCGCCGAAGCGCGCGTACGCCTCGATCACCCACTGCGCCGCGCCCAGCGCGACCCCGGCCAGCAGCGCCGGCAGCTGGGGCCGCCACCCGCGTACCGCCACGGCGCTCACCAGGAGCGGCAGCGCGAGCCAGCCCCCGTCGGGCGCCCGCAGCAGGGTGGCGCCCGCGAGCAGGGCGACCAGCCACCAGTGGGCGCGCGGCTCGGCGGGAGCGCGCAGGAACCAGCCGACGGCGGCCACCGCGCAGAGCGCCACCCACAGGTTCGGCATCGCCTGCGAACCGCTCAGCTCCGTGATCCACAGCCCCGAGAAGAGCAGCGCGGCCAGCGCCGCCGTGCGCTCCCCGACCAGCTTCCGCCACACCCGGAACGCGCCGTACAGGGCCGCCGCCGACATCAGGACCAGCGCGACGCGCAGCACCGGCACGGACGAGGTGAGGGCCACCACGGGCGCCACGAGCACGCTGACGCCGCGCGAGCGCGGGGCGCTGAAGAACACCGTCGGATGGCGCGGGTCCAGCTGTGAGACGTAGACGCTCTCGTCCCAGAGCAGTCCCTTGCCCACATGCGGGACGACCAGGGCGAGCTGCGCCACCGCGTACACCACCGCAACCACCGTGAGCCACGGCACCGTGCGCGCCCGCCCCACGACGCTCCGTGCGTCCGGAGCCCGTACGGCGAGCGCGGGTGCGGTCATGCGCTCGCCTTCTCCCCGCCCGGCGCCTTGCCCGCGGGCGCCTTCCCGCCCGTCGCGGGCAGACGGCGGCGTACGGCGCGCTTCCAGCGGCGCATCGTACGGCGGTAGCGGGCCCGCAGCTTGACGCGGGTGCGCTCCCAGGAGCGGGCGAACCGGCTCGACGCCAGCTCCTCGAAGAGCTGCTCATAGCGCGCGGCGATCGGCTCCGGGTCGTACATCCGTGCGCTCTCCAGCGCGGATGCGGCCATCGCCCGGCGGCCCGGCTCGTCCTCGATCAGATCCCGCAGCGCCTGCGCCATCGCCTGCTTGTCGCCCACAGGCACGAGCCGCCCGGTGACCCCGTCCTCGATGATCTCGGCGGGGCCCAGCGGGCAGTCCGTGCTCACCACCGGCACCCCGCAGCGCATCGCCTCCACGATCGTCATCCCGAACGACTCGGCGTCCGAGGCGACCGCGACGATCGACGCCTTCGCGAACTCCTCCTCGATCGGCGAGTACGGCCCCATCAGCTCGGCACCCGCGGTCAGCCCCAGCTCCTCGATGCGCTCCTGGAGGCGCTCCTTCTGGGAACCGCCGCCGTAGATCCGCAGCCGCCACTCCGGATGCTTGGGCGAGACCTCGGCGAAGGCGTCGATCAGCAGGTCGAAGCGCTTGCCGCGGACCAGCCGCCCGGCCGCCGCGATCACCGGCGCGGTGCCCTCGGACGGCTCGGCCGCTGGCTCGGGCACGCTGTTCGGTATCGCGAGGGTCCGCGCCCCCGGCAGCGGCATCTTCGCCCGGTACACCGCCGAGTCCGCCTCCGTCGTGGTGACGACGGCGTCCAGCATGCGGTAGAACGGCGCCAGCTCGGCCCGCAGCTGCTTGCTGTGCGCCTCGTACCGCAGGTGCTCCTGCGCGATGCGCAGCGCCTTGCGCGGGCCGAAACGGGCCAGGTACACATTGATGCCCGGCCGGGTGCCGATGATCACGTCGGCGGCGCAGCCCTCCAGATACCGGGCGACCCGCACATCCATCAGCCGGTTGTACTGGTGGTTCCGCTTCTCGTGCGCCGGGAAGTCCCGGGTGGCTTCGGCGAACAGCGGATCCTGCGCGTCGAGGCCGCCGGGACGGGTGTCGACCAGCGGCACCAGCCGCACCCGCGGATCGAGCGTGAAGCGCGGCTTCCCCCGATGCCGCATCATCGAGACGATCTCCACCTCGTGGCGCTCCGCGAGCGCCGCGGCGAGGTTCAGCGTGGTGCGAATCGTTCCGCCGATCCCATAGGCGTTGTGCAGCAGGAATACGATCTTCATTCGGTGTCTCTCCGGCCGGTGGCAACACCGGGGCGCGATCCCCCCGGAACGTACTGGGTACCCTGTCCCGGCTCGGTAAGCCGGTCGCGTGAGAAAGGTGAGATCTGGGTAAGAACCGCAGCTCCCGGGGGACGCGGGCGATCGCTCCCTGAGCGTCTTGGCAGACTCGTCGTGTGACGAACACCGTGCTGCTCGCCGAGGACGACCGTGCCATCCGCCATGCCCTGGAGCGCGCCCTGACGCTGGAGGGCTACCGGGTCACCGCGGTGTCCGACGGCGTCGAGGCCCTGGCGGCCATCCACCGTGAGCATCCGGACGTGATCGTGCTGGACGTGATGATGCCGGGCGTGGACGGCATCCAGGTGTGCCGGGTGCTGCGCGCCGAGGGCGACCGCACCCCGATCCTCATGCTCACCGCGCGGGTGGAGACCGCCGACCGCATCGAGGGCCTGGACGCGGGCGCCGACGACTACGTGGCCAAGCCGTTCGAGGTCGAGGAGGTCTTCGCCCGGCTGCGGGCCCTGCTGCGCCGCGTCGCGCCCATACCCGTGGCGGAGGCGGCCGAGGGCACCTACGACGCCGCCCTGGAGGTCGCCGACCTCCGGCTCGACCCCTCGGCGCGCCGGGTGTGGCGGGGCGGTACGGAGCTGGAGCTGACCCGCACCGAATTCGACCTTCTGGAGCTGTTGGCCCGCAACGCGGGCATCGTCCTCGACCATGCCACGATCTACTCTCGCATCTGGGGCTATGACTTCGGCCCCGGATCGAAGAACCTGGCCGTCTACATCGGCTATCTGCGCCGCAAGGTCGACCAGACCGGGCGCACCCCGCTCATCCACACGGTGCGCGGCATCGGCTACACCCTGCGGGAGGAGTGAACGGTGCGCTTCCTGCCCGGCCGTCACCCACGGCCCAGCCTCCACACCACCTTCGCGCTGTCCTGCGCGGCGCTGGCGTCCGTGGTGACCCTCCTGGTGGGGTTCCTCAGCTACGACGCCGCGGCCGGGCTGGTGCGGGTCGACCAGAAGTCCGCGTTCACCGACGTCATCCGCGATCTGCGGACCCAGGTCCGGGGCCAGAAGGTGGTCGTACGGCAGTACGCCGCCGAGGCCCCGGTGCCCTACGGGCTGCGCGACGACCTGCGCCGGATCAGCCGCATGGACGTCCAGGTGCTGGGCAGCCGGGGCACCGTCTACGACGCGGGCAAGCCCGCGCTGCCGGTCGGTGACGAGGACCGGGAGATGGCCGCGGCCACCACCCCCGCCACCACCCGGCAGCGCAACATCTCCATCGGCGAGGACGACTACCGGATGGCCACCGTCGCGCTCGGCGACCACCGCGGCGCCGTACAGGTGGCCCAGCAGATCAGCGACACCGAGGATCTGCTGCGCGAACTCCAGAAGCGCACCGCGCTGTTCGTCGTCGCGATCATCCTGGCCGCCGGTCTCGCCGGGTGGTGGCTCGCCGGACGCATCACCCGGCGGCTGGTGCGGCTCACCCGGATCGCCGAAGGCGTGGCGGCCACCGGCCGGATGGAGGTGGCGGTCCCGGTCGCCGGGGACGACGAGGTGGGCCGCCTGGGCCGGGCGTTCGACGGCATGCTCGGCCAGCTCGCCCGCTCCAAGGACGACCAGCGGCGCCTGGTCCAGGACGCCGGACACGAACTGCGCACCCCGCTCACCTCGCTGCGCACCAACATCTCGCTGCTGAACCGCTTCGAGCAGCTGCCGCCCGCCGCGCGCGAGGCGCTGCTGGCCGACCTGGCGGGGGAGACCCGGGAACTGACCGACCTCGTCAACGAGCTGGTGGATCTGGCGGCCGGTCAGCGCGACGACGAACCGCGCACCGAGGTGTCCCTGGACGAGGTCGCCGGGAAGGCCGCCACCCTCGCCCGCAGGCGCACCGGCCGGGAGATCACGGTACGGGCCGAGGGCGACACCCTCGTCGAGGGCCATCCGGCCGCGCTGCTGCGCGCGGTCTCCAACCTGGTGGAGAACGCCGCCAAGTTCGACCAGGGCGGCACCGGGCCCGTCGAGGTCGTGGTGACCGGGCACCGCGTCGAAGTACGCGACCGGGGACCCGGCATCGCGGAGGAGGACCGCGGACGGCTCTTCGACCGTTTCTACCGCGCCCCCGGCGCGCGCAGCCTGCCCGGCTCCGGGCTGGGGCTCGCCATCGTGCGCGAGGTGGCCCTCGCGCACGGCGGCACGGTCTTCGCCCGCCCCCGCCCCGGCGGCGGCGCGGTCCTGGGCTTCACGGTCGACGGCCCCGAGGAGCCGTAACGCGTGATCCCCGCTACGGCTTACGGCCCACTCCGGCCCACATGTTGATGTCCGCGCTGCGGATCTCGTCCGGGCGGTCGCCGGGGTCCGGCTTCCAGTCGTGCGGCTCCGAGATGCCCGGCTCGACCAGCTCCAGACCGTCGAAGAACGCCGCGACCTCGCTCTTGTCGCGGGTGACGAAGGATATGCCGCTCTCCTTGTAGACGGCGATCACCTTCTGCCACGTCTCCGGGTGGAAGTCGGCCGTGGAGTGCGTCAGCATCAGATAGCTGCCCGGGGCGAGCGCGCCCATCAGCTCCCGCACCAGCTCGTACGGCTTCTCCTCCGCCGGGATGAAGTGGAAGAGCGCGTTCACCGACATGGCGACCGGCTTGCTCAGGTCCAGCGTCTCCCGAAGCTCGGTCGCCTCGATGATCCGCCGCGGCTCGCGCACATCGGCCTGGACGTACGCGGTGCGCCCCTCGGGGGTGCCGCGCAGCAGGGCCTGGGCGTAGGCGAGCACGATCGGGTCGTAGTCGGTGTAGACGACCCGGGCCTCCGGGGCCACGCTCTGGGCGACCTGGTGCAGGTTCGGCTCGGTGGGGATGCCGGTGCCGATGTCCAGGAACTGCCGGATGCCCGCCTCGGCCGCCAGCCAGCGCGTCGCCCGGTGGATGAAGCCCCGGTTGACCGTGGCGTTGAGCCTGACGGTCGGGTAGACCGACAGCACCTTGCCGGCCGCTTCCGCGTCGACCTCGTAGTGGTCCTTGCCGTTGAGGTAGAAGTCGTACATCCGAGCCGAATGCGGCTTGCTGGTGTCGATCTGCTGGTCCGGGGCGAGTCCGTAGTCGGTCACGCCGCCCTCCGTTCGGGTGCGGTAGCCGCCGTGGTGGCCAGGTTGTTGGGGTCGGGTCGGGAGAGGAGGAAGTCCGCGGCACCGGCCTTGGCGCCCTGGATGAACTTCTCCATCTCATGGTGCGTGTAGATCAGGGCGGGGCCGTCGGGGTCCGTCGACTGCCGCAGGGCGATCCGCCCGTCGTTCAGCCGCAGGGCCTCCACGCACGCACCGCCGTTGGGGCCGCTCCAGGGCTTGCGCCAGCCTTCCGTCGCCAGACGGGTGGCCGGCATGCCGTTGTAGACGTTTTCTGCCTGATCCACAGTCACAGCTCCTTGCGAATCTCACGGAGAAAGTTCTCCGTGCGCCGCGCCGGTGTGGCCTGGGTGCCCATCCGGTCCAGTGCCTCCAGATAGGCGGCCACATCGGTGCGCTGGTCGAGATAGCCGGCGCCCGTCAGGCCCTCGGCGTAGACGATGTCCGGCAGCTCCGGGATCTGGAACCGGAACAGCTGGAAGGGACCGCCCATGCCCGGATGCGGCCCGGCGGCGAACGGCACCACCTGGAGCGTCACGTTCGGCATCTGGACGGTCTCGATGAGGCGGTCGATCTGGGCGCGCATGACCTTCGGCCCGCCGATGTGCAGACGGAGCACCGTCTCGTCCATCACGGCCCACAGATGCGGGCCGTCAGGTCTGGACAGCAGCTCCTGACGCTCCATCCGCAGGGCGACCCGGCGGTCGAGCTCCCGCTCGGAGCCCTGCGGGAAGCCGATGCGCAGCAGCGCCCGGGCGTAGTCCTCCGTCTGGAGCAGGCCGGGGATGAAGTGCGGTTCGTACGCGCGGATGCGGCTGGCGGCGCCCTCCAGGCTCACATAGAGGCTGAACCAGTCCGGCAGCACATCGCGGAACCGGTGCCACCAGCCTGGCCTGTTGGCCTCCTCGACCAGTGCGAGGAAGGACTCCACCTCGTCCTGCTCGACGCCGTAGGTCCGCAGCAGCTTCTCGACGTACGGGAGCTTCAGGCCGACCTCGGCCTTCTCCATCCGGCGCACCGTGGTCTGGTTGACGTGCAGCGCCTTGGCGGCCGCGTCATAGCCGACCCCGGCCCTCTCACGGAGGTGCCGCAGCCGCATGCCGAGGACCATCTGCCCGACGGTCGGGGCAGACCGCGCTTCACCCACGTCGTACCTCCTCGCACGGGTGTTGTGCGTCTCAGTGTGCCATGCTCGATGTGGGCGGGACAGACTGCCGTGGCCATTCTGCATTTTGCAGAACGCGTCTTGCCAACTGATGCTCGCAGGAACGATAGTGGCGTCGTGACCGGTCCCAACGTGGCTGCCCTGTCGCGCACTTGCGGCATTCACGTACGGCATTCACGCCCCCACAGGTAGACGGACGGAAGGCACATGGCCGTGGCATTGCGTCAACGCTCGACGATGGCCCCTCACATGAGCTCCGCCGGCGTTGACAGGGCCCTCCGCCAGGAGGTCCTGCAACTGCCCGCCCGGGGTGCCTCGGTCGCCGCCGCGCGACGGCTCGTCCGGAACCTGGTGCCCCGCTGGGGCTTCGACGAGGAGGTGTGCGGCGCGGCGGAGCTGGTGATGTCCGAGCTGTTCACCAACGCGCTCGTGCACACCGCCAGCGAGCAGATCCTGTGCGTGCTGCGCGCCCAGGAGCGGTGCTCGCTGTACGTCGAGGTCGCCGACCAGGGCGGCGGCCCGCTCGGCCCCATGCCCCGGGAGGCGGGCGTGGAGGATGAGAGCGGCCGCGGCCTGGCCCTCGTCCGCGCCCTGACCGAGGCCTGGGGGGACCGGCCGGGCGTGGCCGGGGGCCGCGTGGTGTGGGCCCAGCTCAGCGCCCTGGCCCGCTGACCGGCACGGAGCCCTCTCGGCACCCCTGCGGTTAGCATCGCCGGGTGCACACCGTCCCACGCCGGCTGCTGCTGGCGCTCGCCGCGGGCGGGCTCGCCGGGTGTTCGGACCCCGGGCCCTCCGCCCGGGTGCGGCTCGCCACCGGCCCGCGGGGCGGCCCCTACGCCACGTTCGGCAGCCGACTGGCCACCGAGGCGCACCGCGCCCACCACGGGATCACCGTGCGGGTGCTCACCACCGCGGCGAGCGTGGAGAACCTGCGCATGCTCGGCGACGGCCGCGCCGACACCGCGCTCACCCTCGCCGACAGCGCGGCGGACGCCGCAGCGGGGCGCGGCACCTTCGGGCGGCGGATCCCGGTCGCGGCCCTCGCCCGGCTGTACCTCAACTATCTGCACCTGGTCGTGCCGGCCGACTCCCCGATCGAACGCCCCGACCAGCTGGCCGGGCGCACGGTCTCCCTCGGCGCCGCCGAGTCCGGCACCTCGACGACCGCCGGACGGGTGCTCGCGACCGCCGGAGTCCGTGACGTCCGCGCCGTACGCCTCGGGCTCGGCGCCTCCGCCGACGCGTTCACCGACGGGGACGTGGACGCCTTCTTCTGGTCCGGCGGCGCCCCGACCTGGGCCATCACCCGGCTCGCCCGCCGCCGCCCGCTCCGCCTGATCCCCCTCGGCGGGCTCGCCCGCGCGCTGCGCGGCGCGCACGGCCCGGTCTACGAGGAGGCGTCGATCCCGGCCGGTGTGTACGGGCTGCGGGGGCCGACCCCCACCGTGGGCACGCCCAGCTATCTCGTCTGCCGCTCCGGGCTCGCGGACGGGACGGCCCGCGCGCTCACCGGGGTGCTCTTCGAGCGCCGCGACCGGCTGGCAGTGCCGGACGCGCCCGGCAGCCGCCTGGACGAGCGCTACGCCATCGACACCGGCACCGTCCCCCTCCACCCGGGCGCGGCCGCGTACTACCGCGCCGCGTACGGCTGATCCCCCGCCACCAGGAGTGGCACCCACCCACTGCCGGTCCGCGGCACGGTGGCATCCGCCGCGCCCGTGCGCGCTGCCCGCCCGCCGGGGGCGGGGGAGTGGAACTGGCCGGGTAGCACCGTGGGGGCGGCCCCGGCCGACCGCCAGGTGCAGCGCCGCCACCTGCCCGTGTGGCTCGGCGGAGTGGCCTGGGGCGGGGGAGTGGCACCCCGCCCTACCCCGTCCGGGCCACTCGCGCGTCGCCTGCCGCTGCCGGTCCGCAGCGCGGTGGCATCCGGCGTGCGCGCTGCCCGCACCGCCGGGGGCGGGGGTGTCCCCCGATTCGGGAAGGGGCGGGGTGGGGAGAGGCACCCGCCCTACCCCACCGGCAGCCGCAGCTCCACCACCAGCCCCCGCGGCTCGGCGGCGCGCAGCGTCAGCTCGGCGCCGCACGAGCGGGCCAGTTCGGCGGCGATGGCGAGGCCCAGGCCGCTGCCGGGGACGTTGCCGTGGTCCGGGGCGCGCCAGAAGCGGCCGGGGGCCGCGGCCAGCTGCTCGGGGGCGAGCCCGGGCCCGTCGTCGGTGATCCGCAGCGCTCCGGCGGCGTCGAGCGAGACGGTGACCGTGCCGCCGGACGGCACGAACTTGGCCGAGTTGTCCAGCGCGATGTCCGCGATCCGGGCGGCCGGGGCGGGCAGCGGCGGGGCGCCAGGGCCAGCCCGGTCGACATCGACCACCAGGGTCAGCCCCCGCGCCGCGTGCACCTCACGCCAGGTGCCGAGCCGCGCTGCGAGCGCCGCGGGCGGGATCGGCTCGGGGGCGGTGGCCCCGGCTTCCACCCGGGCCAGCTCCAGCAGGTCCTCCAGCAGCTCGGCCAGGCGGTCGACCTCCGCGAGCGCCTCGGCGTATTCCTCGCCGCCGCTCTTCCGCAGGTGCGGCTCCAGGTTCTCCAGCCGCAGCGACAGGACGGTCAGCGGGGTGCGCAGTTCGTGCGAGGCGTCCGCGACGAAGGCGCGCTGCCGCTCCAGGGCGGCGGAGACCGCGTCGGCCATGGCGTTGAACCGCCGCTCCAGCAGCCGCAGCTCGGCGGGGCCGTGGCGGACGTCGTGGACCCGGGCGTCCATCCGGCCCTCGGCGATGGCCCGGGTGGTGACGTCCAGCTCGGTCACCGGCCGCAGAATCCACCGGGCGAGCCGTCGCGCGGCGATCAGGGCGCAGGCCACCGCGACGAGCGAGCCGCCCGCGACCGCCGCCCACACCAGGGCCACCTCCCGCCGGGCGGTAGCCGTGGCCACCCGCATGAGGACGACACCGGAGACCTGGGCGTCCCGCCCGACCGGCTCGGCGATCACCACCGACTCAGGGCCGAACGGGGTGACCAGGGGCAGGCTTCCGGTGGTACGGCCGGACAGCGCCCGCTCGGCGGAAGCGCGATCCCAGGCCCCGCCGCCCGCCACCCGCTCGCCGTCCCGGCCCCGGATCTCCACGGCGGTGCCGTAGAGCCGGTGGTAGCGGGAGACCTCCTGGGCGAGCCCGGTGGTGTACCCGTCGCGGATCGCCTGGTCGGCGAGTTCGGCGAAGCGGGTCGCGTCCGCGCGCCGCTCCAGCAGCAGCTGCCCGGTGCGGTGCGAGGAGTGGGCGCGGGCGAAGGGCACCGCGAGCGCGGCCACCAGGCACGCGATGAGCACGGTGTAGACCGTCAGGATCCTCAGGTGCATCCGCCGGTACCCAGCCGGTATCCGGTGCCGCGCAGCGTTTCCACCAGCTCAGGGCGGCCGGTCTTGGAGCGGATTCCGGCGATGTGGACATCGAGGGAGCGGGACGCCGACAGCAGCAGGTCGCCCCAGACCGCGTCCAGGATCTCCTCGCGGCTGCGGACGACTCCGGGTTCGCGGGCGAGCAGCGCCAGCACGTCGAACTCCCGGCGGGTGAGGGCGACGGGGCGGCCGTCCACCTCCAGCTGCCGGGTGGCCAGGTCGATGCGTACGCCGCCGACCGCGACCACCGGGCCTACGGCCGTGAGCGGCCGCGTGCCGCGCCGTACGACGGCCTCCATGCGCGCGATCAGCTCGGCCGTACGGAACGGCTTGACCAGGTAGTCGTCGGCGCCGCCGCGCAGGGACCTGACCACGTCCCGCTCGGCGGACCGGGCGGTGACCACGATGACGGGGACGGCGGAGGCGCGGCGCAGCCTGCGCAGCGCCTCCAGCCCGTCCATGTCGGGCAGTCCCAGGTCGAGCAGGACGAAGTCGGCGCCGTCCTTGAGCCGGAGCGCGTCGTCCGCGCGCCCGGTGCGGACGACCTGGTGCCCCAGCCGGTCGAGCGCCGAGGTCAGCGCGGCCGCCAGCCGGTCGTCGTCTTCGACCAGGAGAACGTGCATGGGCCACAGCGTATGCGCTGGGCCGATGGCTCAGACAGCACTCTTCCGCAGGCCCTCGGCGGCCTTCTGCCCGGCCGCTTCCCGGGTGAGGGCGGTGTCCCGGGTCTCGCGCATGGTGAGGTAGACGATGAGCGAGACCGCGGCGCAGCCGGAGACGTACCAGTAGAAGCCGGACTCCGCACCGGCGTCCTTGAACCACAGCGCCACGTACTCCGCCGTGCCGCCGAACAGCGCGTTGGCCAGCGCGTACGGCAGCGCCACCCCGAGGGCCCGGACATGGGTGGGGAACAGCTCGGCCTTCACCACCGCGTTGATGGAGGTGTAGCCGGTGATGATGACCAGCGCGGCGAGCGAGAGCAGCAGCGCGCCGAGGAAGGTGTCGGTGTGCGACAGCGCGGTCATGATCGGCACGGTGCCGAGCATCGAGCCGATGCCGAAGGTGATCAGCAGCGGCCGTCGGCCGATCCGGTCCGACAGCGATCCGGCGGCCGGCTGGATCAGCATGAAGATGAACAGCGCGCAGAAGCTGACCAGCGACGCGTCGGACTTGCTCAGCCCGGCGGTGTTCGACAGGTATTTGGTGAGGTAGGTGGTGTACGTGTAGTACGCGACCGTGCCGCCCATGGTCAGCGCGATGACCAGCGCCGCCTCCTTGCGGTGGCGCATCAGCTGGCGAAGGGTCCCGCGCTCGGCCGTTCCCTCACCGGCGCCCTCCTCCTCGGTGTACGCCTCGGTCTCCAGCAGGTTGCGCCGCAGCCAGAAGACCACCGCGGCGGCCACGGCACCCACGATGAACGGGATGCGCCAGCCGTACGAGTGCAGCGCGTCGTCGGACATGGTGCGCTGGAGCACGATCAGCAGCCCGAGGCCGATGAGCTGACCCATCGTCATGGAGACGTACTGGAAGCTGGAGACGAAGCCACGGCGGCCGGGCTGGGACGCCTCGGTGAGATAGGTGGCGCTGGCCGCGTACTCGCCGCCGACCGAAAGCCCCTGGAGCAGCCGGGCCACCAGCAGGATGAACGCGCCGAAGTAACCGACCTGGTCGTAGGTCGGCGCGATGGCGATGAGCAGCGCGCTCGCGGACATCAGGGTCACGGTGAGGGTGAGCGCCGCCTTGCGCCCGCGCCGGTCGGCGAACCGGCCCAGCAGCCAGCCGCCGATGGGGCGCATGAAGAATCCGACGGCGAAGATGCCCGCGGTGTTGAGGAGTTGCGCGGTGTCATTGCCCTTGGGGAAGAAGGCACCGGCGAAGTAGGTGGCGAAGCTGGCGTAGACGAACCAGTCGAACCATTCGACGAGATTGCCGATCGAGCCGCCGAGCACGGCTCGCCAGGGGGTACGGGGGTGTTGCGCTGAGCCGGTGTCGCTCACTGGGCCTCCAGATACGTGCGGTATGCGGGCCGGTCCGCCGGGGAGCGGGTCGCCGCGCAACGCAGCGTCGGTGCGGACAGGGGGCGGCGTACAGCCTCCGGACCGAGAGCTAACGTCCGGTTAACACACCGTCCCGCGCCGGACCTTTCCCCGCGCGGCCCTGTCCCGAACCGTTGACGTCTTCTGGGGGCCGCGGGATTGTGGTGGCTCCTGTTTGCTTGTGTTCGAAGTTTCGGACTTCGGGAGGCGGCCATGCGTGGCGTGTCAGCACCAGGCGAGTCGTACGGACGCAGGAGATTCCTCGGTGGAGCAGCCGCCGTCGGCGGGGCCGCGGCCCTGGCCGGGTGGCCCCGCCCGGCCGCCGCCGCACCGGCGGCGACCTGGGAAGACGTGATCAACGGCTCCTTCGGGAGCTACGGCGCCTTCGAGGCGGAGTGGAACTACCTCTATCCGTGGGGCTCCGACCACAACGGGAGCGCCCGGATGTACGGCAGCTCCACCGACCACAACCACGTAACCCTCGCCTCAGGGGTGCTCACCCTGAAGGCCACCCGCATCACCTGGGACGAGGGCACGAGCGGCTCGTCCCCGCATCTGCCGATCCGCTACCACTCGGGCGCGGTGCACGCGAAGGACCAGATCGTGGTGACCGACCAGTTCCCCGACTACGAGGTCAAGGGCGAGTTCCAGGCGCCGAGCGGGGCCGGGACCTGGCCCGCCTTCTGGCTGACCGGGGTCAACAGCTGGCCGCCGGAGAGCGACATCCTGGAGTTCAAGGGCAACTCCAACAACTGGTTCAACACCTTCCGCAGCTCCTCCGACGTGTCCAGCACGATCGTCGGGGTCTCGGGCCCCGGGAACTGGCACACCTACCGCGCCTGGATCACCAAGGTGAACGCCACCGACGTGGACATCCACTACTACCTCGACGGCACCTGGAAGGCCGTCCACCGCGGCGCCGGTTTCGTCGGCAAGCCGCTGTGGCTCATCATCAACCTCCAGATGGAGGGCTCCTCGGGCTCCTCCGGGCCCAGTGGCGACACCTACTACCGGGCCCGGAACGTGTACGTCGGGCGGAACCGCACCCGCTGACCCGCTAGCCGCGGGTCTGGAGCACCGCCTCGCCGCGGTCGGGGGCGCGCCTGCGCACCGGATGGCGGGGGCGGGGGATCCGGCGGGTCAGCCGGGGCGGGGCCTCGGGGGCCTTGGGGGCGGGCGGCTGGTCGTCGGGACGGTCGTCCTGGCCGTCGTCCTCCGGCCGCCGCACGGTGTCCGCCCCGGTCTCCGCGCCGTGCACCGTCAGCATCACCAGCCCCGTGCTGGCCACCAGCGCCGCGAGCAACGCCAGCAGCGTGCCCGGGGTGCCGTACTGGAAGTGCTCGCCCAGCGCGGCGATGCCCACGGCCGTCGCCACCACGGGGTTGACCACCGTGGCCGTCGCGAGCGGCGAGGCCAGCCCGGCCCCGTGGTACGACGCCTGGGACAGCAGCACCCCGCTCCCGGCCAGTATCCCGATCATGACAAGGCTCGGCAGGGCGTCCGCCCAGGAGCCCCAGGTGCCCTCCACGGCGACGTTCTTGACGAACACCGAGGAGACACCGAAGGCCGTCCCCGCGGCGGTGGCCAGCACCACCGCGCGCAGCCCGCCCGGCCGCAGCAGGCGCGAGAGCAGCACCAGCACCGCGATGGAGGAGAGCGTGACCACGATCAGCGTGCCGCGCTCCCCGTCCGACAGCGCCTGGGCCCGCGACGAACCGGTCAGCGACAGCAGCCCGGCCAGCCCCGCGGTGGCCAGCAGCGCACCCCGCCACCCCACCGCGCCGACCGGCCGCCGTACGAACATCGCCGCCATCGGCAGCGCGAAGACGATGGTGAGCGCGCCCAGCGGCTGCACCACGCTCAGCGGACCGTAGGCCAGCGCGATCACATGGAGGACCGCCCCGGCCCCGTTGAGGACCACCGCGGTCCACCAGCTCCCGCGCCGCAGGGGGCCGGTGGCGCTCGGCGGCGTGGTCGCCGCGACATGCTCCTGGAGGATGGCCCCGGCGGCGTAGCACACCGACGAGGCCAGTGCCAGCAGCACCGACAGCGCGAGCGAGGTCACGTCGAGGCCCCCTGGGCCGATCCGTCATCGTCCATGCCCTCATCCTTGACGGTCGGACCCCGCTCCGTCGTCGTCCTTGAGCACAGGCTTTCTCCTACTACTTGCGTAGTACGGCACGCCACCACTTCGCCTTGGCGGCGGCTGTGCGGGCCCGCTGGAACAGTTCGTTCTGCGGCTGGGCGGGCCGGTAGACCGTCAGCGCCGCGGGCCGCTTGTCGATCAGCAGCGCCTGCGAGGGCTCCGCCGCGACCTCGCCGTCGTAGGCGCGGGTGTCCAGGGCGTGCAGCCCGGACAGCCGCAGCTGCCGCATCCGGCGGGTCGTATAGACGCGCGAGCGCCCGAGGGTGCCGGTGAGCGCCGAGAACAGCACCCGGGTGCGGGCCAGCGGCTGGTCCCCGTCGATGGCCCTGACATCGAGCAGCCCGTCGTCCAGCTGCTGGCGGTAGGTGGGCGCGAAGCCGTCGGGGGAGTAGCCGCCGTTGCCGACGAACAGCACCCACAGCCGCCGCTGGTGCCCGTTGACCTCGATCTCCATCGGAGTGGCCGTGCGCAGCGTCCGGCCGAGCGCGACGGCGGCCGCGGGCCACTTGCCCAGCCGGTCCTGGAGGCTTTCGCGGATCCGCACCAGCTCGGGATAGAAGCCGAGGCTGAAGGTGTTGACGAAGTGGCTGGTCCCCTCGGTCCCCTCTCCTCCGCCCAGCGGGGTGGCCCGGGCGAGGTCCACGGCGACCGCGTCGCCCTCGGTCACCGCGTGCGCGGTGTCCTCGAAGTTCGGCACGCCGATGTCCAGCGCGAAGTGGTCGAGGGTGCCGCCGGGGAAGACGGCCAGCGGCAGCCCGCGCTCGGCGGCCAGCGTGGCCGCCGCGTTGACGCTGCCGTCCCCGCCGCAGATCCCCAGCGCCCCGGCCCGGGCCGCGGCCCGGCGGGCGGCCTGGCCGAGCAGCGTCATGAAGTCGTCGTCGGGCCCGCACTCCAGGATCTCGGCCGCGGGCAGCAGCACCTCCAGCTGCTCGGCGTCGGTGAACCCGCCCGCCGGGGTGGTACCCGCGCTGTGGTTGACCACCACGACCAGCCCCTCGCCCTTGGGCAGGGCGGGCGCTGAGACCCGCGGCCGGGCCCGCGCCGGGGTCTCCGGGCGCGCCGGCCACCAGCGGCAGGTGAGCGCGGCGGCCCCGGCCCCCAGGGCGACCCCGGCCACCACATCGCTGGGGTAGTGGACGCCCACATAGACCCGGGACGCGGCGACGGCCGCGGCGAGCGGGGCGACCAGGGTGCCGTACCGGGACGACTCGATGGCGACCCCGGTCGCGAAGGCGGCCGCGGAGGCGGCGTGCCCGGAGGGGAAGGAGCTGGTCCAGGGCTGTCGGCGCAGCTGCCGGACCAGCGGTACGGCGTCCAGCACCGGGCGGCGGCGCTCCACGGTCCACTTCACCACCAGGTTGGACGCCAACGAGGCGGCCGCGAGCGAGCCGACGCCCCGCAGCGCCGCCCGCCGTGCGGTGCGCCCGCCAACCGTCGCGAGCACGGCGGCCGTGCCGAACCACAGCTTGCCGTGGTCGGCGCTCCGGCTCAGCCGGGGCAGCAGGGGATGAGCGCCGCGCAGCCTGCTGGCCGCGACCCGCGCGAACAGCCGGCGGTCGATGTCACTGATCGGTCCCATATTTCTTGGGTAACCCGGAATGGCCGCGGCACGCCTCACCGGCACGCGGTGTGATCCATCCCCCTACGGTTCCGTGCGTCACGCCTGCGCGCGTACGGGACCCTGACCCGTGTAAGGGCCCCGTACCCGGTGACGTGGCGTCAGGACGCCGGGAGCCCCCAGCGCGGCGCCGCCTCGTTCGGCTCGACCGGCCGGACCGCCCGGTCCGGGTGATCGCCGCGCGCCGTGATCACCGCCTCGTGCCGCTTGCCCAGCGCGATGCGGATCGTGCCCGCGCCGACGTGCTCGTACGGCAGCCGCCGCCCGCGCTCGTCGTGCACCTCGATGCTGCCGGGCAGCGAATGCCGTACGACACAGGGCGCGCCCGCCTCGCTGCGCAGCCGTACCCAGCGGGTCACCCCGCCCTCGCGTGCCGCGCTCAGCAGGAACGCGCCCTGGGCGCGGAAGTCGTGCACCATCAGCTCGCGCCAGGCGGCGGGCAGCGCGGGGAACACCCGGATCACCCCGCCCCAGCTCTGGCACACCATGTCGTGCAGCGACTGCGCGGCCGACAGCGGGGTCTCGATGACCGGGCCCGACTCCTTGTACATCGTGTTCGGCTGGATGAACCGGGTCATCAGCTCGCCCAGGTACTTCAGCGCGTCCTCGCCGCGCCCCATCTGCGCGGACATCGAGGCGGCGCCGGTGAAGGTGTAGCCCTGGAGCGCACCCTCGAAGCCGACCCAGTGGTTCAGGGAGGTCTCGATCAGCTCGCGCTTGTCCGGGTCCTCCCAGGTCACCTCGTACAGCGGATAGACGGCGAGCATATGGGAGTAGTGGCGGTGGGACTTGGCGAACGGAACGCCCGCGCCGATCATGAAGCCGTTCTCGTCGGCCGGGTACGGGGTGAGCTTGGTGAGCACCTCACGCCAGCGCGGCGCCGACGGGTCGTCCACGCCAAGGATCTTCGCCGACTCCAGCAGCGTGGCGCAGCCCCAGCGCAGCAGCATCAGGTCGTAGTTGCAGTCCGGGGCGTTCACCCCGTACTCGGGCGAGAAAGTGGCGGGCAGATGCAGCTTGCCGTCCGCGCCGGGGGTGAGGAAGTGGAGGTAGTACGCGATCGCCTTGCGCAGCAGGGGGAAGACCACGTCCCGCAGGATCGCGGTGTCCATGGTGTGGCGGTAGCTGAGCCATACGTTGTGCAGCGCCCAGGTGAGGTTGCCGACCTCGGGGGTGGGCGGGTCCTGGCCGGGGATGCCGACGGCGAAGCCGCCGTTCGCCACGGCTCCGCCGTTGACCAGGCGGATGTCGGTGGTGCGCGGGATGCCCGCCGAGTCCTTGCGGTAGGGGGCGTCGAGCTGGTTGGAGAGGTTGTCGCGGAACTCGCCGAGAGCGCGGGTCACGGCGTCCAGCTCCAGGTGGTTGGAGCCGTGGATCAGCCAGTACTCCAGCTGCACATTGAGGTTCCACCAGGTGGCGGGCCACGGCGTGGGCTCCAGCCACGGCCCGGAGGTGGCCATCACGGGCGCGCCGGCGCGGGCCGCCGAGGCCACCTTGTAGAGCTGGATCCAATAGAAGCGCTGGAGGCGGGCGTCGGGGAGGGAGAGGAAGCTCTTGCGGTAGTACGCGTGCCACCAGGTGCGGTGGGTGGCCGCCAGCGCGTCGTACGGCAGCGCCGACGCGGCCCGTACGGCCTTGAGCGCCCGGTCGCGGGCGGTGGCGCGGGGGTGGGAGTGCGCCACGGTGACATAGAGGGTGCGGCGCCGGGAGCGGGTGCGCTCGCACCAGGCCGTCACATGCTGTCCGCCCGCGAGCAGCGGCTGTACGGCGGCCCGGACGCCGTGGTGGTCCTCGACGGTGGCCGTGGGGTTGCCGGTGTAGCCGTCGGGGACCGGCTTGAACGCGACGCGCGGGCTGACGGCCTCGGCCGGGTGGAACACCCAGCGGAACCCCGTCTCGCCACGGGTGGGGGTGACCTCGACGGCCATGACCGAGCGGGAGTTGTGGACCAGGGCGCGCAGCGTCAGGGTGCCCCGGTCGGTGGTGATCGTGCCGGTCAGCTCGGCGTCGCGGAGCCGCAGCCGCCAGTCGACGGCCTTGATCGTGCCGACCGGCTCCAGGGTGAAGTGGCCGATCGGGAGGCGGGCGAGCCCGAAGAGGGAGCCGAACTCGGGGCGGTGGTCCTGCACTTCGGTGTGCTGGACGTTGAAGCGGACGGCTCCCGGGGTGTCGGGGTCGGCGTAGATGCCGGAGCCGAGGCGGGCGTTGCCGAGGTACGGGCCCTCGTACCAGGTCCGCGGCATCTTCTGCCAGACCATGTCGGCGTCGTCGAGGACGGTGGTCCAGGGGTCGGGTGAGGGGTGCCGGGCGGTGTCGTCCGGGGCCGGGGCGGCGGCCGCGTGGGCGGCCGTGGCCGGTGCGGTGAGCCCGATGGTTCCGGCGGCCATGGCGCCACCGACGACGGATCTTCTGGTGGGTGCGGTCACGTACGTGCCTCCAGTTCCTCGGGCTGAACCCCTGGGCATGATGCAGCCCTTCCGGAGGAACGGGAACCCCTCGCGCGCCATAAACATCGGATGGGCGGACCGGATTGGTGCGCCCAAGCGCCCCTGTGGCCGGATCGGAGCGCTGATACCTCGGATCTCCCGGCCACCGGCCAGACGCGGCGCTACCGGGCCGCGAACACCACCCACACCGGGCCCGGTGCGAACGTCATCCGGTCGCCGTCCGTGGTCGTGAACCGGGTGCCGCCCCCGGCGCCCGGCCGTGACCAGCGGGTCTCGTACGCCTTGCCGTCGCGCAGCACCCTCGCGGTACCCGACCCGACCGTCTCGGTGAAGGGCGTGACACTGCCCAGCACATCGTGGAAACGCGACGGGCGGATCCTCGTGTGCTGCACCACGACCGTGGCGGCGCCCAGCCGTCCGCCGTCGGTGGTGCGGGCCGGGGTGCCGTCCATCGCCACCAGCCACCGCTTGTCAGCGGCAGACCAGGTGAAGGCGAAAGCGGCGGACGGATAGCGCACCGTCTGCCGTGTCTCGCGCTCTCCGCCCGGCGGCGCGGCGCCGAAGCGGAAGCCGATGTCCGAGGCGTCCGAGGCGTGCGGGGCCGCGGCCAGCGCGGCCCGGGGGCGCACGTAGAGGTTGTGCGGCGCGGGATGCTCCGTACCGCGGAAGTAGGCGCGGGGCGCCGTGCCGGGCGGCAGGGGATACAGCGGCGCGGCGTCCACGGTGGACCGCAGCCGGGACTGGACGCCCGAGTACGCGAGCGCCGGGCGCCCGAACTGGCGCAGCAGATCGAGGTCGCTCTCGCGGGCGCTGCGCACCGGTCCCACGGTGGTGGGCAGGTGGCTGGAGAACACCGCGAGCATGCGGCTCAGCCCGCCCTCCACCTGCTCGACGTAGACGATGTCGGCCGCGCCGAGGCCGGTCTGGGGGCGGGCCTGGCCGGTGTTGTCGATCTTCACGGCGAGCACGGGCGCGGACTTCGCGGACTGCCCGGTGAACGGGGACCGGCCGCGCTCCGCGGTCCGGCCCTTACCCTGGCCGTCCTGGCAGCCGCTCAGCACGGCGAGCGCGAGCAGCGCCACGAGCAGCGGGGCCGCGGGCCGGACGGCCCCTGGGCGCCTCACCCGTTCGCCGGACATCGGCCCCACCCCCTCCCGTCCCAGCTCACCATGGATGGGGGCCCGCGGCCACTTGGCGCGGAGCATTCGGCCGGAGTGTTCGTTCTTTGTCCAGTCCTCGGGAATCGACGCGCGGAGCCTTCACGTGCTGGTTAACCTGACGACAGATCTGGTTCAGCCGACCACGAAGGAGTGTGCGGTGACCCCCGAGCAGACCATGGGCGACGAGTCACACACAGAAGACGCCGGGCGGCGGGCGGAGCCGCCGGAAGTGGGCAGTCTGGAGGTGTGGGCACGCTCCGCTCCGATCCGTCTCGCCGGTTACGAGGACGACTTGGCCGAGCCGCACATTCTCCAGAGCGTGGACTGAGCGGCGCCCCGATTCGCTTCAATAGCGATCAATTCGGACGGCTGTCATTCAGCCGATTTCGGCGCGGCCCACAAGGGGTGATACCCCCGCTGTGCAGCAGGAACAGACATTCGAAGGGCTTGTCGCGGACCAAAAATCCGATCAGGCGCCGCAAGGGATGTCCGATCCTCACAGCTCCTCCACACTTCTGAAGCGGCGCTGGAGAGCGTTCGTTACGGAGCGACGAAATCCAGTCACCACCGGCTCACCACCGGCGCGTTGAGTGGCGTTCCTGGAGTCGATCTTCATCCGAATGGCGCACTATATGGACTGCGCGGTCTCGGCTTCGGCCGCGCAGCCGGTCCGGACACCGCTGTCCGTGAGCGGCGGGGGGAGTGACATCAGCCGCCGGGGAGGGGAGCCCCGGCCGCGCGAAGCCGCGTTCTCCGAGGATCATTCATCGCTCGTTCCGCCTCGGCACGCCGCGCGTCGGCGTGCCGACGCGCGTCATTCACCGGTCGGCGCCGCGCGCCCTGCGCGGCTGCCCCTGGGGGGAGTTCACCATGGGTCGGATGACCCGGCCTGCCGCGGCATGCGCCGCCGCGGTCCTGCTGACGGCATTCGCTCCGGCGCTCACCGCGAGCGCCGCCGCCGCGCCGAGAATCGACCTGCGGGTCCTGGTCCTGGACGACCACGGTCCCGCGACCGCCGCCATCACCGCCGAACTCGACGGCTCCGGTACCCCGTACACCACGGTCGACCTCACCGCCCCCGGGCGCTCGCGCATCGACGCCGCGTTCCTCAGCGACTCCGTCGACGGACGGCCGCGCGCCAAGTACCAGGCGGTCGTGGTCCCGAACGACAATCCGTTCGGGGACGGCTCGGCGGAAATGGCCGCGCTGGCCGCGTACGAGAAGAGGTTCGGCATCCGCCAGGTGGACGCGTACACCTACGCCCGCCCGGCCGTCGGCCTCAACTCCCCGCAGAATTCCGGGTATTCCGGATCGCTGGACGGCCGCACCGCGAAGGTGACCCCGTCCGGCGCGTCGGGCCCCTTCGGCTACCTCGACGGCACCGTCCCGTTCGAGGACAACGATCCGGACGTGACCGAGAGCTACGGCTATCTGGCCGTCCCGCTGGAGCGGCAGGCCGAGGGCGCCACCTACACCAGCTATCTGGACGCGCCCGTCCCCGGCAGCCCGGCGCGCGGGTCGCTGGTCGGCGAATACGCCCACGACGGGCGCCGTGAACTCGTCGTCACCTTCGTCTACAACCGCTACCAGAGCCAGTTCCGGCTGCTGGCCCGCGGCATCGTCGAGTGGCTGACCCAGGGCATCCACCTGGGCGCCGACCGCAACTACCTCGCCGTCCACGTGGACGACGTGTTCGCCGCCGACGACCGCTGGGACACCGAACTCAACTGCACCCCCGGCGACATCGACTGCGGCACCGCGGGCGACGGCGTCGAGAACGACCCCATCCGGATGACCGCGGCCGACGCGCGGTACGCCAAGGAGTGGTCCACCGCCCACGGCTTCACCCTGGACCTCGCCTTCAACGGCGGCGGCAGCGAGGCGTACAAGGACGAGAACGGCGGCAGCGACCCGCTCGCCCAGCAACTCGTCGGTGACCAGGGCTCGTTCCGCTGGATCAACCACACCTACAACCACCCCTTCCTGGGCTGTGTCCAGGACACCACCGTCGTCCCGTGGAGGTGCGCCACCACCCTCCTCGGCACCACCCGCTACGTCGGGCTGACCGACATCACCGGCCAGATCAGCGACAACCTCACCTGGGCCGGGCGGCAGAACCTCGCCGTCGACAGGACCGAACTGGTCACCGGCGAGCACTCGGGCCTCAAGACCCTGCCGCAGCAGCCGAACGACAACCCCAACCTGTCGACCGCCCTCGGCCTCACCGGAGTCACCTCGCTCGCCAGCGACGCCTCCCGGGAGACGGACCAGCGCACCCTCGGCCCCGCCACCACCGTGCCGCGCCACCCGATGAACATCTTCTACAACACCGGGCGCGCCGCCGAGCAGGCCGACGAGTACAACTGGATCTACGCCAGGAAGGCCGACGGGGGCAGCGGGGTGTGCGAGACCTCCTCGGCCACCACCTGCCTGGACGCCCCGCTGGACACCGCCACCGGCTACGCCTCGTACATCGCGCCGCTGGAGTCCAGGATCGCGCTCGGCCATGTGCTGGCCAACGACCCGCGTCCGCACTACGTCCACCAGTCGAACCTGGCCGAGGAGCGGATCGTCTACCCGGTGCTGGAGAAGACCCTCGGCGCCTACGACGGCCTCTTCGCCGACAACACCCCGCTGGTCAACCTGCGGATGAAGGACACCGGCGAGGAGATGCGCAAGCGCGCCGCCTGGGACGCCGCCCTCGCCGCCGGGCGCGTCACGGCGTACCGCGTCGGCGACACCATCACCGTCACCGTGCCCAGCGGCACCCAGGCCCCGGCCACCGTGCCCACCGGCACCCAGGCGACCCAGACCGGCAACGCCACCGCCTTCGGCGGCGCCTATGCCGGGCTGCGTTCCGGCTGGGCCACGCCCGCCCTCGGCCGGATCACCTTCACCCTGCCCGGCGACGCGGTCCCGGACGACCCCTCCGGCACGGCCCCCGCCCTCCGCGCGGCCGCGCCCGCCGACCGGCGGCTGCCCGTTCCGGCCGGGGTGCGCGAGCCCGTGCCGTACGGGCCGGGCGACACCAGCCGCGACTGAGGCGCCCGCCCGCCCGCACCGATCCACCGCCGTCGTCCGGCCGTCGCGTCACGGCCGCCGTCACCGCTGCCCTCATCCGCCGTGTTCGCACGGCGCCGTCCCTGGAGAGACCGAACCGACATGCGAGGACCGCTTGCCGAGCCCACGGCCGGCACCGTCTCGGTGACCCTGCTCACCGAGGGCACCTACCCGCACGGCCACGGCGGGGTCAGCGTGTGGTGCGACCAACTCGTGCGGGGCATGCCGGACATCGGCTTCCGGGTCGTCGCGGTGACCGGAACCGGACGGGAACCGCTCGCCTGGGAGCTGCCCGCCCAGGTGCGCGGCGTGGACGTCCTGCCGCTGTGGGGCCCGCCCCCGGCGGTCCGGGCGCGCGCCCCGCGCGGGCGGGCGATGCGGACGTTCCTGGCCGGGTACGAGCGCTTTCTGCTCGCCCTGCTCGACCCGGCCCAGGAACACGCCTTCGCGCCCGAGCTGTACCGGCTCGCCGAGTACGCCGAGCGCGGCACCCTCTCCGCGGCCCTGGCCTCGGAGTCCGCGGCCCGCACCCTGGCCCGAATATGGACCCGCCCCGATCTGCCCACCGCCGCCGCCCGCCCCACCCTGCACGACGCCCTGACCGCCACCGACCTGCTGGAGCACGCCCTGCGCCCGCTCGCCGCGCGGCCCCCGGCCGAGGGCGTCGCCCACGCGGTGAGCGGCGGACTCGCCGCGCTGCCGGGCCTGGTGGCCCGTGAGCGGTACGGCACCCCGTTCCTGCTCACCGAGCACGGCGTCTATCTGCGCGAGCGCTACCTCGGCTTCCGCACCGAACCGTACAGCTGGCCCGTCAAGGCGCTGCTGCTCGGCTTCTTCCGGCTGCTGGCGATCGAGAGCTACCGGCGCGCCGCGCTCGTCACCCCCGGCAACCGCTACAACCGGCGCTGGGAGGAGCACGGCGGCACCCCGCCGGAGCGCATCCGCACCGTGTACAACGGCGTGGACCCGGCCGCCTTCCCGCCCGCCGGACCCGAACCGGGCGTCCCCACGCTGAGCTGGGCGGGCCGCGTCGACCCGATCAAGGACCTGGAGACGCTGATCCGCGCCTTCGCCCTGGTGCGCAAGGAGCTGCCCGAGGCGCGCCTGCGCCTCTTCGGCGGCACCCCGCGCGGCGCGGAGGGCTACCGCGACGGATGCCGGTCGCTCGCCGTGGAGCTGGGCGTGTCCGACGCCGTCACCTTCGAGGGGCGGGTGGAGGACATCCGCGACGCCTACGCGGCGGGCAACGTGGTGATGCTCTCCAGCATCAGCGAAGGCTTCCCGTTCACCCTCATCGAGGCCATGTCCTGCGGCCGCGCCACCGTGTCGACCGATGTCGGCGGTGTGCGCGAGGCGGTCGGCGACAGCGGGCTCGTCGTCCCGCCGCGCGACCCGGAGCGCATGGCGCGGGCGGCGCTCAGGCTGCTGGGCGACCCGGAGCTGCGGGCAGGCATGGGCGAGGCGGCCCGGCTGCGGGTGATCGAACAGTTCACCCTGCGCCAGACCATCAGCGCCTTCCGCGAGATCTACCACGAGCTGGACGCCACGTCCCGGGCCACCGCGGCCGCGGCCCCGGAGATGGCGCTGGTCGCGGGAGGCACGGCATGAGCGGCCCGCTGCGGCTCGTACCGCCCGCCCCGGCCCCGTCCGTACCGACTCCGTCCGTACCGACTCCGTCCGTACCGACTCCGCCTCTGCCGTCACCGCGTCGTGGGGACGGCGGAGGCGGCCCCCGGCGGCCCCGCTGGGCCCATGACCCGGTCGACGAACTCATCGAAGAGCAGGGCGAGTTGATCGCCGCAGCCGTCCACCCCGATGAGATCGCGGCCGTACTGGAGGCCGACGGGCTGACCGGCGACCAGGCCCAGGAGCGGTTCGGGCGCCGGGACACCTTCGCGCTGGCGGCCGAGCTGTACGCCCGCGTACCGAGCCGTCACCCCGCACCCCCGCCGCGCACCGACCCGTGGGCCGCGCGCCCCGGACGGTTCCTGTTCCGCGGGCTGGTGTTCGCCCTGCCCGGGCTCGGCTACGCCCTGGGCGCGCCGTTCCTCAGCGGCCCGTCCGATGTGCTCGGGCTGCCCGCCGGAAGCGGTGCGCTCACCGCCTCCGCGCTGGTCGGCTGGGCCTGGAACCAGGCGCTCGCCCACCGTGCGTATACCCAACTGGCGTCGGGCGGCCGCGCGGCGGCCGGGCGGTGCCTGCGCCTCGGCGCCCCGCTGGGAGCGGTGCTCGCGTGTCTGGCCGCGCTGCTGCTGCCCGCCCCCGGTGCGGCGCTCGCCTTCGCGGCGGGACAGTCGGTCTATCTGGCGGCGGCCACGGCGCTGCTCGTCCTCGGCAAGGAACGGCTGCTGCCGCTGGCCCTGCTGCCCACGGCCGTGGGCGCGGGCCTGTCGGTCGCCGTCCAACTGCCCTCCTGGGTACGGATGGTGGCGCTGCTCGCCACGATCGGCGCCGTGCTGGCGGCGGCCGCGGGCGTCACCGTACGGGCCTGGCGCGAGGCGGAGGACACCGTCTCCGTCCCGGCCCCGCCGCTGGCCGCTTCGCTGCCGTACGGGCTCTTCGGGCTCGGATGTGCCGTGCTCACCACCATGGCCGCGCTCGGCGACATGGTGCGGTACGGGGCCGGTGCCGCGCTGGCCGGAGCCACGGTGATCGCGCTGACCCTCAGCATGGGCGCCGCCGAATGGCTGCTCCACCGCTGCCGGGGGCTCGCGCTCGGCGCGCTCGCCCACAGCACAGCCCCGGCGGGCCTGCGCCTGCGGGCAGCCGGGGTGCTCGGGCTCTGTCTGACCGGATATCTCACCGCCCTGACCGCGCTCGTGTTCGCCACCCACGCCCTGTGGCCCGCCGCGTCCCCGGCCACCGCGCCACCGCAGCTGGGGGCCGCCCGGCTGCTCGCCGTCCTGGCTCTCGGGGCGGTGCTGTGGAGCGGGCTGCTGCTCCAGGCGTTCGGCAGCGCCTGGCCACCCGCCGCGGTGTGTCTGGCCGCGGCCGGAGCCGAAACCGCCGCGCTCGCCCTGAAGTTCTCCGTCCCGGCGGTCGTCCAACTCGCGGTCTGCGGCGGGGCGTCGGCCGTCCTGCTGGTTTTCGCCACCACGCTCCTCGGCCGGATCACCACACACCGCTGAACACCGCTGATCCGCACCACCACCACAACACCCCGCAAGAGAAGTGGAGTTCCCGCATGTCCGAAAACACCCCTGCCACCCCCGTCGCCGTCACCGGCGCGGAGGGATTCATCGGCTCGCACCTGGTCGAGACGCTGGTCGCCACCGGCCACCGGGTGCGCGCGATGGTGCAGTACAACTCCTTCTCCGACTTCGGCTGGCTGGAGACCCTGCCGAAGGACGTGCTGTCCGAGGTCGAGGTCGTCCTCGGCGACGTCCGCGACCCCGGGTCGGTCGGCGGCCTGCTCAAGGGCGCCGAGGCGGTCTACCACCTCGCCGCGCTGATCGCGATCCCGTACTCGTACCGCGCCCCGCACTCGTACGTCGACACCAACGTCACCGGCACCCTCAACGTGCTGGAGGCCGTGCGCCACCAGGAGATCCCGCGCCTGGTGCACACCTCCACCAGCGAGACGTACGGCACCGCGCAGACCGTCCCGATCACCGAGGACCACCCCATCAACACCCAGTCCCCGTACGCCGCTTCGAAGGCGGGCGGCGACCGGCTGGCCGACAGCTACCACGCGAGCTTCGGCACCCCCGTGGTCACCCTGCGACCGTTCAACACCTTCGGCCCGCGCCAGTCCATGCGCGCCGTCATCCCGACCGTGATCGGCCAGGTGGCCGCCGGACAGCGCACCGTCACCCTCGGGGACCTGCGCCCCACCCGCGACTTCACCTACGTCAAGGACACCGCGGCCGCCTTCCTCGCCGTCGGCACCGCGCCCGCCGCGGACGTGGTCGGCCGCACCTTCAACGCGGGCACCGGCGGGGAGATCTCCGTCGGCGACCTGGTCACCCTCGTCGGCAAGCTGATGGACACCGCCCTCGACGTCCGCGAGGACGCCCAGCGCGTGCGCCCCGCCGACTCCGAGGTGATGCGGCTGGTCTGCGACGCCTCCCGGCTGCGCGCCGCGACCGGCTGGGCCCCGGCGCACAGCCTCGAAGAGGGCCTTGAGCACACCATCGCCTTCTTCCGCGACCCGGCGCACCTCGCCCGCTACAAGACCGACATCTACAACGTCTGAGCCCCTGTCAACTTTCCCTCGGAGAGGAATTCCACCCCATGCACGCAGTCATCCTGGCCGGCGGCAAAGGCGTCCGGCTGCGCCCGTACACCACCGCCCTGCCCAAGCCGCTGGTCCCGATCGGTGAGCAGCACGCGATCCTGGAGATCGTGATGCGCCAGCTCGCGGCGTCCGGTTTCACCAGCTGCACCCTGGCCATCGGCCATCTGGGCCACATCATCCGGGCGTACGTCGGCAACGGCTCCCAGTGGGGGCTGCGCGTCGGATACGCGACCGAGGACAGCCCGCTGGGCACCATGGGCCCGCTGCTCACCATGCTCGACCGGCTGCCCGAGCACTTCCTGGCGATGAACGGCGACGTCCTCACCGACCTCGACTTCGGCGACGTGCTGCGCAGCCACCAGCAGGCCGAGGCGCCGCTGACGATCGCGACCTACGCTCGCCAGGTGAACATCGACTTCGGGGTGCTCAACACCGATGAGGGCCGGGTGGTCGGCTTCGCCGAGAAGCCGAGCATGGACTACCGCGTCTCCATGGGCGTCTACGGCGTCTCCCGCGAGGCCCTCGCCCGCTACACCCCGGGCCTGCCGCTGGGCTTCGACGAGCTGGTGCTGGACCTGCTGGAGGCCGGGACGCCGCCGCGGGCGTACGAGTTCGACGGCTACTGGCTGGACATCGGCCGCCCCGACGACTACGACCGGGCCAACGCCGAGTTCGACGCCCGTCGCGGCATGCTGATCAAGGGAGCGTGAGCGGGCCCGTGCGCATCCTCGTACTGGGCGCCACCGGCTTCCTGGGCGGGCACACCGTCCGGCATCTGCGCGCCCTGTCCGGCGTGCGGGTGCTGGTCGGCGCCCGCCCGTCCGGCGCCGCCCCCACCGGACCGAGCACCGGAGCGAGCTCCGGCACCGGACCGCGGCCCGATCTGACCGTCGACCTGGCCACCGCCGATCCGGCCGTGCTGGCCGACGCCCTGCGCGCCCTCGCCCCCGACGCCGTGATCAACTGCGCGGGCGCGGTCGGTGGCGGCGCGGTGGGGCTCGCCGGGGCCAACGCCCGCGGCCCGGCCGTCCTGTGCGAGGCGCTGGCGGCCGCCGCCCCCTCGGCCCGCCTCGTCCACCTCGGCTCGGCGGCCGAGTACGGGGCGGGCGAGCCCGGCCGCCCCCTGGGCGAGACCGCGCCCGCCCGGCCGCTCGGCGTGTACGGCGCGACCAAGCTGGCGGGCACCCTCGCCGTCCTCGCCTCGGGTCTGGAGGCCGTGGTCCTGCGCGTGTTCAACCCGCTCGGCCCCGGCTCACCGGCCGCGAGCCTGCCCGGGCGGCTCGCCGCCGAGCTGCGGCTCGCGATACGGCGGGACGCTCACTGCGCCGACGAGCCGGACGCCATCGTCCGCGTCGGGGATCTGTCCGCCCACCGCGACTTCGTGGACGTCCGCGACGTCGCCCGGGCCGCCGGGCTCGCCGCCACCGAGCCCGGCGAACCCCCGCGCCTGCTCAACATCGGCGGCGGCGCGGCCCGCCCGGTGCGGGAGGTGGCCGAGGGGCTGGTGAGGGAGAGCGGCTTCCACGGCCGCGTCGAGGAGAGCGGCGGCGGCTCGTCCCGTTCGGCCGCCGTCAGCTGGCAGCAAGCGGACATCGGGGCCGCCGCCCGGCTGCTCGGCTGGCAGCCCCGGTACTCCTTCGCCGAGTCGCTGACCGGTCTGTGGGCGGCGAGCAAGGACCCGGCCGAAGCGCCCGTCCGATGACGGCCCGTCAGCGCCGTCTGCTCGTACCCCTGTACGTCCACCCGGCGGCCGATCCGCACCCCTGGCGGGTGCTGGAGCGGGCCGCCGGGCGGCTGTACGGGGTCGTCCTCAACCTGGCGGACGGGCCGGGCATCCGCCCCGACCCGGTGTTCGCCGAGGCCGCCGGGCGGCTGCGCGCGGCGGGGGCGCCGCTGCTGGGGTACGTCGACACCGCGTACGGCCGCCGCCGGGTGGGCGCGGTGCTCACCGACGTCCGGCGGCATCGCCGCTGGTACGGCGTGGACGGCGTGTTCCTCGACCGGGTCGCTGCGGACGCCGCGACGCTGCCCCGCTACCGGCGGCTGGCGCTGGCGTCCCGCGTGCTGGGCGCCCGTACCGTCGTGCTCAACCCCGGCACCCACCCCGATCCGCGGTACGCCGCCCTCGCCGATCTGCTGGTCACCTTCGAGGGCCGGTGGGAGACCTACCGGCGGGCCGAGGTGCCGGACTGGACCGCCGCCCATCCGCCGGGGCGCTTCTGCCACCTGGTGTACGACGTGCCCGGCGGGCGGGCCGGGCAGGTGGGCCGCACCGCCCGGGCGCGCGGCGCCGCCGTGCACTGCGCGGTGCCCGGGGCGGGCGCCAACCCCTGGCGGTCGGCCCCCGACGAACTGGAGGCAGCCCTGTGAGAGCGAGGACAGCACCGTCGGCGCGGCGCGTCACGGCGGTGCTGATCGCCGCCCTGCTGCTGATCCTGACCGGATGCTCGGGCGGCGGCGACCGGCCGCGGCGCTGGCAGCCGCGCCCCGGCACCGCCTGGCAGTGGCAGCTGGCGGGCCGGATCGACGAGTCGGTCGACGTCCCCGTCTACGACATCGACGGCTTCGAGAACTCCGCCCGGACCGTCGCCCGGCTGCACGCCCGGGGCCGCAAGGTGATCTGCTACATCAACGTCGGCGCCTGGGAGAACTTCCGGCCCGACCGCGCCGCCTTCCCGGCATCCCTGCTGGGCCGGGGCAACGGCTGGCGCGGCGAACGCTGGCTGGACATCCGGAAGCTCTCCGTCCTGCGCCCGCTCATGGCCCGGCGGATGGACATGTGCCGGGACAAGGGATTCGACGCGGTGGAGCCCGATCTGACGGACGGCTACCGCGATCGCACCGGTTTTCCGCTCACCGCCGCCCATCAGCTCGCCTACAACCGCGCGATGGCGCGGCTGGCCCATGACCGGGGCCTGGCCATCGGCCTGAAGAACGACCTCGACCAGATCCCCCAGCTGGTGGGGGACTTCGACTTCGCGGTCAACGAGGAATGCGCCCAGTACGACGAGTGCGACGAGCTCACGCCGTTCATCCGGCGGAAGAAGGCGGTCTTCCACGCCGAGTACGCCCTGGAGCCGGGGGACTTCTGCCGCACCGCGAAGCGGCTGCGGCTCAGCTCGATGCAGAAGCGGCTGGACCTCGACCCCTGGCGCCGCCCCTGCTGACTGCCTCGTCCGGCGTCCCCGAGATCGCCCGTGTCAAGGCTCAATCGCCCCGGTGCGGTGATTGGCAACTTGCTGCCGTAGGGGAAGCGGCGGCGCTCGGACGCGGTTTCCTGATTCAAGCAGACGGACACGGCCTGCGGCGGTGAACGGGAGGGGACCAAGGACGAGGTGGCCCTGGACGGGGGTCGGGGCCGCCCGTGGCGCAGGCGGCGTCGGGGAGATTCAGCCCCGGCGCCGCCTCCCGGCCACCGCGACGGACGACGGCACTCAACTAAGGTCGGGAGCCATGCCGAACACCGCTGACACCGCCGATACCGCCGCGCTGATCGAAGATCTGTATCCCGCCCTGGCCGCGCTCCGGGAGGCCGGCCCGGTCCACCGGATCGCCGGTACCGACGGTCGGCCCGCCTGGCTGGTCACCCGCTACGACGACGTACGGCGGGCGTTCGCCGACCCGCGCCTCTCGCTGGACAAGCGCCACGCCGCGCCCGGCAACTACAGCGGCTTCTCCCTGCCGCCCGCCCTCGACACCAACCTGCTCAACATGGATCCCCCGGACCACACCCGGGTGCGCCGCCTCGTGGTCAAGGCGTTCACCCCCGGCCGGGTCGAGAAGCTGCGCGAACCGGTCCGGCGGGTCGCCGGGGAACTGCTCGACGCCGTCGAGGCCGACGGCCGCGCCGATCTGCTCGCCGCGTACGCCGGACAGCTGCCCATCATCGTCATCTGCGACCTGCTGGGCGTCCCGGAGGAGGACCGCCGGGACTTCCGCGCCTGGAGCGACGCCCTGATCACCCCGGACCCGGCGCGGCCGCAGGGGGCGAAGGAGGCGGTCGGCGCCATGCTGCGCTTCTACACCGACCTCCTGGCGAAGAAGCGCGCGGAGCCCGGCGACGATCTGCTGTCCGACCTGATCCGGGTGCGCGACGACGAGACGGAGGGCGGCGACGACCGGCTCAGCGAGGACGAGCTGACCTCGCTGGCCTTCCTCATCCTGCTCGCGGGCTACGAGAACACCGTCCACCTCATCGCCAACTCCGTGCTCGCCCTGCTCGACCACCCCGCGCTCCTCGAAGAGCTGCGCGAGGACCCCGCCCGCATCCCGGCCGCCTTCGACGAGCTGGCCCGCTACGAGGGCCCGGCCGCCCTCGCGATCCGCCGCTTCCCCCGGGAGGACATCGAAATCGGCGGGGTGACGATCCCCGCCGGGGAGACCGTGCTGCTCTCCGTGGCCTCGGCGCACCGCGATCCGACGCGTTTCGAGGACCCGGACGCGCTCAATCCACATATTGGCCGATCCGGGCACCTTGCCCTCGGTCACGGCATCCACTACTGCCTCGGCGCACCGCTGGCCCGGATGGAGACCGACATCGCTCTGGCCACGCTGTTGTCCCGTTTTCCCGGGTTGCGTCTGGACGTGCCGAGGGAGGCGCTGCGATGGCGCCCTTCCATGCGCGCACGTGGCCTGATCTCGCTCCCCGTGACCTGGTGAACGAGGAAGCGAACAGATTTTTGATGCATAACCCTCGGTGGATGCGGTAAAAAGGTCATCGAGCCCGCCCGGTGTGCATCCCCCGTCGCACCGGGCGGGCCTTCTGCGTGAGGGCATTCCCATTCGGTGGCCATTCGGTGGCCGCGCCGCGCCACGGCCCCCGCGAACCCCTCCTCGGCCCGCCGCCAGGGCAACCCCTACGGCCCCTGTAAACCCCTGACTTACCGGCCGGTAATCGGTCGGAACCGGGCATCCGGGGCCGAGAGTAAGCTCACAGCCCTACCCTCTGCTCCGGCTTTAGCCCAGGCCATTAGCCTCCCTTTCATGACGGTCCTGCCCGACGGGCTTCCCCTAGCCGATGAATTCCCGGATGTGACGCGAGACGAGTGGCATCGCCTCGTGGAAGGCGTGCTGCGCAAAACCGGCGCGTCGGACGCCACGGGCGTACGCGCCGAAGAGGCCCTCGCGACCGAGGTCGAGGACGGCATCACCGTCCGCCCCCTCTACACATCCCAGGACGCCCCCCAGGACCCCGGCCACTCCGGCTACCCGGGCTTCGCCCCGTATCTGCGCGGTGCGCGCGTCGCGGGCTCCGCGGTCTCCGGCTGGGACGTACGCCAGCGGCACGCCCACCCGGACCCGCACACCACCAACCGGGCCGTCCTCACGGACCTGGAGAACGGCGCCGGGTCGGTGTGGCTGGCGGTCGGCGAGGGCGGCGTGGCCGTCGACGCGCTGCCCGAGGCCCTGGCCGGTGTCTACCTCGACCTCGCCCCCGTCGTCCTCGACGCGGGCGCCGACTTCGAGGCCGCGGCGCGCGCCCTGCTGCGGCTGTACGCCGACCGTCAGGTGCCGCCGCACGCGGCGCTCGGAAACCTGGGCGCCGACCCGCTGGGCCTGGTGGCCCGCACCGGCCGGGACGCGGACCTGCCCGCCCACCTGGCCGCCGCCGCCGAACTGGCCGTCACTTGCTACCGCGACCACCAAGGCGTCCGGGCCCTCACCGTGGACGCGCTGCCGTACCACGAGGCGGGCGGCGGGGTGGCCCAGGAGCTGGGCTGCTCGCTGGCTGCCGGAGTGGCGTACCTGCGCGCGCTGACCGAGGCCGGGATGACGATCGAGGCGGCCTGCGCCGAGCTGGAGTTCCGCTACGCGGCCACCGCCGACCAGTTCACCACCATCGCCAAGCTGCGCGCCGCCAGGCGGCTGTGGGCGCGGGTGGCGGAGGCGTGCGGGGCGGGGACGGCCCCGGAATGCGCCCAGCGCCAGCACGCCGTCACCTCGCCGGTGATGATGACCCGGCGCGACCCCTGGGTGAACATGCTCCGCACCACCGTGGCGAGCCTGGCCGCCGGGGTCGGCGGCGCGGACGCGGTCACGGTGCTGCCGTTCGACAGCGCGATCGGCCTGCCGGACGACTTCGCCCGCCGTATCGCCCGCAACACCTCCACGGTCCTGCTGGAGGAGTCGGGGCTGGCCCGGGTGATCGACCCGGCCGGCGGCTCCTGGTACGTCGAGTCGCTGACCGAGGAGATCTGCCGCGCCGCGTGGGCCTGGTTCCAGGAGATCGAGGGGGCCGGGGGACTGGCCGCCGCGCTCGCCTCCGGGCTGGTACGCGACCGGCTGGCCGCCACCTGGGAGCGCCGCTCCCGCGACCTCGCCCGCCGCAAGGAGCCGATCACCGGCGTGAGCGAGTTCCCGAACCTGGCCGAGCCGCCGGTCGCGCGCGAGGCCGCGCCGGAGCGGCCCGGCGGCGGGCTGCCGCGGGTGCGCCGCGACGAGGCGTACGAGGCGCTGCGCACCCGCTCCGACGCGCACCTGGCCGACCGGGGCACCCGGCCCCGGGTGTTCCTGGCCGCGCTGGGACCCGCGGCCGTGCACACCGCCCGCGCCTCCTTCGCCGCCAACCTCTTCCAGGCGGGCGGTATCGAGGCCGTGCAGGAACCGGCCACGGTGGACGCCGAGTCGGTGGCCGGGGCGTTCGCCGCGAGCGGCGCCACGGTGGCCTGCCTGTGCTCCAGCGACAAGCTGTACGCGGAGCAGGCGGTGGCCGTGGCCGAGCGGCTGAAGGCCGCCGGGGCGGCGCGGGTCCTGCTGGCCGGACGGCCTGGGACACTTCAGGACGAGTACGAGCGGGCCGGGGTGGACGGTTTTGTCCACGTCGGCTGCGACGCGGTCGAGGTGCTGTCCTCGGCCCTGGACACCATGGGGGTGCGGTGATGGGCGGCAATCCGGTGGAAGCGGGCGGGATCCCGGATTTCTCGGCCGTCGAGTTCGACGGACCGGCCGACGAGCGGGCGACCGGCGGCGCCGGTTCCGCCGCCTGGGCCGCCGCCGTGCAGGACAGCGTCGGCAAGGGCGTCGAGGACCTGGTGTGGGACACCCCCGAGGGCATCGGCGTCAAGCCGCTGTACACCGCGGACGACCTCGACGGGCTGGACTTCCTGGACACCTATCCGGGCGTGGCCCCGTATCTGCGCGGCCCGTACCCGACGATGTACGTCAACCAGCCCTGGACGATCCGGCAGTACGCTGGCTTCTCCACCGCGGAGGAGTCCAACGCGTTCTACCGCCGCAACCTGGCGGCCGGGCAGAAGGGCCTGTCGGTCGCCTTCGACCTGCCCACCCACCGCGGCTACGACAGCGACCACCCCCGGGTCACCGGTGACGTCGGCATGGCGGGCGTGGCCATCGACTCGATCTACGACATGCGGCAGCTCTTCGACGGCATCCCGCTGGACCGGATGTCGGTGTCGATGACGATGAACGGCGCGGTGCTGCCCATCCTCGCGCTCTACATCGTGGCCGCCGAGGAGCAGGGCGTACCGCCCGAGAAGCTGGCCGGGACCATTCAGAACGACATCCTCAAGGAGTTCATGGTCCGCAACACCTACATCTATCCGCCGCAGCCGTCGATGCGGATCATCTCCGACATCTTCGCCTTCACCTCGCAGCGGATGCCGCGCTACAACTCCATCTCCATCTCCGGCTACCACATCCAGGAGGCCGGGGCCACGGCCGACCTGGAGCTGGCGTACACCCTCGCCGACGGGGTGGAGTACCTGCGGGCCGGGCTCGACGCCGGGATGGACGTGGACGCGTTCGCGCCGCGGCTGTCGTTCTTCTGGGCGATCGGCATGAACTTCTTCATGGAGATCGCCAAGCTGCGGGCGGCGCGGCTGCTGTGGGCCAAGCTGGTCAAGCAGTTCGACCCGAAGAACCCCAAGTCGCTTTCGCTGCGCACCCATTCGCAGACCTCCGGCTGGTCGCTGACCGCGCAGGACGTCTACAACAACGTGACCCGTACGTGCGTCGAGGCCATGGCCGCCACCCAGGGCCACACCCAGTCGCTGCACACCAACGCCCTCGACGAGGCCCTGGCGCTGCCCACCGACTTCTCCGCCCGCATCGCCCGCAACACCCAGCTGCTGCTCCAGCAGGAGTCGGGCACCACGCGGGTGATCGACCCGTGGGGCGGCAGTGCCTACGTCGAGAAGCTGACGCACGACCTGGCGCGGCGGGCCTGGCAGCACATCGAGGAGGTCGAGGCGGCCGGTGGCATGGCCAAGGCCATCGACGCGGGCATCCCCAAGATGCGCGTCGAGGAGGCCGCGGCCCGCACCCAGGCGCGGATCGACTCGGGCCGCCAGCCGGTGATCGGTGTCAACAAGTACCGGGTGGACAGCGACGAGCAGGTCGAGGTCAGGGCGGTCGACAACTCCTCGGTGCGCGCCCAGCAGTTCGAGAAGCTGCGGCGGCTGCGCGCCGAGCGCGACGAGACCGCCTGCCAGGACGCGCTGCGCGCGCTCACCGCGGCCGCCGAGTCCGGCCCGGGCACGGGCCTGGAGGGCAATCTGCTGGCACTCGCCGTGGACGCCGCCCGGGCCAAGGCCACCGTCGGGGAGATCTCCGACGCGCTGGAGAAGGTCTATGGCCGCCACTCCGGCCAGATCCGTACGATCTCCGGTGTGTACCGAGACGAGGCCGGACCGTCGTCCGGCGTGGACCGCACCCGCGCGCTGGTGGAGAAGTTCGAGACCGCCGAGGGCCGCCGCCCCCGCATCCTGGTCGCCAAGATGGGCCAGGACGGGCACGACCGCGGCCAGAAGGTGATCGCGACCGCCTTCGCCGACCTGGGCTTCGACGTCGATGTCGGCCCGCTGTTCCAGACGCCGGAGGAGGTCGCCCGGCAGGCGGTGGAGGCCGATGTGCACATCGTCGGCGTCTCGTCGCTGGCCGCCGGCCACCTCACGCTGGTGCCCGCGCTGCGCGAGCAGCTGGCCGAGGCGGGCCGCGAGGACATCACCGTGGTCGTCGGCGGCGTCATCCCGCCGCAGGACGTCCAGACCCTGCACGAGGCCGGTGCCGCCGCCGTCTTCCTGCCGGGCACGGTCATCCCGGACGCCGCCCACGACCTGGTGCGGAAGCTGGCCGACGACCTCGGCCACGAGCTGTAATGCCACGGACGATCGACATCGAGGAGTACGCCAAGGGCGTGCTCGACGGGAAGCGCGCGTACATCGCCCGCGCCATCACCCTCGTCGAGTCCACCCGGGCCGACCACCGCGATCTCGCCCAGCGGCTGCTGATCGAGCTGCTGCCGCACACCGGAGGGGCGCGGCGGGTCGGCATCAGCGGGGTGCCGGGGGTGGGCAAGTCGACCTTCATCGACGCCCTGGGCACCATGCTCACCGGGCTCGGCCACCGGGTCGCGGTGCTCGCCGTCGACCCGTCCTCCAGCCGGACCGGCGGCTCCATCCTGGGCGACAAGACCCGGATGGAGCGGCTGGCCGTCGACCCGAACGCCTTCGTACGGCCCTCGCCGAGCGCCGGGACGCTCGGCGGGGTCGCCCGCGCCACCCGCGAGTCCATGGTGGTGATGGAGGCCGCGGGCCACGACGTGGTGCTCGTGGAGACCGTCGGCGTCGGCCAGTCCGAGACCGCCGTCGCGGGCATGGTCGACACCTTCCTGCTGCTCTCCCTGGCCCGCACCGGCGATCAGCTCCAGGGCATCAAGAAGGGCGTCCTGGAGCTGGCCGACGTCGTCACCATCAACAAGGCGGACGGCTCCCATGCCCGGGATGCCAAGTCCGCGGCCCGCGAACTGGCGGGCGCGCTGCGGCTGTTGCAGCCCCCGGACGCCCCGTGGAACCCGCCGGTGCTCACCTGCTCGGCACGCGAGAACACCGGGCTCGACGTGGTGTGGGAGCGGCTGGAGCAGCACCGCAGGGTGCTGGGGGCCACCGGCGCACTGGAGGCCAAGCGCCGCGACCAGCAGGTGGGCTGGACCTGGTCCATGGTGCGCGACCAGCTGCTCGCCCGGCTGCACGCCCACCCCGAGGTGCGTCGGCTGGCGCCCGGCCTCGAACAGGAGGTCCGCGACGGCACGCTGACGGCGACGCTGGCGGCGGACCGGCTGCTGGAGGCGTTCCGTACGCCGACCGACGGCTGAGGGGCCGACGTGGCATGGGCCGCCGAGGTGGGGCCGTTCTTCGCGCTGCGCACCGGCTCCGGTGATCCGGACGCCGAGGGGTACGCGCCGATCGGCGCGGCCTACCGGCTGACGGATGAGGGCGCCGCCGCGCCCCTGCTGCGCGCCCGGGTCGAGGCGGTGGCCACGAGCCTGTGCACCGAGGAGCCGAGGGTCGCGGCCTCCCTCGCCTTCCAGGGGCTCGCCGCCCGCGTATGGTCGCTCGCGCTCGGCCCCGCCGCCCTCTCCGGCACGGTCCGCGACCTCCGCCCCGACCAGCTGTGGTGGAACCCGGCGCGCACCGCGCCCGACGACCTGTGGTGGCCCGGTCCGCCGCGGCTGATGGGGGAACCCGGCGGGCTCGCCGGACAGTTCGCCGATTCCGCGTACGCCCATCTGACGCCGCTGCACCACGCCGTCAGCCGCGCGTACCGGGTCTCGGACCGGCTGCTGTGGGGCAACGCCGCCTCGGCGCTGGTGGGTTCGCTGCGGGTGCTGCACGACTGGTGCCGGGCGCGGGGGCTGGACGAGGCGGGGGAGCGGGCGCTGGCCGTGGCCCGCGCCCAGTTCGCGTACCCGCCGCTGCGCGACACGGGGGAGCTGGCCACCGTGCCGCTCGCCTTCCGGCGCCGCACCTGCTGCCTGTACTACCGGGTGCCGGGCGGCGGCCTGTGCGGCGACTGCGTGCTGCGGAAGTCACCTGACTGACGCGGACGGACGGGCCGATACTCGATACGGTGTGCGAATGCCGATGAACGAGAACGTGTTCTCATCCTGGCGGGCGTGGCGCCGCCGCGCGACCTCCAGGCTGGTGCACCGCGGATGGCGCGCCGTCCAGCGCGCGGGCGCGGTGACCGCCGAGCGGCCAGGACCGTACCGCTTCGCCCGCATCGGCACCGGTACCCGGCTGGCGTTCCCCCAGGGCACGGTCTTCGGCGAACCGTGGATCGAACTCGGCGACCACTGCGTCATCGGCGAACAGGTGACCCTCACCGCGGGCATGATGCCCGGTGTGGACCTCGGCCCCGATCCGGTGCTGCGCCTCGGCAACGGGGTGGTGCTGGGCCGCGGCAGCCATGTCATCGCCTCCCGGGACGTGGTGTTCGGCGACGACGTGTTCTGCGGCCCGTACGTCTACGTGACCAGCGACAACCACTCGTACGACGACCCCCACCAGCCCATCGGCCGCCAGTGGCCGCGCTCCGCCCCCGTCGAGATCGGCTCCGGCAGCTGGCTGGGCGCGGGCGCGGTGATCCTGCCCGGGGCGCGGCTGGGCCGCAACGTCGTCGTCGCGGCCGGGGCGGTCGTACGGGGCGAGGTGCCCGACCACGCCGTGGTCGCCGGGGCGCCCGCCCGCGTCATCCGGCGCTGGGGCCCCGAGGACGGCTGGCAGCCGCCGCTGCGGACGCCCGCGCCCCGGCCGATACCCGCGGGCATGACGGTGGAGCAGCTGCTGGCGCTGGCCGAAGCGGAGCCGGAGCCGGAGGCGGGAACGTCGTAGCAGGTCAGTAGAGTGCGGTGGGAACTTCGGCCGCAGCCCCGGCCGCCCCGCGAACCACGAGGAAACCAGTGAGCCCACCACCCACCCCCCTGACCGTCGTCGGCATCGGCGCCGACGGATGGGACGGGCTCGCCCCGGGCGGTCGCGAGGCGCTGCGCACGGCCGAGGCCGTCATCGGCGGCCCGCGCCAACTCGACCTGCTGCCACCGGACTGCGCCGCCGAGCGGGTCCCCTGGCCCTCGCCCCTGCGCCCCGCGATTCCCGGGCTGCTCGCCGCGCACGCCGGGCGCCGGATCTGTGTGCTGGCGAGCGGCGACCCGATGTTCTTCGGCATCGGCCGCACCCTCACCGAGCTGCTGGGCCCGGACGCGCTGCGGGTGCTGCCGCACCCCTCGTCCGTCTCCTACGCGTGCGCACGGCTCGGCTGGGCGCAGGAGGACACCGAGGTGATCAGCCTCGTCGGCCGCCCTCTCGCCTCCCTGGCCCGCGCCCTGTACCCCGGCCGCCGGGTGCTCGTCCTCAGCGCCGGTGCCGGGACCCCGGCCGAGGTCGCCGGGCTGCTGCGGGACCGCGGCTTCGGCCCGACCCGGATGCGGGTCCTGGAACAGCTGGGCGGAGTACGGGAACACACCGTCGAGGGCACCGCCGAGGCGTGGCCCCACCCGCCGGGCGACCCCCTCAACGTCATCGCCCTCGACTGCGCCCCGGCCCCGTCCCCGGACGCCCCGCGGCTGTCCGCCGTCCCCGGGCTGCCGGACGCCGCGTACGCGCACGACGGCCAGCTGACCAAGCGCCACATCCGCGCCGCCACCCTCGCCGCCCTCGCCCCCGCCCCGGGCGAACTGCTGTGGGACGTCGGCGGCGGCTCCGGCTCCATCGCCGTGGAATGGATGCGCGCCCACCCCGCCTGCCGCGCGGTGTCCGTCGAACGCGATCCGGTACGCGCGACACGCATCACCCACAACGCCACCGCCCTCGGCGTCCCCGCCCTGCGCGTCGTCACCGGCGCCGCCCCGGCCGCCCTCGACGGACTGCCCACCCCCGACGCCGTCTTCGTCGGCGGCGGCGCCACCGCCCCCGGCCTGCTGGACGCCTGCTGGGACGCCCTCCCGCCGGGCGGCCGCCTCGTGGTCAACACCGTGACCCTCGAATCCGAAGCCCTGCTCACCACCTGGTACACCCGCCACGGCGGCGACCTCGTCCGCCTCGCCGTCTCCCACGCCACCCCCGTGGGCGGCTTCACCGGCTGGCGCCAGGCGATGCCGGTCACCCAGTGGTCCACCACCAAACCGGACGGAGAGACACGATGACCGTGTACTTCATCGGCGCGGGCCCCGGCGCCGCCGACCTCATCACCCTGCGCGGCGCGCGAACCCTCGCCCGCTGCCGGGTGTGCCTCTACGCGGGCAGCCTCGTCCCGCGCGAACTGCTGGCCGAATGCCCCCCGGACGCCCGGCTCGTCGACACCGCCGGGCTCGACCTCGACCAGATCACCGCCGAGTTCGCCGCCGCCCACGAGGCGGGACACGACGTGGCCCGGCTGCACTCCGGCGACCCCGCCGTCTTCAGCGCCGTCGCCGAGCAGATGCGGCGCCTCGACGCGGCCGGGATCCCGTACGAGGTCGTCCCCGGCGTCCCGGCCTTCGCCGCCGCGGCCGCCGCGCTGGGCCGGGAACTGACCGTGCCGACCGTCGGCCAGACCGTCATCCTCACCCGCATCGCCCAGCAGGCGACCCCCATGCCCGACGGCGAAGACCTCGCCACCCTCGGCCGCAGCCGCGCCCTGCTCGTCCTGCACCTCGCCGCCCGCTACGTGGACCGCGTGGTCGACGAACTCCTCCCGCACTACGGCCCCGACTGCCCGGCCGCCGTGGTCGCCATGGCCAGCCGCCCCGACGAACTGGTCCTCCGCGGCACCCTCGCGGACATCGCGGCCCAGGTGAAGGCGGCCGGCGTAGTCCGCACGGCCGTCATCATGGTGGGCCGAACCCTGGCCGCCGCCCAGTTCCGCGACAGTCACCTCTACTCCCCGGACCGCGACCGCTCCCCGTACGACACCTCCGCCCCCTGACCGCCCCGGCTCCGCGCCTGGCACCGCTCGGTCCCGCCCGCCGCCTCCCGCGTCGTGAACCGTGCGCGGCGCGTGCCGGGCTGCGTGCTGGCGCCGCCTCTCGCTCCGGGGGTGTACCGCGCCTCGCGCCCGGCGGGTAGGACGCTCCTGCCGGTCGGGTACGCACTTTGCGTCGCGCGGGTGCCGTGCCTCGCGTCGGGCGGCTTTCGTGCGTACCGAGCGGGACCGCGCCCCGCGTCGCCCGCGGGGCTGCCGCATGGCGGCGTACGCGCACCCCACGCCGCGTAGCGTCCGAGCCCCGTGCCAGGGGAGGCGCCGCGCTCCACGCTGCGCCGGCGCCGCGTCTAGCGTCAGGTGCGTACCGCGACTCGCGCCGGGGAGGCCGCTCCTGCCGGTCGGGTTGCGCACTTCACGTCGCGTGGCCGGTGTGCCTCACGTCGGGTGGCTTCCGTACTTCGTGCCGCGTGGGGGCCTGGGCTCCGTGCCCGGGGAGGTGCTGCGTCCCGTATCCCGGGAGCGCCGCCCCGCGCCGAGCGGGGTGGCGTATCGCACCGCGCGTCCGTGCGTCAGGCGTCTCGTGGGCCGCGCGGGGCAGCGCGGCCCACGACCGTGCCTGCCCGGTCTATGCAGATCACGTCCACCGCGACCGGGGCGCCGCGCAGGACGCCCAGGGCCGTTTCGCGGGCCGCCGCGGCGACCAGGTCGCCCAGGGGGACGGCTCGGGCCGCGCACAGGTGCAGCGTCTCCAGGCCCGTGTTGGCCGACGCGATCGCGGTCGCCAGGTCCTCGTCCGCGCCGCCGCGGCGGGCCAGGGTGGCGAGGAACGTCTTGTCGACCTGGGAGCGGGAGGAGTGCAGGTCCAGGTGGCCCGCGGCGAGTTTGGAGAGCTTGGCGAAGCCGCCCGCTATGGTCAGCCGGTCCACCGGGTGGCGGCGCAGGTACTTGAGGACGGCGCCCGCGAAATCGCCCATGTCGAGCAGGGCGTCCTCGGGCAGTCCGTGTTCGGCCACCGCCACCTTCTCGGAGGTCGACCCCGTACATCCCGCCACATGCCGCCGCCCCGCCGCCCGCGCCACGTCGACCCCGCGCCGGATGCTGTCGATCCAGGCCGAGCAGGAGTACGGCACCACGATGCCGGTCGTCCCGAGGATGGACAGGCCGCCGAGGATGCCCAGCCGGGGGTTCCACGTGCTGCGGGCGATCTCCTCGCCGTGGTCGACGGCGATCTCGATCTCGACGTCACCGCTGCCGCCGTGGCGGGCGGCGACTTCGGCGATGTGGTCGCTCATCATCTGGCGCGGCACGGGGTTGATGGCCGGTTCGCCCACCGCGAGCGGCAGTCCGGGGCGGGTGACGGTGCCGACGCCGGGTCCGGCCCGGAACACCACGCCGCGGCCCGGCGGCAGGGCCCGCACGGTGGCCCGTACGAGCGCGCCGTGCGTGACGTCGGGATCGTCCCCGGCGTCCTTCACGACCGCGGCCATGGCCCGGTCAGCGGCCAGCTCCTCGGCCGCCAGGGCGAACGCTGGCCGCTGGCCCTTGGGCAGCGAGATGGTCACCGGATCGGGGAAGTCGCCGCTGAGGAGCGCCGTGTACGCGGCGGTCGTCGCGGCCGTGGCACACGCGCCGGTGGTCCAGCCGTGCCGCAGCCCGGTCCGTTCCAGCTGCGCGCCGCGCCCCCCGCTCACGCCGGTCTCCGCCTCAGCCATGGGCCACCCGCCGCGCATACGATGACGGGCGCACGGACGACGAAAGGCACCCGATGAACAGCGCACCGGCGCGCCATGTGCTCATCCTGGGCGGCACCACCGAGGCCCGCCGCCTCGCCGCGGAGCTGGACGGCGATCCCGCCCTGCGCGTCACCAGTTCCCTCGCGGGCCGGGTCGCCGCACCGCGACTGCCCGCCGGGCAGGTGCGGATCGGCGGGTTCGGGGGCCCCGAGGGCATGGCCCGCTGGCTCCGCGAGCACCAGGTGGACGCGCTCATCGACGCCACCCATCCTTTCGCCGACACG
Organism: Streptomyces sp. NPDC021115; assembly: GCF_044333065.1. Classification (NCBI taxonomy): domain Bacteria; kingdom Bacillati; phylum Actinomycetota; class Actinomycetes; order Kitasatosporales; family Streptomycetaceae; genus Streptomyces; species Streptomyces sp. NPDC021115. The sequence goes on from NZ_JBIRQF010000005.1 coordinate 476,509, forward strand.
ATCAGTCACAACGCGGCCCGTGCGGCCGCCGCCGTCCATGTTCCCCTGCTCGCCCTGCGCCGCCCCGGCTGGGTGGCGGGTCCGGGCGACCGGTGGCATCCGGCGGCCTCACTGGAGGAGGCCGCGCGGCTGCTGCCCGACCTGGGGGAGCGGATCTTCCTCACCACCGGCCGCATGGGATTGGCGGCCTTCGCCCACCTCACCGACCGGTGGTTCCTGGTCCGCTCGGTGGACGCCCCGCAGCCCCCGGTGCCGCCCCGCATGGAGGTGATCCTCGACCGGGGCCCGTTCACCCTCCAGGACGAAGCCGCGCTGCTGAGCCGCCACCGCATCGACGTCCTGGTCACCAAGGACAGCGGCGCCGGGGCCACGGCACCCAAGCTGACCGCGGCCCGGGACGCCGGAATCCCGGTGGTCGTCGTCCAGCGGCCACCGGCCCCGGAGGGGGTTCCGGTGGCCCGGACCCCCGCCGGGGCCATTGCCTGGCTTCGTCACCCCTCGGGGTAGCGGCGGGGCGTCCAGACGATCTCGGTGCCGTCGCCGCGCCGGACCGTGCGGGTCTGGGAGGAGCCGATGAGCAGGATCGTGCGCATGTCCACGTCGGCCGGGTCGAGGTCGGCCAGGCGGATGATGCGGACGGACTCCTCGGGGCCGCCGATGTCGCGGCCGAGGACGACCGGGGTGTCCGGCGCGCGGTGTTCCAGCAGGAGTTCGCGGGCCTTGCCGACCTGCCAGATCCGGCTGCGGGAGCCGGGGTTGTACAGGGCGAGGACCAGGTCGGCGGCGGCCGCGGCGCGCAGCCGCCCGGCGATGACCTCCCAGGGCTTGAGCCGGTCGGACAGCGAGACGACGGCGTAGTCGTGGCCGAGCGGGGCGCCCGCGCGGGCGGCGGCGGCGTGGGCCGCGGTCATGCCGGGCAGCACCCGGACCGGGACGTCGCGGTACGGCTCCTCGGACGCGGCCTCCAGAACGGCGGTGGCCATGGCGAACACGCCGGGGTCGCCCGAGGAGACGACGGCGACACGCCGACCGCGCCGGGCGAGGTCGAGGGCGAACTCGGCGCGCTCGGCCTCGACCTTGTTGTCGGAGGGGTGACGCCGCTGGCCGGGGCGTACCGGGACCCGGTCCAGATAGGTGGTGTAGCCGACCAGATCCTCAGCGGCGGCCAGTTCACCGCGCGCCTCGGGGGTGAGCCACAGCGGACCGGCCGGGCCGAGGCCCACCACCACGACCTCGCCGGGACGCCCGGACACGGCGGCGGCCGGGGCGTCGATACGGCTCGGCAGCACCGCCACCGAGAAGTACGGCACCGACGACGGGTCGACCTCGTCCAGCCGCCCGGTGCGCTCCGCGCTCATCGTGGCGCGCTCCACGTACCGCGCGTCGGCGAGCCGCCCCGAACGCTCCAGGGCGCGCCGCACGGTCGGGAAGGTGCGGCCGAGCTTCATGACCGCCGCGGCGTCGGTCGTCGCGAGGCGCGCCGTCAGCTCCTCCTCGGGCAGGGTGCCCGGCAGGACCGTCAGCACCTCCTCGCCCTCCACCAGCGGCGCGCCGAGCCGCGCGGCCGCCGCGCTCACCGAGGTGACGCCGGGGATCACCTCGGTGGGGTAGCGGTCGGCGAGCCGCTTGTGCATGTGCATGTACGAGCCGTAGAACAGCGGATCGCCCTCGGCCAGCACCGCGACCGTGCGCCCCGCGTCCAGATGCGCGGCGAGCCGCGCGGCCGCCTCCGTGTAGAACTCCTCCATCGCGCCCCGGTAGCCGCCCGGATGGTCGGTGCCCTCCGTGGTGACCGGGTAGACCAGCCGCTCCTCGATGTGGTCGGGCCGCAGATGCCGCTCGGCGATGGAGCGGGCGATGCTGCGGCCGTGCCGGGCGCTGTGGTACGCGACCACATCGGCCTCGGCGATGACCTCCACCGCCCGTACCGTCATCAGGGACGGGTCGCCGGGGCCGAGGCCCACGCCGTACAGCCGGCCCTGCGGACCCTCGACCGGGCGCGTCGCCTGTCGCTGCTGCTCGCTCACTCTTCCTCGCTCGCTATCGCGTTGATCGCGGCCGCGGCGATGGCGCTGCCGCCGCGTCGGCCGCGCACCACCAGATGGTGGGGCGCCGCCGGATGTACGGCCAGCGCCTCCTTGGACTCGGCGGCGCCGATGAACCCGACCGGCACACCGATGACGGCGGCCGGGCGCGGCGCGCCCTCTTCGAGCATCTCCAGCAGCCGGAACAGCGCGGTGGGCGCGTTGCCGACCGCCACGACCGAACCCTCGAGACGGTCCCGCCACAGCTCCAGCGCGGCGGCGCTGCGCGTCGTCCCCATGCGCCGCGCCAACTCCGGTACGGCGGGGTCGGACAGCGTGCACACCACGTCGTTGCCGGCGGGCAGCCGCCTGCGGGTGACGCCGCTGGCGACCATCTGCGCGTCGCAGAACACCGGCGCCCCGGCGCGCAGCGCCTCCCGGGCCCGCGCGACCACCTCGGGCGTGTACGCGAGGTCCTTGACCAGGTCGACCATGCCGCATGCGTGGATCATCCGCACCACCACCTGGCTGACGTCGGCGGGGAGCCCGCCCAGGTCCGCCTCGGCGCGGATGGTGGCAAAGGAGGCGCGGTAGATGGCCGCTCCGTCCTTCTCGTAGTCGAACACTGTGTCCTCGATCATGTCGTTGATCATGCCGTCATGTCGTTGCTGATGCCGTTGCTCATGCGGTTTCGCGGGCCGTCGCCACGGCATCCGCCAACCGCTCCGCCGCCACGTCCGTCCCGCGGCCGCTCGCGCCGTCCGGCTCCCGCGGGTCGCGCACGGTGAGCCGGTAGTCCGTACCGGAGGTGGCCAGCGCGTCCACCCAGCGGCCGCCGGGGTGGCCGCAGCGCCGCTCGCAGCCGGAGAAGTACACCGGCGGCGCGTCGGGGGAGCGGGGAGCGCCCGTACGAGGGGCGTCCGCCACCGCGCGCGCCGCGTGGGCGCGCACATCGGCCAGGGACTTGGCGCAGCCCGGCTGCCCCGTGCACGCGCCGACCCCGACCCATGGGGAGTCCGGATCGGTCACCAGCCCCGCGTCGGCCACCTCGCGCGCAGCGGCCCGCGCGCCGTCCGCGGTGAACCCCGGGAGCACCACGCCGCGCCAGGGTGTCACACGCAGATCGCCCGACCCGTGCCGGGCGGCGAGCCCGGCGAGCAGCCGCCACCGCGCCGCGCGGACCCGGCCCAGGGGAACGAGGACGGACACGGCGTGGCGCCCGTCCGGCCCGGACACCACGCCCGGCGCGGGCGGCGCGCCGGGCTTCGGCGCGCTCGGCACGTCGTGTCCGATACGTACGGCTTCGACACCCTCGTCCGCGAGTCGCGCCGCCAAGCCCTCGGCCGTCACGGCGTGTTGCGCGGGCAGTTCGCGCACCCGCCACGCCCGCGTACCGCTTTCCCGGGTCCGGGTCAGGAACTCCACGGCGGCCAGTGCGGCGGCGCGTGATGCGTCCTCCGCCCGCACCTCCAGCGCACACCCGGAGCCCACGCCCAGCACCGCTCCGTCATCGCGGGTTGCGATCAATGTCACATCCGCGCCGAGTGCGCCCACATCGCCTCGGCCGTCGTCCATCGCGAACAGGAAACGGCCCGACAAGCCGGACAGCTCCGCCCACGTACCGGCGCACAGCGCGGCGTCCAACTCCCGCGCCCACGCGGCGACATCGCCGCATCCGGCGCCGTCAAGGCCGCTCAGCGGAGACGCCACGATGTTGCGCACCCGGTCGTACCGGTCGGAGGGCAGCAGCCCGGCGGTCCGCAGCGCGGCCGCCAGCTCGCCGCCGCATCCCGTGTCCAGGCCCCGGACCTGGAGATTGCCCCGTGAGGTGAGGTCGAGCCGACCGTCCCCCAGCTCCTCGCACACCCCCGCCAGCGCCTCCGCCTGACCAGCCGTCAGCAGGCCGCCCGGGATGCGGACGCGCGCCAGGGAGCCGTCGTCCGCCGGGTGCAGCCGCAGCGCGCCGGGGCAGGCGTCATCGCGTCCGCGCGCCCGCCGCGAGGGCGCTCCGGAGGGCGCTTCATCCGCAAGTGGGCCGGTTGTCGGGGGGAGGGACATGGCGGCGAGCATACCGACGTCCGGTCGGCCCTCACCGTCCCGTACCAGGTCAGCAACGCCTACTATGCTCTTCGGCGGGCCGTCTGGCCCGCCGGACGCACAAGACGGCGTCTAGGGGAGGAAACCGGTGCGAATCCGGTGCGGTCCCGCCACTGTGAGCACGACAGCCCGCCGTGCGAGCCAGGAACTCCTGCCGTCTTCCAACCCGCCCGGGGCGCGGACCCCGAGGAAGGCACTGAGCCATGATTCTGCTGCTGTCGACGTCCGACACCGACCTGCTCAGTGCCCGCGCGGCCACGGGCCCGGTGCCGTACCGCCTCGCCAACCCGGCGCGGCTCCCGCTCGACGACCTGCCCGGCCTCCTCGACGGGGTCGAACTCGTCGTCGTGCGGCTGCTCGGTGGCATCCGTGCCTGGGAGGACGGCCTCGAAACCCTGCTCGCCGGCGATCTGCCCGTCGTCGTCCTCAGCGGTGAACAGGCCCCTGACGCCCAGCTCATGGAGGCGTCCACGGTCCCCGTCGGGATCGCCGCCGAGGCGCACGCCTACCTCGCCCACGGCGGGCCCGCCAACCTCGACCAGCTGGCCCGGTTCCTGTCCGACACCGTGCTGCTCACCGGCCACGGCTTCGAACCGCCCGCCCCCGCCCCCACCTGGGGCCCGCTGGAGCGCACCGCCCGCGAGGACGTGACCGGCCCGACGGTCGCCGTGCTCTACTACCGGGCCCACCACATGAGCGGCAACACCGCCTTCGTGGAGGCGCTGTGCCGGGCCGTGGAGGACGCCGGGGCCCGCCCGCTGCCGCTGTTCGTCGCCTCCCTCCGGGCCCCCGAGCCCGAGCTGATCGACGCCCTCGGCGCGGCCGACGCCATCGTCACGACCGTGCTCGCCGCGGGCGGCACCCGCCCCGCCGACGCCTCGGCGGGCGGCGACGACGAGGCGTGGGACGCGGGCGCGCTCGCCGCGCTCGACGTCCCCGTGCTCCAGGCGCTGTGCCTGACCTCGCCGCGCAGCGCGTGGGAGGAGAACGACGAGGGCCTTTCACCGCTGGACGCCGCGACCCAGGTCGCCGTCCCGGAGTTCGACGGACGGCTGATCACCGTGCCGTTCTCCTTCAAGGAGGTCGACGAGGACGGGCTGCCCGTCTACGCCGCCGATCCCGAGCGCGCCGCGCGTGTCGCCGGAATCGCGGTACGACACGCCCGGCTCCGCCACATACCGGCCGCCGACAAGCGCCTCGCGCTCGTCCTGTCCGCGTATCCCACCAAGCACTCCCGCATCGGCAACGCGGTCGGCCTCGACACCCCCGCGAGCGCCGTCGCCCTGCTGCGCCGACTGCGCGCCGAAGGGTACGACTTCGGCCCCGAGGAGGGCGACGGGGCGCTCCCCGGCCTGGCCTCCGGCGCCGGAGACGAACTGATCTACGCCCTCATCGAGGCAGGCGGCCACGACCAGGACTGGCTGACCGAGGAGCAGCTGGCCAAGAACCCGGTCCGCATCCCGGCCGCCGACTACCGCCGCTGGTACGCCACGCTGCCGCGGGAGCTGCGCGACGCGGTCGAGGAGCACTGGGGCCCGCCGCCCGGCGAGATGTTCGTGGACACCAGCCGCGACCCCGAGGGCGAGATCGTGCTCGCCGCGCTGCGCCACAACAACCTCCTGGTCGTCATCCAGCCGCCGCGCGGCTTCGGCGAGAACCCCATCGCCATCTACCACGACCCCGACCTGCCGCCCTCGCACCACTACCTGGCCGCCTACCGCTGGATGGCCACCCCCGAGGCCGACGGCGGCTTCGGCGCCGACGCCATGGTGCACCTGGGCAAGCACGGCAACCTGGAGTGGCTGCCGGGCAAGAACGCGGGGCTGTCCGCCGCCTGCGGCCCCGACGCCGCACTCGGCGACCTGCCGCTGATCTACCCCTTCCTGGTCAACGACCCCGGCGAGGGCACCCAGGCCAAGCGCCGCGTCCACGCCACCCTGGTCGACCACCTCGTCCCGCCGATGGCGCGCGCCGACTCCTACGGCGACATCGCCCGGCTGGAACAGCTGCTGGACGAGTACGCCGCCATCTCCTCCATGGACCCGGCCAAGCTGCCCGCCATCCGCGCCCAGATCTGGACCCTGATCCAGGCCGCCCGGCTCGACCACGACCTGGGGATGGAGGAGCGGCCCGACGACGAGGGCTTCGACGACTTCCTGCTGCACGTCGACGGCTGGCTGTGCGAGGTCAAGGACGCCCAGATCCGCGACGGACTGCATGTCCTCGGCGGCGCGCCGACCGGCCCCGAGCGCGTCAACCTCGTGCTGGCCATCCTGCGCGCCCGCCAGATCTGGGGCGGTACGTCGGCGCTCCCCGGGCTGCGCGAGGCGCTGGGCCTGGACGAGTCGGCCGCCACCCGCACCGGCGCCGACGAGGCCGAGGAGCGCGCCCGCACCCTCGTGCAGGCGATGGAGGACGCGGACTGGGCCCCGGAGGCAGCCGAGAAGGCTGTCCTGGACCTGCCCGAGGTCCAGCGGGCCGCGGTCATTCCGATCCTGGAGTTCGCCGCCCGCGAGGTCGTGCCGCGCCTCGCCGCCACGACCGACGAGATCGACCACGCGGTCCACGCCCTGAACGGCGGTTTCGTGCCCGCGGGGCCGTCCGGATCGCCGCTGCGCGGGCTGGTCAACGTCCTGCCGACCGGCCGCAACTTCTACTCCGTCGACCCCAAGGCCGTGCCCAGCCGCCTGGCCTGGGAGACCGGCCAGGCGCTCGCCGACTCGCTGCTGGAGCGCTACCGCGCCGACAACGACGGCCAGTACCCGCGCTCGGTCGGCCTGTCGCTGTGGGGGACGAGCGCCATGCGCACCTCCGGCGACGACGTGGCCGAGGCGCTGGCTCTGATGGGCATCCGCCCCGTGTGGGACGACGCCTCACGGCGAGTAACGGGACTCGAACCCGTGCCCGCCGATCAGTTGGGCCGCCCGCGCGTCGATGTCACGCTGCGCATCAGCGGTTTCTTCCGCGACGCCTTCCCGCACGTCGTCGGGCTGCTGGACGACGCCGTACGGCTCGCCGCGTCCCTCGACGAGGCCGACGACGTCAACTACGTACGCGCCCACACCCGCGCCGACCTCGCCGAGCACGGCGACGAGCGCCGCGCCACCACCCGCATCTTCGGCTCCCGGCCGGGGACGTACGGCGCGGGGCTGCTCCAGCTCATCGACAGCCGCGACTGGCGCACCGACGCCGACCTCGCCGAGGTCTATACGGTGTGGGGCGGCTACGCCTACGGCCGCGGTCTGGAGGGCCGCCCGGCGCGCGAGGAGATGGAGAGCGCGTACCGCAGGATCGCGGTCGCCGCGAAGAACACCGACACGCGCGAGCACGACATCGCCGACTCGGACGACTACTTCCAGTACCACGGCGGCATGGTCGCCACCGTGCGCGCGCTGAAGGGCACCGCCCCGGCCGCGTACATAGGCGACTCCACCCGCCCCGAGACGGTGCGCACCCGAACCCTGCACGAGGAGACCTCCCGGGTCTTCCGGGCCCGGGTGGTCAACCCGCGCTGGATCGAGGCGATGCGCCGCCACGGCTACAAGGGCGCGTTCGAGCTCGCCGCCACCGTCGACTACCTCTTCGGCTACGACGCCACCACGGGCGTGGTCGCCGACTGGATGTACGACAAGCTGGCCCAGACCTATCTGCTCGACCAGGAGAACCGCGCGTTCCTGGAGGAGGCCAACCCCTGGGCGCTGCACGGCATGGCCGAGCGGCTGCTGGAGGCCGAGAGCCGGGGCTTGTGGGAGCAGCCGGACCCGGAGGTGCTGGAGCGGGTCCGGGAGCTGTTCCTGGAGACGGAGGGCGGCCTGGAAGGCGGGGACGACTGAGCGGGTCCCCTCGGTGAAGTGGAACGGGCGGTGGCTCAGCCGGAGGACGGCCGGGCCGCCGCCCGGATCCGGTCGGGCCAGGGCGGGCAGTTGATCAGTTCGGTCCACTCGCGGTCGTAAGCGCCGGGCACCGCCCGCCCCGCGGACGACCAGCGCTCGACCAGCGCCGCGTAGATCGGTACGCAGCTCGACTGGTGAAGCGTCTGGTGAACCGTTCCGCCGCCTTCGGTGCTCCGGTCCAGCGCTCTGCTCGGCTGCGAGAGAGAACGGCGTCGCATCGTCGTCGTCATGTTCGGCCAACGCGCCGCGCCCCGCGGGGTCACCTCCTTCGCGCCGACCTCACCCGCACCGGCGTGGCCTCGTACACATCAGCGACCGGTGATCGGCCGCCCGGGTGAGGCCCGTTCGGGACCCCGGTGCGCTGCGCATTTCCCCTCCCCTGGCAATGAAAAGCGTTGCCGAATTCATAAGGCAATGCCACCTGATAACCGTGTCCATTGCAGCCTTTGGAGAATTCTCCGATGTGCTGTTCAATTGCCGCTGTCCATAAGGTGAGGCGAGCCGAGGAGGAGCGGGTGGGAGCCCATACGCACGGACACGGCGAGGGTCATGGGGGGCATACGCACGGTGTGGCGGAGAACGCCGACCGGCGGTGGCTGTCCATCGCACTCGCGCTGATCACCGGTTTTATGCTGGTGGAGGTCGTGATCGGCGTGATCGCGCGTTCGGTGGCGCTGCTTTCGGACGCGGCGCACATGCTCACCGACGCCGCGTCGATCGTCCTCGCGCTCATCGCGATCCGGCTTTCGGCCCGGCCCGCCCGCGGCGGCTATACATATGGGCTCAAGCGGTCGGAAATCCTTTCCGCGCAGGCCAATGGGCTTTCCCTGCTGCTGCTCGGCGCATACCTCGGCTACGAGTCGGTGGAGCGGCTGATCGACCCGCCCGAGGTGACCGGTGGTCTGGTGCTGACCGTCGCGCTCGTCGGGGTCGTGGTGAACATCGTGGCGGCGTGGTGCATGTCGAAGGCGAACCGCTCCTCGCTGAACATCGAGGGCGCCTTCCAGCATGTGCTGAACGACCTCTACGCCTTCATCGCCACCGCGATCGCCGGACTGGTCGTGGTCACGACGGGCTTCGCCCGGGCCGACGCGATCGCCGGTCTCATCGTGGTCGCCCTCATGATCAAGGCGGGTGTGGAACTGCTGCGGGCCTCCGGGCGCGTCCTGCTGGAGGCGGCTCCCGCCGGGGTCGAGCCCGACGAGATCGGGAGCCTGCTGGCCTCCCGCGCCGAGGTGGCCGAGGTGCACGATCTGCACGTCTGGCAGATCACCTCGGGCGAGGTCTCGCTGTCCGCCCATGTGCTGGTCGCGGCGGAGGGCGACTGCCACGCGGTCCGGGAGGATCTGGAGGCGGTGCTGCGCGACAAGTACGGCATCACCCACACCACGCTCCAGGTGGACCACCTCGACACCGCGCCCCCGCGGGCCCGGGAGGGCGGGGACGAGCACGGTCTCGCGGACGAACCGCTCGTCGACCACTGCCTGACCGCCCACGGCCCGGTCCACCGGGCGACGGCGCACGACCACTGACGGGGGCCATCCCGCGAGGGGCCCGGGTGCGGACGTCCGCACCCGGGCCCTACGGCGATGTCACCTCTGTCCGCGGGATCTCAGCCCGCGGTGCCGGTGACGGACGCGGCCGCCGCCGAGACGGTCAGCTCGCGCTCCGCCCGCTCCCGCTCGGCCGCCCGGGCGGCGAAGGGGCACTGCCAGTCGGCGGGCTTGGGGCGGCCCGAGTACCGGCGGGCCTCGGACAGCTCCTCGTACTCGTACAGGTTGGGGTTGATGTCCCCCTGGAGCTGGATGTCCTGCTTGCGGATCTTCTCCGCGAGCCGGTCCCACATCCCGGCGGCCTTGATCCGGTCGAACTGCTCGTGGGAGTTGAAGGCCAGCATCGGGAAGGGCGGCCGGCGGCCGAACCGGCGGTGGGTCTCGTGCAGGCCGATCACGAAGAAGGGATGGCCGGCCACGCTGAATCCGAACTCGGGGGACTGGGCATCGGAGGAATAGCCCTCCGCCCAGTGATGGAATTCCGCGTCCTGTTCGTGGAGCAGTTGCAGCTGTTGCCACAGCAGCTCCTCGAACCGTAGCTCATCGACCCCGCGCGGTTGCTCGAAGGTCGCGATGAAACTGGTGAACGTCCGGGCGCTCCAGTCCGCGGTACTCACGAACTCCGCGATATCGAGCGCCAGCAGCCGGGCGGAGTCCTCGCCCCCCAGCAGGTCATAGTGGCGGTGAGTGATGCCTCCCCGGCGCCAGGCGGAACGCCCGGCAAGGCAGGCGAACCGATCACCGAGGATGAACTCCTCGACGTCACCACGCGCATCCACCGTCATGGCCAGCCTTTCTTCCACCTACGTGCCTCCTCGCAGGGGTCATCTCCTTCACACATCCGAAAGCGCCCACCCCTCACCGGCGGTACCCGGAAGGACCGAGTCCGCTGGAGGACGGGGAAGGTCACTTGGTGATTGTGACGGGCCGAGGCCGATCAACGAAATTCGTGGCGAGCTTCGTACTGAAGAAATCACCCACGACGGGATGTTCGTGGCGAACAGTCGCCGGAATAACGGTCGTATCAGACGGTGGCCGGGGCGGCCGACGGCTTGAACACGACGGTCACGAGCGACGTCGCGAGCTGCGCGAGCAGCACTTCCAGAGCCATGCGGGCCAGCTTGGCCAGGACGGTCGTCAGAATCTCGGCCATGGGTTACCTCACTGGACGGAACAGATGTGGAAGCAGGTCATCCGCTTCCATGTCCGCAGCCTGACCAGGGTGGGGAAGCGGGTCGCGCACGCCGGGTAAATATCGGGTGAAGGGGTGACAAGCGTCCGGTGAGAACCGCTGCCCGCCCCCCGCTACATCGCGCAGGGCACCCGCCGCGCGAAGAGCAGCCGCGGCGCCGCGGCGGCACCCAGGGTCGCACCGGCCGAGCACACGCCCACCACCGTCCAGGCCATCGGCCCCAGCGGCGTACAGCCGAAGAAGTGGCTGACCACCGGCGTCTCGATGACGGCGAACAGGGCGGCCGCCGACGCCACCCCGGTGACCAGCACCAGCGGGCTGTGCCAGTCGGTGATGAACGTCTGGCCCAGCTGGGTGCCGACCAGCGCCGCGAGCCCCATGGTGCTCGCCCGCCGGGCCCGGCCCGTCATCCGCCCGCAGGTCCACGCCGCGGCGGCGCCCAGCGCGGTGGCGGTGCCGCGCACGGCCAGGATCCGGCCCAGGTCGGAGCCGAGTAGCGCGGGGGAGGGGCCGCCGGCCAGCGGATCCTCCCCGGCCGTGTCCTCCCGGGCCCGGGCCAGGGCGACCGCCAGCGCGGGCAGCATGTCGGTGAGCAGGTTGACCAGCAGCAGCTGCCGGGTGCCGAGCGGCGCCCGGCCCGCCACCGCCGCGCCCAGCACGGTGAAGGCGACCTCGCCCGCGTTGCCGCCGACCAGGATCGCCACCGCGTCCCGCACGCTGCGCCACAGCGCCCGGCCCTCCCGCAGCGCGTCGAGGATCCGGGTCGGGTCCGGATCGGTGAGGACCAGATCCGCCGCGGCCCTGGCCGAGGTCGAGCCGTGGGCCGACAGCCCGATGCCCACGTCCGCGAGGCGGATCGCGGCCGCGTCGTTGACACCGTCCCCGGTCATGGCCACCACCCGCCCGGCCTGTCGCAGCGCCTGGACGATGCGCACCTTGTGCTCGGGGGAGACCCGGGCGAAGACGGTGGTGCGGGAGATCCGCTCGATCCGCTCCTTCTCGGGGAGGGTGTCCAGCTCCGGGCCGGTGAGCACCGGGCCGGAGTCGGGGATGCCCAGCTCGCGGGCGATGGCGGCGGCCGTGGTCGGATGGTCGCCGGTGATCATGGCGATGCGCACCCCGGCGTCGGTGAGCCGCTTGACGGTCTCCGCCGCGCCCGGCCGCGTGGTGTCGGCGATGGCGACGAAGCCGAGCAGGGTCAGCCCCCGGGCCAGCTCGGCGAGCGTCGCCCCCGGCGTGCCGGATGTGCCGGATGAGCCGGACGTCTCCGGCGTGTCGGCGGCGTCGGCCGTATCGGGCAGGGTCTCGGCCACCGCCAGGACCCGCAGCCCGTCGGAGGCCAGCGAGTACAGCAGACGCTCGGTGGAGCGCAGCCGCTCGGGGGTCAGCGGTACGGCGCGGCCCGCCGCCACCGGGCCGAGCGCTGAGGTGCAGCGGGCGAGCACGATCTCCGGTGCCCCCTTGACGGCGAGTCGCGGCCACCCGGACTCGGTGCCCAGACACGCCGAGAAACCGCGACTGGCCTCGAAGGGCAGCTCGGACACCGGCCGCCACGCGTCGTCCCCTTCGCAGTGCGCGGCCGCCGCGTCCACCACGGCCTGATCGGTGGCGTGGGTGAGCGCCCGGCCGCCCTCGGGTCCCGGACAGGCCCGGGCCGCGGTGCGCAGCAGCCGGCGGCCCAGCGGGCTGTCGGTCGGCAGGTCGTGGTCGTACGCCGCCACCCGGGCCACCGACAGCCGCCCCTCGGTCAGCGTGCCGGTCTTGTCGAAGCACACCGTGTCCACCCGGCCCAGCGCCTCCAGCACCCGCGGCGAGCGGGTCAGCACCCCGCGGCGTCCCAGCCGCCGCGCCGCGGCGGACTGCGCCACGGTGGCCACCAGCGGCAGCCCCTCGGGCACGGCGGCCACCGCGACGGCCACCCCGGTCGCCAGCGCCTCGCGCACCGGCGTGCCGTGCAGCAGGCCCAGCAGGGTGACGGCGGCGCCGCCGATCCCGGTGGCGGGCAGCGCGACCCTGGTGAGCGAGGCGAGCCTGCCCTCGATGCCGAGGGGCGGCTCGCCGCGCCCGGCCAGTGTGGCGGCGCGCCCCGCCTCGGTCTGCGGCCCGGCGGCCACGACCACCGCGCAGCCGGTTCCGGCGAGCACGGTGCACCCCTGGTAGACCATGCAGGAACGGTCGGCCAGATCGGCGCCCGGCGTGGCGGCCGGGTCCTTGGCGACCGGCCCCGACTCGCCGGTCAGCCCGGCCTCGTCCAGCTCCAGCCGGTCGCTCACCAGCAGCCGGGCGTCGGCCGGTACGACGTCGGAGGGGCGCAGCGCGACGATGTCGCCGACCGTCAGGGTCTCGGCGGCCACGCGCCGCGCCGGGGCCGTGGTGAGCCCGGCGAAGAACGCCTCGCGGTCCACGGCCATCCCGTCCGCCAGTGACATCGCGGGCGCCCAGCCGACCAGCCGGGCGTGCCGCTGCTCGCTCAGCAGCAGGCCCCGCAGCGAGTGTTCGGCCCGCAGCCGCTGCGCGCCGCTGATCACCGCGTTGCCCGCCATGACCCCGGCGACCAGCAGGGAGTCCACTCCGGACCCCACCGCCGCGGACGCCGCGGCGCCCAGTGCCAGCACGGGGGTGAGCGGATCGCGCAGCTCCTCGCGCACCGCACCGGCCAGCGCGGCGGTGTCCCGGGTCAGCGCGCCGACGGGGGAGGCGGCGACGCCCGCGGCCCCGGCCCGTACGACCATCCCCGCGGCCCTGCGCACCGGGCGCAGCGGAGCCGCCCATACCCGGCGTGTCGCCGCCCCGGCCGCCTCGTCGTGCGACACGCCGGGGTCCGAGGGCTCCGCCCGGTGCTCCTGGAACGCGCGGGTCACGCTCAGCGTCTCCCGCGCCCCCAGCATGTGCCAGTTGCCGCGGACCCGCTCCGCCGGAAGCGGACGGCGGTGCACCCGGCGCGCCGCGCCGATCCCGCCGAGCACGGCCAGGAAGGCCGCGCTGTACACCGGGGAGGTGGCGAAGCCGACCGCGGTGGGCCGGGTGCCCGCGGCGGCGATGAGCGCGCCGAGCGCGGAGCCGCCCGTCGACAGCCGGGCCGACCGGTGGCTGACCCCGCGCGCGTCCTGGAGCGCCCGCAGCACCCGCCACGCCTGGGCGAGCCCGGGGCCGCAGAGCAGATCCGCCGACCAGCACACCCGCGCCTCGCCGCGCCGTACGACGCCGACGCCGAGGTCCGCCGCGCCCAGCGCGGCGTCCTCCTCGGCGCTGATCAGCAGCACGCCCTGGCCGTCGGTCTGCAACCGGCGCACCCGGTCCGGTAGCGCCGTGCCGCGGGCGAGCAACTCGTCCGCCCAGGGCGCGATCTCCTCCGCGCTCGCGTGCTCGGTGAGCAGCAGCCGGTCCGCACCGGCGCGGGCGGCGGCCACCACGGCGTCGGCCAGCGGGTCGAGTTCGCAGCCGATGCGGACCCGCGCCTGCCGCCGCCCGTGCGGGTCGCACAGGTCCACGGTCATCGCCGACGGGCTCGACGGGTGGGCAGCGGGGACGTCGTCCGGCCGCTCCAGCCGCCAGGAGCCGCGGACCCAGGGTCCCTGACCGGAGAGTTCCGGCAGCGAGCGGCGGTCCAGGACGGACTGCGCCGCGCTCCACGCCCCGGCCTCGTCCAGGTCGCCGACGGTGGCCACCGACAGCAGCCGCGGGCGCCGGGTGCACAGCACGCCCGCGTCGATCAGGACCAACGAGATCCGGTCCAGCAGCCGCAGCGCCGCGCCGTTCATGGGCACCACACCCTCGCGGGCCAGGGCCTCGCCCAGCCGGGCGGCGAAGGCCTCCCGGCCCGCGCCGGCGGCCCTCGGCACGGTGGCCAGGATCGCCTCCGCGGCCCGCGCCGGGTCCCGCGTCCAGGCCAGCAGCCCGCCCGCCCCCATCAGGGACGCCAGCGAGGTGCGGTCGACGCAGGTCTCGACCGGACCGGCGGGCAGCGGCGCGGGGCGGGGCGCCGGGGGAGGCGAATGCGGCGGCAGCCCGTCGGAGCCGGGCACCAGCTCGGGTTCGCGGCGCTGCCATACGGCCTGCCGACCGCGGATCTCGGCGAGTTGCAGCAGGCGCTGCACCGCGTCCAGCGCCAGCGGTACCTCACCGCTGGTCAGCGCGTGCACCGCCGCGTTCGACACGCCGAGCAGCAGGGTGGTGTGGGCGTGGCCGAGCCGGGACTCCAGCAGACCGCGCAGCCGCGGCTGGATCTCGGCCATCACCACGGGGATGCGCAGCGCGGGGGTGAGCGCGTGCAGCAGCGTCACTCGCCGGATCGTGGCCGTCATCAGCCCCACGCAGTCGGCGGCGAGGGCGGTGGCGGCCAGCGTGGCGGGGGCGGTGTCGTACGGCGGGAACGGGCGACCGGCCGGGAAGGTGTCCGTATCGCTTCCGTGGGCCTTCTCGATGTGCTCGATCACCTCGAGCACATCGTCGGCGTCGAGATGGTCCTCGTCCCAGTCGACCAGCACCTGGCCCACGGCCGCGTTCACCTCGGCCCAGTTGACGCCGTGCAGGCGGCGCAGCGCGGCCGTCAGGCGTTCGGCCAGCCGGTCGTGCGCCTCCCCGTGTCCGGTGAGCCCGCGCACCTCCACATGCGCCCGGCCCTCCCGCGCCCACACCCTGCGGCGGGTGCGCCGCTCACCGGTGTCGCGCAGGATCTCGGCGACGTCCGCGAGGCGCAGCCGCAGGCCGTGGACGCTGCGGACCGGGAGGGCGACGAGATCGGACAGCATCGCAAATGGCAGCACCGGCCGCGCTCCCTCGGTCGCCGAAAGGAACAAACGACAGTATGTGTACCTGTTTCCGCCGAAAGCTAACAAAGGGTGCGGCCAGAAGGGGAACGGCCCGTCACCGGCCCCGCGGGTCCACCTCCTCCAGCCGGACCGGGGGCAGGAACTCGCCGATCAGGGTGCGGTGCCACCACCCGCCACCGGCGCGCCGCTCCCGCCGGGTGGTGAAGCGGTAGAGGTACAGCCGGGCCCGGATGTGGGTGGGCGGCGCGTCCGGGAAGGGGGAGGTGCGCAGCAGCCGCAGCGTGGCCCGGTCGTTCACCAGCAGCTTGCCGACGAGCGGGGTGAACCACGACCCGGCGTACGCCGAGGAGATCCCGGCGAACCACATCATCCAGTCCAGCCGCAGGTGGTACGGCGCGAACTGGCGCGGCATCCTGCGCACATCGCCCGGCTTGCCCCGGAACTCGTACTCCTTCCACACGGTGTCCGGGGTGAGCACGGGTTCGTCCGTCCCCTCGATCACCACCTCCTGCCGACTGCGGTTGACGCTGCCGAACGCGCCGTAGGTGTTGACCAGATGGAGCGGATTGAAGGAGTAGTTCATCAGCTGGCGGCCCGAGAGGAGGTTGCGGGCGGGCCAGTAGCTGAGCACCACGACGAGGACGAAGGCCGCCGCCACCAGCACCTCGTACCAGGCCGGGGGAGCGGGCAGCGGGGGCGGCGTCGGCAGCGGCAGCACCTCGGCGGCCATCCGCCCGTCGACCGCGGAGAGGGCCAGCACGATCGTCGCCCAGTTCAGCCAGGAGAAGTTGCCGGACGCCACCAGCCACAGCTGGGTGACCACGATGATGCCCGCGGCCACGCTCGCGACCGGCTGCGGGGTGAACAGGGTCAGCGGAACGATCAGCTGGGCGACATGGTTGGCAGCCGTCTCGACCCGGTGCAGCGGCTTCGGCAGATGGTGGAAGTACCAGCTCAGCGGGGAGGGCATCGGCTGGGTCTCATGGTGGTAGTCCAGACAGGTCAGATCGCGCCAGCAGCGGTCCCCGCGCATCTTGATGAGCCCGGCACCGAACTCCAGCCGGAACAGCAGCCAGCGCAGCAGCCACAGGATCAGCACGGGCGGCGCGGTCCGCCCGTTTCCCAGGAACACGGCGAGGAACCCGGCCTCCAGCAGCAGCGACTCCCAGCCGAAGCCGTACCACACCTGCCCCACGTTGACGATCGACAGATACAGCAGCCACAGCACCAGCCACGCCGCCATCGCGGCCCACAGCGGCACGTCGTCGGCGGCCCCGGCCAGCACGGCGGCGGCCAGCGCGGCGCCGAGCCAGACGCAGACGGTGAAGAAGCGGTCGGAGTAGTGCAGATGGAAGAGGCTGGGCGAGCGGCGGAACGGCACCCGCGCGAGGAACCGGGGCGCCGGGGTGAGCCCCCGCTCGCCGATCAGGGCCCGGCCCTGGAAGGCCGCCGTCAGGAAGGCGATCAGATAGATGGCGGCCAGCCCCCGTTGGAAGACCAGTCGGCTCAGCCAGTAACCGGATGACGTGAACCAATCCATAAGGGCTGCTCCCTGGGCCTGTTGCCGCCGCGGCCTGCGGCTATCCGTACCACCTCCGGCGAGTGCCCGCAGCGCGGCGCGGCATTCGGGCCGCGGGGGCGCCCGAGCGCGGGTGCGCGGGGCCCGGCGGGGGACGGCTGAACCGGTTCAGGGCCTCCGGGCCGGTGGCGGCGCCGTGCTCGCCCGGGGGGTGAGGGCCGGGGTCGGGGCCTGGTGGGCGCGGGACTCGGCCCGGTCCAGGACGTCGAACAGCCGCCGCGCCACCTCCGCGCCGAAGCCGAACACATCGTGGCTCATGGCCGACAGCGTCGGATGCGTCAGCCTGCACAGCTGGGAGTCGTCCCACGCCAGCAGCGACACATCGGCCGGGACCGCGAGCCCCATCTCGGCCGCCACCGAGAGACCCGCCACCGCCATGATGTCGTTGTCGTAGATGATGGCCGTCGGCCGGTCGTCCGAGGCCAGCAGGGCGCGGGTGGCCCGCGCGCCCTCCTCGCCGGAGAAGTCCGTGGCCACCGTGCGCCCGGCCCCGAGCCCCAACGCGCCCAAGGTGGCCTCGAAGGCGGCCGTCCGCACGGTGCTGTGGCCGAGCGCGGGTGCCCCGCCGACCCGGGCGATCCGGCGGTGGCCGAGCGCCGCCAGATAGCGCACCGCCTCGCCCACCGCGGTCGCGTCGTCCGTCCACACCGAGGTGAGCCCGCCCGCGAGTGACGGGTGCCCGGCGGCGACGGCGGGCAGCCCGAGCCGCCGCAGCGCGGGGACGCGCGGATCACCGTCGCGCAGGTCGACCAGGATCGAGCCGCCCACCTGCCGCCCGCGCCACCACGCCTCCTGGACCGCGATCTCCTCCTCCACGTCCCGCACCAGCCGCAGCAGCAGTGAGCAGGACCGCTCGACGAGCACGCTCTCGATGCCCGAGACGAACTCCATGAACCAGGGTTCGAGACCCAGCATCCGGGCCGGGCGGGCGATGGCCAGGCCGACGGTGTCCACCCGGGAGCTGGACAGGGAACGGGCGGACAGATGGGGTGCCCAGCCCAGGTCGCGGGCGGCCGCGAAGATGCGGTCCCGGGTGGCGGGGGAGACCCCGGGACGGTCGTTGAAGGCGAGCGAGACCGCGCCCTTGGAGACCCCGGCGCGCGCCGCCACGTCCCGTATCGTGACGCGCCGCCCCCGGTCCGGCCCGACCTCGCCGCCCATAACCGCTCCCCCGTGTCCGGCCCGCATGAACCGCCACACGATATCGCGGCGATGAACCGGTCCAGCGGCCGAGCGAATCAGCGGGCATCCGCCTCGCTGCCGCCGTTGGTACGGCCGTCGGTGCCGCCGCCGGTGCCGCCTTCGACGAGGCGCAGCCGCCGGAGCGTACGGCGCAGCGCGGGCAGGCCGGGCAGCCCCGGTGGCACCGGCAGCCGGTGCCACGGCACACAGCGGTCGACCAGGCCGAGGGCCAGCCGCGCCCCGGCCCGCACCGGCACCCCGAGGACGGTGTCGCGCGGCGGTGGCGCGGCGCTCGAACACAGCCCGAGACGGTGTGCGGCGGCCGCCTCGTACGCCGCCTTACGGGCCCGGTTGAGGTTGCCCAGCGGCCGGAACTCCTCCGTGGTGTGCCACGGGTTGAACGCCAGCTGCTCGACCCGGCGGGCTGCCGCCCGGGCCCCGGGGGTGTCCAGATCCTGGCGGGGTACGGTCAGCAGCGCCACCGGGACGAGCGGGGCGTCGCTCTCCCGCCACTCCACCGAGCCGTCCTCGACCGGGGTGCGGCGCTCGTCCGCATAGCGCTGCACACACAGCTCGAAGCACACGTCGCCGGTGGCCAGCCGCATCGTCAGCTCATGGCGGAGGTAGTCCGGATCGGAGCCGTCCGGGAACGGCGCGGGGGTGCCGCCGGGGGCCGGGCGCAGCTGGTAGCGCACGGGCCCGGCCGCGCCCCACAGGACCGCGCCCCGGCTCCAGAACGTCTCGCGGGCCAGCGAGCCGACCGCGTACCGGGTGGCGGTGTGCACATTGCGGCGCATCCGGTCGGCGGCTCCCCAGCCGACGGCCAGCGGCAGCCGGACGAAGAGCCCGAAGGCCCGCTCGACGGTGGTGTCCGCGCCCGCCGTGGCCTTGGCGAAGGCCACGAACTCGCGCGCGTCGGCGGCGTGGGACACCGGGAAGCTGGTGGCCAGCAGATCGTGGCTCTCGCCGGGGGCGACCTGCACCCGCACCGCCATCCCGCGCAGATCGGGCGTGGCGTCGTGGCGCTCGGTGCCGCTCTCGTTGGACAGCCGCACCACGGCCGGGTATTCCGCGCCCGGCCGGGCGTACCCGACGCACAGCTCGGGCGGAAGGCCGTCGTGGAAGCGCAGCCGTGCGTTGTCCACGCCGAGCGCCGCCTTCGCGTGGAACGTGCGCAGCAGATGGGCGGCGCCCGACGCCTGCTGGTGCGCCCGCTGGACGGTCATCAGCTCCCGCGCCAGCCTCTCGAAGAGCAGCCGTTCGGCCTCGGGGCTGCCTCCCTCGTACGCCTCGTACGCCTCGTACGCCTCGTACGCCTCGTACGCCTCGTACGCCTCGTCGGGCTCGTATCGCGGTACGGGCCGCTCGCGCTGTCCGGTGTCGGGCATGGGGACTCTCCGTGCGGGGCGAATGGGGCATCGAGGGTGCAAAGGTCTCTGTCGGGACAAGAGAGACAGTAGGGGAGGTGATCGCACCCCGCAGCCCGGAGTGGTACGGGGGTGGGGCACGCGGGGTACACGGGTGGCCGGGCGCGCACCCTGCGGTGCTGCGGCACACTGGTGGCATGCCGGAGCTGCCCGAGGTGGAGGCCCTTGCCGGAATCCTGGCCGACCGCGCCGTGGGCCGGGAGATCGCCCGCGTCCTGCCCGTCGCGGTGAGCGTGCTGAAGACGTACGACCCGCCGCTGACCGCCCTCGAAGGCCGTACCGTCACGGCGGCGGGCCGCCACGGCAAGTTCCTCGACCTGGCCACCGACGGCCCCCATCTGGTCGTCCACCTCGCCCGCGCGGGCTGGCTGCGCTGGAAGGACGGGCTGCCCGAGGCCCCGCCGCGCCCAGGCCGGGGCCCGCTGGCGCTGCGGCTGCTGCTGTCAGGACCCGAGCGCTCCGGCTTCGACCTCACCGAGGCGGGCTCCCGCAAGGGGCTGGCCGTGTACTGCGTGCGCGAGCCGGGCGAGGTGCCGGGCATCGCCCGCCTCGGCCCCGATCCGCTGGCGGAGTCCTTCACCCTGGAGGCGTTCGCCGGGCTGCTGCGCGGCGTACGCCACCGCATCAAGGGGGTGCTCCGCGACCAGAGCGTCATCGCCGGGATCGGGAACGCCTACTCCGACGAGATCCTGCACGCCGCCCGGATGTCGCCCTACCGGCTCGCCTCGGATCTCACAGAGGACGAGATCGCCGTCCTGTACGAGGTGCTGGGCGCCACCCTGCGCGACGCCGTCGAACGCTCCCGGGGCCTCGCGGCCGGGGACCTCAAGGCGGAGAAGCGCGGCGGGATGCGGGTGCACGGCCGCACCGGCGAGCCCTGCCCGGTGTGCGGCGACACCGTGCGCGAGGTGTCCTTCAGGGACTCCTCGCTCCAGTACTGCCCCACCTGCCAGACCGGCGGCAGACCGCTCGCCGACCGCCGGATGTCCCGGCTGCTCAAGTAGGCACCCTTAACACTGCCGTACCGGCCTTGGCGAACCCGCCCCGGGATCCGCGCCCGGGCCCTATGGTGCTGTCACCTTTTACCGACCCTCTGTCACGGAGCACCATGACCAAGGCCCTGATCATCGGTGGCGGCATC
Organism: Streptomyces sp. NPDC021115; assembly: GCF_044333065.1. Taxonomy (NCBI): domain Bacteria; kingdom Bacillati; phylum Actinomycetota; class Actinomycetes; order Kitasatosporales; family Streptomycetaceae; genus Streptomyces; species Streptomyces sp. NPDC021115. The sequence goes on from NZ_JBIRQF010000005.1 coordinate 497,369, forward strand.
GCCGGTACGGTCACCGCGATGGCCCTGCACAAGGCGGATATCGAAGCGGTCGTCTACGAGGCGTACCACCCGGACGCCACCGACACGGGCGGTGCGTTCCTCCTCGTCGCCAACAACGGCCTGGAGGCGCTGCGCACCATCGACGCGCTCGAACCGGTCCTGGAGCACGCCTTCCCGGCCACCCGCGTGGAGTTCATCAGCAACACCGGCAAACGGCTCGGCGACAAGCCGATGTCCGGTGCGGGGGACGGCGGCCTCGGGGCGGTCACCATCAGGCGCGCCACGCTGGCCCGGGTGCTGCGCGAGGAGGCGGTGCGCCGCGGAGTGCGCATCGAGTACGGCAAGCGGCTGCTGGCCGCCCAGACCGGCCCGGACGGCCGCGTCGTGGGCTCCTTCGCGGACGGCGGCCGGGCCATGGGCGACGTGCTCGTCGGCGCAGACGGAATCCACTCCCTCATCCGCCGGACCATCGACGCGGGCGCGCCCCGGCCCCGCTACACCGGACAGCACACGGTGTGCGGCTACACCCGCGACGCCGCCTCGCCGCCCGCCCAGGACACCTACACGATGGTCTTCGGCAAGCAGGCGTTCTTCGGCTGTACCGCCGCGCCCGACGGCGAGGTGTGGTGGTTCTCCAACGCCCCGGCGGCCGAGTTGTCCAAGGCGGAGCTGGCCGCCGTCACCCCGGAGCAGTGGCGGGAGCGGCTGACGGAGCTGTTCGCCGAGGACCAGACCCCGGCCGCCGACATCGTCCGCGCCACCGGCGACACCATCGTCGCCACCGCCGCCTACGACCTCGTCTCCACCCCGATCTGGTCCGAGGAGGGCATGGTCATCGTGGGCGACGCGGCCCACGCCTGCGCGCCCAACGCCGCCCAGGGCGCCTCGATGGCCATCGAGGACGGCGTGGTGCTCGCCAAGTGCCTGCGCGACCTGCCAGGACCGCGGTCGGCCTTCGCCGCGTACGAGGGGCTGCGCCGCGAACGGGTCGAGAAGGTGGCCGCGAACAGCGCGGGCCTGGCCCGCCGCAACGCCCCCGGACCGGTCAAGCGGGCCCTGCGGGACGCCACGATGGCCCGCCGGCTCGACCGGGCGGGCACCACGGGCGGCGACGACTGGCTCACCGGCTACCGCATCGACTGGGACGAGCCCGTCACTCCCTAGCCGCGGTTTGATCTCGGCCCACACGGGCACCCGGAGCGCTCTGCCCCCGTGACGCCCTGGAGTCCGTGTGAGCCCAGTACGCATCGTGATCGTGGGGGCCGGTTTCGCCGGTTACCAGGCCGCCCGTACGCTGTCGCGCTCGCTGCGGCGCACCGCGGAGATCGTCCTGATCAACCCCAACGACTACTTTCTGTATCTGCCGCTCCTCCCCGAGGTGGCCGCCGGTGTCCTGGAGCCCCGCCGGGTGTCGGTGTCCCTCACCCGCACCCTGCCGCACGTCCGGCTGGTGCTGGGCAACGTCGACTCCGTCGACCTCACCGGCCGCCGCGTCACCTATACCGACCCCGAGGGCGGGCGCGGCGAGATGGGCTACGACCGGCTCGTCCTGGCGGTCGGCAGCGTCAACAAGCTGCTGCCGATCCCGGGCGTGGCCGAGCACGCGCACGGCTTCCGCGGTATGCCGGAGGCCCTGTACCTGCGGGACCACGTCACCCGCCAGCTCGAGATGACGGCCAACACCAGCGACCCACGCGAGCGGGCCGCGCGCCGCACCTTCGTGGTGGTGGGCGCCGGATACACCGGCACCGAAGTGGCCGCCCACGGCGTGCTGTTCACCGACTCGCTCGCCCGGCAGAACACCGCGCTGCGCCATGAGCCCCGGCCCCGCTGGATGCTGCTCGACGTGGCGAAGCGAGTGCTGCCCAGCCTGGACGAACGCCTCTCCCGCACCGCGGACCGGGTGCTGCGGCGGCGCGGGGTGGACGTACGTCTTGGCACCTCGGTCAAGGAGGCCACCTCCGACGGGGTGCTGCTCGACGACGGCGAGTTCATCGACACCCGGTCGCTGATCTGGTGCGTCGGTGTGCGCCCCGACCCGCTGGTGGAGGATCTCGGGCTGGCGACCGAGCACGGGCGGTTGCGGGTCGACCAGTATCTGACCGTGCACGGCCACCCGGAGGTGCTGGCCTGCGGCGACGCCGCCGCGGTGCCCGATCTGACCCGGCCGGGGGAGTTCACGCCGATGACCGCGCAGCACGCGCAGCGCCAGGGCAAGGCGGCCGCCCACAACGTCCTGGCCTCCCTGGGGCGCGGCGCGCCGCGCCCGTACAAACACCACGACCTGGGGTTCACGGTCGACCTCGGCGGCGTCCAGGCGGCCGCGGACCCGCTGCACATCCCGCTGGCCGGCCCCGCGGCCAACGCGGTCACCCGCGGCTACCACCTGATGGCCATGCCCGGCAACCGGGTCCGGGTGGCCGCCGACTGGCTGCTGGACGCGGCGCTGCCGCCGCAGGCGGTGCAGTTCGGCCTGGTGCCGTCCTGGTCGGTGCCGCTGGACACCGAGTCACCCGAGGTCGCGCGGCACAGCCGCGGCTGAAGCGACGGAAGCCGGGCCGCCGGAAATCAGGTCGCCGGAAACCCCTGGAAGGAGAACAATGCGACACGAACAGCTCAGCGAGCTCGGGCAGCAGCTCCGGGTGGACTCCGTGCGGTCCTCGGCCGCCGCCGGGTCCGGCCACCCCACGTCGTCGATGTCGGCGGCGGACCTGATGGCCGTCCTCATGGGCAACCATCTGCGCTATGACTTCGAAAAGCCGGAGCACCCGGGCAACGACCACCTGATCTTCTCCAAGGGACACGCCTCTCCGCTGCTCTACTCGCTCTACAAGGCGGCGGGCGCCCTCAAGGACGAGGAACTGCTCACCTTCCGCAAGCTCGGCAGCAGGCTGGAGGGCCACCCCACGCCCGAGCTGCCCTGGGTGGACGTGGCCACCGGATCGCTCGGCCAGGGACTGCCCTTCGGCGTCGGCATGGCGCTGGCCGGAAAGCGGCTCGACCACGTCTCCAGCCGCGTCTGGGTGCTGTGCGGGGACAGCGAGATGGCTGAGGGCTCGATGTGGGAGGCGTTCGAGCACGCGGGGTACGAACGGCTCGACAACCTCACCGCCGTCATCGACGTCAACCGGCTCGGCCAGCGCGGCCCCACCCGCCACCAGTGGGACCTGGAGGCATACGCCCGCCGCATCCGCGCGTTCGACTGGCACACCATCGAGGTCGACGGGCACGACATCGCCGCGATCGACCGCGCGTACGGCGAGGCCACGTCGACCGTCGGCCGCCCCACCGCCATCATCGCCCGCACCCAGAAGGGACGCGGTGTCGCCTCCGTGGAGAACCACGAGGGCATGCACGGCAAGCCGCTGAAGGACCCCGAGGAGGCCATCGCCGAACTCGGCGGCGTACGGAACATGGCGGTACCGGTGCTCGGCCCGCCCGCCGAGAAGCCGACCCGGCCCACCTCGGAAGGCCCGCTGAGCCTGCCGCGCTTCAACACCGGCGACACCGTCCCCACCCGCGACGCGTTCGGCGAGGCGCTGGCCGCCGTCGGCACCGCCCGCGGCGATGTGGTGGCGCTCGACGGGGAGGTGGGCGACTCGACCCGGCTGGAGTACTTCCACAAGGAACACCCTGAGCGCTACTTCGAGTTCTTCATCGCCGAACAGCAGATGGTGGCCGCAGCGGTGGGCATGCAGACGCGCGGCTGGACCCCGTACGCGTGCACCTTCTCCGCCTTCCTCACCCGCGCCTACGACTTCGTCCGGATGGCTGCCGTCAGCCGCGCGAACCTCAATTTGGTCGGCTCGCACGCCGGGGTCGCCATCGGCCAGGACGGGCCCTCGCAGATGGGCCTTGAGGATCTGGCGGCGATGAGGGCGGTGCACGGCAGCACCGTGCTCTACCCGTGCGACGCCAACCAGACGGCCCAGCTGACCGCCGCCATGGCCGAGCTGTCGGGCATCCGCTATCTGCGCACCTCGCGCGGCGGAACGCCCGTCATCTACCCGTCCTCCGAGCGCTTCCCCGTCGGCGGATCGAAGATCCTGCGCGCCACCGAGAACGACCAGGTCACCCTCGTCGCCGCCGGGATCACCGTCCACGAGGCCATCGACGCCGCCGACCGGCTCGCCCGGGACGGCATCTCCGCCCGCGTCATCGACCTGTACTCGCTCAAGCCGGTCGACGCCGAGGCGCTGCGCACCGCCGCCGAGGTGACGGGCCGTCTGATCACCATCGAGGACCACCACCCCGAGGGCGGTGTGGGCGACGCGGTCCAGGGCGCCTTCGCCGACGGCCACCGGGCACCGCGCATCGTGCGGCTCGCCGTACGGAACATGCCGCTGTCCGGCACCCCCGCCGAGCAGCTGAACCAGGCCGGGATCGACGCCGAGGCCATCGCCGCGGCGGCCCGCGAACTCGTCGCCGCCTGACCCCGGAACACCCCTATGTGACCCACACCCCCTCGTCACCCGTGGGCCCCTCCCGTACGCTGCTGCCCATTCTGATGGCAGCGGCAGGGGTGGGGTCGGATGGGCAACTCGGGGCGATCCGCGTCCGGCAGGGCGCGGCACAGGCGCAACGTGGCGGCCGCGGCGGCGGCCGCCGCACTGTGTCTGACGGCGGCGGAGAACGCGAGCCCGGCCGCCGCGGCCGAGCCGTCGTACGCCGCCACCACGGGCGTGGGCGTGCACAACGCGTATGAGAAGGCCAAGTACCCGTACTTCGCCGACGCGCTCGACTCCGGCGCCTCCCTGCTCGAACTCGACGTCTGGACCAACGTGTTCGGCGCAGGCTGGCGGGTCTCGCACAGCAATCCGCTCGGCAACGACAACAACTGCGAGAACGCCGCCACCCCCGCGCAGCTGCGCACCAAGGCCCGCAACCAGAGCCTGGCGGGCTGCCTCGCCGACATGAAGGCATGGCACGACGCCCACCCCGGTCACCGGCCCATCGTCATCAAGACCGAGATGAAGGACGGCTTCTACGACAAGAGCGGCCGCGGCCCCGACGACCTCGACGCCCTGCTGTCCAGCACCCTCGGCGACGCGCTGCTGCGCCCAGCGGACATCGTGGGCGACCACTCCGACCTGGACCAGGCGGTACGGGCCGGGGCGTGGCCGTCCCGGTCCGCGCTCGCGGGCAAGTTCATCGTCGAGCTGATCCCCGGCACCGTCGAGGAGAACAACCCGCTCGACACCCTGTGGACTGACCGCGAGTACGCCACCCATCTGCGCGATCTCGCCGCCGCCGGACGGCTCCGCGAGGCCGCCGCGTTCCCCGCCGTCCACACCGCCGCCACCGGCGATCCGCGCACCCGCTACCAGGACGCCGCGATCCGCCCGTGGTTCGTGTTCTTCGATGGGGACGCCTCCGCGTACGTCACGCAGAACATCGACACCGCCTGGTACGACACCCGCCACTACATCCTGATCATGACGGACGCGCAGAACGTCGCGCCCGCCATCGACGGTACCAACCCCACCGAGGCCCAGGCCCGGGCGCGGGTGAACGACCTCGCAGCGCGGCACGCCAGCCTCGCGACCGCCGACTGGTATCCGCTGACGTCCGTGCTGTCCGCCGTCGTCCCCCGTGGCTGAATCAGCCGGGCAGATCGCCGGAGCCGGAGTCGGTGTCCTCCAGCCGGAATCCGAGCTTCAGTCCCACTTGGTAGTGCGCGATCCGGCCGTTCTCGATATGCCCGCGGACGGCGCCGACCTCGAACCAGTCCAGATTGCGCAGCGTCTTCGAGGCGCGGTTGACCCCGCTGCGGATCGCGTCGTCGACGCTCTCGGTGGACGAGCCGACGATCTCCGTCACCCGGTAGGTATGGGACATGGCAGTCTCCCCGGTCCTGGGGCGGTCCGATGGTTCCACTCACCACGGTGCCCCACCCCGCCCCGGTCCGCGAGCCGGAGGACCGCCGCCCGGCGCGGCGGGCGACGCCGTCCGCCGCGCTACGGCACCACCGTGACCGGCCAGCGCCCCGCCTTGACCAGCCGGACCGCCACCGAGCCGACGATGCGGTGCCCCGCCTGCTCGGACGCGCCGACCACCACCGCGTCCGCCTTCAGCTCGTCCGCCGCGGACACCAGGCCGTTGTACAGATCGCCGCGGAAGGTGTGGAACTCCCAGCGCACCTCGAAGACCCCGCTCAGCCGCCGGGTCGCCTCCCGCACCTCCCGCAGCAGCTCCTCGGCCACCTCGCCCGTGGTGTCCGCCACGGAGGCGCCCAGCGCCGCCCCGGCCGCCATCACGGGCTGCACGTACACCACGGCGAGCAGCGCGTTCTGCCGTCTGGCCAGCCCCGCGGCGTACGCGGCGGCACGCCAGGAGGACTCGGAGCCGTCCAAGCCGGCCACGATAACCTTCGGACCGTCAGTTCCGCGCTCGAAGGACGCGGGAAGTTTGTCCACCACATCTGCGAGGCTAACGCCAATATGACCGCCGACCGTACGACAGGAGAAACCATGGGCGGCACGCACCGGGGTGAACTGCTCGCCATCAGCGACCTGCACGTGGCCTACGAGGAGAACCGGGCGATCGTGGAGCGGCTGCGGCCCGGCTCCGATGACGACTGGGTGATCGTCGCCGGGGACGTCGGCGAGGTCTTCGCCGACATCGAATGGGCACTGGGACTGCTGAGCGAGCGCTTCGCCAAGGTCATCTGGTCGCCGGGCAACCATGAGCTGTGGACCCACCCCAAGGACCCGGTGGAGGCCAGGGGCGTGGCGCGCTACGAGGCGCTGGTGGAGATGTGCCGGAGCAAGGGCATCGTCACGCCCGAGGACCCGTACCCGGTGTGGGAGGGCATCGGCGGGCCCCTCACCATCGCCCCGCTGTTCCTGCTCTACGACTACACCTTCCGCCTCGACGGCCTGCACACCAAGGAGGCCGCCCTCGCCCACGCCCACGACGAGGGCGTCGTCTGCACCGACGAGCACTTCCTGCACCCCGACCCGTACCCCACCCGCGACGCCTGGTGCCGCGCGCGGATCGCCGAGACCGAGGCCCGGCTGGCCGCCTGCGACCCGGCGCTGAAGACGGTGCTCATCAACCACTGGCCGATGACGCGGCTGCCCACCCGGGTGCTGCGCTACCCCGACTTCGCCCTGTGGTGCGGCACCGAGCTGACCGCCGACTGGCACGTGCGGTTCCGCGCCGAGACCGTGGTCTACGGCCATCTCCACATCCCCCGCACCACGGTGGAGGACGGGGTGAAGTTCCAGGAGGTCTCGGTCGGCTACCCGCGCGAGTGGAAGGCCCACGGCCGGGTGCCCGAGGACCCGCTGCGCCGGGTGCTCCCGGTGCCGGTGTCCTGACCCGGCAAACGGTTCAGGTACCTCCGCGGACGCCGGGGAACAGATCGGTGAACGGCGTCGTCGCGTCGCCGACCGTCCGCCCGAAGGGCTCGTCGAAGTCCCACACCAGGTAGAGCAGGAAGATGATGAGGGCGGTGAACATCACCGCCAGCATCAGCTCCCGTGGCGAGCGGCGGATCTGGAGGGTGAAGACCAGCCCGATCACCAGCGCCGCGCCGAACAGCAGCCCGAACCAGACCACCTCGGGCATCGTCGGCCCCGCGTTCTGCTGGCGGGCGCCCCGCGCGTCGTCGACGGCCGCCACCTGGTCCACGAGCGGCTGGTACGCCTGTGACTGGAGGTCGGTCTGCGGCTTGGCCAGCGTGACGTCGTGCCGCAGCCTGGCCAGCAGATCGGTGCCGCGGTCGGTGAGTTCGCCGTGGTCGACCATCACCTTCCACTCCCGGGTCACCACATGGCGCACATACGCGTCCACGTCGCCGCGGATGCGGTCACGCACCGGCTGGGGGTAGACGCTCACCCGCTCGGACACCTCGTGCAGCGCCTGCGCCTCGGTCCGTACGCCGTCCTGGGCGGCGCCGCGGGACTCCCAGACCCCGGCGATGGCCAGGCCCAGCACGATCGCGTAGACCACGCCGATCATCATGATCATGTAGTCGAGGACATCGGGGGTCTCGCTCGGATCGTCGTCGTCGCCCAGGCGGCGGGCGTTGAGGATCGCGAGGACGACGACGACCGCGCAGATCCCGGCCATCAGAAGAATCAGAATCAGCCAGTCAGGCATGGGCAACCTCCGGTACGGATCGGCCGGGACGGCCGGCGGTGTGGGCGGATCAGCCGCGTCGTCCGCCGCGCGAGCCGGAGCGCGAGCGGGGCCGGAGCGCGGCGGCCGCGAGCACCGCGGGAGCGGTGAGCAGCAGGGTGAACGTGACCAAGGAGGTTCCGCCGTCGGGTTCGTGGCGCGTGGGCTTCTGATACGCGTGCACCTCGACGCGACGGGTCTCGCTCGGCGTGGGAACCGGCTCGGGAGGCGGTGCCGGAGGCTTGGGCGGCCGGGTCGGCGGAGCGACCGGGGCCGGTGGCGCGGGCCGCCGCACGGACGGGAGGTGCGCGGGGCCGGGCGCCGCCGACCGGCTGGGCGCGGGGGTGCGCGTCGGCGTGGGGCTCGGCGCCGGGGTGGCCGAGGGCGGCGCGCTGGGCGTGGGCGTCGGCGCGGGAGTCGGCGTCGGGCTGGGCGTCGGCGTCGGCGTCGGAGTCGGGGTGGGTGTCGGCGTCGGCGTCGGCGTCGGCGTCGGTGTAGGCGTCGGGGTCGGCTTGGGCGGTGGGCACCAGCCGTACCGGAACCTGAGCCAGCCCCGTCGCGCGGCCACCGACGCGCTGACGCACACACAGAAGCCCGGGTCGATCTGGACCCGGACCCGCAGCCTCACCTTCGTACGCGGCCCATGGTCCGGGTCCCCGTCCCCCGTCCCCGTCCCTGGCCCGTTCCGGACGTCGATCGTCCGCCGTGGGGCGGTGGTGGCCGCGGGGCCGTCACCACCGCCGTCGGCTAAGGCCGTCGCCCCCGTCGAGGCGAGCAGCAGGGCCGTGGTGAGGACCCCCGCCCGCCATGCGCGATGCCATCGATTCACGAGGAGATATTCGGCTGAACGGGCCGCTGTCAGCCGTATGCCCTCAATAATTCGCCCGAATAGGGGAAATAATGCGGAGGTTTCCGTGCGTGAGGTTTACACCCGGAGATCCTTGGGTCGGGCCCGGTCCAGGATCGGGCCGGTGTCCGTCCCCGGCGGCAGGGTGCCGAACGCATGTCCCCAGTCCCCGTCGAGCCGGGAGGCGCAGAACGCGTCGGCGACCGCCGGGTGGCTGTACCGCACCAGCAGGCTGCCCTGGAGGACCAGGGTCATCTGCTCCGCGAGGCGGCGCGCGAGCAATTGCGCCCGCTGCGGATCGGCGAGCTGCGGCAGCAGTGCGCGCAGCCGGGCCACGGCCGCGTCCAGCCGGGCGTCGGCCCCGGCGGCGGCGTCCACCTCGGCGAGGAAGGCGTCCAGCGCGCCCGTCTCCCGGCCGAGGGCGCGCAGCACATCGAGGGCGGCGACGTTCCCCGAGCCCTCCCAGATCGACTGGAGCGGCGCCTCCCGGTACAGCCGCGGCATGCCGGAGTCCTCCACGTAGCCGTTGCCACCCAAGCACTCCAGGGCCTCGGCGGCATGGGTGGCGCCGCGCTTGCACACCCAGTACTTGGCTACCGCGAGTCCCAGCCGACGCAGCGCCGCCTCCCCGGCGTCCCCGGCCTCGGCGCGGTCCAGGGCCGCCGCCAGCCGCATCGCGAGCGTGGTGGCCGCCTCCGACTCGACCGCCAGATCGGCCAGGACGTTGCGCATCAGCGGCTGGCCGATCAGCTCGGAGCCGAAGGCCCTGCGGTGCTCGCAGTGGTGCAGCGCCTGCCGCAGCCCGGCGCGCATGCCAGCCGCCGAGCCGATCACGCAGTCCAGCCGGGTCACGTTGACCATCTCGACGATCGTCCGCACCCCGCGCCCCGGCTCGCCGATCCGCCAGGCCACGGCGCGGTCGTACTCGATCTCGGAGGAAGCGTTGGAGCGGTTGCCGAGCTTGTTCTTCAGCCGCTGGAGGTGCAGGGCGTTGCGGGTGCCGTCCGGCAGGACGCGCGGCACCAGGAAGCAGGTCAGCCCCTCGGGGGCCTGCGCCAGCGTCAGGAACACATCGCTCATCGGCGCGGACGTGAACCACTTGTGGCCGGTGAGCAGGTACGTGCCGTCGTCCCCGGGTACGGGGACGGCCTCGGTGGTGTTGGCGCGTACGTCCGAGCCGCCCTGCTTCTCCGTCATCGACATGCCCGCGATCAGCCCGCGCTTGGTGAGCGGCGCGCGCAGCCCGAAGTCATAGGTACGGGCGGTCAGCAGCGGCTCGTACGCGGCGGCCAGTTCCGGTTCGGCGCGCAGCGCCGGGACCGCGGCGTACGTCATGGAGATCGGGCAGCCGTGGCCGGGCTCGGCCTGGGCGAAGGCGTAGAACGTGGCCGCGCGCGCCAGATGCCGCCCGGGGCGGGTCTCGGCCCAGGCCGCCGCGTGCTGGCCGCTCTCCACGGCAGCGGTCATCAGCTGGTGGTAAGCGGGGTGGTACTCGACCTCGTCGATCCGATGGCCGAAGCGGTCATGGGTGTGCAGCACCGGAGGGTGCCCCTCCGCCATCCGCGCCCGGTCCTGCACCTCGGCGGAACCGGCCCGCGCGCCCACCTCGCGCACCCGCTGCTCGGCCCATTCGGCGCCGCCCCGGCGCAGGGCCTCCAGCAGGGCGGGCTCGTCGGCCGTGCTGAAGCCGACGAGGGGCGGGGCCTGGTTGAGGACTTCGTGCGTCGCGCTCATGGCAAGCGTCTCCTGGGTGTCGCCGCGGATGCCGGGGCTTGCGGATCTCCGGGTTCTTACACTTTCAGTATGCGTGAATGGAAACTGTAATGATAGTCGGGGGGACGGTGATGGATAGGGTTCCGCTCAGCCATGGATGACACCGGAACGCTCACGCTGCGCCCCCTGACCGCGCGCTCGATCGTGCTCAGCACCCTGCTGGGCCACCATCCGCCGCGGCTGCCCGCCCGCGCGCTCGTCCGCGTCGGCGCGCTGTTCGGCACGGCCGAGGGGACGGTACGGGTCGCGCTCACCCGGATGGTGGCCGCCGGTGACCTCGAACAGCAGGGCGGCGCCTACCGGCTCACCGACCGGCTGCTCGCCCGCCAGGCCCGCCAGGACGACAGCCGGGCGCCCCGCACCCGGCGCTGGGACGGCACCTGGGAGATCGCGGTCGTCACCCCCGACCGCCGCCCCGCCCCCGAGCGGGCCGCCCTCCGCCAGGCGATGGCCGCGCTGCGGCTCGCCGAGCTGCGCGAGGGCACCTGGCTGCGCCCCGCCAACCTCGTACGCCCCCGCCCGCCCGTGGTCGCCGAGCAGTGCGGCTGCTTCACCGCCACCCCTGAGGACGATCCGGCCGTCCTCGCCGCCCGGCTCTGGGACCTGCCGGGCTGGGCCGGGCGGGCCCGCCGCCTGATCGACGCCCTGGACGAGGCGCGGAGCCCGGCCGACCGCTTCACGGTGGCGGCGGCGGTGCTGCGGCATCTGCTGACGGACCCGGTGCTGCCGGACGAACTGCTGCCGGAGGGCTGGCCGGGCACCGAACTGCGGGCGCGGTACGACACGTTCGAACGGGACTTCCGCGGGCAGTTGCGGCAGTACACCACATAGGGCGTGTCACGCCGAGCCGCGCAGCACCAGTTCCACGTCCAGCACCACCGCCGGTTCGATCGTCTCCCCGCCCGCGAGCCGCAGCAGCTGGCGCGCCAGCCGCCGCCCGATCTCCGCGATCGGCTGCCGCACCGTCGTCAGCGGCGGGTCCGCGTAGCGCGCCGCCTGCACATCGTCGAAGCCGACCACCCCCACGTCCTCCGGCACCCGCCGCCCGGCCTGCCGCAGGGCCCGCAGCACGCCGAGGCCCATGAGGTCGGAGGCCACGAAGACGGCGTCCAGATCCGGCTGCCGTCCCAGCAGCTCCCGCATCGCGACCGCGCCCGACTCCTGGGTGAAGTCCCCGGCCGCCACCACCGGTTCCCGCCCCGCCTCGGCCAGCGCCGTCCGGTAGCCGGTCAGCCGGTCGATACCGGCCACCATGTCCTGCGGGCCCGCGACCGTGGCGACGCGGGCGCGGCCGGAGTGCAGCAGATGCCGCACGGCGAGGGCCGCGCCCCCGGCATTGTCGACGCCCACGTACGGCAGCGTCTCCGCGCCCAGCGGCCGTTCGTTGCACACCACGGGAATGCCCATGCGGGCCAGCGCGGCGGGCAGCGGATCGGCGCCGTGCATGGAGGCGACCATGACCCCGTCGACGTGCCGCGCCTGGGCGAAGCGTTCGATGCGGTCGCGGCTGGCGGGGGAGCGGGCCATCATCAGCACCAGCTGCTTGTCCGCGTCCTCCAGCTCCTGGCCGACCCCGCGCACCACTCCGGGGAAGAACTGGTCGTCCGAGAAGACCCGGCCCGGCTCCTCGGGCAGGACGAGCGCGAACGAGTCGGTGCGCTGGGTGACCAGGCTGCGGGCGGCCTGGTTCGGGACGTACCCCAGCTCCTCGATGGCCCGCAGCACCGCCGAGCGGCTGTCCTCGGCGACCCTGGTCGAGCCGTTGACGACGCGGGAGACGGTGGCGCGCGAGACGCCCGCGTGCAGGGCCACGCTCTCCAGGGTGGGCCGGGGCCGGTGCATCCGGGCATACCTCGCTGTTCGCCGCGTTCCTGAGGGCGTCGCCGCCTTGGCCGGTCGGTACAGCATGGCCCGGCACGCGCTCCCCTGTCAGGACGCGAGCACGCGCGCGCGGCAGACCGACGGCGAACCCCAGGCGCCCCGCAGGGCGCGGGCCTTGCGGATCCACAGCGACAGGTCGTACTCGTCCGTGTAGCCGATCGCGCCGTGCAGCTGGAGGGCGGTGCGCGCGGCCGCGTACGCCGCGTCGCCCGCCGCCACCTTGGCGGCGGCGACCTCGGCCCCGGCCCCCGGACCGCCCGCCGCGAGCGCGACCGCGGCCCCGTGCAGCAGGGGACGGGCGAACTCCAGCCCGATGAGCACATCCGCCAACTGGTGCTGCACCGCCTGGAACGAGCCGATCGCCCGGCCGAACTGGGTGCGCTGCTTGACGTACGCCACGGTCCGGTCCAGCAGCGCCAACCCGGCGCCGAGGGACTGCGCGGCCGTCGCGAGGGCCGCCCAGTCCGCGGCGCGCGCGGCGGCCGCGGCGACCGCCGCGCCCCGCGCCAGCGGCTCGCCGCCCGGCAGCGGCGCGGCGAGGCGCCGCGCGGGGTCGAGGGAGGCCCGCACCGGACCGTGCCCCGGGGCCAGCCACAGCTCCTCGCCGCGGACGGCGAGGACGGCGTCGGCGGCGTCCGCGTCCAGCGCGTACGGGCCGCCGTCGGCCATCGCCACGGTGACCATGGCCTCCCCGGAGGCGATGCGGGGCAGCCATTTTCCGGCCGCGGGGGACTCCGCCAGCAGCGCCGCCGCCGCGGCGGTCTCGGCCCACGGCCCCGGCACGGCGTGCCGCCCCAGCTCGACGCAGGCCACGGCCAGCTCCACCGGCAGCGGCCCCACCCCCTCGTACGCCTCCGGCACGGCGAGCGCGGTCACCCCGGCCTCGGCCAGCCGCCCCCACAGCGCCCGCCCGGGCGCGTGTTCCCCGCGCGCCCACGCCCGCGCAGCGCCGGGGGTGTCGGCGGCGCCGAGCATCCGGTCGAGGGTGCGGCCGAACTCGCGCTGTGTCTGATCCAGCAGGAATCTCATGCGCGGTCGCCTTTCGTCGCGGTAGCGGTAGCGGTCGCCGCCGCGACCGTGGTCGTGGTCGCCGTATCCGTAAGGCCGGTGGCCCGGGCCAGCCCCCGGGGCCCGGGAGCGTCCCGGTGACCGGGCGTCCGGGGACATCCCGGGGCCGTGAAGGGGCCGCTCACCGCCTGCCCTTCGGCAGGCCCAGCAGCCGCTCCGCCACGATGCCCCGCTGGATCTCGTTCGTCCCGGCGTAGATGGGGCCCGCCAGCGCGAAGACATAGCCCTCCGCCCAGCCGTCCTCCGCCAACTCACCCGTCGGCCCCAGCAGATCGAGGGCCGTCTCATGGAGGCTGATGTCCAGCTCCGACCAGAACACCTTGTTGAGGCTCGACTCGGCCCCGAGCTGCTCCCCGGCGGCCAGGCGGGAGGCGCCCGCGTAGGCGAAGAGTTCGTACGCGCGGGCGCGGATCACGGCGTCGGCCACCCGGTCCCGCAGCGCCGCGCCCGCCTCGTCCCCGGCGGCGACGCGTGTCCGCCACAGGGCGGCCAGGCGGCGGGCGGCGGCCGTGTAGCGGCCGGGGCTGCGGAGGGTCAGGCCGCGCTCGTTGCCCGCGGTGCTCATCGCGACCCGCCAGCCCCGCCCCGGCTCGCCGATGACGTCGTCGTCGGGCACGAACACCTCGTCCAGGAAGAGTTCGGCGAAGGCGGGCTTCCCGTCGAGGCGGCCGATCGGGCGTACGGTCACGCCCGGCGCGTCCAGCGGGAACATCAGGTACGTCAGCCCGCGGTGCGGCGGGGCGCCGGGCTCCCGGTGGCTGCGGAACAGTCCGAACGCCCGGTCCGCGAAGGCCGCCCGGGAGGACCAGGTCTTCTGCCCGGTCAGCAGCCAGCCGCCGTCCGCGCGCCGGGCGGTGGAGCGCAGGGAGGCCAGGTCGGAGCCCGCCTCCGGCTCGGACCACGCCTGCGCCCAGATCACCTCGCCGCGCGCCATCGGCGGCAGGATCCTGGCCCGCTGTTCGGCGGTGCCGTGGTCGAAGAGGGTGGGGGCCAGCAGGCTGACGCCGTTCTGGCTCACCCGGCCGGGCGCGCCCGCCGCGTAGTACTCCTCCTCGAACAGCAGCCACTCCAGCAGCGACGCGCCCCGCCCGCCGTACTCCTCGGGCCAGGTCACCGCCGACCAGCGGCCGGACGCCAGGGTCCGCTCCCAGGCGCGGTGGGCGGCGAACCCCTCGGCGGTCTCCAGGGACGGCAGCGGCGCGGCGGGCACATGGGCCGCGAGCCACCGCCGGGCCTCGGCCCGGAACGCCTCCTGCCGCTCGGTCAGGTCGAGATCCATCGGGCCCCCGGCTCCTTCCCTAACAAGTGTTTGGTAGGTTACCGTGGCGCCGTGATGGACAACAAGCCGTCGTACGTCCCCGGCCACGGCCTGCTCACCGGCCGCACGGCCGTCATCACGGCCGCGGCGGGCGCCGGGATCGGCGGCGCCACGGCGCGCCGGTTCCTGGAAGAGGGCGCCCGGATCGTCATCGGCGACGCCCACGCACGCCGCCTGGAGGAGACGGCCGCCGCCCTCGCGAAGGAGTTCGGAGCGGACCGCGTCGCCGGGCTGACCTGCGATGTCACCGACGAGGACGCGGTGGCGGCGCTCCTGGACCTCGCCGAGGAACGCCACGGACGGCTGGACGTCGTGGTCAACAACGCCGGTCTCGGCGGTACCGCCGAACTCACCGAGATGACCGACGAGCAGTGGCACAAGGTCATCGACGTCACCCTCGGCGGCACCTTCCGCTGCACCCGCGCCGCCCTCCGCCGCCTGAAGGCCCACCCGGCGGGCGGGACCATCGTCAACAACGCCTCGGTCGTCGGCTGGCGCGCCCAGGCCGGGCAGGCCCACTACGCCGCCGCCAAGGCCGGGGTCATGGCGCTCACCCGCTGCGCCGCCGTCGAGGCCGCCGCGTACGGGGTGCGCGTCAACGCCGTCGCGCCGAGCCTCGCCATGCATCCGCACCTGGTGAAGGTCACCACGCCCGAGCTGCTGGCCGAGCTGACCGAGCGCGAGGCGTTCGGCCGGTACGCCGAGCCGTGGGAGGTCGCCAACGTCATCGTCTTCCTGGCCAGCGGCTACGCGTCGTACATGACCGGCGAGACGGTCTCCGTCAGCAGTCGGCACCCGTGAGCGCGGTCCCCGTGAGGCGAGAATGGGCATGTGCCGAAAATCAGCGGGAACAGCAAGAAGACCACCGTGAGCCCGTCCCCCGAGCGGCGTCGCGAACTGCTCTCGACGGCGGCCGAGGTGTTCGCCGCCCAGGGCTACAACGCGACCACCGTCCGCCGGATCGCGGACGAGGCGGGAATGCTCGCGGGCAGCCTGTACTACCACTTCGACTCGAAGGAGTCGATGGTCGACGAAATCCTCTCCACCTTCCTCGACGAGCTGTGGGCGGGGTACGAGGAGGTACTGCGGGCCGGACTCGGCCCCCGGGCGACCATCGAGGCGCTCGTCACCGAGTCCTTCCGGGAGATCGACCGGCACCGGGCCGCCGTCGCGATCTACCAGAAGGAGTCCCGGCAGCTCGCCGCCCTGCCCCGGTTCGGCTATCTCACCGACTCGCAGCGCCGGTTCGAGCGGGCCTGGCTGGGCACGCTGGAGCGCGGCGTGGCCGACGGGGTGTTCCGCGCCGACCTCGACATCCGGCTGGCCTACCGCTTCCTGCGCGACACCGTCTGGGTCGCCGCGTCCTGGTACCGGCCCGGCGGGCAGCACAGCCCCGAGGAGATCGCCCGCCAGTACGTGTCGATGGTCCTGGACGGCATCACCCCCCGACACTGAACTCTATGGAGTGACCATGGCCGAGGCATTCATCGTCGAAGCGGTACGCACCCCCGTCGGCCGCCGCAAGGGCGGGCTGGCGTCCGTCCACCCGGCCGACCTCGGCGCGCACGTCCTGCGCGCGCTGATGGAGCGCTCGGGCGCCGACCCGGCCGCCGTCGAGGACGTGGTCTTCGGCTGCCTGGACACCGTGGGCCCGCAGTCCGGCGACATCGCCCGCACCTGCTGGCTGGCCGCCGGGCTTCCCGAGGAGGTGCCGGGCGTGACCGTCGACCGGCAGTGCGGCTCCTCCCAGCAGGCCCTGCACTTCGCGGCGCAGGCCGTGCTCTCCGGCACCCAGGACCTGGTGGCCGCGGGCGGCGTGCAGAACATGTCGCAGGTGCCGATCGCCTTCGCCAGCCGCCAGGCGGCCGAGCCGCTGGGGCTGACCGAGGGCCCCTTCGCGGGCTCGGAAGGCTGGCGTGCGCGCTACGGCGACCGGCCGGTCAGCCAGTTCTACGGGGCCGAGATGATCGCCGAGAAGTGGGGGATCGGCCGCCCGGAGATGGAGGAGTTCGCGCTCCGCTCGCACCGGCGCGCGCTCCGCGCCATCGACGAGGGCCGCTTCGACCGCGAGGTGGTCCCGTACGGGGACGTCCGCGTGGACGAGGGGCCGCGCCGGGACACCAGCCTGGAGAAGATGGCCGCGCTCGCCCCGCTCATGGAGGGCGGCCGCCTCACCGCCGCGCTCTCCTCCCAGGTCTCCGACGGCGCCGCCGCCCTGCTCGTCGCCTCCGAACGGGCCGTACGGGAGCACGGCTTGACCCCGCGCGCCCGCATCCATCACCTGTCGGTGCGCGGCGAGGACCCGATCCGGATGCTGTCCGCGCCGATCCCGGCCACCGCGTACGCGCTGAAGAAGACCGGCATGACCATCGCCGACATCGACCTGGTGGAGATCAACGAGGCGTTCGCGCCGGTGGTGCTGGCCTGGCTCCGGGAGAGCGGCGCCGACCCGGAGCGGGTCAACGTCAACGGCGGCGCGATCGCCCTGGGCCACCCGCTGGGCGCGACGGGCGCGAAGCTGATGACGACGCTGCTGCACGAACTGGAGCGCACGGGCGGGCGGTACGGCCTCCAGACCATGTGCGAGGGCGGTGGGCAGGCCAACGTGACGATCGTCGAGCGGCTCTGACGGGCACGCGGCGCCGCCGGATCGGACCCTGTCGGCTGGTGGGCCCCGCAGGGCACCCGCAAAATGGCCGCATGGCGTGCGGATCGACCAGCCTCGGGAACGGCGAAGCCACCTGGTTCTGCTGTGGCAACGCCTGGGGCCCGTGTGCCGCCGCGGGCGGCGGCGCCTGCGGTACGTGCAGGTCCAGCGCCCTCCAGGCCGCCTGGCCCCACGCGTCCAAGGCGTGCTGGGACATCACCCGGCCCGACCTGTGCGGCGAGAAGCTGCCGCGGCGCGGCTGCGGCTCGGCCATCAAGGTGCGCCACCTGTGCTCCGGCGCGTCCGTCTGCGTCACCGTCAGCGACTGCGGCCCCCGCACCCGCAGTTTCTGCGGCGAGTCCGCCTGCTGCGACGGCGTCTGCCGCAGCAACCGCGTCATCGACCTGACCCCTGCCGCGTTCTCCGCCATCGGCAGCCTCAGCTCCGGCATCCTGCCGGTCTCCCTCTACGAGTGAGGCCGGGACATGAGCGCGTACCGGACGTCCGGCCCCCTCGACCGCCGCCGCTTCCTCACCGCCGCCGCGCTGCGCGGCGCCACCGTCGTCGGGACGGGCGTCATCGGTGCGACCGCGCTGGGCGCCGTGGACGCCGACGCCGTGTTCGCCGCGCCGCTGCGCCGTCCGCTGGACCCCGCGGTGCCCGCCGCCGCCTTCGTGGAGGGGCGGATCACCTCCGTCGACGGCGGAGTGCTGGACGTGGCGGGCTCCTACGGCGACCACACCCGGGTCCGGGTCACAGGCGCCACCAGCGTCTGGAAGGTACGGGCCACCACCGCCGCGTCGATCGAGACCGGCGACGGGCTCTACGCGCGCGGCGTCCCGATGCCCGACGGCACGGTCGCCGCCGACGCGGTGTGGGTGAACATCGTGAACCTCCACACCACCATCCGCGGCATCGAGAAGACCCGGCTGCACCTCGCGCACGGACACCACGAGATCGTCGGCAACCTCCTCCCGGAGACCTCCAGCGCCTCGTACTCCGGCGGCGCGCCCACCGCCGACCTCTCCGGGCTGCGCATCGGGCAGGGCGCCCAAGTCCTGGGCGCGTGGCGGCCGTCCGACGACTCGGTGGACATCGTCCGGGTGGCGGTCGGGCCGGGTGCGGGACACCGCCGATGAGCGCCGCCGCCCTCGTCGCCACCGCCCTCGATCTCGCCGCGCCGGCGCTCGCCGGGGTGCTGGGCGCGGCCGGTGCGGGCAAGCTCTTCGGCCGTGGCACGGCCCGGCTGGCGCACCGGACCGCGCTGGCCCGGCTGCTGCGCGGCGGCGGCCGCGCGGCGCTCGCCCTGCGCGCCCTCGGCGCCCTCGAACTCCTCCTGTGCGCGGCGCTGTTGGCGCTGCCGCCGTCGGTGGCGGCGGGCGGGGCGGCCGCCGCGCTCGGCGCGGGCTTCCTCGGCTATCTCGGGTACGCCCGGGCGTCCGCGCCCGGGGCGTCGTGCGGCTGTACGGCGCGGGAGGACGGGCCGGTGGGGGCCGGGGCCTTCGCCCGGGCCGCCGTGGTGGCGGCGGGCGGTGTGGCCGTGGCGCTGGCCGGGCACCCCTGGTGGGTCACGGCGCCGCGCCACCCGGCCGCCGCCGGGTGCTGCGCCCTCGCGGCGGTGGCCGGACTGTGGTCCCTCGACCGTCGGTGGCGTACGGCGTGGCGCGGGCTCCGCCTCCGCCTCACCGGACACCCACTGGCCGGAAACAGCGCCGGAGCCGTGGCGCGGGTCCCGGTGGCCGCGACCGTCGAACTGCTGGAACGCTCACTCGCCTGGCAGACCACCGCGCCCCTGGTGCGGTCGGCGCTGCTGGACCACTGGGACGAGGGCGGCTGGCGCATCCTCCAGTACGCCGGGGTTCACGCCCGCGGCGGCACCGCCCGACCGGTGGTGGTGCTCTTCGCGCTGGACGCGGCGGCGAGCCGCGACGCCGCGGCGGAGCCCGCGGTGCGGGTGAGCGTCCTCGACGCCGACACCGGCGAGGCGCTGCGGAGCTGACGCGGGTACGCTGGACGATGCGCGACTTACTGGGGCATATCGCATGAACCGGCGGCGGGGGGAGTGGGAGTGGCATGTCCGAGCAGTCCCCCGACTCCCCCCACCACCGCTCGCGGTTCCGGCGGCTGCACCGCACGTTCCACCGGTCCCCGGCCGGGCGGGGATGGCGCCGGGGCAGCGAATTCGAGCTGATGCACCGGGCCTTGGGGTTCGCCGCGCTCGGTTTTCTCACGCTGGTGCCGTTGCTGATCGTGGTCGCGGCGGCCGATCCGGTGAACCGGCACGGCTTCGCCCAGTGGCTGACCGAGGCGCTCGGGGTGTCCGCCACCTCACGGGACGAGGTCCTGAGGCTGTTCGCCCCGCCGAGGCGGTCGCTGGAGACCACCACCGCGTTCGGTCTGGCCACGCTGGCCCTCTTCGGTCTGACCTTCGGCGGGGCGGTGCAGACCGGCTACGAGAAGGTGTGGGAGCTGCCCCCGGGCCGCTGGCACACCGTGTGGCGCCATCTGGTGTGGCTCGTCGTGCTCATCGGCTACCTCCTGCTCTCGTCCCACCTCGGCCCCGGCCCCACCCGGCTGGTCGTCGCCGTCGTGGGCACGGTGCTGTTCTTCTGGTGGTCGCAGCGGGTGCTGCTCGGCGGGCGGATCAGCTGGGGCGCCCTGCTGCCGGGCGCCCTGGCCACCGGGGTCGGGCTGTGGGGGCTGCGGATCTTCTCGCGGCTGGTGTTCTCGCCGCTGATCGCCTCCAGCGCGGTGTCCTACGGCGCGATCGGCACCGTGCTGGTCGTCCAGTCCTGGCTGGTCGGCGTCGGCTTCGTGGTGTTCGGCGGCGCGCTCGTCGGCCGGTTGCTGCACGAGGAGTATCTGCGGCTGGTGACGTGGCGCCGCAGGCGACGCCACCTGGAGCGTTCCGGCGGCGGCTGACTCCTGGCCCGGCCCTCCCGTGAAGCGACCGGCCCCTCCGCGAAACCTCGTCGCCCGGGGCCGGTCACCCCTGGCATGCTGGCGGTGTGAACGGACCGGAGATCCAGCTGAGCCTCGCCCCCGAACTGCGCCTTTTCGCCTCGCCCGAGCGGCGCCTGGGCAGCACGGCCGTCATCACCGACGGCGCGTCCACCCTCGGCCATGTGGTGGAGTCGTTCGGCGTCCCGCTCACCGAGGTCGGCCGTCTGCTCGTCGACGGCCGGGAGGCCGCGGTCTCGCATGTGCCGGGGCCGGGGGAGTCCGTCGAGGTGCGCCCGGTCGCGCGTCCCCAGCGGGTTCCCGGCGCGCCGCTGCGCTTCCTGCTCGACGTCCATCTGGGCACCCTCGCGCGCCGCCTCCGGCTGCTCGGCGTCGACGCGGCGTACGAGAGCGAGGACATCGGCGACCCCGCGCTCGCCGCCCGCTCTGCGGCCCAGCGCCGGGTGCTCCTCTCCCGCGACCGGGGCCTGCTGCGGCGGCGCGAGCTGTGGGCCGGGGCGTATGTCTACAGCGACCGGCCGGACGAGCAACTGCGGGACGTCCTGGGCCGTTTCACCCCGTCCCTCGCCCCGTGGACCCGTTGCACGGCATGCAACGGCCCGCTGGAGGACGCCGACAAGGACACGGTCCGCGCGCGGCTGGAGCAGGGGACGCGGAGCACGTACGAGGTGTTCGCCCGCTGCGCCGCCTGCGAGCGCGTCTACTGGCGCGGCGCCCACCACGCGCGGCTGGAGGCGATCGTGTCGGCCGCGCTGGAGGAGTTCGGCGCCCCGGTGCCGTAGCGGGCCCCGAGGGCGCCACAGGGGCGTACGCGGCCGCCGTCGGCCTCCTACGGGGGCGGCCCCTCAGGGGGGCGTGGAGCGCCACCCCGGCTCGGCGCCCGTCGCCCGCTCGACGAGGATCATCGCCGCGTCGTCGGCCAGCCGCCCCTCGGCGTGGTGGATCAGGGCGTGGCGCAGCCGGTCCAGGTATTCGGTCGGGGTGGCGCCCTCCACGGTCTCCATGGTCCGCGGCAGCGGGAAGAACTCATTGCAGTGGTTACGCGCCTCCAGCACCCCGTCGGTGTGCAGCAGCAGCCGGTCGCCGACGACGAACGGGAAGGTCTCGACGCCGATCGGGGGCGGGGTCAGGAACTCGTCCAGGCCGAGCGGCGGCAGCGGCCGCTCCGGGCCCAGCGTGCGCGCCTTGCGGTCGTGCAGCACCAGCGGCGGAGGGTGGCCCCGGTTGATCAGCTGGATCATGGAGGTGTCGGGCACCACCTGGGCCAGCAGGACGGTGACGAACTGCTCGGCCCGCTCGTCCCAGTCCTGGAGCCGGGACCGGTCCAGCAACTCGTATTCGCGGCCCAGCGCCGCCGAACACCGCTGCATCACCTCGATCAGATCGTGTTCGTAGTGCACCGCCTCCCGGAAGGCGCCCAGGATCGCCGCGGCGGACCGCACCGCGGCCAGCCCCTTGCCGCGCACGTCCCCGACGATCAGCCGCACTCCGTAGCGGGTGCCCACCGCCTCGTACAGATCGCCGCCGATCTGCGCCCCGCGCTCGGCCGCCATGTACACGCTGGCGGTGCGCACCCCGCCCATGCGGGCGGGCAGCGGCCGCAGCACCACGTTCTGCGAGACTTCGGCGATCTTGCGGACCTGGCTCAGCTCCCGGTCCCTGCGCTCCCGGATCGCGCTGCTCGCCACGCTCGCCACGGACACCACGAGCAGCGCCAGCAGATTCGCGTACACCTGCTGGGTGCCCCACGCGTGGTTGTGGGTGGCGGTGAGCGCGCTGATCCCCGCGGCGAGCGCCACCACGCCCCCGGTGCCGACCGGTCCCATCGTCACCGCGGCCAGCGCAGGGGCCGGGGTGAGCAGGGGGCCGGTGTAGAGCACATGCGCGGGCGTCAGCTCGATGGTGACGACCGCCGCCATGACCAGGAACGGCAGGCACCGCGCGATCGCGAAAAGCGTCTGGTTGCGACCGCTCGCCCCCGGTCCGGAGCGGATGAATCGCATAACCAGGTACTTTATCCGACTCATGCAAAATTTTGGTCTACCGCGGCTTTTCTTCTCCCCGGGCCGTCCGCCACGGCCCGGCGTAATCTGGCGACATGCCCGAGCTGCCGGACGTCGAGGGCTTCCGCCGCACGCTGGCCTCCTGCGCGCGGGGGCGCCGTATCGAGCGCGTCGAGGTGGCCGATCCGGGGGTGCTGCGCGGGGTCACCGCGCAGCGGCTGAAGCGCGATCTTGAGGGCCGCCGGTTCGGCGCCCCGCGCCGCCACGGCAAGTGGCTGCTCGCCCCGGCCGGGGGCCCGACACTGATCCTGCACTTCGGCATGACCGGGGGACTGGTGTGCCGCTCGGAGGACGACCCGCCCGAGCGGTTCGGCCGTGTCTTCCTCACCCTCGACGACGGCCATCAGCTCCGCTACCACGACCAGCGCAAGCTGCGGGGGCTGTGGCTCGCCGCCACCGACGCCGACGTCGACCGCATCCTCGGCGAGCAGGGCCCGGACGCGCTGTCGCTGGGCCGGGCCGAGCTGGACAGCGCGCTGGAGGGGCGGCGCGGCCGGGTCAAGGCCACGCTGACCGACCAGTCCGTCGTGGCCGGGCTCGGCAATCTGCTCGGCGACGAGATCCTGTGGCGGGCCCGGGTCCATCCGAAGAGCCGGACGAGCGACCTGGGCCCCGACGAGCGGCGGCGGCTGCACACCGCACTGCGCGGGGTGCTGCGCACCTCGGTGCGGGCGGGCCAGGTGCCGCCGCGGCCGTCCTGGCTGACCGGCCACCGCGACGACCCCGACCCGCACTGCCCGCGCTGCGGCCGCCCGTTGCGCCGCGGGAAGATCGCCGGGCGGACCAGCACCTGGTGCCCGCACTGTCAGCCGGAACGCTCCTGATCCGGCGGTTCCTTGATGAGAGGGGCCATTTCGAGAGGGGTCATTTGACGAAGTCCGGGCGGACCCGGGCGGGCCAGGTGCCGACGGTCAGCATGCCCGCCGCGTACGCGCGCGAGACCAGCGCCGCACGGTTGGGCGCCTTCATCTTCCGCAGCATCGATCCCACGTGGTATTCGACGCCCTGGCGGCTGAGATAGAGCTTGGCGGCCATCTGCACGGTCGAGGCGCCCGTGGCCACCCCCTCGAGTATCTGAGCCTCCAGCGGCGACAACAGGTTTCTGCGCTGCGCGCTCGCGTCGTCCTCGGCCTTCTCGTCGTCGGGCTTGACCAGGACGACGATGGCCGACAGCCCGTCGGACGCGCCCTGGATGGCCGTACCGGTCAACTCGCCCGAGAACACCCGGCCTCCCGAGCGGTAGCCGACCACACGCTCGGTGAAGCGGGTGCGGCGGCCGTCGTGCAGCCGCAGGAAGTGCTCCCGCAGGACGGCGGGGGCGCTGGGGTCGAGCAGTTCGAAGAGGTTGCGGCCGCACAGCTCGGCCGAGGTTCCGCCGAAGTGCCGGAAGAAGTCCTCGTCCCCGGCGAGGACTTGGAGGTCCGGGGCGAGGGTGGCCATGCCGGTGGCGTGGCGTCCGGTCACGGCGCGGGCCCGGTTCCGGTCATGCGGTAAGCCCGATGATGTCTGTCCGGGCACGCGGCGGGCGGCTTGAGTGGTGTGGGGGTGAGCCATGGAGAGCACCGCTTTCTGTTGTCTCAACAACGGCATGGTCGTGCGTGATCCGGCAAAAGCTGAGGTCGCGGCCCTGCCACCAGCCACCGGACCGGCGCCGGAACCGTGTCGTCCGACGGCTCCAGTGACGGGTGTTAGATGCGCTTCATGGTATATACCAACGTTTCGACTGCTTGCCGCAGCCCGTTTGTGGCCAACTTCTGCCCGTTTCTTGCCCGTCTGACCTGAAGAAGCGGTCAAAGGGGCTGCTGATCGCGAAAAGCGGGCATCGGGCGCGCATCATGACGTCTGGGTGATTCCCCAGTCTCTCCCATGCCCCGTCCCCGGGCACGCGCCGCGGGGGCGCGTCGCGTCCGCGCGCCACCGGCCGCCCCGGGGTGGCCTGCGTGAGGTCACCGTCCGGGGGGCCGGTCGGCCGCGTCCGTTCAGGCGGTGTTCGGGATCTGTTTCAGACCCGGCGGGTCTTGGCCGGCGGCGTCATGACCCCGCCGCGCCGCAGCACCGCGTAGCCGACGCCGACGCCCACGGCCACCGGCCACTCGATGACCTCGGCGGCGCCCAGTACTCCGAGCCCCGCGTACAGCGGGAGTCCGCCCTTGGCGGGCAGCACCCGGCGGGCCGCCGCGATCGGCATCAGCGCCATGTTCGCGGCGCTCTTCGCCGCGCGGCCGATGCGGTCGCCGTTCATGCGGTCGAGATGGGTCGCGCTCGCGGCGCGGTCCAGCCCCGTCGCCTGTGCCATGTGGCCGAGGCTGGGGACCGTGACGGTGATCCGGTGGTCACCCTTCTGGGAGGCGGGCTTCGCCGACTTCGCCGCCTTGGCCGTCTTCGACCTCTGTGTGCTCTTGGCCGTCTTCGTCTTCCCCGATGGCGCGGACTTGGACGCGGCCGTGGTCTTCGCCGCGGTCTTCGACGGAGCCCGGGCCTTCGATGTGGCCTGGCCCCGGGCCGACTTGCCGGTGCTTCGTGCCGACGACCGTGCCGTCGTGGAGGTGCCGCGCTTGCGCGAGCTGGTGGGAGTGGTCACTGGTCTCACGTCCACCCATGATTGATGTTTCGGAATCTTCTTCCTATTTCAGGGTAATCGGAATCAACCGGACGGGCCGCTCCACGCGAAAACCGCGGGAACCACGGAGGTCTCACCGATGACGACGCTGCCTGGGCTGCACCTGTTGAGCCCCCCGGGGCTGGAACCGCTCACCCACACCGTGGCCACCCGGGTACGGGACGCCGTCGGCGCGGTCAACCGGCTGGTCCACCCGCCCCGCCGCGGGGTGTGGTCGTACCCGGGCCGCTACTACATCGAGGTGCACGGCGTGCACGGCATCGGCGGGGAGCAGGTGGCGGCCCGGGTGGAACAGGCCCTCGAAGGACATCGGGGCGTGCTGTGGGCCCGGGTCAACGCGCCCTCCGAGCGGGTCGTCGTCGCCGTCACGAAACCGCCCCCGCGCCTGGTGGAACTGGTCGCCCTGATCGAGCGCGCGGAGACCCGCGGTCCCGCCGTGCCCACCGAGGAGTTCGACGAATGGGCCCCGGAACCACGCCACCCCTCGGGCGGGCCGCGGGAGGCCCAGTCGCTGGCCGTGGTCGCCGCGGACGTCCTGGGCCTGAGCGTCGCCACCGCGCTGCGGCTGGTCCCGTGGCTCAGGCTCCCGACCGAGGCGAGCGCGGCCCTGTCCGCGATCCAGAACCACCCCCGGCTGCGCAGGCTGGCCCTGGCCGTCACCCGCGGGGAGTCCACCGAGGCGACCTTGCCCGTGCTGAGCGCGCTGACCCAGGGCGTGGCCACGCGCGGCGGCGGGCTCGTCCTCGACCTCGCCCAGCGCGTGGCCCTGTGGCGGGAGGCCGGTGCCGAGGGCGAGGCATGGGCGGCGATGGAGCCGCATCTGGTGCACGGACCCCAGGACGTGGCCGCGGAGCCCATCGTGGTGGAGCGGCCAGGACCCACCCCCAGGGACAGCATGGAGCGGTTCGCGGAGCGGTCCATGGCCGCCGGAGCGGTCGCCGGTGTCCTCGCCGCCCCGTTCGCCGGACCGCGCCGCGGGCTGGCCGTCGCGTTCTCGTCCATACCGAAGGCGCCCGGCGCCGGGCGGGAGGGATTCGCCACCAGCCTCGGCCGGTTCCTGGCCGTGCGCGGCGTCCTGGCCATGGACCGCAGCGCCCTGCGGCGGCTGGGCCAGGTCGACACCGTGGTGCTCGACGAGGCGGCGCTGCGCGGCGACCGCTACGAACCCGTCGACCTGGAACTCCTCGGCGGCGCCGACCCCGAGCAGGTCGCGGAACGCCTCTTCGACCTCTTCGACCCGGACGAGCCCTTGGCGGTCCGGCGCGACGACGGATGGGTGCTGGGGCCGCTGGACCAGCTGGAGCTGACCGGCCGCACCGGCCGCCACACCGCGGCCAGGCTGCGCCGCAAGGGCAGCGAGCGGACCCTCGGCCTGGCCAGGGGACACCGGCTCCAGGCGGTCGCCGGGCTCGCCGCCCAGGCCGTCCCCGGCGCCGAGGCGGTGGCGGCGGCCGCCCGCCGGGCGGGCGCCCGCATCGTCCTGGCCATCGACCGCCCGCCCCCGACGGCCTTCACCTTCGCCGACGCGGTGGTACCGGCGGGCCGCCGCCTGGTGGCCTCCGTACGCGCCCTCCAGGCCGACGGCGCGGTCGTCATGCTGCTGTCCGGGAACCGCCGGGCCCTGGGCGCCTCCGACTGCGGAGTCGGCATCCACCGCGAGGGCGAGCCCCCCGCCTGGGGCGCCCATCTGCTCGTCGGCGCCGACCTGGACTCGGCCGGGATCATCGTGGACGCGGTCGGCGTGGCCGCCCAGGTGGACCGGGAGAGCGCCCTGCTGTCGGCCGGTGGCAGCGGCATCGGCGCGGTCGCCGCACTCAAGGCCCCCCGGGCGCAGGCCACCGCGCGCGGCGCGGCGGCCGGAACCACCGCCGGGGCCATGGCGTTCGGCCTCGGCAACTGGCGCGCCCGGCAGCTGCTGTCCCGTCCGCTGGTGCCCCCGGTGACCACCACCCCCTGGCATCTGATGCCCGTACCCCGGGTGCTGGAGCGCCTGTCGGCCGACGCCGAACAGGGGCTGACCCCGGAGCAGGCCGCCACCCGGGCGGGCAAGGCACCCACCCGCACCGGAGAGCCGACCGGCACCAGCCTCCCGGCGGCGTTCATCGAGGAGCTGGCCAACCCGCTCACCCCGGTCCTCGCCGCCGGGGCCGCGCTCGCCGCCGCCGTGGGGTCGCGCACCGACGCCGCGCTGGTCGCGGCCATCACCGCCACCTCGGCGCTCGTCGGCGGCTTCCAGCGGGTCAGGACCGAGCGGGCGCTCGCCGAGCTGTTCGCCCGGTCCGCGGTCGGCGCCCGGGTACGCCGCGGCGGTACGGAACGCCTGGTCACCGCCGGGGACCTGGTCCTCGGGGACATCATCGCGCTGGGCCCGGAGGACGTGGTCCCGGCCGACTGCCGGGTGCTGGAGGCCGACGGGCTGGAGGTCGACGAGTCCTCGCTGACCGGCGAGTCCCTGCCGGTGGCCAAGAACCCGGCGCCCGTGGTCGCCGCGCACCTCACCCAGCGCCGCTCGATGCTCTACGAGGGCACCACCGTCTCCGCCGGGCGCGCCCAGGCCGTCGTCGTCGCCACCGGGCCGTCCACCGAGGTGGGCCGCAGCCTGGCCACCGCCCGCCGCGCCGCACCCGTGACCGGTGTCGAGGCGCGGCTCACCTCGCTCACCCGCTCCAGCGTCCCCATCGCGCTGGGCTCGGCCGCCGCCGTGTCCGCGGCCGGGCTGTTGCACGGCCTCCCGCTCAGCGAGAACCTGGCCTCGGCGGTCAACCTCGCCGTCGCCTCCGTACCCGAAGGGCTGCCGTTCCTCGTCAACGCGGCACAACTCGCCGCCGCCCGGCGGCTGGCCGATCTCGGCGCCCTGGTTCGCAACCCGCGCACCATCGAGGCGCTCGGCCGCGCCGACGTGCTGTGCTTCGACAAGACCGGCACCCTCACCGAGGGCACCCTCCAGCTCGCGGCGGTCAGCGACGGCGGCGGCCCGCAGCTCGTCGACCGGCTCGACACCCCGCGCAAGGACGTGCTCGCGGCGGCCCTGCGGGCCACCCCGCCCGCCCGTCAGGCCGAGCCCATGGCGCACCAGACCGACCGCGCGGTCATGGCCGGGGCGCGCCGCGCCGGGGTCGCGGTGCGCCGCGGGGCACCGCGCTGGCGGCGCACCGACGCGCTGCCCTTCGAGCCCTCCCGTGCCTATCACGCCACCGCCGGGGCCACCGCGCGCGGCACCCTGCTGAGCGTGAAGGGCGCCCCGGAGAGCGTGCTGGAGCGCTGCGTCCGCAGGCAGCCGCCCGGCGCGGCGGCGAGCACCGCCCTGGACGACGGCGAGATCGCCGAACTGACCGCGGCCGCCGAGGAACTGGCCGGGGCCGGGCGCCGGGTCCTGGCCGTGGCCGAACGTTCCATGCGGGCCGGGGAGCAGCTCACCGACGACTCCGTACGGGACCTGGTCTTCCGCGGGTTCGTCGCGCTGGCCGACCCGGTGCGCACCAGCGCCGCTCCCGCCACCGCGCGGCTGCGGGAGGCGGGCGTGCACACCGTGATGCTCACCGGCGACCACCCGGCCACCGCCGAGTCCATCGCGGCCACCGTCATCGCGGCCACCGAGCTGAAGGTGCGCACCGGGCCGGAGCTGGACGAGATGGACGACGCCGAGCTGGACGAGCTGCTGCCCACCGTGGACGTCATCGCCCGGTGCAGCCCGCACCACAAGGTCCGCATCGTGCAGGCGTACCAGCGCCTGGGCCGGGTGGTGGCGATGACCGGCGACGGCGCCAACGACGCCCCCGCGATCCGGCTCGCGGACATCGGGATCGCCCTGGGACGGCGCGGCACCCCCGCCGCGACCGCCGCCGCTGATCTCGTCGTCGGCGACGACCGGCTGGAGACGATCGTGTCGGCCCTGATGGAGGGGCGGGCGATGTGGGCCTCGGTCCGGGCCGCGCTCGCCATCCTCATCGGCGGCAACCTCGGCGAGGTCACCTTCAGCGTGCTCGCCTCCGCGATCGCGGGCAGCACCCCGCTCACCGCCCGGCAGATCATGCTCGTCAACCTGCTGACCGACCTCGCGCCCGCGCTCGCCATCGCGGTGCGCGAACCGACCGGGCACACCGGCGAGCGGCTGCTCAAGGAGGGCCCCAGCCGCTCCCTGGGCACCGCGCTGAACCGGGAGATGATGCTGCGCGGCATCATCACGGCCGCCGGTGCGGGCGTCGCGTGGACGGGCGCGCGGCTCACCGGCCGCAAACGCCGGGCCGGCACGGTGGCGCTCGTCGCCCTGGTCGGTACGCAGCTGGCGCAGACCCTGGCCACCGGGGGCCTGGACCGGCACGTGCTGGTCGCCGGGCTCGGCTCGGCCGCGGTGCTCGCGGGCATCATCCAGACGCCGGGCGTCAGCCAGTTCTTCGACTGCACCCCGCTCGGCCCGCTCGCCTGGGGGATCACCCTCGGCTCCATCGCCGCGGCCACCGTCATCGGGTCGGCCATGACGCCGCTGGCGCGCGGCGCGGTCGCCCCGGAGTCTTGAAGAGCACCCCCTTGCGGTGACGCGTCTGTTCGATAGTGTTGATTGTCCAGGTTTGAGGCGAGGGGGTGGAGTCGTGCGGGAGGAGGGCATGATGTCGCGACGAGACAGGTATGAGCTGATATTCGCCGATCCGGTCGCCCCGGAGTCGGAGGCCGAGGACGTCGTGATGGTGCACCGCACGGACTCCAGCGGCCCCGGCGGACACCCCGTCTACGCGGACGACACCGGCATCGTGCGCGCCGAGATCAGCGACCGCGCCGAGGTGCGGATGATCGCCAGCGGCGGGCACCAGGTGCATGCCTCGATGGTCCGCGCCCGGCCGGTCGGCTGACCCGATTTCGCCGGATTGCGCAGGTCAGGGACTTTGTCGGTGCCGCGCGCTAGCTTTCCTCCCATGGGAGTCCGCAGAAGCAGAACGATCGAGGTGCGTCGATGAGTGATGTCGCGGCAGTGGACGGCACGGCCGGTGTCGAGCTCCAGCTGGAGCCGTACCGGGTCCAGCTCACCGGCTACTGCTACCGGATGCTGGGCTCGGCGTTCGAGGCGGAGGACGCCGTGCAGGAGACGATGGTCCGCGCCTGGCGGGGCCTGGACCGCTTCGAGGGCCGGTCGGCGCTGCGCTCGTGGCTGTACCGCATCGCCACCAACGTCTGTCTGGACATGCTGAACGGGAGCAAGCGCCGGGCCCGCCCGATGGACCTCACCGCCGCCTCCTCGGCGACCCCCGCCACCCTCACCATGCAGCCCGAGGTCACCTGGGTCGGCCCCGTGCCCGACGGGCAGGTGCTGGCCGACGGCGGCGACCCCGCCGAGGTCGCCGCCCAGCGGGACGCGGTGCGGCTGGCGTTCGTGGCCGCCCTCCAGCACCTGGCCCCGCGCCAGCGCGCGGTGCTCATCCTGCGGGAGGTGCTGGCCTGGAAGGCCGCCGAGGTCGCCGAGCTGCTGGACACCACGGTCGCTTCGGTCAACAGCGCGCTCCAGCGTGCCCGGGCCACCCTGGCCGCGAGCGACATCAGCGACACCGACCCGGTCAAGCCGCTGGATGAGGAGCAGCGCGCGCTGCTCGCCCGCTACGTGGACGCCTTCGAGCGCTACGACCTGGACTCCCTCACCTCGCTCCTCCACGAGGACGCCACCTTGTCCATGCCGCCGTACGAGCTGTGGCTGCGCGGCCACGACGACATCCGCACCTGGCTGCTGGGGCACGGCATCGGCTGCCGCGGCTCCCGGCTGGTCCCTACCGTGGCGAACGGGGCGCCCGCCTTCGGCCAGTACCGGCCGGGCGAGTCGGGCGGCGCCCATGAGCCCTGGGCGCTCCAGGTCCTGGAGATATCAGCCGGGCGGATCACCGGGCTCAACTCCTTCCTGGACACCGAGCGGCTGTTCCCCCTGTTCGGCCTCCCAGCCCGGCTCGATCCGTAACGTCGCGGGCGCGGTCAGCACCTCCTCCAGCCCCGCCCGGGCGAGTATCGCGGCCAGCTCGCCGCCGGTGTTCGCCAGCTTCATCTCCCGTCCCAGGCGGCGGGCGGTCAGCCGCAGCCTGGCCAGGGCCTCGACCATGGCCAGGCCCGGCCGGCGCGCCGCGCCCACGTCGACGGTGACGGGGCCGGGCGCGCTGTGGAGCGCCAGCTCGCGCAGCCATTCGCACAGCCGCTCCACCTCGGCGCGGGTCTCCGGCGGCCGGTCGAGGACCAGGACGGCCGGGGGAAGCGCGGGCGGGCTCTCGGGCTCGGGACCGGCCAACGTCCACCTCCAGTTGTGGGCCGCGCGGGGCACGCGCGCTCAACAGATAAGGACCGTCGGCGCCGGGGAAAGTCATCGCCCCACCGGGCGATGACCCCGTGGGGGAGCCGGTGCCACGATCGGCGCATGACGACACGACGGCTGAGAGCCGGGCGAGAGGAGGAGGCCGGGGCGCTGACCGAGCTGGCGCTGCGGTCGAAGGGCCACTGGGGGTACGACGAGGAGTTCCTGACCGCTTGCCGGGCGGAACTGACGATGCGCGAGGGCGAGCTGACGGCGCGCCGGACCACGGTCGCCGAGGAGGACGGGCGGGTGCTGGGGTTCGCCACCCTGGAGGGCACCGCCCCGCAGGGGTGGGTGGGCATGCTGTTCGTCGACCCGCCCGCGATCGGCCTCGGTGTGGGGCGGCTGCTGTACGGGCATGTGCTGCGGACGGCGGGCCGCCTCGGCTTCACCCGGCTCACCATCGACGCCGATCCGTATGCCGAGCCGTTCTACCTGGCCATGGGCGCGCGGCGCATCGGCGCCGCCCCCTCGGGCTCCATCCCGGGCCGGATGCTGCCGCTGCTGGAGGCCATTCCGTGACGCCCGCGGCCGCCGGGCCCGGGAGCGGGTCCGGCGGCCGCGGGCACTGCGGGCCGGGACGGGGCGTCAGTTGCCCTGGACGAACTGCTTGGCGAGGCCGTCGCCGACCGAGACCGCCTTGTCGTGGTTCTCGATGGGGGACACGGAGGAGTTCTTGAACAGGATGTACGTCACGCCCGACTCCGCGCCGCCCGTCTCCGGGTCGGGGTCGATGCCGAGCGCGTTGGCCGTGGCGTAGGACGCCTCGCCGATGATCTTGGTCGGGCCGGTGTCGCCGACCACCGCGTACTCGACCTTGTTGTTGTAGATGACGGCGACCACGCCGCCGCCCTTGATGCCGGACTTGGAGTAGTCCCAGGTGGAGCTCTTGCTGGGCACCACCACATAGGGCAGCTTGTCGGCGATCAGGGGCTTTCCGTTCGACTGGTGGAAGGCCGTGTCGTCCTGGAACCACGGGTCGGTGTCCTCGTTGCACTTGGAGGTCACCTGGCCGTCGCAGTCGACGTCCATGTCCGCCTTCCAGAACACCGCGCCGCCCGCGTCACAGACCGGCACGGTGGCCGACGTCTCGTCGTCGGTGCGGTACTTGCCGCTGGATATCTGCGAACAGTTCTTGACCTTGTCGAGTAACTGCGCCGCCGTGACGGAGCCTTCCTTGACCGAAGCGGCCCCGGGGGCGGGTGCGGGGCCCCGGGTGGTGGCCTGGGCGCCCGCGGTGAGGGAACCGGCCAGCAGCCCGGCGCCGGCCAGTACGAACGCGAGTCGTGTGCGCATGGGACACCCCTCTGTTAGGAACCTTTCCTAACCTCCACCGCATGGTGGCGAGCTGAGGGGAGCATGTCAACAGTGGGCGCACGTGGTCCCGGCGCGGACGCACGGTGCCGATGCGGGCGTACGGGCTCAGTGCGGCGGGCGGGCTCAGCGCGGCACGGCGCGCACCAGGGCCAGCAGCCGGGTCACCTCGCGCGCCACCGCGTCCCGCGCCGCCGCGACATAGCGGCGCGGGTCGACCACCTCGGGATGGTCGGCGAGATGGTCGCGGATCGCCCGGGTGTAGGCCACGTTCAGGTGCGTGGCGATGTTCACCTTCGTCAGGCCCGCCGCGACCGCCCGGGTCAGATCCGCCTCGGGCACCCCGGAGGAGCCGTGCAGCACCAGCGGCACGGGCACGGCCGCGCGCAGCGCCGCGATCAACTCCAGGTCCACCACCGCCTCCTTGACCACCATGGCGTGCGAGGTGCCCACCGCGACCGCGAGCGCGTCCACGCCCGTCGCCGCGACATAGGCGGCGGCCTCGGCCGGATCGGTCCGGGCGCCGGGCGCGTGCACCCCGTCCTTGCCGCCGACCTCGCCCAGTTCCGCCTCGACCCACACCCCGGCGGCGTGGCAGTCCGCGGCCACCGCCGCGGTGGCGGCCACATTGCCGTCGTAGTCGCGTGCCGAGGCGTCGAACATCACGGACCCGAAGCCGAGCCCGAGCGCCTCCCGCACCAGCCCGGGTCCGGTGGCATGGTCCAGATGCACCGCGACCGGGACCCGCGCGCCACGGGCGACCTCGACGGTGGCCCGGCCGATCGCGGTCAGGGCGCCGTGATACCGCACCGCGTTCTCGCTGATCTGGAGGATCACCGGAGCCCCGGCCGCCTCCGCCCCGGCCACGATCGCCTGGGCGTGCTCGATCTGGATCACATTGAACGCACCCGCGCCGAGCCCGCCCCGTACGGCGGGCCCGACGATCTCAGCGGTGGCCACCAGTGGCATGGCCCGCCTCCCTTCCCTCGCCCCGCGCGCTCAACCGAGGATCACCGAGCGGGTGAGGTTCCGGGGCCGGTCGGGGTCGAGGCCGCGAGCCTCTGCGATCGCCACCGCGAGCCGCTGCACCAGCACCAGTTCGGCCAGCGGATCGCGGCCGTACCCGACGAGACGGCCACCAGGCCCGGTGACCTCCTTCTCCGCCAGCCCGGACGGGCCCTCGCCGAGCCACCACACCACGCTGCGCGGCCCGGTGACGCTGATCGGCCCGTGCCGGTACTCCATCACCGGATACGCCTCGGTCCACGCGCCCGCGGCCTCGCGCATCTTGAGCGCGGCCTCCAGCGCGATGCCGTACGTCCAGCCGCGCCCCAGGAACGTGAACTGGCCCGCCTCCGCGAGCCCGTCGGGCAGCGGCGCGGCGAGCGCCGCCGCACCGTCCTCGACGAGGCTGTCCACGTTGTGGCCCAAGTGAGCACGCAGCAGGGCTAGTTCACTGGTCGCCCAGCGGGTCTGCACGACCGACCGCTCATCCGCGAAGTCGAGCACGATCGCCGCGTCGGCCAGACCGGTGACCGGGGAGTCGGGGACCGCGGTGATGACGGTGGTGGGCACCCCGCCCGATATCCGGCCGAGCAGCGACAGCACCTCGGTCGTGGTCCCCGACCGGGACAGTGCGAGCACCCGGTCGTAGGCGCGCCCGGTCGGCATCTCCGATGCCGGGAACGCGTCCGTCTCGCCCTCCCCCCTGGCCTCGCGCAGCGCCGCGTACGCCTGAGCGATGAACCACGACGTGCCGCAGCCGACGACGGCGACCCGCTCACCCGTCCGGGGCAGCGCCTCGCGCACCGGCCCGTCCGGGTCCCGGGCCAGTTCGATGGCGCGCCGCCAGCAGTCGGGCTGGCTCGCGATCTCGCTCTCGGTATGGCTCATGGAGCTCCCCAGTCCGATGGGTGCGGATGCTCGAAGATGCTTCGTACAGTCCGATAATGCGCACGATATTGCAGCGAAGTCCAGAGTGCGGACACCCGGGGTAGGGTGAGCCGCGACGGTACGACGGGGGTCGAGGAGACGGCGTGAAACGGCCCGAGCGCTGGAACGCCCTGCTGGAACTGCTGGCCAGGGACGGCAAGGTCGAGGTCGAGGAGGCCGCCGCCGAGCTGGCGGTGTCCGCCGCCACCATCCGGCGGGACCTGGACGAACTCGCGCAGCAGCAGATGCTCACCCGCACCCGCGGCGGCGCGGTCGCCCACCACATGTCGTACGACCTGCCGCTGCGCTACAAGACCGCCCGGCGCGCCTCGGAGAAGCAGCGGATCGCCGCCGCCGTCGCCCGCATGGTCGAACCCGGTGCGGTCGTCGGCCTCAACGGCGGGACGACCACCACCGAAGTCGCCCGGGCCATCGCCACCCGCGGGGAACTGTCCGGCCCCTCCGCCGCCGAGGGCGGCGGACCTGCCGTCACCGTCGTGACGAACGCCCTGAACATCGCCCATGAGCTGGCGGTGCGCCCGCACATCAAGATCGTGCTCACCGGCGGGGTGGCCCGCCCCCAGTCGTTCGAGCTGATGGGGCCGCTGGCCACCGGGGTGCTGGCCGAGGTCTCCCTCGATCTGGCCGTCATCGGCGTGGACGCGCTGGACCCCGAGCGGGGCGCCGCCGCCCACCACGAGGGCGAGGCCAGCATCAACCACCTCATGGCCCGCCGCGCCGCCCGGGTGGTCGTGGCGGCCGACAGTTCCAAGCTGGGCCACCGGGCGTTCGCCCGGATCTGCGCGCTGGAGGAGATCGGGGTGCTGGTCACGGACACCGGCGCCACCGAGGAGGCCATCGCCCCGTACACCGAGGCCGGTGTCCGCGTCATCCGGGCCTGAGGGGCCGGGGCCCGGCCCTCAGGTCTTCGTGCCTTACTTCGGGCCCTACTTCTTCAGGGCCGCGAGCAGCGTGGCGGCCCGCTCCACCGCGAAGGCGTAGCCCTGGATGCCGCAACCGGCGATCACACCGCTGGCGAGCGCGGAGACATAGGAGTGCTGCCGGAACGGCTCGCGCTGGTGGATGTTGGAGATGTGCACCTCCAGGATCGGCATGTCGTCGCAGGTCGCCAGCGCGTCGCGGAGGGCCACCGACGTGTGGGAGTAACCGGCCGGGTTGATGATGACGGCCGCGTGCCGCTCCCTGGCCTCCTGGATCCAGTCGATCAGCTGACCCTCGTGGTTGCTCTGCCGGCAGTCGGTGGTGAGCCCGTGCCGGGCGGCCGTCTCCGCGACCAGCTTCTCGATGTCGGCCAGGCTGTCGGTGCCGTAGATCTCCGGCTGGCGCCGGCCGAGCAGATTCAGGTTCGGCCCGTTGAGAACCAAGAGCGTGGAACGGTCGCGCACGGGGGTGTCTGCCATGGCGTCGGGGTCCTTCCGTGGTGGTCGGCGGCGGGTACGGCTCCGCGAGGCATCGTAGATCGCGGCGCCCCCTTCCAGCGCACGACGGGACAGGAGACGAACACGCCGGACCGTTGGCGGCGGGGGCCGGAGAGGGCAGAGTGGCTGCGGGCATATGCCGTGACGAGAGTGGATGAAGGGAGACACCGATGCGCGTGGCGCTGCACTCGGTCCTCAAGGAGGGCCAGGAATCGGGCTACGAACGGGAGCACGCCACCGTTCCGGCGGACCTGCTGGAGTCGCTGGGGCGGGCCGGGATCACCAACTGGCGGATCTGGCGCAGCGGGCGCCACCTCTTCCACCTCGTGGACTGCGAGGACTTCGCCGCGGCGATGGCGGCGCTGGACGAGGACCCGGTCAACCACCGCTGGCAGGAGTTCATCGGCGCCTACGTCGATCACTTCGAGACCACGGCGGGCTCCCCGGCCGAGGGATCGGCGCAGATGGCCCTGGGGGAGGTGTGGGAGCTGCGCGCCCAGGCGGCCCAGGGGAGCGGGAACACGGCCTGAGGGTGCGGAACCGGCGGACCCTACCGCTCCGGATCGTTCGGCGCAGCCATTCATCACACTGTGAGTCATGGTGAGAACGAAGTAAACGCGCCCCCGTACTGGTTGGTGGCCCTGCGCGAGGGCGCGGCGGAACGCAACAGGCGCTCCGCAACGTCCCGCGCCCCCCTACTGGAGGTCAGTGTTGAGCCACCACCGACGTGTGAACAAGCGGACCCTCGCCGTTTCCGGCGCTGCTGTCGTCGCGCTCGGGGCAGCCGCCCTTCTGCTGCCCAATGCCAATGCGAGCCAGGACAAGACGACGGACGTGAAGACCTTCTCGTCCCCGTCGGCAGTGAAACTCGCGAGGAGCCTCGCCTCAGACCTCGGTGACAACGGCGCTGGCTGGTACTTCAACAACGACACGAGCCAACTGGTCATGAACGTCATGACCGAGGACGCGGCGAAGACCGTGGAAGCCCAGGGCGCCGTCGCCAAGATCGTGCAGAACAGCATGTCCGAGCTGACGGCCGCCACCAAGACGCTGAGCACCGACGCCTCGGTGGCCGGTACGGCCTGGTCCATCGACCCGGTGACCAACAAGGTCCGGGTGACCGCGGACAAGACCGTGACCGGCGCCAAGTGGGACACGCTGACCAAGGCCACGGACGCGATGGACGGCATGGTGACCGTCCAGCGGACGAAGGGTGAGTTCAAGCGGTTCGACGGCGGTGACAACGGCCAGACGGGCGCCAATGGCGGCGGCGGTGCCGGTGAGGCGGCGGGCGACGCCGCGGGTGACGCGGCCGCTGGTGGCGCCGGGGACGCCGCGGGTGCCGGTGGCGCCGGTCAGGCGGGTGCCGGTGGCGCGGGCGATGCGGCGGCCGGTGGTGCCGGAGACGCGGGTGCGGGTGGCGCCGGGGACGCGGGTGCGGGTGGCGCGGGTGGCGCGGGTGACGCGGCCGGTGGGGCCGGGGACGCCGCGGGCGGTGCCGGTGGCGCGGCCGGTGGTGGCGACGCGGCGACCGGCGGTGTCGTCGGTGGTGATGCCATCTTCGGCGGTGGCGCCCGCTGTTCCCTCGGCTTCAACGTCAGCGTCGACGGCGCTCCCGGCTTCCTGACCGCGGGCCACTGCGGCAACGAGTCCGAGACCTGGACCGCGGACCAGGCGGGCGCGCAGGCGCTGGGCACGGTCCAGGACACCAAGTTCCCCGAGACCGACTTCGCGCTGGTGATGTACGACGACGCGACCACCCAGCCGGAGAGCGCGGTCAAGCTCGCCGACGGCACGAACCAGGCGATCGGCCGGGCCGTCGAGGCCAGTGTGGGCCTCAAGGTGCAGCGCTCCGGCAGCACGACGGGCGTCAGCGACGGCGAGGTCACGGGCCTCAACGCCACGGTGAACTACGGCGGTGGCGACATCGTCAACGGCCTCATCCAGACGAACGTGTGCGCGGAGCCGGGCGACAGCGGTGGCGCGATGTTCGCCGGGGACGCGGCGGTCGGCCTCACCTCGGGCGGCAGCGGCGACTGTACCCAGGGCGGTGAGACGTTCTTCCAGCCGGTGACCGGAGCCCTGGAGGCCACGGGCGCGGTGATCGGCGCCGGTGACGCTGGCGCGGGCGACGCGGGTGCCGCGAACGCCGGTGCCGGTGGCGAGGGTGCCGCGAACGCGGGTGCGGGCGATGCAGGCGCCGCGAATGCCGGTGCGGGCGATGCAGGTGCTGCCGGTGCCGGTGCCGGTGACGAAGGCGCCGCGAACGCCGGTGCCGGTGGCGAGGGTGCCGCCAACGCCGGTGCGGGCGATGCGGGTGCCGCCAACGCAGGCGCCGACGCCGGTGCGAACGCGGGCGCCAATGCCGGTACGGGCAACGCCGACCAGAACGGCGCCGCCGCCGGTGGTACCGGGGTCAACTGACCCGGGCCACCCCCTGAACGAGGCCCCGGGCGCCCTCCTGCCCCAGTGCCCGGGGCCTCACCTTCTTAACCGCCCCCTCCCGCACGCCGCGCCGCTCAGCCACCCCCGGTGGCGGGGTCCAGCGGAGTGGCGGGCGGGGGCAGCAGTCCGGCCGCCTCCGCCGCCGCGCCGAGCACATCGTGCAGCATGGCCGGGGTGAGGCGGCCGGTGAAGGTGTTCTGCTGGCTCACGTGATAGCAGCCGAACACCCGCAGCGGGGCGCCCCCGTCGGCGGCCTCCAGCGTGATCCGCGCGCCGTGGCCGAAGGCGGGCCGCGGCCGGGGCACGGTCCATCCGGCGGCGGCCAGCGCGGGCAGGGCGGCCTGCCAGCCGAACGCCCCGAGGACCACCACCGACCGCAGGGTCGGCCGCAGCAGCCGCAGTTCCCGCTCCAGCCACGGACGACAGGTGTCCCGCTCCCCGGGCGTGGGGCGGTTGGCGGGCGGGGCACAGTGCACCGGCGCGGTGATCCGTACGCCGCGCAGCGCGAGACCGTCGCCGCGGTGGGTGGCGGTGGGCTGGTTGGCCAGGCCGACCGTGTGCAGCGCCGCGTACAGGAAGTCGCCCGAGCGGTCGCCGGTGAACATCCGGCCGGTGCGGTTGGCGCCGTGCGCGGCCGGGGCGAGACCCACGAGGGCGAGCGCCGCGTCCGCCGGGCCGAATCCGGGCACCGGACGGGCCCAGTAGTCCCAGTCGGCGAAGGCGGCCCGTTTGGAACGGCCCACCTCCTCCCGCCACGCGACCAGCCGAGGGCAGGCCCGGCACCGGCAGATCCGCTCGTCCAGTTCGGCGAGGGTACGGGCGCCGGGCGCCCGCCGGGCGGGCTCTGCAAGGGAATCCGTAGCGCTCATCAGCCGCGCGGGTGCCCCGATCCCTTGCGCAGGAAACGCCGCAGCCGGGTCAGCGGCCAGGTGTTGATGACATCGTCGGTGGTCAGCCAGGCGCGCTGGGCCATGCCCACCCCGTACCGCGGATTGGCGAGGTCCAGCGTGGAGTGCGCGTCGCTGTCGATGGCGAACACCACGCCGTGCTCCTTCGCCCGCAGGATGTGCTCGTCCGACAGGTCCAGCCGGTCCGGATGCGCGTTGATCTCCAGCGCGGTACCGGTACGGGCACACGCGGCGAACACCGCGTCGAGGTCGGCGTCGACCCCGGGCCGCTTGCCCAGGATGCGGGTCGTCGGATGGCCGATGACGTTGACGTGCGGGTTCTCGCAGGCCCGCAGGAACCGCCGGGTCATGGTGTCCCGGTCCTGGCCGAACTGCGTGTGCACCGAGGCCACGCACAGATCGAAGCCCTCCAGGAAGTCGTCGGGCCAGTCGACCTCCCCGTCGGCGTCGATGTTCAGCTCCACACCGTGCAGCAGCCGCATGTCGCGGCGGCCGCGCCCGCGGTCCATGGCGCGCAGCCGCTCCCGCTGGGCGAGGATCTTCTCCTTGGTCATCTGCTGCATGTACAGCTTCGGCGCGTGGTCGGTGACGGCGTAGTACGCGTAGCCGCGCCGCTCGGCCGTGGCGATCATGTTCTCCAGCGGTTCGAGGCCGTCGGTGAGATCGGTGTGGGTGTGCAGATCGCCGCGTAGATCGGACTCGCTCACCAGCGGGGGCAGCCGTCCCTCCAGCGCGGCCTTCACCTCGCCGCGGTCCTCGCGCAGGGTCGGCGGGATCCAGTCCATGCCGAGCCGCGCGTACACGTCCTCCTCGCTGCGGGAGGCGATCTTCTTTCCGCTCTTGGTCTCGAAGAGCCCGTATTCGGAGAGCTTGAGGCCGTGGCGCACCGCGATCGCGCGGACGCGGATGTTGTGGGCCTTGGAGCCGGTGAAGTACAGCAGCCCCGCGCCCCAGGAGTCGAGCGGCAGCACCCGCAGATCCACCTGGAGCCCCTTGGTGGTGCGGATGGAGGTCTTCTTCTCGCCGTGCGCGATGATCTCGGCGGTGTACGGGAGCGCGGTGAACGCCTCCATGAACGGGCCCGATTCGGCCGCCGCCACCAGGATGTCCACATCGCCCACGGTTTCCCTCATCCGGCGCAGCGACCCCGCGTACGTCACCCGCTCACAGCCCGGCACCCGGGACAGCGCGGCCACGATGTCGTCGGCGACGTCCATGGCCGTATCGAGCGGGACCCGGCCGCCGGCGGCCCGCAGCAGCCCGATGCCGTGCAGGATGTTCTCCTCGGACTTCGGCCCGAAGCCCTTCAGGTCGCGCAGCCGGTGTTCCTCGATCGCGGTGGCCAGCTGCTCGACGGAGGCGATGTCCAGCTCCTCGTACAGCAGCATGGCCTTCTTCGGCCCCAGCGCCGGGATCGCGGTCAGCTCCCGCACCCCGGCCGGGATCGCGGCGCGCGCCTCCTCGACGGCGGGCACATGCCCGGTGCGCAGATACTCGACGACCTTCTCGGCGATCGACTTGCCGACGTTGGGGATCTCCCGCAGGCCCTTCACGTCGAGCCCCGCCACATCGGCGGGATGTCCGCCGATCGACCGTGCGGCCTTCTCGTAGGCGCGCGCCCGGAACGCGTCCCCGCCCGTGATCAGG
Organism: Streptomyces sp. NPDC021115; assembly: GCF_044333065.1. Classification (NCBI taxonomy): domain Bacteria; kingdom Bacillati; phylum Actinomycetota; class Actinomycetes; order Kitasatosporales; family Streptomycetaceae; genus Streptomyces; species Streptomyces sp. NPDC021115. Next base: position 538,678 of record NZ_JBIRQF010000005.1, read on the forward strand.
AGGAGATCGGCGTACTCGCGCAGGAGGGCTTCGACCTCCTCGTTGGAGCGAGCCATGAGACAGATTCTAGTCGCGGCACGGCCCGACCGCCCTGGCGATCCCGAGGCGCTGGAGGGATGCTTGGTTCGTGAAGCGCCCCACAGGCAAGCGCCCCACTCGGCCGAAGTGGCGCGGCGATCCGGACGCCCGTCCGGGTCGTGTGTTTCCCCGGTTTTTTGGGGGAGGTCATGGACGTTGGATTCCTGAAGCCGTTGTTCGATCGTCCCGGTCCGTGGGCGTGCGTCTACCTCGACACCTCGCGTGCGACGGAGGACGCCCCCACACGGCGCCGGCTGCGGGAGCGGTTCGTGGCCGGTCAGCTGACCGCCCAGGGTGCCGACGCCCGCACCCGTGAGGCGGTGGTGAGCAGACTGGCCGGTGAGCGGGCGGCCACCGCGTCCGCCGGACGGGCGCTGTTCGCGGCGGACGGCGAGGTGGTGCTCGACCTGCCGCTGGCCGCTTCCCCGGGCGACGTCGTGACGTCGTGGTCGCCGCTGCCGCGGGTGGCGCCGCTGGCGTCGCTGCGCGGCGAGTGGCCGTCCTGCCTGGTGGCGTACGTCGACCGGACAGGCGCCGACCTGGAGCTGCGCGACGAGGACGGCGCCCGCCGGGTGTGCCGCGCCACGGGCGGGACGGAGCGGGGCCGCCGCCACCGCTCGATGCCGGCCGACCGGTACGAGTGGCACTACCGCAACCGGGTCGAGAACGGCTGGGAGCACACCGCGGACCTCGTCGCCGAGGAGCTGGTACGGCAGTGGCCGGACAGCGGGGCGCCGCTGCTGGTCCTGGCGGGCGATCCGCGCGAGCGCAGGGCCGTACGCGACCGGCTGCCCGAGCCCCTGCGGGACCGGGCGGTGGAGGCGCGGCACGGCAGCCGGACGCCGGGATCCGCCCGGGAGCTGCTGGAGGCGGAGATCGACCACGCCCGCGCCGACCACGCCCGGGCCCATCTGGAAGCCGTGCTCGATCTCTTCCGCGCCGGGCGCGGCCGCCCCGGCGGGCACGCCGTGAGCGGCCACGACGGCTCCGCGCCGAGCGGGGCGGCGGAGGGGGTGCCCGCGGTGGTGGAGGCGCTGCGCAGCCATCAGGCGGCCACCCTGCTGCTGGGGCAGGTGGGCGGCGACATGCGCCACGAGGTGTGGATCGGCCCCGGCGCCGATCAGGTGGCGGTGCAGCGGGCCCAGGTGCGGGCGCTGGGGGTGAGCGCGCCCGAACCGGCGCGCGCGGACGACGCGCTGATGCGGTCGGCGGCGGTGGCCGACACCGAGGTGCTGCTCGTCCCCGAGGGCGTGCCGGGACCGGCCGGGGGACTGGGCGCGGTGCTGCGGTGGCACGGACGGGGCTGAACGGCGTCAGAAGCCCCTGGGTGTAAGCGCCCTGAAAGCATGTCGAAAGTTATTTTCCCGGCGAGTCAGACACATGAGGGAAGTTCACACTTTTGTATGCTTTCTTCAGCGTGTCATTCCCCCTGTCGGACAGTCACTGTCCGTACGGTCACGAAAGGGGTTCCATATATGCAGACGATGGAGGTCCGCCCACCCGTACAGAGTCGTTCGAGTAGTAGATGGCGTCGATACGGTCGACTCGCCGCCGCCAATTTCGTGCGCGGCGCGTCCTATGCAAGCGGCACCGCGGCCATCGGCCTGATGGCGTGGTGGGTGCAGACTCACTGACCCCCCCTGGCTGTCGCGACAGCCGCTCGGGGCGGCTGTCGCGGCGTTTCTTTACGGCTGCGTTCTACGGCTGCGGATGGGGCTGCTGACGGAACCGGAAGCCGTGATGCGCCTTCTTGCCGGGGGCGTGGCCTCCGAGCCGGGCCCGCAGCTGGAGGCCGTGGACGACCTCGATGATGCCCAGGATCAGCAGCCACACGCCGGTCACCAGGGTGAGCGCGGCGATGGAGCCGAAGGGCGCCACGATCAGCACGATTCCGGCCAGGGCGCTGATGACACCGAAGAAGATCTGCCAGCCGCGGGCGGGGATTCCCTCGTCCTGGACGGCCGTGACGGTGTGCATGACACCCCGCAGCAGCCAGGCGAAACCGATCCACAGGGCGAGCAGCAGGACCGACTGGGCCGGACCCCGGAAGCAGAGCAGACCGAGGAACACGCTCACCGCGCCGCTGATGAAACTGAGCGCGCGCATCGACCGCGGGATATGCGCCCCGAAGGCCGCGACCAGCTGAAATATGCCGCTGACCAGCAGATAGACACCGAACAGGGCGCCGACCACGGCCAGCGTGGCCGCGGGCCACACCAGCACCAGCAGCCCCAGCACGATCGCGACCAGGCCCGCGGTCAGCAGCACCTGCCAGGCGGCGTCGGACAGGGTGCCCAGAACGCCGGGGAAGGGCTCGTCCGTGGAGCGCTCGTTCCGCTGACCGGCGTCGCGCGAATTGTCCGAGGGGAACGTCATCGTCGTCCACCTCCTCGAGGGAACAGTGACACCCCCATCGTTACTCCGCTCGCGTCGTATCGCCTGGTGGCGGCGGACCGCACCAGGTCAGGGGCCGTCGCGGCCGGCCTGGTCAGCCGCCCGTCGCGAAGCCGGGGAAGAGGGTCATCCCGCCGTCCACGTACAGCGTGGTGCCCACCACGTAGTCGCACAGGTCGGACGCGAGGACGACGGCGGCGTGCGCGATGTCCTGCGGGTCGCCGATCCGGCCGTACGGGATCAGCTTCAGCAGGGAGGTCCGGGCGTCCTCGGTGTCCCACGCGTCGCGGTTGATCGGAGTCCGGATGGCGCCCGGCGCGATCGCGTTCACCCTGATCTTCTCCGGCGCCAGCTCCTGCGCCATGGTCTGCATCATCATCGCCACGCCGCCCTTCGACGACGCGTAGTTCACATGACCGGCCCAGGGGATGATCTGATGGACCGAGCTGACGCAGATGACCTTCCCGGCCGCCCGTGACACCTCCGGGACGACACCGCGCTGCCGGAACTCCTTGACCGCCTCCCTGGCGCACAGGAACTGACCGGTCAGGTTGACGGAGAGCACCTTGTCCCAGTCCGCCAGCGTCATCTCCACCGTGGGGGCGTCACGCTGGAGGCCCGCGTTGGCGACCAGGATGTCGATCGTGCCGAACCGGTCGACCATGGTGGACACCATGGCCACCACCTGGTCCTCCTGCGACACATCCGCCTGGTGGGCGTAGGCCCGCACCCCGTGGCCCTCGACCTCCTTCACGACGGCCTCGGCGGACGGCCGGTCGGAGACATAGTTGACGACGACATCCGCACCGGCCCGCCCCAGGGCAATCGCGGTCGCCTTGCCGATGCCCGAGTTGGCCCCGGTCACCAGGGCCTTCTGGCCCGGGAGGAGCTTGAGGCCGGACACCGCGGGCAGGCCTGGGGGAGTGGACACGGGCGTTCTCCTTCGCTGGGCAACGGTGAGCCGCGCCCCGACCCTCGCAGCTCCGAGCCGGTCCCGTCGCTCTCCACGGTGCCGCGGTCACCCGCTGAGGCGATGCACATCGTTCCAGCGGCGCAACGCGGGGGAGTGGCGGGCGGCGCGCCGTTCAGTTGGCGCTCGCCTCGGCCAGGGCCTGGGCGCGCAGGGTCGAGCAGGTGCGGTTGATGAGCCGGGAGACATGCATCTGGGAGATGCCGAGCTGTTCGGCGATGCGGCTCTGCGTCATGTCGCAGAAGAACCGCATGTAGAGGATCTGCCGCTCGCGGTCGGGCAGCCGTCCGAGCCCGGGGCGCACCGCCTCGCGGTCCACCACCCGGTCGTACGCGGGCTCCGGGCCGCCGAGCGTGTCCGCCAGCGAGTAGCCGTCGTCCGCGCCGGTCAGCTGGGCGTCCAGGGACAGCGGGGTGAAGCTGCCCATGGCCTCCATGCCGATGCGCACCTCCTTCTCGGTGAGACCGGTGCTCTCGGCGATGGCCTCGGTGGGCACGCTGGCGTCGTCGAGGGAGCGGGACAGCTCCCGGTGCGCGGTCCGCACCCGGTTGCGCAGCTCCTGGACCCGGCGCGGGACGTGCAGCACCCACAGGTGGTCCCGGAAGTGGCGCTTGATCTCGCCGACGATGGTGGGCACCGCGAAACCCGCGAACGCCGTGCCGTGTTCGGGGTCGTACCGCTTGACGGCCTTCACCAGGCCGAGCGCGGCCACCTGCTCCAGGTCCTCAAGGGATTCGCCCCGGTTGCGGTACTGGCGGGCCAGCCGCTGCGCCATCGGCATCCACGCCTCCACCACCCGCTGCCGCAGGGCCTCCTTGGCGGGGCCGTCGGGGAGGCGGGCCATCTCGTGGAACTCGGCGCTGGTGTCGGGGGCGTCGTCGTGCGGGTGCTTCGAGGAACCGGACCGGGGACGCGCCACGTGCTGCGCTGCGGTCGTCATGTCACACACCTCCTGCGATGGGCTGACGGGTCGCCTGGGACCGGGTCGTTGCCATGCGGGAGCGCGCAGAACACGGACCGGTGGCCGCACCCTGGAGCGGTCGGACTGCTCCCGCGGTGTGTGCCTCCGGTCCGAAGCACGAATAATCGCCTGCCCGGGGCCCGAAGGGGTAAACCCAACCCGTTTCCGGGCCGGACACCGCGGGCCCGGGGCGTCAGCCGAGCAGCGCCGCCACCGTGAAGAGCACCGGCACGGCCAGCACCGTGGACAGCAGGATGGATTCGCGGGCCAGGATGGTGCTGGTGTCGTAGCGCACGGCGTACGTGAACAGGTTCTGCGCCGCGGGGAGCGCGGAGGTGACCACGGCCGCGAACAGGGCGGGGCCGCCGAGGCCGAAGACACCGGCGGCGATGGCCCAGGCCGCCACCGGCTGGCCGAAGGACTTCAGCGCCACCGACAGCAGCACCGGGCCGCGCTCCTCACCGCGCCCTGGCAGCTCACTGCCCGGCAGCGAGATCCCGAAGGCCAGCAGCACGGCGGGTACGGCCATGCTGCCCACCAGCGAGAACGGTTCCATGACGGGCCCGGGCACCCGCCACCCCGCGGCGGCCACCGCGACCCCGGACAGCGAGCCGATGACGATGGGGTTGCGGAACGGAGCGGTGATCCGGCGCAGCACCGACGGAGGCTGTTCCGAGGGGCGGCTGAGGTCGATGACGGTGAGCGCGATCGGCGTCATGACCAGCTGCTGGAACAGCAGCACCGGCGCGATGAGGGTCGCGTCTCCGAGGACGTACGTGGCGATCGGGATGCCGAGGTTGCCCGCGTTCACATAGCTCGCGCACAGCGCGCCGATCGTGGTGCGGCCCACGTCCCACTTGCGTACCGCGCCGACCGCGACGAACGCGCCCGCCACCACGAAGGTGCTCAGGGCCGTGACCAGCAGCGGTGTCGAGACGACGACGGCGAGGTCGGCGTGGGCGAGCGTGGTGAACAGCAGCGCGGGGGAGGCGACGTTGAAGGAGAGCTTGGTCAGGACCTCCCGGCCCTGCCCGCCCAGCGCTCCGCGGCTGCCGAGCACATAGCCGGTGACGATGATGCTCGCGATGACGCCGAAGCCGGTGATCACCCCGCCCACGGGACCTCCGCCCGGCCGGGGTTCCGGGGGGCCGCGAGGTGTCGCGGGACGGGGTGGCTTCTCGGGACGCTGGGCGAGGGGCAGGGCGCGGCGGTCATCGGCGGTGTCTTCCCGGGCTGGAGTTGTCAGCATGCACCCTACAAGTAACCGGGGTGTGCTGTGCAGAAGACCGGACGCCGTCCCACTATGTGATCGTCAGGGTGCGTTCACTCCTCGCAAGTGAGCTGTTTCCCGCACAGATCTGGATCTCGCCCTTCTCCACCGTGAACGTGCCGTCCCGGTCATGGGTCCAGAAGCCCAGCTCCTCGGCGCCCAGCCGGAAGCGGAGGGTGGTGGATTTCCCCTGGCCGAGGGTGACCCTGCGGAAGCCGCACAGCCGCCGCACCGGCTGCACCAGGCTGGCCACCGGGTCCCGCAGATACACCTGTACCACTTCGTCCCCCTCGCGGTCCCCGGTGTTGCGCACCGTCACCGCCACCTCCACGGTGTCGCCCTTGCGCAGCGCGTCGGCCGCGATCCGGCTGACGGACAGCTTCGGCTCGCCGATGTCGAAGGTGGTGTAGCTGAGGCCGTGGCCGAAGGCGAACTGCGGGCCGTCGGCGAGGTCGAGGTACTTGGACGTGTACTTGTTGTCCGGGTCGTAGGGGCGCCCGGTGTTCTCGTGGTTGTAGTAGATGGGGATCTGCCCGACCGAGCGGGGGAAGGACACCGGCAGCTTGCCGCCCGGGTTCACGGTGCCGAACAGCACGTCCGCGATGGCGTTCCCGCCCTCGATGCCCGGATGCCACGCCTGGAGCACCGCGGGCGCCGAGTCCAGCCAGCCGCCCATCGTCAGCGGGCGCCCGCTGACCTGGACCACGACGAACGGGGTGCCGGTGTCCGCGACCGCCGCGATCAGCCGCTCCTGCTCTCCGGGCAGGCTGATGTCGCTGCGTACGGCCGCCTCCCCGCTGAGCGCCGAGGCCTCCCCGACCACGACGACCGCCACGTCGGCCGCCCTGGCGGCCGCGGTGGCCTTCGCGATGCCCTCGGTGTCGCTGGTGTCCTTGCCTGCCGGGTCAACACCGGGGGCGTGGGTGACGCGGGCCTTCGGCGCGGCGTCCTTGACCGCGTCGAGGACGGTGACCGGCGGGAACGCGTCCGCCCAGGGGCCGGCCCAGGAGCCGCGCAGATCGGTGGAGTCGGCGAAGGGCCCGACGACGGCGATCGAGGAGACCGACGGACTCAGCGGCAGGAGCGCGCTCCTGCCCTTCCCGGCCGGGGCGTTCTTGAGCAGCACCAGGGTGCGCGCGGCCGCTTCGCGGGCCGCCGCCCGGGACGCCTTCGTGGGCTTCCCGATCGCGGCGTCCTCGTCCGCGTAGGGGTGGTCGAAGAGCCCGAGCCGGAACTTCAGCCGCAGGACGCGGGCCACCGCGTCGTCCAGCCGGGCGGTGGGGATCGCGCCGCTGCGCACCAGCCGCTTGCCGTTGTCGGCGAGGGTGGTGCTGGCCATCTCCATGTCGACCCCGGCGTTCAACGCCAGCCGTGCGGCGTCGGCGTGGTCGGCGGCGAAGCCGTGGACCGTCATTTCCTGAACGCCGTTGTAGTCGCTGACGACGACGCCGCCGAACTCCCACTCGTCCTTGAGGATGTCGGTGAGGGTGTGCCGGTTGCCGTGGGCGGGGACCCCGCTGATGGTGTTGAAGCTCGCCATGACGGTGGCCACCCCGGCGTCCACGGCCGCCAGGAACGGCCCGAGGTAGAGGTTGCGCAGCCGGGCCTCGGACACGTCCACCGTGTTGTAGTCGCGCCCGCCCTCGGCGCCGCCGTACGCCACGAAGTGCTTGGCGCACGCCGCGAGCCGGTCCTTCGACGCCAGGTTCCCGCCCTGGTAGCCGCGGGTCTTGGCGGCGGCGAATGCGGCCGTCAGATGCGGGTCCTCGCCGCAGCCCTCGGAGATCCGCCCCCAGCGCGGCTCGTGGGTGACGTCCATCATCGGGGAGAAGGCCCAGTGCACCCCGATGGAGCGGGCCTCCTTCGCCGACACCTCGGCGTCCCGTTCGGCCACCGCCGGGTCGAAGCTCGCGGCCTGGGCCAGCGGGATGGGGAAGGTGGTCCACATGCCATGGATGACATCGAGGCCGAACACCAGCGGGATGCCCAGGCGCGACTCCTCGACGGCCAGCCGCTGGAGCGCGTTGGTGTTCTTCGCGCCGTAGATGTTGAGCACCGAGCCGAGCCGTCCCTGCCGGGCCGCCTTCTCCGCCTCGGCGGTCTGACCGCCGCCGGGCCCGGTGTCGCCGGTCCAGGCCAGCTGCTGGAGCTGGCCCAGCTTCTCCTCGACCGTCATCCGCCCCAGCAGGGCCTGGACCTTGGCCTCGTACGGGGCGGGCTCCGCCGCCGCGGGCCGCTCCCCGGGGCCCGGCCGCTCCCGGGCGTGGGCCGTGCCGGTCGCCGCCTTGCCCGCGATGGCCGTGCCACCGGCCGCGGCGAGCACCGTTCGTCTGCGCACACCATTCATGTTCTTCGTCCCTTGAAGAGTCTTGAAGAGTTCTGAGGGTGTTCGACGTTTCGATCTTTAAAAAGTCGAACCGAAGGTACGGAGTCGCCTCGGGGGCGTCAAGGGTGCGCCCATTGACAGGCGTGGTGCGGGATCACATACTCACCGCCACGGTTAACCGTGAACGGTTAACTGATGTCCCGGGCAATGAGGCCCAGAGCAGGAGAACCACATGACCTCATCACGCCACGCATCCGTCCAACTCCGGCGCACCGTGCTGTCGAGCTTCATCGGTAACACCATCGAGTTCTACGACTTCCTGCTCTACGGCCTCGCCAGCGCGCTGGTGTTCGGCGATCTCTTCTTCCCCAGTCTGAGCCCGTTCGCGGGCACCCTCGCCTCGTTCGCCACCTTCGGCATCGGCTTCATCGCCCGCCCGCTCGGCGGCTTCGTCTTCGGCCACCTCGGCGACACCATCGGCCGGAAGACCACGCTGGTCACGACGTTGTGCGGGATGGGCGCCGCCACCTTCGCCGTCGGTCTTCTGCCAACGTACGACACCATCGGCATCTGGGCACCGGTGCTGCTCGTGGTGCTGCGCTTCGTCCAGGGCTTCATGGTCGGCGGCGAATGGGGCGGCGCCATGCTGATGGTCGTCGAGAACGCCCCGGCGCACCGCCGTGGCTTCTTCAGCGCCTGGCCCAACACCGGTGGCTTCTCCGGACAGCTGCTGGCCACCGGGATGTTCGCGCTGATGGGCGCCCTGCCCGACGGGCAGTTCCAGTCCTGGGGCTGGCGGGTGCCGTTCCTGTGCAGCGCGGTGCTGGTGGGCGTAGGGCTGTGGATGCGCGGGCGGCTCGGCGAGTCCGAGGTGTTCGAGCAGGTCAAGCACGAGGAGGGCAAGGCCAAGGCGCCGCTGCTCGATGTGCTGCGGCACGACTGGCGGAGCGTGCTGCTGATCATGTCGCTGCGGTTCAGCGAGAGCGTGCCGTTCTTCCTGCTGACCGTGTTCGCGGTGTCCTACGGACCCGAACACCTCGGCATCCCGAAGTCCACGCTGACCACCGCCATCATGATCGCCTCGGTGCTCGCGTTCCCCGCCCACGGCTTCTTCGGCGCGCTGTCCGACAAGGTGGGCCGACGCCCGGTGTACGTGTACGGCGGACTGGCCGCCGCCGCGCTGGCCTTCCCCGCGTTCTGGCTGCTGAAGTCCGGCTCGGCGGTGCTGATCGTGCTGGCGTACTGCCTGGTCATCAACCTCGCGCACAACGCCTGCAACGCGGTCCAACCCGCCCTGTTCACCGAGCTGTTCGGCTCCAAGGTCCGCTACAGCGGCGCCTCGGTCGGCGCCCAGCTCGGCGCGATCGTGGCCGGTGGCCTCACCCCGTTCATTGCCACCGCGCTCACCGGCGGCGGCGACAACTGGGTCCCGGTGGCCGCGTACGCGAGCGCCGTCGCCCTGGTCTCGGCGGCCGCCGCGTACTTCTTCACCCCCGAGACCTCCCGTCGCGACCTGGTCGACACCAGCTCCGCGATGGCGGCCGGGCCCGAGCCCGCGCCCGCTGCGGGCGCCAAGGCCGCCGAGGCGCCGGAGGCGGGTGCGGTGGCGCCCTGAGCGGCCGCACCACTCCCGCCGCCCTCGACGCCGCCACCCCCGGGAGCCACCCGTGACCGTCCACCGCGAGTTCGTCCTGCGTGACGACCCACGCTTCGGACACTGCCACGCCTCCACCCTGCTGACGCTGCCGGACGGCGGGATGCTGGCCGCCTGGTTCGCCGGAAGCCGGGAGGGCGCGGACGACGTGGCGATCTGGCTGGCGCGGCGGACCGGCGGCCGGTGGCAGGCGCCGGTGAAGGTGGCGGACGAGGCGGGGCTGCCGCACTGGAACCCCGTGCTGTTCGCCGCCGGCCACGGCGAGGTGCTGCTCTTCTGCAAGACCGGCCACCGCATCCCCGACTGGCGCACCCGGGTGCTGCGCTCCCGGGACGGCGGCCTCAGCTGGACCGCCCCCGCCGAACTGGTACCGGGTGGGGGCGGGGCCGGTGGCCGCGGACCGGTGAAGAACAAGCCGATCCGGCTCGCCGATTGCGGCTGGCTGGCGCCCGCATCCGTCGAGGAGCCGCAGAGCGCGGGCGGCCGCTGGGACGCGTTCACCGACCGCTCCGACGACGGCGGCGCGACCTGGCGGCGCTCCGCGCCCGTACCGCTGGACCGCCCGGCGTTCCGCGGCGCCGGGGTCATCCAGCCCGCGCTGTGGGAGAGCGCCCCGGGCGAGGTCCGGATGCTGCTGCGCAGCTCCTGCGGCCGGGTCTGCCGCAGCGCCTCCCACGACGGCGGCCGCACCTGGTCGACCGCGCGGCCGCTGGAGGTCCCGAACAACAACAGCGGGCTGGACGCCGTACGGCTCGCCGACGGCCGGGTGGTCATGGCCCACAATCCGGTGGCCGCCGAGTGGGGCGCGCGCACCCCGCTGGTGCTGTCCGTCTCCGAGGACGACGGGATCACCTGGCGCCGGGCGGTGGTGCTGGAGGACCGCCCGGTGTCCCGCCCGGGCGGCATCGTCCCGGACGAGACCGGCGTACGGACCGACGGCCGAGCTGAGTTCTCCTACCCCGCGGTCGTGCCCTGGGCGGACGGTGTCGCCGTCACCTACACCTGGCAGCGGCGCGGCATCGCCTTCGCCACCGTTTCCGAAGCGGCCCTCGGAGAGGAATAATGGGTCAACCGTTAACCGTTGACTGAAGGACGTTCCGCCCCCCAGAAGGAGCCCGTCAGTGCCCATCACCTCGCTACAGCAGCAGTCCCTCGGCGATCTGGTCGCCCATGAGCTGCGCGTCCTCATCATCTCAGGACGGCAGCGCCCCGGCACCCATCTCGTCGAAGGTGCCCTCGCCGAGCAGTACGACGTGAGCCGCGGCCCTGTCCGTGACGCGCTCCGGCAGCTGGAGGCCGAGGGGCTGGTGGAGTCCCGTCGCCGCGGGGTCTTCGTCACCGGGCTCACCGAGGACGACGTGGACGAGCTGTACACGCTGCGGGAATCCCTGGAGACCCTGGCCCTCACCCTCGCCATCGGCCGGGCCGAACCCGGCGACTGGGACCGCGCCCAGGGCTTCGTGGACCGGATGCGCGATGCCGCCGACCGCTCGGCGCCCAGCGACTTCGCCCTCGCCGACCTGGAGTTCCACTCCCAGTTCTATGTGCTCTCCGGGCACCGGCGGCTGGTCGCGGTCTGGGAGCAGTACCGCCCCACCTTCGGCGTCGTCCTCGACGTCACCAACGCCCAGGATGTCGATCTGCACCCCTCGGCCGAGGCCCATGTCGATCTGCTGAAGACCGTGCGCGGCGGCGACACCGAGACCGCCGTCACCACCCTGCGGGAACATCTCCTCGGCGCCAAGAACCGGCTCCGCTCGGCGCTGCGCGCCGCCCGCGCCACCGCCGGGAGCTGACCGCCCTGCGGCGCGCGCTCAGTGCCCGCGCTCGTCCATGCCCTTCATCAGGGCCTGGTGGCTGGCGCGCACATGCTCGCGCATCACCCGCTCTGCGCCGTCGCCGTCCTTGGCCTGGATCAGGCTGAGGACGCGATGATGCTCGGAGTCCGACTCGATGAGCCGCCCGGGCCGGGACAGCGAGGTGCGCACCAGCCGCGCGTAGGCGAGCTGGTTCATCAGGGTGCGGTAGTGCCCCTCCAGCTTGCTGTTGTCGGCGCCCTTGACGATCAGATCGTGGAACTCGTGGACCAGTGCCGCGTACCGTTCGGCGTCGCCGTCTTGGACGGCCTGGTCGGCGGCCCGCATGCTGGCCTCCAGCTGCTCCACCTCGGGCACGTTCCCACGGAAGGCGAGCAGCCGGGCGGCGGCGCCCTCGAACAGCTCCTTCATCTGGAACAGCTCGGTCAGCTCACGGCGTGAGGGTACGGCGACGAACGTGCCGACCCGGGGCCGCACCTCGACCAGTCCCTCTATCTGGAGCTGCTTGAGGGCCTCGCGGATGGGCGTCCGGCTGACCCCGAAGGTCTCGGACAGCGCCATCTCGGACAGGCTGGAGCGGGGCGGCAGTTCGCCACTGATGATCATCTGCCGCAGCTCTTCGGCGACCCTGGCCTGCATGCTGGTCTGCTGAAGCCGCTTCCCTGTGGGTTGTTGCATGGCACGGAACCGTATGCGGGGCGCTCTCTCCCCGTCAACCGCAGACATGCTGGTGTGGTCTGCCATACAAGAGCGCTCCCGCCTCGATGTGTCCCATGACCTCATGCCGTCATGACCGGAGGATGAACGGATCCCCCGCAGGTTCCTCGCTGGTGTTGATCCACACGCTCTTCAGCCGGGTGTACTCCCGGATGACCTCCGTGCCGTGCTCGGTGCCCATGCCGCTGTTCTTGAAGCCCGCCCGGGGCGACATCGGGGACATCGAACGATAGGTGTTGGCCCACACTGTGCCCGCCTCCAGCCGGGAGGCCATGCGGTGCACCCGGTTCACGTCCCGGGTCCACAGGCCCGCCGCGAGACCGTACGCCGAGTTGTTGGCGATCGAAAGGGCCTCCTCCTCGGAGTCGAAGGCCATGACGGTGGCCACCGGACCGAAGATCTCCTCCTGGCAGATCCGCAGGGTGTTGTCGACGCCGGTGAAGACGGTGGGGGAGTAGAAGTATCCGTTCAGCCCGGTGTCCGGACGGGACCCGCCGCAGACCACCTTGCCGCCCTCGGAGCGGCCCAGTTCGACGTAACCCTCGACCTTCTCCAGCTGGTCGGCGATGGCCAGCGGGCCCAGCTCGGTGGCGTCGTCGAGGGGGTCGCCGATGGCGATGGTGGCGGCCCGCGCCGCCACCCGCTCCAGGATCTGGTCGTACACCTCGCGGTGCACCAGCACCCGGCTGCCCGCCACACAGGTCTGGCCCGCGGCGGCGAACACCCCGGCGATCACGCCCATGGCGGCCGAGCCCAGATCGGCGTCCGGGAAGATGATGTTGGGCGACTTGCCGCCCAGCTCCAGGGTGCAGCGGATCAGCCGGTCGGCGCAGGTACGGGCGATCCGGCGGCCGGTGTCGGTGGAGCCGGTGAAGCTCACCTTGGCCACGTCCCGGTGCTCGGTCAGCGGGCCGCCGGCGGTGGCACCGAACCCGGTGACCACGTTGACCACGCCCGGCGGGAAGCCCGCCTTCTCGAAGAGCGGGGCGAGGGCCAGCAGCGAGGCCGAGGTGTGCTCCGACGGCTTGATGACCATCGTGTTGCCCGCGGCCAGCGCCGGGGCGAGCTTGGTGGCGGTGAGCAGCAGCGGGGAGTTCCACGGGGTGATGGCGCCCACCACGCCCACCGGTTCGCGCAGGGTGTAGTTGAGCAGTTCGCGGCTGGCGCCCGGGATGACGTCGCCCTGGATCTTGTCGGCGAGCCCCGCGTAGTAATAGAAGTACTCGGGCAGTCCCGCGAGTTGGGCCCGCATCTCGCGCAGCAGCTTGCCGTTGTCCAGGGACTCGGTGCGGGCCAGCTCCTCGGCGTGCTCACCGATCAGATCGCCGAGATCGCGCAGCAGCCGGCCGCGCCGGGTCTGGCTCAGATCGCGCCAGCGCGGATCCTCGAACGCGGCGCGGGCGGCGCCCACCGCGCGTTCCACATCGGCGGCGGTGCCGTCCGCCGCCTCGTACCAGGGCTCGGCGGTGGCCGGGTTGACGCTGGCGAAGTAGCCGCCGTCGGCGGGGGCGGTCCACTCGCCCGCGATGTAGTGGTCATGGCGCGGCAGGCTGTTCATGAGCTGTGGCACTCCTGATGTCCGGTGTGGGTGAGGATCGCTTCGGACAGTTGCTCCGGGCACTCCAGCGGCAGCAGATGACGGGCCCCGGGCACGATCACCGCCCGGCCGCCGGGGATCCGCTGCGCGAGCCGGCGCGACATGGCCGGGGTCGAGCCGGGGTCGTCCTCCCCGGTCACCGCGAGGGTGGGCGCGGTGATCCGGGGCAGCAGCGGCCACAGTCCGGCGTCGGCGGTCGCGAAGACGTCGTAACAGGCGAGGTACGAGACGGGGTCGTTGGCCAGCAGCGTGTCCAGTACCCGCCGTGCCAGCAGGGGCTCCTGCGCCCGCCAGCCGGGCGAGAACCAGCGGTCGACCGCTGCCCACGCGGACGCCCCGAAGTCCCGGGCCGCCACCTCCCGGCGCCGCGCCACCGCCGCGCGCTCGTCCTCCGACCGCCCCGCCACCGAGCTGACCAGCGTCAGCGAGGCGGTGAGGTCCGGCCGGTCCAGGCCGAGTTGCTGGGCGACCAGGGCGCCGAGCGAGAAGCCGACGAGGTGCGCGGGCCCGTCCAGCAGGGCCGCGACATCCGCGGCCAGCTCGGCGAGCGACACCCCGGAGGCGGCGGCCGGGGAGGCGCCGTGGCCGCGCAGATCGACCAGCGTCACCCGGTGCCGGGCCGTGAGCGCGGGCAGACACCGCTCCCACATCGTCCGGTCGAGACCGACCCCGTGCAGCAGGACGAGGCCGGGCCCGGCGCCGTGCGTCTCGTGCCCCAGCGCCACCGCCGGGGTGGTGGAGCGCGCCCCGGACGGACGGGCGGATCCGCCCGTCCGGGGCGCGTGCGTACCGCTGCCCGTGCCCATCCCGCTCACTGCTCCGTGGCGAGCGGGGCCAGCCGCGCCTGGGGGCGGCCCTGGGCTGCGGCCGCGAGGCCGACGACGATCTCGTCGGCGCGCGGCCCGTCCGCCACCCGCACCTCGATGCTCTGGTGGTGCGAGCGGATCGTGGCATCGGTGATGTGCTTGAGCGGGATGTCGAAGACCGCGCCCGCTGCCGCGCGCTTCTCCACGGCGGGCAGCAGGGTCGTCGCCTTCGCCGCCTTGCGGAAGTGGTCGCCGAACTTGAGCGTGTGGATCAGCCCGGAGCCGTGCTCGATCTCGCCGTCCAGGCCCACGATGGCGGCCTTGCCGTACGCCTCGACCGGCGCGCCCAGCGCCTCGACCACCCGCGGCGCCAGCAGCTCGCCGAGCTTCGGCGCCACCTCGTCGATGCCCGGCAGCAGATCCGTCACATAGCCCTGTCCGGCCCAGGGGTTCTCGATGATGGCGAGCACCACCGCGGTCCGGGCGGGCGGGTCCACCGGACGGCCGCCCTCGCTGTGGATGTCCTCGGTGTAGGTGATGATCTTGCGGACGTTCACTGCACGGTCTCCATGGTGTTCGGGTCTGCCCGGTTCTCGCTGTCTTCCGGGTTTTCCAGGTCGGCGAGGCGGATGACGGGATCGGTGGCCCGGTCCCCGATCCGCGCGTTGGGACGGGGTCCCGAGGCACCGGCCGCGATGACGACGACCTCATCGGGCCGGGGCGCGTCGGGGATGCGGATCTGGCACGTCTGGTAGTGCGAGCGGGTCGCGGCCGCCGTCTTGTGCCACAGCGGCACGGTCAGCGGCTCACCCGCCGGAAGCCGGTCGTCGCTGAACACGATGATCGAGGTGCCCTCGGTCAGCTCCCGCAGGACGTTGCCGAAGAACGGGGTGTGGATCAGCGCCCCGCCGTGTTCGATCTCGCCGTTGAGGCCGACGATGGCGGCCTTGCCGAACGACTCGACGCGCTCCACGCCGCCCAGCGCCTCGCTCACCCGGTCGGTGAGCAGCCGTGCGAGACCCGGGGCGATCCGCTCGACCTCGGGCTGGAGGTCGGCGACCAGGCCCTGGCCCGCCCACGGGTTACGGATCACCGCGGCGGCCGCGACCCGGCGCACCGGCACGGCCACCGGCCGCCCCAGCTCCAGCAGCACCTCGTCGGTGACGCTGACGACCTTGCGCAGGCCCAGGTCACTCATGGCCGCCGCCACCGGTGAACCGCGGCATGACCTTCTCCGCGAACAGCTCCAGGCTGCGCATCGCCTTGCGGTGCTCCAGACCCGGGTGGGTGGTCCACAGCAGCAGATGCTCCAGGCCCACCTCGTCCCGCAGCTCGGCGATCTTCTCCGAGACGTACTCGGGCGTGCCGACCAGCAGATTGCGCTCCGCCAGGAAGTCGAAGGACAGCTCGTGGGCGTCGGTCAGCTCCTCGCCCGCCTCCATCAGGTTGCCCAGGCCCCGGAAGTGCATGATCCACTGGTAGGTGGTCATCAGCGCCTCCTCGAAGTCGGCCCGCGCCTGCTCCATGGTGTCGGCCACGTACACGTCCCGTACCAGGCCGATGCCCTCGCCGAGCGCGTACTCGCGGCCCGATGCCTGGCTCGCGGTGTCGCGGTACAGGTCGAAGCGCTCCTTGAGCGCCGAGACCGGCGGCAGCCAGAACATGCCCTGGACCCCGTCGGCCGCGGCGGCCTTGATCGACCGCGGGCTGTCGATGACCTGCCACAGCGGCGGATGCGGCCGCTGCAACGGATACGGGGTGACCTGCATCTTGGTGATGACCCCGTCCTCCATGTAGTCCGGGGTGGCGGGGGAGAGGGGGTGGTTCCACTTCACCCCGGGGGCGGGGAACTCGTAGAACCGGCCGTGGTGCGAGAAGAACTCGCCGCTCCACGCCTTGCGCAGGATCTCCACCGTCTCGTCGTACAGCGCGCGGTTCTGCTCCTGGTCGCGCGGATCGGCGAGCGCGTTGAGATTGAGCGCCTCGCGCCCGTACAGCCCGCGGCCCAGGCCCACCTCGACCCGGCCGCCGGAGAGCTGGTCGAGCATCGCGATGTCCTCGGCCAGCCGCAGCGGATGCCAGAAGGTGGCGATGTTCGCCGCCTGGCCGATCCTGATGTTCTCGGTGCGGGCGGCGATGTCGGCGCCCATCAGAACCGGGTTCGGGGTGATCTCGATCGCCTCGTGCCCGAAGTGGTGCTCGGTGTACCAGGTGGACCAGAAGCCCGCGTGGTCTGCGGCGACCGCGAACTCCCGGGCCTCGTCCATGACTTCGGCGTAGGAGCCGAGTCGGCCCGGTGCCCCGAGGTTGTGGAATATCGAGAAGCGCATGCAGCGTCCGTCCTGTTCTTTCGGGTCACGCTGTGCCATGGCAGGGAGGCTAGGAGTCCGGTTGAGGCCCGTCAAGGGTTAACGTCCAGGCAACAAGTTTGACCTGTGTATTTCGTGCGAGACCGGTTCTTTCCCGGCTCATTTGCCCCAGGGTGTTGACAGAGGCTGATGGCGTTCTTAGCGTCCTCTGCCATACAAGAGCTGAATGAGGGATCTGTCATGACGCACACTCTTGACCGCACCGCCCGCATCCGCTCCGCCTGGCAGGCAGCCTGGGATCAGGGCCAGGTGGAGGCGCTCGACGAACTGCTCAGCCCCGGCTACGTACGGCGTCGCGGCCCCGCCGCGGCACCCCAGGGCCGGGAGCAGTTCAAGGACTCCGTACGCGCCATCCGCGAGGCGTTCCCCGATCTGCACACCGAGATCGAGGAGATCGTGGAGGACGGCGAGGAGCTGGCGATCCGCTGGCGCAGCACCGGCAGCCACACCGGAGACTTCCTGGGTGTGCCGCCCACCGGCCGCCCGGTCGAGGTCTCCGGCGCCACCTTCACCCACTTCGACGGCGGTGTGATCGCCGAGGAATGGGTGACCTGGGACCCCCGCCAGCTGCTGGAGGCGCTGGGGATCATCACCACCACCAAGGAAGCCGCCGTCGATGCCGATGTGGTGCGCGGGGTGCACCGCAAGTTCATCACCGGTGTGACCGTGGTGACCACCGACGACGCCGGTACGCCCAGGGGCCTGGCCGTCAACGCCTTCTCCAGCATCTCGCTGGATCCGCCCATGGTGCTGGTGTGCGTGCAGCACAGCTCCACCACCCACCCGGCGCTGCACCGGGCCACCCACCTGGGCATCAACATCCTGGCCGCGGGCCAGCTCGATGTCGCCAAGGTCTTCGCGTCCAAGTCGGACGACAAGTTCGCCGATCTGTCCTGGACCGCCGGTGCCTTCGGCGCACCGCTGATCGACGGGTCCTGTGCCCAGCTGGAGGTGGAGATCGGCGAGCGGCTGGAAGCGGGCAGCCACACCGTCTTCACCGGCCGGGTCGTCTCTGCCCGTCACGAGGAGCTGGCGCCTCTGGTCTACAGTGGCGGTGGGTTTTTCGATATCTCGAACACAGCGCCTTTGCCGTGGTGAGACGCCCCCGGCCGCGCCTGGACCCTCCCTTTCCCCCGCACACCGCCACCCCCTCACGCCCAGATGCCCCCTGACGCCCAGATCTCCTCCCTGTCCCCAGGAGCACGCCCATGACCCACAACGATGTGGCGCCGGTCTACGGCAGCGCGGTCACCAAAGTCGAACCCTTCGGGGTCGATCACATCCCCGACAACGAGCGGCACGGCAAACCCAGCTCACAGTTCTTCGTCTGGTTCGCCGCCGGTCTCAACTTTCCCATCATCCTGCTCGGATTCAGCGCGATCAGCCTGGGCCTCAGCTTCGCCGGAGCGGTCGCCGCGATCGTCGTGGGGGCCGGGGTCGGCTCGGTGCTGATGGCCGTGATGTCCAAGATGGGCGTACGCCTCGGGGTGCCCCAGCAGATCCAGGCGCGCGGGCCGCTGGGCTTCTTCGGCAACTTCCTGCCGGTGGCGTACATCAACGTGTTCGCCGGGGTCGGCTGGGCCTCGGTCACCGTGATCCTCGGTGGCAAGGCGATCTCGGAGCTGACCCATCTGCCGTACTGGCTCTGCGGGTTGCTGCTCACCGCGATCGAACTGGTCGTGTCCATCTTCGGCTACAACATGATTAATTTCCTTCAGCGGGTGCTCACTTATGTGCTGACACCGCTGTTCGCGATGATCACGGTCGTGGCCCTGGTGCGGGGCGCGGGCACCTTCGAGGCCAACCCGAAGGCGTCCGGCTACATCGGTGACACCGGCGGCTGGATCACCTTCTGCGGCTGGTTCCTCTCCTTCCTGGTCGCCTGGGCGCCGTTCGCCTCCGACTACTCGCGCTATCTGCCGGACACCCCGAAGGTGGTGAGCCGCACCGCCTGGTACACCGGGTTCGGGAACTTCGTCACCATCTGCTGGCTCGGCATCCTGGGCGTCCTGGTCGGCTCGAACGCCAACAGCACCGACTCCATCACCGCCCTCCACGAACTGGCCGGGCCGTTCGCCATACCCGCGCTCATCGCGGTCGGCCTCTCGGCGCTCGCCCAGAACTTCCTCAACGTCTACGGCGGCGCGATCTCCGTCCAGACCCTGAAGGTGCCCGTCTCCCGGACTCAGGCGGTCACCGTCATCTGTCTGCTGGCGTATGTGATCAGCCTGTGGGGCGAGTCGGGGATCGAGGAGAAGTTCAACGTCTTCCTCAACCTCACCGCGTACTTCATCGCGCCCTTCGCCGTCGTGCTGCTCCTGGACTACTGGCTGGGCGGCCGCTCGGACCCGGCACGGATCGCCGAACTGTACGACCGCGGGCGGATGCTCTCCTGGGGCTTCGTCGCCTGGGCGGGCGGCGTGGTGGCGTCCGTCCCCTTCTGGGAGTCCAAGCTGTACACCGGGGCGTTCGCCTCGGCGTACCCGGGCGCCGGTGACCTGAGCATGTACGTCGCCGCCGGCGCTGCCGCGGTGCTGTACCTGCTGACGTACCGGCTGAAGCCGCTGTGGGTGCGCGCCGGTGCGGACACCCCGGCCGGGCCGCCCGCGGAACCCGCGGCGGCGGCCAGGCACTGACCGGTTCCCTTCGGCGGCGGGCGGCATCGCGACGGCGGTGCCGCCCGCCGCGCCGTATCTGCCTGCGTGGTCTTCGGCCTATGCGGGGCGGCCCAGCTCCTTGCGGAACAGGTCCAGCACATTGCCGCCGAGGATCTGGTGCACGGCGGCCTCGGAGAAGCCCCGGTCGATCAGCGCATCGGTGACCAGGGGGAGGCCGCGGGGCCCTTCGAGGCCGGGGACGAGCAGCTCCGCGTACTCCAGGCCCTCGCAGCACGGCGGGTTGACGTCCGCGCTGACCTCCTTGATGAAGTCCGGCCCCAGACCCACCCGGTCCGGCCCGGCCACCTCCGCGACATGGGCGATGTGGTCGGCCAGCCGGTCCACCGTGCGCTCGGCCGGATCGGTGGCCAGGAACTCGCCGAGGAAGTTCACGCACACCATGCCACCGGTGGCCACGATGCCGCGGATCTGCTCGTCGGTGAGATTGCGGTGGTGGTCCAGCAGCGCACGCGCCGACGAGTGGGTGGCCATCACCGGGCGGGTGGCCAGTTCCAGCACATGGGCGACGCCCGAGGCGCTGAGGTGCGAGACGTCGAAGAGGATGCCCAGGCGCTCCATCTCCCGCAGCGCCTCGACCCCGGCCGCCGTCAGCCGGCTGCCGGTGGCGTCCTCACCGCTGCCGTCGGCCAGCGCGGTGCGCCCCCAGTGGGCGATGGACGCGACCCGCACCCCGAGGCGGTGGACGGTCGGGATCAGCTCCACGTCGGCGTCGATGCCGGGGGCGCTCTCCAACGCCAGCACCAGCGCGATCCTGCCCTCCGCCAGCGCGGCGTCGATGTCGGACCCGTCCAGGCACAGCCGGACCTCGTCCGGATTGCCCTCGGCCAGGGTGTGGGCGCACTCGATCATGCGCAGCGTCTCCCGCAGCGCGCCCTCGGGCCGGAACTGGTCATCGATGAAGACCGGCAGCACCTGGAGGTCCACGCCGCCGTCGCGCAGCTGGGGCAGCCACTGCTCCCGGAAGAAGGCCGCCCAGCGCCGCGGCGGGCGGGCGGCGACGGCGATCAGCAGATCGTTGTGGGCGTCGGCGACGACCGCGCGGTGATGGAGTTCGCGGGACACGTGCGGCATTCCTCCATGTTCCAGGGGGCGTTACGGGGTGGCGCACCCCGAACCTAACGGGGCCGTGGCGGTACGGGAAGCGGATTGCAGCCGGAGTTCCGGCCGCCTGTTTCCCCCGCCCCGGGCGGGGGACCCGCGAGTGAGCCGAAGGGGCGCGCCGCTGTCGGAAGGGAGAGCGCGCGGAGGCCCTGAGGAACGAAGGGCCGAGCACGGTCGACCGTCGACCGGGGGCACCTCCCAGCGGTAGCTGGGGGAGGGCTTCTGCGCCCCGGAGGCGAACCGAGCATCATATGGCGGCGCGTCCGGAGGTGGCCGATGGCGGACGGCGACGAGACCGCGGCCCCGGCGGGCGGACGCCGCGCGGGCCGGGCGCGCGGCGCCCGTGACGGCGGCCTGGTGGCGGCCGCCGTCGCGCTCACCGTGGCCACCGGCGCCATGGACGCGATCAGCTACCTCGCCCTCGGCGGCGTCTTCACCAGCGTCATGACGGCCAACCTCTCGCTCCTCGGCATCTCGGCGGGCGCCCAGGACGCCGACCGGGCCCGGGACGCCGCCGTGGCAGTGGCCGGTTTCATCGCGGGCGCCCTGCTCAGCGCCCGTATCGTCCGGGGCGAACGGCCCGTACGGCGGATCCGCTCGGCCCTCGGCGTGGAAGTGCTCGCGCTCGGCGGGCTGTGGGCGGTGTGGGCCACGGCGGGCGGCCATCCGGGCGAGGGTGTACGGCTGGGACTGCTCGCGGTGGCCTCGCTCGCCATGGGCGGCCAGAGCGGTCTGGTGCGCGCCGTCGGACCGCCCGGGATGTCCACCACCTACCTCACCGGCACCCTGACCGGGCTGCTGGTCGACGTGGCCCGCGACGGCCGGGTGCACTGGGTCAGCGCCGCGCTGCTCGTCTCCCTCGTGGTGGGAGCGGCGCTCGGCGGGCTGCTGGTCACGCACGCGACCCCGGCCGCGCCCGCCCTGCCCACGGTGCTGGTCGCGCTCGTCCTGCTGGTGTCCTTCGCTCCTCAAGTGGGGTGCGTCCTGCGGCCCACCGCACCCTGAAAGCATCTTTTGGGATACTTGGAGGCGTATCGGGAGGTGGTGCGAGATGACCCGCGCAGTCGGTATCGACCTGGGGACGACGAACTCCGTGGTCTCGGTCCTCGAAGGCGGTGAGCCCACCGTCATCACCAACACCGAAGGCGCCCGGACCACCCCCTCGGTGGTCGCCTTCGCGAAGAACGGTGAGGTGCTGGTCGGCGAGGTGGCCAAGCGCCAGGCGGTGACCAACGTGGACCGCACGGCGCGGTCGGTCAAGCGCCACATGGGGGAGGAGGGCTGGCACTTCCCCGCCACGGGCGACGTGGACGGCAAGCGCTACACCGCCCAGGAGATCTCCGCGCGGGTGCTCCAGAAGCTCAAGCGCGACGCCGAGGCGTACCTCGGCGAGGACGTCACGGACGCCGTCGTCACCGTCCCCGCGTACTTCAACGACAGCCAGCGCACCGCCACCAAGGAGGCGGGCGAGATCGCCGGGCTGAAGGTGCTGCGGATCATCAACGAGCCCACGGCGGCCGCCCTCGCCTACGGGCTGGACCGGGAGAACGACCAGCGGATCCTGGTCTTCGACCTCGGCGGCGGCACCTTCGACGTCTCGCTGCTGGAGATCGGCGACGGCGTGGTGGAGGTCAAGGCCACCAACGGCGACACCCATCTGGGCGGCGACGACTGGGACCAGCGCGTCGTCGACCACCTGGTGACGCAGTTCAAGAACCACTACGGGGTCGATCTGTCCAAGGACAAGATGGCCGTGCAGCGGCTGCGCGAGGCCGCGGAGAAGGCCAAGATCGAGCTGTCCGCCGCGACCGAGACCGCGATCAACCTGCCCTACATCACCGCGTCCGCCGAGGGTCCGCTGCACCTGGACGAGAAGCTCACCCGCTCGCAGTTCCAGCAGCTGACCGAGGACCTGCTGGAGCGCTGCAAGGAGCCGTTCCACCAGGCGATCAAGGACGCCGGGGTCAAGACCTCCGACATCGACCATGTGATCATGGTCGGCGGTTCGACCCGGATGCCCGCGGTGACCGGCCTGGTCAAGGAGCTGACCGGCAAGGAGCCGCACAAGGGCGTCAACCCGGACGAGGTCGTCGCCATCGGTGCGTCCCTCCAGGCCGGTGTGCTCAAGGGTGAGGTCAAGGACGTCCTGCTGCTGGACGTCACCCCGCTGTCCCTCGGTATCGAGACCAAGGGCGGCATCATGACCAAGCTGATCGAGCGCAACACGACCATTCCGACCAAGCGCTCGGAGGTTTTCACCACCGCCGAGGACAACCAGCCCTCGGTGCAGATCCAGGTGTTCCAGGGGGAGCGCGAGATCGCCGCGTACAACAAGAAGCTCGGGATGTTCGAGCTGACGGGGCTGCCGCCGGCGCCGCGCGGGGTGCCGCAGATCGAGGTGGCCTTCGACATCGACGCCAACGGCATCATGCACGTCTCCGCCAAGGATCTGGGCACCGGCAAGGAGCAGCGGATGACCGTCACCGGCGGCTCCGCGCTGCCGAAGGACGACATCGACCGCATGATGCGCGAGGCCGAGAGCTACGCGGAGGAGGACCACAAGCGCCGCGAGGCCGCCGAGACCCGCAACCAGGCCGAAGCGCTCGTCTACCAGACCGAGAAGCTGCTGCGCGACCAGGCCGGGAAGGTGCCCGGGGACGTCCGGGAGGAGGCCGAGACGGCGATCGCGGAGCTGAAGGAGACGCTGAAGGGCGAGGACACCGCCGCGATCCGGGACGCCACCGACAAGGCCGCCGCCGTCGGACAGAAGATCGGCACCGCCCTCTACGCCCAGGCGCAGCAGCAGTCCGGGAGGCCGGACGGCGGCAGCGGCAGCGGCGACGGAGGCCAGGACCAGCCGCACGGGGACGCCGACGAGGTCGTGGACGCGGAGATCGTGGATGACGAGAAGCCGAAGGGGAGCACCGGCTGACCACCCCGGAAGGTGCGCTCCGGCCATGGCGCGCGGGACCGGAATGCGGGGACAATGGGGGTGATGTCTCAACCCCCGGGGATGTGTCCGTGGACAACGGGACCGGCGACACCGGCTACGGGAACATACGGCTCGACCGCACCGGCCAGGCCGAGGCGTTCGACGCCATCGGCGACCGCTACGACGAGGCGTTTCCGCACAAGGAGGGCCAGCTCGAGGCGGGCGCGTGGCTGATCGGGGTGCTCCCGCCCGGCTCCCGGGTGCTCGACCTGGGCTGCGGCACCGGGCTGCCCACCGCGCGCCAGCTGACCGGCGCGGGGCTCCGGGTCACCGGTGTCGACTTGTCCGCCGGAATGGTGCGGCTCGCCCGCTCCTACGTCCCCGGCGCCGACTTCCAGCAGCTGGACATCGCCGATCTGCGCCGCGGAGGCCCGGCCGATCTCGGCCGGTTCGACGCGGTCACGGCGTTCTTCTCGCTGCTGATGCTGCCCCGCGCCGAGATCCCGCTCGCGCTGGGCACCATCCACCGCCTGCTACCGCCCGGCGGGCTGTTCGCCCTGTCGATGGTGGAGGCCGACGTGGACGACTACTCGATCCCGTTCCTCCGCTCCACGATCAGGGTCACCGGCTATCTGCGGGACGATCTGCGCGAGGTCGTCGAAGCGGCCCGCTTCGAGGTCATCGGCGAATCGTCCTACAGCTACGCACCGGCCTCCTCGGACATCCCGCCCGAGGAGCAGATCTTCCTCCGGTGCCGACGAGGCGGCTGAGGGAACCGCGTCCGCGACGAACGGTACGGCCGATGGCCCACCCCCCCCAGGAAGGCCCGGACCCCCGGCCGGGCGGCCGGAGCGCGGGGCCCGGCGTGGAACCTCTGCGGGAGGAAGCGGCGTACGGCATCGGACCGCAGACCGACCGGCTGCGCTACCTCGACATCGCCACCCGGCAGATCGCCCGTGGCATGGACCTCGCCGAGACGCTGCACGAGCTGTGCCAGGCCGCCGTGCCCGCCTTCGCCGACGCGGCCGTGGTGCATCTGCGCGACCCGCTGCCCGCGGGTGACGAGGAGCCGCCCGGCCCGCTCGTCCTGCGCCCGCTCGCCGCCGGACCGGAAACGGACCCGGGACCCGGGTCGGGAGGGCTGCCCGCCGATCCCGACGACCACCGCGGCCCCGACGCCAGCGGGCCCCGGACGGCCGTGCCTCCGCTGCATCCCGTGCCGCCCGGGCTCGCCCGGCTCACCGTCACCGGGCGCCTCGCCGATCTGCTGGCCGCCGGGCGCCCCGCGTTCGGGGACGTGCCCGGCATCGCCGCCGCGGTCGCCGAGCTGCTGAGCCCCGCGGTGAGCGGCCCCGGCCCGGTGCCGCCCGGGCGACGGCTGATCATCGCCCCGCTGCGCACCATGGTGCAGACCCTCGCCGGTCTCGACCTGTCGCCGGACGAGGGTCTGCACCACCCCGACGAGCAAGCCCAGCGGCTGGGCAGTCGGCACATGGCGACCCGTCTCTACGGGATCTACGACCGTTCCTGAAGACTGAGCAGGATCGAGCCTGTTCAGCCGCGCGCCCCGAACGGTTGTGGGCGCACTGGTCCCCGGCGTACTCAGCCCCGGGGCGGCGACACGCATCCTGTGCGTGGTCCGGGCCCGGGAGGCCGGTTCCCTGCGCGACCTGGCCAGGTGGTACGGCCAGAGGTGGCGGGGAGGCCCCGAGCCATCCTCCCTCGCACACAGCCTCCTGCGAGCAGCTGCCAACCCAGCGCACCGGCTGCTGATGGCCAACGCGGGCCATCCGCCCCCGGTGCTGCTCCAGCCGGGAGGCCACGGCCAGGTGCTGCGGATCCCGCCCGGACCGCCGGTCGGCCGTCGGCGGCGTCGCCTACGAGACGGTCGAGATGCTGGCGCCCACCGGGGCCACCCTGCTGCTGTACACCGACGGTCTCGTGGAGTGGTGGTCACCAACGCCGTCCGCTATGCGTCCCGGCCGGTGACGCTGCGGCTGCTGCGCACCGATGTGCTGCGCTGCGAGGTGGGCGACGACTCGCCGTTCGTGCCCAGGATGCTGCACGCCCGCCCGGCCGACGAGGGCGGCCGCGGGCTGTTCCTGGTCAACCAGCTCGCCCGGCGCTGGGGTGCGACCCGGCTGAGCACCGGCAAGCTGGTGTGGTTCGAGCAGCAGCTGCCCCGGGACCTCCGGATGGAGATCCCGGAGGACTGACGGCCAGTTCTCATCAGCCTTCCTCAACGGCGGAAGATCTCCAGCCGCGACGGCGC
Source organism: Streptomyces sp. NPDC021115 (assembly GCF_044333065.1). Lineage (NCBI taxonomy): Bacteria > Bacillati > Actinomycetota > Actinomycetes > Kitasatosporales > Streptomycetaceae > Streptomyces > Streptomyces sp. NPDC021115. The sequence continues at coordinate 564,620 of NZ_JBIRQF010000005.1, forward strand.
CGGGCGGCCCGGCGCCGGCAGCACGAGCGGTCGCCGCCCCGGGGTGATCGACCCCAGCATGCTGGGATGCCGGGCGCCGGTGCAGCTCGGCACCGTGCCCGCCAGGCCGTGGGCGGTCAGGAAGCCCAGGACGGCGAAGGCGTGCGCCTCCTTGGCCGCCGCCGGGAGCCCGAGGTCGTCGGAGATCCGCAGGGCGATGGCGCCGAGCGCGCGGCGGAGCGCGGCCATCAGGCTCGGGTTGCGGATGCCGCCGCCGGAGGCGATCACCTCGGTGGTGTGCACCGAGCGCGCCGCATCGGCCACGGTACGGGCGGTCAGCTCGGTGACGGTGGCGACCACATCGTGGTCCGCCACCGGTCCGACGACCGCCGACGCGGCCCGCAGATAGGGGAGATGGAACAGTTCCTTGCCGGTCGTCTTGGGTGGCGGCAGCGCGTAGTACGGCTCGGCCAGCAGCCGCTCCAGCAGCCCGGGGTGGACGGTGCCGCGGGCGGCGAGGGCGCCGTCCGCGTCGTGGTCGAGCCGTCCGCCGGTCAGATCCCGGACCGCCGCGTCGATGAGGGCGTTCGCGGGGCCGGTGTCAAAGGCCAGCGGCTCACCGGCCCGGGGGACCACGGTGAGGTTGGCGATGCCGCCCAGGTTCAGCGCGGCGCACACCCCGGGCCGTCCGCGCAGCCACAGCGTGTCCACCAGGCTGACCAGCGGGGCGCCCTGGCCGCCCGCGGCCACGTCCCGGCCGCGCAGACCGGAGACGACCGGGACGCCGGTGGCCTCGGCGATCCACGCGGGCTGCCCGAGCTGGAGCGTGCCGTGCACCCGGCCGTCCTCGGCCCAGTGGTACACGGTCTGGCCGTGCGAGCTGATCAGCTCGGCCCGTCCGTCGCACAGCTCCCGGTCGGCGCGGACGGCGAGCCGGGCGAACGCCTGGCCGATACGGGTGTCGAGCGCGCACACATCGGCCAGGGTGGTCGCCGCCGGTGGCAGCGCGGCGCTCAAGCCCGCGCGCAGCTCGTCGGGATAGGCGGCGCTGAGCAGGCCCAGCGGGGCGAGCACCAGGGTGTCGCCGTCGAGGGCCAGATCGGCGGCCGCCGCGTCCACCGCGTCATGGGATGTGCCCGACATCAGTCCGATCACGCGCATGGGGTCTCCTCCTCGGTCTCGTCCCGGGGCGGGTGCCGCTCCTCCTCCCGCAGCGTGCCCCGGTGGGTGTCGCCGCGCAGGGTGGCGAGGGCGAACAGGCTGAGGGCGCCGGTCGCGGCCACGTAGTACGCGGGGATGTCGGCGTCGCCGGTGCGCTTGATCGCCTCGGTGATGATCAGCCCGGCACAGCCCGAGAACACGGCGTTCGACAGCGCGTACGCCAGCCCGAGTCCCGTGTACCGGACCCGGGTCGGGAACATCTCGGCGAGCATCGCCGGTCCGGGGCCCGCCATCAGCCCGACCACCGCGCCCGCCACGAACACGGCCACTCCCCGGACGAGGGCCGAACTCCCGGAGTCCTGGAGGAGATTGAGAAGCGGAAAGGCGAGCACGGTCACCAGCGCGGCGCCGGTCAGCATGACCGGCCGCCGTCCGATCCGGTCGCTGAGCAGCCCCGCCGGGAGGATAGCGGCCGCGAACCCCGCGTTGGCCACCACCGTGGCGATCAGCGCCTGCTGGAACGTGGCGTCCAGAGTGGCTTGCAGATACGAGGGCATGACGACCAGGAAGGTGTATCCGGCCGCGGCCCAGCCCATGATGCGCCCGGCGCCCAGGACGACCGCCCGTGCCACCTCGCGCCGCGAGGCCACCGGGCGGGTTGCCGGGCTCGTCCCCCGCTCCCGGAACGACGGGGTCTCCTCCAGTCTCAGCCGCAGCCACAGCGCGGTCAGCCCGATCGGCAGGGCCAGCAGGAACGGCAGCCGCCAGCCCCAGTCGCCTAACGCCTCCTCGCCCAGCGCGGTGGCCAGGACGGCGGCCGTCCCGGCCCCGGCGAGCAGCCCCAGCGCGACGGTGAACGACTGCCACGCCCCGTACAGCCCGCGTCGCCCCGGCGGAGCGAACTCCGTCATGACCGACACCGCGCCGCCGAACTCCCCGCCCGCGGACAGCCCCTGGAGGACGCGCAGCAGGGTGAGCAGCCACGGGGCGGCGGCGCCGACCGTGTCGTACGTGGGCAGCACGCCGATGAGCGTGGTGGCGCCGGTCATCAGCAGCAGCACCAGGATCAGGGTCGGACGCCGTCCGATCCGGTCGCCGACGCGGCCGAAGACGGCGGCGCCGATGGGCCGGAAGAAGAACGCGAGCCCGAACGAGGCATAGGTCTTGACCAGGCCCTCGATCGCGCTGCCGCCCTCGGGGGTGAAGAAGTTCGCGGCGATGACCGTGGCGAAGAAGCCGTAGACACCGAACTCGTACCACTCGATGAAGTTGCCGACCGAACCCGCCAGCAGAGCGCGGCGCCCGGCCGGACCGGGGAGAGAATCGCTCACCCGCATCCCGTACCCGCGCGGGGCGGACACGTACCGAAAACGGCTAGCGAGGCGGGCCGTTCAGCGGCTGTTCGGCCCAGACGGTCTTGCGGTCACCGGCGTAGCGGGTGCCCCAGCGCTCGCTGAGCTGGGCGATGAGGAACAGGCCGCGGCCGCCCTCGTCCATCCGCCCGGCCCGGCGCATGTGCGGGGCGGCCGCGCTGCTGTCGGACACCTCGCAGATCAGCGACTGGTTTCTGACCAGCCGCAGCTGGATCGGGCTGCGGGCGTGCACGATCGCGTTGGTGAGCAGCTCGGTGACCACGACCTGGGTGGTGTCCACGAGATGGCCCAGCTGCCACCGGGACAGCTGGCGCGCCACCTGGGCCCGGGCCCGGGAGACGACCGCGGGCTCGGCGGGCAGGTCCCAGGCGGCACAGCGGTCGTCGCTCAGCGCCCGGGTACGCGCCACCAGCAGCGCCACGTCGTCCGCCGGATGGCCCGGGATCAGCCGGGAGACGACGGAGTCGCACACCGCGTCCAGCGACAGATCGCGGCAGCCGTCGTCCAGGGCGCGGCGCAGCCGGTCGAGCCCGGCGTCGATGTCGTGGTCGCGCGACTCCACCAGGCCGTCGGTGTAGAGCACGATCAGGCTGTGGTCGGGCAGTTCGACCTCGGTGGCCTCGAAGGGCAGCCCGCCCACGCCCAGTGGCGGCCCGTTCGGGGAGTCCAGGAAAGCGGCCCGGCCACCCGGGGTGATGACGGCGGGCGGGGGATGTCCGGCCCGGGCGAAGGTGAGACGACGGGTGATGGGGTCGTAGACCGCGTACACGCAGGTGGCGCCGAAGGCCCACGCGTCGATGGCCGGTTCGGGCGCGGCGCCGGCGCCGGCGCCGGTGCCATTGCCGGGCTCCTGGCCCTCGGACGCCTGTTCGTCGACCAGCCGCCGCACCTGGTCGTCGACATGGGCCAGCAGCTCGTCGGGAGGAAGGTCGAGGTCGGCCAGGGTGCGGACGGCGGTGCGCAGCCGCCCCATGGCGACGGCGGCCTTCATCCCGTGGCCGACCACGTCCCCGACGACGAGCGCCACCCGGGCCCCGGACAGCGGGATCACATCGAACCAGTCGCCGCCCACCCCCAGCCTGCTTTCCGCCGGGAGGTAGCGCGACCGGGCCTCCACTGCCGCCTGGGCGGGCAGCCGCTGGGGGAGCAGGCTGCGCTGGAGGGCGAGGGCGGTGCCGCGCTCGCGGGTGTAACGGCGGGCGTTGTCGATGCACACGGCGGCGCGGGCCACGATCTCGTCGGCCAGCAGCAGATCGTCCTCCTCGAACGGTTCGGGGCGCTGCCGCCGCAGGAACACCGCCACTCCGAGGGTGCTGCCGCGCGCCCGCACCGGCACCACCATCCAGGAGTGGATGCCCCATCGCCGGATGCCCTCGGCCCGCTTGGGGTCGTCGGCGAGCCAGCCGGGGTCAGGGCCCGGGCCGTTCACCGTCTCCAGCACGGAGGTGCCCGTGGTCAGGGCGCGGACGAAGGGGGAGTCCGGGGCGGAGGCGTGGACGTCCACGTCCTCCACGTCGGTCACCGCCTCCGGGGTGCCGGGCACGATGGACTGGTGCGCGGCGCGCCGGAACACGCTCTCGCTCACCACCGACCCGATGGGCGGCTCCTCGCCCTCGAAGACCGAGTCGATCAGGTCGATGCAGGCGAAGTCGGCGAGCCGGGGCACCGCCACGTCGGCCAGCTCCTGGGCGGTGTGCAGCAGGTCGAGGGTGGAGCCGATGCGGGCGCTGGCGTCGTTCAGCACCGCGAGCCGCTCCCGGGCGCGGTGCCGCTCGGTGATGTCGAGCACCGCGTGGCAGACGGCGAACACCTCGCCGGAGCGGTCCTTGAGCGGAAAGACCGAGTTGGACCAGACGCGCTCCCGGCCCGGGTCGGAGGGCACCCGGCCCTGGATCTCGATGTCGGCGACAGCGACGCCCTGGCGGAGCACCCGGTTCTGCATCGCCTCGATCCCGGAGGTGTCCACCTGCGAGACCGTCTCGCCCAGGGTGCGCCCTAGGCGGTCCTCGTCCTGGACGCCGCTGAGGCGGCGCAGCGCGGCGTTCTGCATCAGGCAGCGGCACTGGGCGTCGTAGACGCTCATGGCGACGGGCGCGGCCAGGCCCAGGCCGTCGAGCAGCGCGCGGCCGATGTCCTGGCGCCGCACCGCCTCCTCGCGGGTGGCCTGGAGCAGCCACTGGGAGCGTCCGTCGCCCGGGGACCACGACTGGGCCCACAGCACGGTGCGTACGTCGTGGCCTTCGCGGTGGCGCAGCACCGCGGGGCCGCCTCCGGGCGCGGTGTACGCGCTCATCGGGGCGGTGTCCGTGTCGAAGCGGGGCGGCCCCGGGCCGCCGGGGGCGAACAGCTCGGCCACCGGGCGTCCCACCACGTCCTCCGCCCGGTGTCCGAGGAGGTCCCGCGCGCCGAGGCTCCAGCCGGTCAGCACGCCCCGCTCGTCCACCACCCACGTGGCCTCCGAGATCAGATCGGGGAGGTGGTGGGGCCATCCGCGGAAGGTGCCGTCGCCCATCGCATGCGCTCTCGCCTCGTTCCAGCACGTGCAGCGAATTTTACTCCGCCCGGCCCGCACGACCCCTTGGCTTCCCGCAATAATTCATATTTAATATCGGCCGTGAGTCCTTCTTCCGTGATCGTCACCGGCGCCGCAGGCGGCATCGGCGCGGCCACCGCCCGCCGACTGGCCGCGGACGGCGCCGGGGTGCTGATCGCCGATGTGCTGCGCGAGGAGGGCGAGGAGACCGCCCGGGACATCCGCGCCGACGGCGGCAGGGCCGTCTTCCAGCACTGCGACGTGGCCGACGAGGCGTCCTGGGACGCGGCGGTGCGTACCGCGACCGACGCTCACGGGCCGGTGTCCGGGCTGGTCAGCAACGCCAGCGCGGTACGGATCGGGCCCGCCGACGCGATCGGCCTCGACGAGTGGAACCGGCAGCTGTCGGTCGGCCTCACCGCCGCCTTCCTCGGCTTCCGCGCCTGCCTCCCCGGCCTGCGGGCCACCCGGGGGAGCGCGGTCCTGGTGTCGTCCGTACACGCCCTCGTCGGGCTCCCCGGCCGCCCCGCCTACGCGGCGGGCAAGGCCGGGCTCACCGGGCTGACCCGCCAGCTGGCGGTCGAGTACGGCCCCGCGGTGCGGGTCAACGCCGTGCTGCCCGGCCCGATCCTCACCCGCGCCTGGTCCGGCATCGGCGAGGAGGACCGGCGCAAGAGCGCCGAGCAGACCGCCGCCCGCCGCCTCGGACGCCCGGAGGAGGTGGCCGGGACCATCGCCTTCCTGCTCGGCGGCGACGCCTCGTTCGTCACCGGCGCCTCGCTGGTGGTCGACGGCGGGTGGAGCGTGCTGAAAACCAGTTCCTGAGGAGAACCCGTGATCATCACCCGTGTGGAGACCTTCGCCGTCCCGCCGCGCTGGCTGCTGTGCCGCGTGGAGACCGACGAGGGCGTCGTCGGCTGGGGCGAGCCGGTGGTCGAGGGCCGTGCCGCCACCGTCCGCACCGCCGTCCACGAGCTGTCCGAACTGCTCGTCGGCAAGGACCCCGCGCGGATCGAGGACCACTGGCAGCTGATGACCAAGGGCTCCTTCTACCGGGGCGGCCCGGTGCTCTCCAGCGCGGTCGCAGGGCTCGACCAGGCGCTGTGGGACATCGCGGGCAAGACCCTCGGCGTGCCCGTCCACGTTCTGCTCGGCGGTCCGGTGCGGGACCGGGTCCGCGCCTACTGCTGGGTCGGCGGCGACGAGCCCGGCGCGATCGGCGAGGCGGTCGCCGCCCAGGTCGAGGCGGGGTTCACCGCCGTGAAGATGAACGCCTCCGGGCGGATGAACCGGCTGCCCACCGTCTCCGACATCGACGCCGTCGTGGCACGCGCCGCCGCCGCGCGCGAGGCCCTGGGGCCTGACCGGGACTTCGCGGTCGACTTCCACGGCCGCTTCACCGCCGCGGGCGCGCGGAAGACGCTGCCCCATCTGGCCCCGTACGCCCCGCTGTTCGCCGAGGAGCCGGTCCTTCCCGAGTACACCCATCTCCTCGGCGATCTCGTCGCCTCCTCGCCCGTCCCCATCGCCACCGGGGAACGGCTCTACTCGCGCACCGATGTGCTGCCCGCGCTCCAAGCCGGGGTCGCGGTGCTCCAGCCCGACCTTTCGCACGCCGGGGGCATTTCCGAGGTGCGACGCATCGGCGCGCTCGCCGAGACCTTCGACATCCCCCTCGCCCCGCACTGCCCGCTCGGCCCGGTCTCGCTCGCCGCGAGCCTCCAGATCGCCTTCGCGACCCCCAACTTCCTGATCCAGGAACAGAGCATCGGCATCCACTACAACGACGGCGCCGAAGTCCTCGACTACGTGGTCGACCCCGAGGTGTTCCGCTTCCACGAGGGCCACATCAACCGGCCGACCGCCCCAGGCCTCGGCATCGAGGTCGACGAGCGGGCCGTACGCGCCGCCGACGGATCCACCCCCGACTGGCGCGGCCCGATCTGGCGCCACCCGGACGGCTCGTTCGCCGAGTGGTGAGGCGCGCTCAGGTCCCTTGGAAGGTGCGCACGCTCATGTGGGCGTGCTGGGCCATCTGGGGCGGGTGAGGGGAGGCACCGAGCGGAGAGTGGTCCGCCGTGATCACCCTGAGCTTCGTCGCGGCATCAGCTCATCGGCCGGTCGGGCCGAGGACTCCGGTCACGAGCCGGCGGGCGTACGCGGCGTCGAGCCCGTCCGGGCGGAAGAGGATGCGGTACATCAGGGGAGCGACGACGCGGTCCATGACCGTCTCGACGTCGGGCGTCTCCTCCCCGCGCTCGGTCGCGTGGGTGAGGATGACGTCGATCTGTTCGGCGGCGTAGGCGGAGCACTGACCGGCGTTGCTGCCGTCCGGGTCGCCGAGCAGGGCGTCGCGTATGTAGGTGCGGCCGACGGGGGAGGACATCTCGTCGAGGAACTGCTCGGCCCAAGCCGTCAGGTCGGACGGCAGGGCGCCGTGGTCCCTGGGCGCGGTGTCGGGCCGCAGACGCTCGACCGCCACGTCCGACAACAGCTCCGTCAGGTCCCCCCAGCGGCGGTAGATCGTCGACGGTGTCACGCCCGCACGCTGGGCGACCATCGGCACCGTCAGGGCGTCCCGGCCCACCTCCGAGGTGAGTTCGCGTACGGCGGCGTGCACCGATGCCTGGACCCGGGCGCTGCGCCCACCGGGGCGCACCATCTGCCTGCTCATAGAACCACCTTAAAGCAACATCATTGCGTCAAGTGATCCGTCGCCCGGCCGGAGTGACGCGGCCGGGCCCGGGCATGCGTTCAGGCCGCGTGCGCGAGCTCGCGGGCGGGCTGGGACTGCTCGTAGGCGTGGCCGACCCGGAGGAGCACGTTCTCGCCGAGGGGCCGTCCGAGGAGCTGCATGCCGATCGGCAGGCCCGCGGTGTCGTGGCCGACCGGTACGGAGAGCGACGGCACGCCGGTGATGTTGGCGGGGGACGACAGGCGCACGTAGGCGTCGGAGACGCCCTCGACGGTGCCATCGGCCCAGGTGATCGTTTCCTGGCCGGCCTCGACGGCCGTCGCCGGGACGGTGGGGGCGGCGATCACGTCGACGTCCCGCAGCAGGCGGGCCCATTCCTGCCGCATCAGGGTCCGGGAGCGCTGGGCGCGAAGGTAGTCCCCGGCGGGCATGAGCTGCCCGGCCTCGAGGAGGATGCGGACGTCGGCCTGGTAGAGCTCGGGGGCCGTACGCAGGGTGGCCTCGTGGTAGGCGGTGGCCTCGGGCACCATCAGGCCCCACTGGGTCGCCTGGATGTAGCGGGTCATGGGGATCTCGACCTCGACGAGGCGCGCGCCGAGGGCCCGCAGTTGGTCGATGGCATGCCGGACGGCGGCTTCGATCTCCGGGTCGACGTGGTCGAAGTAGTAGGTGCGCGGCACACCGACCCGCAGCCCCGTCAGGTCCGTGCCCGCGGCCGGCCGGTAGTCCGTGGCGGGTGTGGTCAGGGAGGCGGGGTCGCGGGGGTCGTGTCCGGCTAGGGCGGTCAGGACCAGGGCCGCGTCCTCGACGGTGCGGGCGACCGGGCCGACGTGGTCCAGCGACCAGGACAGGGATGTGACGCCGTGGCGGGGGACGAGGCCGTAGGTCGGCTTGAGGCCGACCACGCCATTGAGTGCGGAGGGCACCCGGATCGACCCGCCGGTGTCGGTGCCCAGGGCGAAGGTCGCCATGCCCGAAGCGACGGCGACGGCGGATCCGCCACTGGAGCCTCCGGCGACCCGGCCGCGGTCCCAGGCGTTGTGGGTCTGCGGCGTGGTCAGCCCGTAGGCGAACTCATGGGTGTGGGTCTTGCCGATCAGGATGGCTCCGGCCTCCGCCAGGCGGGCGGCGACGGTGCTGTCGGCCTGCGCGCGGTGGTCGGCCCGGACCCGGGAGCTGGCTGATGTCGCCGTACCGGCGACGTCGATCAGGTCCTTCAGGCCCATGGGGATGCCGTGCAGCGGACCGCGGTGGCGGCCGGCCGCGATGTCGTGTTCGGCCGCACGCGCGGCCCGGCGGGTCTGTTCGGCGGCGACGGCGACGTAAGCCCGAAGGTGCGGCTCCACCTGCGAGATGCGTTCCAGGGCGGAGTCCGCCAGCTCGACGGGGGACAGCTGCCGCGTCCGGATCGCGTCGGCGGCCGCGGTCAGGGAGAGCTCATACGGCTGCATCGTGCTCCTCCTGTCCTGCACGGTAGGCGGGGGCGGGCGGGGTGTCCCCGAAGTCCAGCTCCCGCAGGACCGCGACGACGGAGTGGATGTGATGGGCGGTGGCCGCGACCGCGGCGTGGCGGTCGGCAGGCAGCGGGAGCCCGGCGCGGGCGGCCCACCGGGCTGCTTCCAGCGGGGTGAGTTCTTCGGTGGACATGGGCTTTTCCCTCTTCGGAACGGAGTGGCGGAGCGCGCCCTTCAGCTCAAAAGCTAAAGAATTGCGTTAGTGCACTGTAGGGCCTACGGTGACTTAAAGCCAATCCGTTGCGTTTAGGGCTCCGGGGAGTCCGGTGTCCACCGCCACACCACCGTCACGAGACCCAGAGGACCGACCGATCATGAGCACCGCACCGGCCACCGACCCGACCGCCACCCCCTCCTGGGCCGTGGGCGACGTCACCGTCCACCGCATCGACGAAATCCTCCTGCCGCCCGCCACCGGACCGTGGCTGCTGCCCGGCGCCACCCCGGAACTCGTCACCGCGCAGGACTGGCTGCACCCCCACTTCGCCGACGACGAGGGCACCCTGCACCTCGACAGCCACAGCTTCGCGTTCACCCTCGGCGGCCTGCGCGTCCTGGTCGACACCGGCATCGGCAACGGCAAGGAACGGGCCAACCCCGCCTGGCACGGCCTGGACACCGACTACCTCCAGCGCCTCACCGCCGCCGGATTCCCCCCGGACTCGGTCGACCTGGTGATCCTCACCCATCTGCACGCCGACCACGTCGGCTGGAACACGCGGGAGGTGGACGGTGAATGGGTTCCCACCTTCCCCCGCGCCCGCTATCTGACCTCCCGCACCGAGCGGGAGTTCTGGGCCGGGTACGACATGGACGAGGCGCGGCGGCAGATGTTCCAGGACTCCGTGATCCCGGTCGAACAGGCCGGACTTCTCGACCTCGTCGACGTCCCCGCCGAGGGCGCCGAGGTCGTGCCGGGCCTGCGTCTGGTCTCCACGCCCGGGCACACCCCCGGCCACGTCGCCGTCGAGCTGACCAGCCGCGGCCGGACGGCCCTGATCACCGGGGACTGCGTCCACCACCCCGTCCAGCTCGCCCATCCGGCCATCGGCGCCTGCGTCGACATCGACCCCGAACAGTCCGAGGCGTCGCGCCGCACCCTGTTCGACTCACTCGCCGACACGGACACCCTCGTCCTGGGCACCCACTTCGCACCGCCGACCGCCGGTCGCGTCGTCACCCATGAGAGCGCTTACCGGCTCTCGCTCCTCCCCGCCGCCCCGCACTGATCCGGTGACTACTCAGCCGCGCAGGACGGCGTTGCACTCCCGCTGGAGCGCGATGTCCTGCCACATCGGGTGCTGCGGCGCGGCGTTGGAGCACACCACCGAGCCCCACGCCCCGACCCGTGCCGCCTCGGCCACGGCGCGGCGGCAGAACGCGGCCCCCACCGGGCCCTCCTCGAACGTGCCGTGCAGCGGCGTGTAGCCGATCCAGCCCTCGCCGAAGACCAGCGGCACACCCGTGTCCGCCGCCCAGTCCGCGGCGGCCTCGATCCAGGTGACCAGCTTCTGCTCCATCGCCAGCCGGTGGATGGCGTAGCGCTCGTACAGCCAGGCGTCCCACTTGACCGGATCGCACCAATCGTGGACGTAGATCTCCCGCGGCCCGACCGTGGTGGCCGCCAGCCGCCACCGGTCGCGCTCCGGCGGCACCCAGTCCGCCAGATCGGGCGCGCCGGGGCGCAGCAGTTCCCTGCGGGCCCGCGGCTGGGGGAAGGGCCGGGTGCGGTCCCGTATCGCGAAGGTGTCGATCAGCTCGCCGAGCACCCCGTAGACGTACGGATGGAACACGGCGACATCGAGGTCGCGGGGCACTCCGCGCAGCGAACCGACCGGCACCATCGCGTAGTTGACGGTGACCGGCCGGTTGGGGTGGCGCTCCCTGAACCGGGCGAGGCCGCGTTCGAGACGCGGGCGCAGCGCGACGATCCGGTCCTCGCCCCGCAGGCCGTCGGTGAGCCGGGTGCCCTGCACCTCGTTGTGCAGTTCGGTGAAGGCGATCCGGTCGTCGAGCCCGTGGACGACGAGGAAGTCGATCAGATCGGCCAGCGCGTCCGCGAGCGCTTCGGCGCGCTGCTCGGGGTCGATCGCCATCAGGGCGTCGAACCAGGCGCGGTCCTCGGCGAACGACGGGCTCTGCTGGTACTCCCAGCTGGAGAGGATGACGTAGCAGTCGTGCTGCAGGGCCGCCTCGAACAGCGCCCGCAGATGGGCGCGTCCGTCGATCTCGGCGACCGCGCCCACGTCGTACCAGCGCATCCGCTGCCCGTAGTCGCCGCCCAGCGGGCGCAGTCGCAGCCGGCTGGTGTCGAGTCCCGAGCCGAAGAGCAGATACGGCATCGCGCAGATGCGTACCGTGTTGTAGCCGCGGGCGACGGCGTCCTCGAAGGCGCGGTCCAGATCGGCGAACGGCTCGCCCGGACCGGTACGGGTGTACCAGCTGAAGTCCCACAGGGAGATGGTCAGGGTGGCCGGGAGATGGGCGTGCGGCGACTGCGTCACAGGGGGCTCCCCGCGGTCGGCGTGCTCGTCGGTGAGGTCGGTTCATCGTCCGGGCGGGCCTGGGGGGTGTCAAGATGTATTCATAAATAATGCCCGGGTCTGACCTGCCCCGATCCCTGCCCCACGAGGAGAACTCCATGGCGTCCTATTCCGGCCGCGGCGTGCACGGCCAGGTCGTCCAGCGGCTGGGCGCCCGGATCGTCGGCGGCCACTGGGCCGAGGGCGACGTGCTGGACGTACGGGCCCTCGGCGACGAACTGGACGTCAGCCTCACCGTGATGCGCGAATCCCTCAAGGTGCTGGCCGGAAAGGGGCTCATCGACGCCCGGCAGAAGCGCGGCACCTACGTCCGCCCCCGCTCCGCGTGGAACCTGCTGGACGCCGATGTGATCCGCTGGCGCATGGCGGGCGGCGACGGCGAGCGGCTGATGCGCGACCTCACCGATGTGCGCTCCGTCGTGGAACCCGCCGCGGCCCACCGGGCCGCGCTGCGCCGCACCGACGCCGACCTGGCCGCGCTGGACGCGGCGCTCGCCGCGATGGAACGCGCCCGGGGCGACCTGGCCGCCGAGGCGGACGCCGACGCCGCCTTCCACCGGGCGCTGCTCGCCGCCACCGGCAATGAACTCCTCGCCCGGTTCGATCTGGTCCTGGAGCCCGGGCTGCGCGAACGCGACCGGCTGGTGCACGCGCGCGGCGACGCCGACGACCCGGTGCCCAGCCACCGCCGGGTGCTGGACGCCGTACGCGACCGGGACGCCGCGCGCGCGGAGCTGGCCATGCTCGACCTGCTCGCCAAGGCGGCCGAGGACGTCGGCGCGGCCGCGCACCGGCCGTCCGGCTGACCGGGGCCGCTCCCCGGGGTCAGACCACCCAGCCGTATCCCGGCCGGGGCCTGCGCGGCGCGGGTGGCTCCTCGCTCTCGATGTCGTGTTCGGCGGCCCGCATCAGCTGCTGCCCGAGATCGCTGAGGGCCCGGCCCGCGGCCAGCTCGTCGCCGATCACCGGGATGTCCCGGTCCTCCGGGTTGCGCCGCGCCGTGCCGCGCCCGGTCAGCGCCGCGGCACCGGTGTCCAGCTCGACACGTGCCTTCGTCCTGCCCTCGCCCTCGTCCTCGAAGAGGTAGAGGTGGACCTTCCACTCCACTGTGTGCGGCATCGTCTGCTCCGATCACCTCGCCTGCGGACCCGCGGCGGAGCGGGCGGAGCTACCGGAGCCACCGGTGCGACCGGAGAGCGGTCAGCGGCGGTTCCTGCCGGACCACGCGGGTTCCACTACCTTCCACTCTGCCTCCCATTGCGCGTACCGGCGGCGGTCCAGCACCTGCCGGACCCGCGCCCGGCCCGCGAACGCCGCCCCGGCCGCGGCCGCCGCGGTCAGCATGCCCGCGAACCAGCCCATGGTCCGCGCGGTCGAGGCGGAGGTGGGCTCCTGGGCGAGGTCCCCGTCCGGGCCCACCCACACCCGTACCTCGGTGCCCGCGTCCGCGCGGCTGGGCACCGTGGCCACACCGGTGTGCCGGGCGCCGTCGTCGCCGGTCCAGCTGACCTTCGCCATCCTCAGCTCGGTGGCCTCCGACTGGCCCGGTCCGCCGGGGGAGGGCTCGGCGAGCCGCGCGGTGACCTGGTGCCGCTCCGCGGCCTGGAGGTGCACGACGCGCATCTGCGACGCGTACGCGGCGTTCCCCGCGCCGACCGCGGCCATCGGCAGGCCGAGCACGAGAACCAGCAGGAAGAGCGCGGTGAACCAGGACTGGGCCCGATCGGTCCGCCTGCGCAGCGGATTGCGCCCCCGGGCCGGACGGCCCAGCAGGGGCGGATGGGGCCCGGAAGCGCCCCGCGGTCCGTGGGTGTTCATGGGTCTGTGGCCTCCAGCGAGTGCTGACGAACGTCGCGGGGCGCGGCCGGGCGCCGGGGGTCGGGGGTGCCGCTCGGCGCGCCACGCGACGGGCAGTGGGTCAGGTGCGAGGGGCGGGCTGATACGCGCCGGGCACCATCCGGGCGCTGATCGCCGTGCGGTTGTACGCGTTGATCACGACGGCGGCCCAGATCAGCGCCGCCACCTGCGATTCGTCGAACACCTCGGTGGCGGCCCGGTAGACCTCGTCCGGAACGTGACCGTCCTGGACATCGGTCACCGCCTCGGTCAGGGCGAGCGCGGCCCGCTCGCGCTCGGTGAAGAACGGGGTCTCCCGCCAGGCGCTCAGGGCGTAGATCCGCTGCTCGGTCTCGCCCTGGGCGCGGGCGTCCTTGGTGTGCATGTCCAGGCAGAAGGCGCAGCCGTTGAGCTGGGAGGCGCGGATTCTGACCAGTTCGAGCAGCTCGGGCTCGACCTTCGCGTCCTGTGCCGCGTCGACGGCCGCCGCGTGCAGGGCGCCCATCGCGGCCGACACCTTGGGGGCCAGTTTCTTCAGCTCCAGCCGGGCGGTGGTGGCCTGGGGGCCGGGGGCGGTCGCGCTCATCGGTGAACTCCGTTCGTCGGCATGAGGACATCGGCAGCGCTGTCGAGCCAGCTCTGCCAGGAAGCGGCGCGCAGGGCCGGTCCCGCGCGCAGCGGACGGCCGAGCCACGCGGTCACGGGACGGATCCCGTGCAACGCGTTGACCAGCCACACCTCGCGCCCGTCCAGCTCCTGGACGGGACACCGGCGGTGTTCGGTACGGACGCCCAGCTCCGCCGCGCGCTCCTGGATCAGCGCCGTGGTGACGCCCGCCAGCAGCGGCAGCTCCGGCGGCGGCAGGCACAGGACGTCGTCCTCCCACCACAGGACGTTCGACGTCGTCCCCTCCAGCACCAGACCCGAGGGGGTGGTCAGCATCAGCTCCTGCGCGCCGCGCTGGGCGGCCCGGTGGCGCAGGTGCGCCAGCAGGGACAGATCCGGTCCCTTGCGGCGCGGATGGATGCGCGGGTCGAACTCCTCGGTCAGACAGACCGCCACGTTGGCCGTCCGGGGCGGCGCGGGCCGTATCCGCAGATAGAGCCGGGCGGGTTCGGGACCGGCCAGTTCGACCCGCGGGAACCAGCGGCCGGTGCGCGGCAGCGCCGCCACCGCGTCCTGCCAGAAGCTCTCGATCCTGGCCGGGGAGTCGCCCGTCGCCTCGGCGCACGCGGCGGAGAACCGCCGGTGGTGGTGGTCCAGCGCCCGTGCCCGGCCCTCGTCGACCAGCCAGGAGTCGGCGGCCAGCAGCGCACTGTCGGGCACCGGGCGGGAGGGCATCAGACCGCCGTCCTCGCGCCACATCAGCGTCCACTGGTGCTGCTCGGAGGACTGCCCGGGGCCGGTGTTCCGGGCTTTCCGGTCCTGGTCCGTGTCCGTGTTCACGCGTTCGTTCCCCTCCACCGTCAGTACTTCCGCGCCGCATCGGCCATCGGGCCGCCGCGGGGGCCGTACGGGGCGTGCTCCAGCCACGCACCGCACCGGGGGACCACCGGGGCCAGCGTGGCCGCCGCGCGCTGGGTCATCCGCCCCCAGCGGCGGGGCCGCATATGGTCCAGGGCCGCCCCCGCGGCCACGCTGTTGAACAACGCGGCACGGCGGCGGGTGGAAGCGAACTCGCCGATGGCCACGGGTGCCCGCGACGGGTCGGAGCATGCCGTCGAAATCGCGTCGGCCGCCGCGACCGCGTCCGCGATCCCGCTGTTCATCCCGCGCGCCCCGAACGGCGGGAACAGATGGGCCGCCTCGCCCGCCAGCAGCACCCGGCCGCTCGGATCGGTGAACGCCGCGGCCACCTTGCGCAGGAAGTGGTACCGGGACACCCACAGCACATGGTGCGCGCAGTCCGCGCCCACCAGCCGGGGCAGCCAGCGGCGCACCGCCTGCTCGGTGTCGTACGTGCCCGGCGGGTCGTCCGCCCGGCACTGGAGGTCGATCTGGAAGCCGCCGGTGAACGGCACCCGCAGCACGGTGCGGCCGCCGGCGGCGGGGTGCTCGTAGTGGAAGACCCGTTCGGCCGACATCTCCGCGCCCGCCGGATCCGCCACGTCCACCACCACGTGATAGCCCTCGGAACGGGTGCCCTCCAGCGGAATGTCCAGCGCCTTGCGCACCCCGGAGCGGGCCCCGTCGGCGGCGATCACATGACCGGCCGTCCAGCTGTCGCCGCTCGCCGCGGTCACCGTCACCCCGGTGCCGGTGGCCTCGACCCCGGTCACCTCGGCGTCGAAGCAGAAGTCCACGCCCGCGTCCCGGCACGCCTCGTACAGGAACCGCTCGGTGTCGACCTGGCGCAGGCTCGCGAAGGCGGGCAGCTTCTCGCCGCCACCGGGACCGGAGGTCTCCGGATAGGTCCGCGCGAACACCTGGCGCCCCCGGTAGAGGGTGCGCCGGGTCCGCCAGGTCGTGCCGTACGCCGCGACGCGCTGCCCGAGCCCTGGGCGGGCCCGCTCCAGCAGCCGCAGCGACTGCCGGTGCACGAACAGCGCGCGGCTGCCGGGCCGCACCCGGTCCTTCGGTCCCGACTCCAGCACGGTGACCGGCAGTCCGCGGGCGCGTAAGCCGAGCGCCGCCGTCATCCCGACCGGCCCGGCGCCCACCACCAGGACCGGCCGCGCGATCGCCGCGGGGTCAGCCATGGGCCCGGGCCGTGGACAGCGTGGGCAGTTCGCCCTCGGCCAGCAGCCGGCTGATCTCCAGCCGCTTGATCTTCCAGGTGCTCGTGCGGGGCAGGTCCTCGAAGCGGCACTGCACCGGCTCGGCCAGCGTCGGCAGATCCGAGGTGGCCAGCCGCCAGCGGCCGGCGTCCAGCGGTTCGTTCCCGCGGGTGCACACCACCGGCACCGGCTCCAGGGCGGGACCGTGGACGATGATCACCTCGCGGAGTTCGGCGACCCGGGACAGCAGCTCGTCCTCGATCTCCAGATTGGAGTCCACCGTGGCGTGCTGGTCGACCTCGCGGTCCAGCAGATACAGCGCGCCCCAGCGGTCCCGGTAACCCATGTCGCCCATCCGCCACCAGCCGCGGTCCACTTGGCGGGCGTACTGGTCGGGGGCGCCGAGATAGGTGAGGATCCGGCCGCGGGTACGGGCCTCGATGGCCCCGGGCTTGCCCGGCGGACACGTCCGGCCGCGCTCGTCCACCACCCGGATCCGGGTGAACCCGGGGATGTTGGTGCCCACGCGCCGCCCCTGCACCCGGTCCGCGCCGCGCCGGGTGTACCAGCCGAAGGCGATCGGCCCGGTCTCGCTCTGCCCGTACAGCTGCACCAGCCGCGGGTCGCGGCGGCGGGACGCGCCGAGCAGCCGCTGCACGGTGCGCGGATGGATGGCGTCGAAGGTGGCGCCGTACGCCCGTACGTTGGCCAGCGGCGCCCCGGGCGCGTCGGCCAGGTCCTCCCACAGCACGAAGGTGTTGGGGTGGGTCTCCACGATGCCCGGCCGGTGCTCGGCCAGCAGCGGGCCCGCATGGGCCGGATCGGGGTCCAGGAGCAGCAGCAGCGGGCTGCCGAAGTGCAGCAGCACGCCCAGCAGATGGTAGAAGCGCGAGTGCACGAACGACATGTGCAGCGCGGCGGACTCGCCGCGGGTGACCCGCCCCATCGCCTGCTGCGGCACGAGCCGGTTCCACATGGTGTGCGCGCAGTGCACCGCCAGCTTGGGGACGCCGGTGGTGCCCGAGCTGTGCGTGATCAGCGAGGGCTCGCGGGGGTGGAGCCGGATGGGCGCGCGGCGCGGCACCCCGGCGTACTTGGCGAGCGGGACCGCGTGTCCGTTCCCCGGCACCTCGTCCACGGTGAGCACACCCCGGGCGAGCCCGGTGTCCAGACGGCTCAGGGTGGACTCCAGCGCGGCCCGGTCGGTGATCAGCCAGGGCGCGTGCAGCCGGTCCAGGAGCACCGCGGCCACCCCGCCGTCCAGCGAGGGCGACAGCAGCGCGGGCACCGCGCCGATGCGGGAGACGGCACAGGCCAGCAGCACGATGTCGACGTTGTCGCTCTTGTGGATCGCCACGTGCTCGCTCGGCCGCACCCCCGCCGACCACAGCCGGGCGGCCAGATCGTCGACCAGGTCGGCCAGATCGGTGTACCCGAGGTCCGTACCGGCGTCGGGCGCGACGTCCAGCGGCCGGTCGAGCGTCACCCGGACCCTGCCGTGGCGGGCCGCGGCCTCCTGGAACATCAGCCCGAGGTAGAACCCGCGCTCGGGGAGTAGCCGCTCCAACATATGCAGTACCTACCGTTCGGAATCGTTCACGAGGGGGCCCGCGGCGGCGGCCCGGCGGGCGGGGCGAGGGCCGGTCACCAGGCGCCCGTCCGTACGACATGGCGGCGCAGCTTGCCGGTCTGCGTCCGGGGCAGGGAGGCCACCACCCGCACCGTGCGCGGCGCCTTGAACGCGGCGAGCCGCTTGCGGGCCAGCGCGATCAGATCGGCCGACAGTGCCCGCTCGTCCACCGTCCGGCCACCGGCCGCCGGCGCGGTCGGCACCACGAAGGCGTGCAGCCGCGTCGCGCCCCGGCTGTCGGGGACGGCGGCCACCGCCACCTCCCGTACGGCCGGGTGGTGCCGCAGCACCTCCTCGACCTCCAGCGGGGACACGGTGATCCCGCCGACCATCTCCAGGTCGTCGACCCGGCCCAGGTGCCGGTACGTGCCGTCCGGGTTGCGCCGCGCCCGGTCCCGGGTGGCGAGCCAGCTGTCGTCGGCCGGCCGTACGGAGGCCACCGTCGGCCCGCGCACCCACAGTTCGCCCTCGGCCGCCTCGCCGTCGGCGGCCGCCACCACGGCGCCCTTGCCGTCCCGCAGCTCCAGTTCGAAGCGCGGCACCGGGCGGCCCAGGGTGCCGGGGGCGTTCTCCCAGACGGTGTTCGCGCAGAACGCGTGGCCCGCCTCGGTGGAGCCGATCTGCTCCAGCACCGGCGCGCCCAGCATTTCGGCGACCCGTTCCCCGAGACCGTGCGGCAGGCTCTCGCCCGCGCTGACGGCGGCCCGCACCGAGGCGAAACAGGGCGTGTGGCCGGTGCCGCGCTCGTCCACCAGGGCGGCGTACGCGGACGGCACCGAGTACAGCAGGGTCACCCGGTGGCGGGCCACCAGATCGTCGGTGAGGCCGGGCCCCGGCCGCTGCGCGCTCAGCACCGCGGACGAGCCGGAGAACAGCGGGAAGACGAAGGCGTTGCCGAACCCGTAGGCGTAGAACAGCTTGGACACCGAGAACGTCACGTCCTCCGGACCGATGTCCAGCACGTCCCGCCCCACCAGGTCGTGGTACGCGGCCACATGGCCATGGGTGTGGGTCACCGCCTTCGGGCGGCCGGTGGTCCCCGAGGTGTACTGGATGTACAGCGGGGCGTCGGCCGTCACCGGTTCGGCCTCCCGCGCCGGGGCCGCCGCGTCGATGCCGTCCGGGTGGGTCAGCGCCGACAGCTGGTCGGCGCCGAGCCAGCGCGACGTGTCGAAGTGCTCCTGGAGGTCGGGCCCCGACACACACAGCGCGGCCCGCGAGTCCTCGGCCATGAACTGGTGGTCGTCGGCGGTGAGCCCGGGGTTGACCAGCACCGCCGTCGCGCCCAGCCGGGCGGCGGCCAGGAACGTGGCCACCCACATGATGCCGTCGGGCAGCGCCATCAGCACCCGGTCCCCGGCCCCCACCCCGCGCCCCGCCAGCACGGTGGCGGCGCGGGCGGCGCGGTCGTGGACCTCGCCGTGGGTCCAGATCCGGTGCGCCTCCAGGAACGCGGGCCGGGCCGACCAGCCGCACCGGTCGGCGAGCGCCGCCAGGTGCGCGGCCACGTTGGCCGACACCGACGGGACGAAGACCGACGGGCCGGACAGCGGAACCGCGAGGGACGGGTCCAGCAGGGAGGGGTCGGAGAGGGCGGAATCCGGGAGTGTGGTCACCGTTCCAGCTCCTTCGCGGGGGAGTCCGGCAGCGACGGGGCCGCTGCCACCAGCAGGTCGTCCAGCTCACCGGCGGGCCGCTGCTCCGAGGCGTCGTAGGCGCGCATCGTCGCCGCGGTCTTCAGCAGCATCTCCTCGTACTCATCCGCCGGATCGGAGTCGAGGACGATGGCGCCGCCCGCCCCGATGTGCATCCGGCCGCCGGTGAACACCGCGGTGCGGATGACGACGCTGAGGTCGGCCGCGCCGTTGCAGCTGAGGAAGCCGAGGGCGCCCGAGTACACGCCGCGGGCCTCGGTCTCCAGCGCGTCGATGATCTCCATGGTGCGCAGCTTGGGCGCGCCGGTCATCGAGCCGCCCGGGAAGCAGGCCCGTACGCAGTCGACGGTGGTGGTGTCCTGGCGCAGCCGACCGCGCACGGTGGACACCAGCTGGTGCACGGTGGCGTACGACTCGGTGTTCATCAGCCGCGGCACGTACACGCTGCCCGGCTTGCACACCCGCCCCAGGTCGTTGCGGAGCAGGTCCACGATCATCAGGTTCTCGGCCCGGGGCTTGGCGCTGGTGGCCAGGGCGGCCAGCGCCCGGGCGTCCTTGTCGGTGTCCCCGGAGCGCGGCGCGGTGCCCTTGATCGGCTTGGCCTCGGCGATGCCGTCCGGGGTGACGCGCAGGAAGCGCTCGGGGGAGGCGCACGCCACGTCGGTGCCGCCGAACCGCAGATAGGCGGAGTACGGGGCCGGGTTGCAGCGGCGCAGCGTCCGGTAGAAGGTGTACGAGTCGCTGGGGGCGGGCAGCCACGCGGAGTTGGTGAGGCACACCTCGTAGCTCACCCCGGCCCGCAGCTCGCGCAGGCTCGCCTCGATCGAGGCCAGGTACTTCTCCCGGTCCCTGACCAGCCAGGGTTCCACGGCGGCCGTGGTGGTCAGCGGCGGCGGCGCGGGCAGCGGCTCGGTCTGCGCGGGTACGCCGCTGAGCACCGTCACGGTCGCGTCCAGCCACTCCTTGGCGTCGCGGTGTCCGTCGGGGGTGTCCTCGGTCAGGCAGCAGATGTAGGTGACGCCCTCCTGGTGGTCGACCGCGACGAAGCGGTCGGCGAACAGCCAGCAGGCGTCCGGGGTGGTGGCCTCGTGGCGGCCGGGGGCTCCGCAGTCGGCCTTCATCTCGTAGCCGAAGTAGCCCACGTAGCCGCCGGTGAAGTCGAAGGGCAGGTCCGGCGCGTGGACCGGGCGGGCGGCCAGCTCGGTCTTCAGATAGTCGAAGACGCTGCCTTCGTAGGTGGTGGCGGGCTGCCCGGGCCGCTCGATCTCACATACCTTCGTGGCGGTGTCGTACGACACGAACTCGGCCAGCGGGCCCTGTCCGTCGCCGAGGAAGGAGAAGCGGGCCTCGCCGGACTGGGTGCGCGAACTGTCCAGCCAGAAGGCGCGCGGCGCGTCCGCGTACAGCCGGGTGAACGCCGCCTCGGTGTCGGTCGCGTCGGCCAGCCAGCGGGCGTGCAGCCGGTAGGAGCGGGCCTTCGCGCCGTCCGTGACCGGGGCGCTCGCCGCCGGCTGCTTCTTCGGGCGCGGGGCGCGGGGCCTGCGGGGCTCGCCGGGGGAGGCGGTGGACGTCACGGAATCGCCGTTGGCGTGCTCGATCGTCAGATCGCGGAAGTTGGTGAACATCCGGTGGCCGTATCCGGTGAGCACCGACTCCGGGTGGAACTGCACGCCCCACAGCGGGCGGGCCCGGTGCCGCAGCCCCATCAGGACGCCGTCCTCGGACCAGGCGATGCCCTGGAGGCCGAGCGGCAGCGGCTCGGCCACGCACAGCGAGTGGTAGCGGACGGCCGTGAAGTCCTGGGGTATGCCGCGGAAGATGCCCTTCCCTCCGTGTTTGATGCGGGACAGATGGCCGTGCCGCGGCTCGGGGGCGGGCACCACCCGCGCCTGGGCGCCGAGCGCGATGCCCTGATGGCCCAGGCACACGCCGAGCACGGGAATCGTGGCCCGCTCGATGAGCCGGGCGGCACCGGCGAAGTCGCGATGGTCGGCCGGGTGTCCGGGGCCGGGCGAGACCACGATGTTGTCGAACTCGGAGAGGTCGATGTCCGCGCATTCGGGCGCGTCGTTGAGAAGCACCTCCGGTTCCTCACCGTTGACCTCGGTGAGCAGATGGAAGAGGTTGTACGTGTACGAGTCGTAATTATCGACGAGGAGCGTCCTCAGCGATTCCATCCGGATTTGCCTCCTTGCTTCGGGCCGTCCATCGCCATGCGCCTGTGACGTCCTCGGATCGACTGGAGCGGCGGGTAGAGCCACTTCTTGAGGAGACGCTGTAGGCGCGGCATGACGAGCCAGGTCACCATCGCGGTCACGGCAAGACACAGAGCCAGGGTCCGCAGCAGGAAATTGGTGCCGTCGAGGAACGGGATCACCAGCAGGTTGAACATGAGGACCGGGGGGAACACGGCGCTCAGGTTCACCAGCCAGAGTTTCCATTTGGGGGGCGGCGGCAGCGGCCGCACCGGACCCTTCAACCAGTTCTGCAGTCCTGAGGTGCGCTGAGTTCCCTTTTCTTGTACGAAGGGCCCGGCCCGAGTCGCCAGCCTGGCGCGCTCGAGCGAGGTTTCCCAAGCCTGTGCGGATACTTCCCTGTCGAATCGGTAGATGACATGCCACTCCGAGGAGAGCTGACCGGAGCCCATCACCCCGCCCCCCAGGTAACCCGGAAGACTCGCCGCGGCATTGAGCATCTCAATCGCCCAGCCGTAGAACTCGGTTTCGCGGCCGGGGTCCACCCGGTATGCGGCCGTCACCGTGACCGGCTCCGTGTCCACTCCAGCCGCAACTCCTTCCCGCACCCTGCACGCTCGCCTTCTCAACCCATGCTGACCTGCAAGGACTTCACGCTCTTCGCCGGGTCTTCCCAGCGAGTTGACAGGAAGTGTTCCACATCGGGAGATCCGCAACAGTCGAATGCTCAACAACGTACATAAAAGGGCCGTGACCTGCGCGTTATCTGCGGTTCGCGCGCTGGTTCAGGCCCTCGAAAAAGAATCTCGGAGATGCATTGAACAAGACGAAGCGCCGGGCCGTATGGAACGTAATGCGGCCCGGCGCTTCAATCTTCGGCGTGTGTCAGGCGAGTACCTTCTCCAGCGACGCCAGCGACGCCTCCAGTTCCTCGCGGGTGATCGTCAGCGGCGGTGCGAGGCGGATCGTCGAACCGTGGGTGTCCTTGACCAGGATGCCCTCGCGCAGCAGGCGTTCACCGATCTCGCGGCCGGTGCCCAGCGCGGGGTCCACGTCGACCCCGGCCCACAGACCGCGGCAGCGGTGGCCCGCCACGCCCTTGCCGTGCAGCGCGCTCAGCCTGGCGTCCAGCACCCGGCCCAGCTCCGCGGCGCGCTCCTGGAACTCCCCGGTGCGCAGCAGCTCGACCACCGCCGAGCCGACGGCGGCGGCCAGCGGATTGCCGCCGAAGGTGGAGCCGTGCTCACCGGGGCGCAGCACGCCCATCACCGCGCGGTCGGCGACCACGGCGGACACGGGCACGATGCCGCCGCCCAGCGCCTTGCCGAGCAGTAGCACATCCGGCCGCACTCCCTCGTGGTCGACCGCGAGGGTGGTGCCGGTGCGGCCCAGACCGGACTGGATCTCGTCGGCGATGAACAGCGCCCCGGCCCGCCGGGTGAGGTCGCGGACCCCGCGCAGGTAGCCGTTGTCCGGAATCAGCACGCCCGCTTCGCCCTGGATGGGCTCGATCAGCACGGCGGCCGTGGTCTCGTCGACCGCCGCCTCCAGCGCGGCGAGGTCGTTGTACGGGACGACGCGGAAGCCCGGGGCGAACGGACCGAACCCCTCGCGGGCCACCGGGTCGCTGGAGAATCCCACGATGGTCGTCGTGCGGCCGTGGAAGTTGCCGTCGGCCACCACGATCGTCGCCTGGTCCGGGGCGACGCCCTTGACCTCGTACGCCCATTTACGGGCCAGCTTGATGCCGCTCTCCACCGCCTCCGCGCCGGTGTTCATCGGCAGCACCATCTCCAGGCCGGTGAGCCGGGCGAGGCCCTCGGCGAATCCGGCGAGCCGGTCGTTGTGGAAGGCGCGCGAGGTGAGGGTGAGCTGGTCGAGCTGGCGGTGGGCGGCCTCGATGAGCGCCGGGTGGCGGTGGCCGAAGTTGAGGGCCGAGTACCCGGCCAGCATGTCGAGGTAGCGGCGGCCCTCGACGTCCCACACCCACACGCCCTCGGCGCGGGACACGACCACGGGCAGCGGGTGGTAGTTGTGGGCGAGCGAGGACTCCTCGGCGTGGATCAGCTCCTCCGAGGAGCGCGCGGGAGAGGCGTCGGCGGCCGGGGCGGTGCGTGCGGGTGCGGTCATCAGCGGATCTCCTGAGTGCAGCACTTGATGCCCCCGCCGGACTTGTGCAGCTCCGACAGGTCGACGGGGACGGGGACGTAACCGCGGTCGGTGAGCTGACCGATGAGGCCGGTGGCGCGCGGGGCGACGAAAACGTGGCGGCCGTCGGAGACGGAGTTGAGCCCGAACGCCATCGCGTCGTCCCGGGTGGCGATCAGCGCCTCCGGGAACAGGCGCTCCAGCACCTCACGGCTGCCGGGGGAGAACGCCCCCGGGAAGTAGGCGATGTTCTCGTCGTCGAGCGTGAACAGCGCGGTGTCCAGGTGGTAGAAGTACGGGTCCACCAGCAGCAGGCTGATCACCGGCACCCCGAAGAACTCCTGCACCTCTTGGTGGGCGGCGCGCGTCGTACGGAACCCGGTCCCCGCCAGGACGAACCGGCCCGCGGGGACGAGGTCGCCCTCGCCCTCGCACACCGCCTCCGGCGGATGCACCTCGAACCCGGCAGCCTTGAACCAGGAGGTGTAGGCGAGCTGTTCCGGCCTGCGCTGGGGCGCGTGGAACCGGGAGCCGAAGACCCGGCCCGCCATGACCAGGGCCGAATTCGCCGCGAACACCATGTCCGGGAGGCCCGTCACCGGCTCGATGGTCTCCACCCGGTGGCCGTGGTCGCGATAGGTGCGGATCAGCGTGTCCCACTGGCGCTGCGCGAGCGCGGTGTCGACCACCGTGTCCTCGCGCATCCAGGGGTTGATGGCATACCGGACGTCGAAGTATCTGGGGGGACAGGTCAGATAGCGCCGGGGGCGCGGCACACGGGTCTGGGGCACGGAGCAGTCCTCTCGCTTCCGCGGGCCGGGGAATGATTCAACGGTAGAAAGCGGACGAGAGGGGACACAAGAAAGGAAAATTGCGCGATGGTGCAGTGATGTTGCGCATTGAGGCGGTTCAGCGATCGTTCATTGCGTCCAGCACGCCGGGCGGTGCGGCGGCAGGGCTGGCACCGGCCTCGGGGCTGCCCGCGATCAGGTGCGACAGCACCATGTAGCTGATGGTCTTCCGGATGAAGGGCTTGGTCCGGATGCGCTCCAGCACCTCCTCGAAGTGCTCCACGTCGATCGCCATGACGTGCAGCAGGGCGTCGGCGCCCCCGGTCACCGTCATGGCCGCGGTGATCTCCGGATAGCTGCGCACCACCTCCGCGAGGCGCCGCGGCGGGGCCGCGCTGTCGCAGTACACCTCCACGTACGCCTCGGTCCGCCAGCCCAGGGCGGCCGGGCGCACGGTCGTGGTGAAGCCGGTGATCACGTCGTTCTCCCGCATCCGGTCGACCCGCCGCTTGACCGCGGACGCCGACAGCCCGATCGCGGCGCCGATCTCCGTGAAGCTCGCCCTGGCATTCGTCACCAGAGCGGCGACGATCTTGCGGTCCAGGTCGTCGAACGGTGCGGACTGGTTGGCCATGTGGGGTCCTTTCGGCGGCCGGTGATGAACGGTCGAAATGACGTACCGATGAGATGCCCACTGAGACGCCCGCGAATGACAGTGTTTTCCGTTCGTTTTCAGGAAGTTTCCGCAAGAGGGGGCGTGCGCGGGAACACGGGGCCCGATGGCGGAGTGGTGGTGTGCCCCGGGCGCCGGGGGTACGTATCAGAGCGCCCTCGTTGCCGTATCCACCTAGGTGATACGGCACAACCTTCCGGGGGTCCTTGGCGCGGCGTAACGTCTTCTAGTCCGTATATCGTTTCCGAGCGATAGTCAGGTGGTCGTCATGACAACTATTATCAGCTTCAGGAGAGCCCGATGAAAAGACCGCGGGACGCGGTCGTCACCGGTCTGGGTTTCTGCCTGCCGGGCGACGCCGGTCCCGTATTCACTCCGGGTCAGCTATGGGATATGGCCTCCCACGGCCGCTCCGCCCTCCTGCAACGGGACATCGCCTACGGTGCGGTGAACCTCACCCCAGAGCATTTCGGGGAACGGCTGCCCGAAATCCCCGAGTTCTTCTCCGGCCACTTCACCGACGCCCACCGCTTCGGGCTGGTGTCCCTGGTGGAGGCGTGCGCCGACGCCGAACTCGACCTCCGGGCCGGGGATCTGAGCGAGGCGGCGATCCTGGTCGGCCGCGGCGGAGTGGACACCAACGTCGGTGTGTACCTCTCGCTGCTCAACACCCAGTCCGAGAACGCCGCGGCGCTGGACGGCGTGGAGATGTTCGTCACGGCGGCACTGGGCGCGACACCCGCCGACGTCGTGGTCGTCCAGGCCGCGGCCGCCCGCTCCACAGGACCCTGCTTCACGGTGGCCTGCGGCTGCTCGTCCGCCGCCGTACAGATCGGCAACGCCCGCCGGATGATCGCCACCGGCGAGATCGAGATGGCCGTCGTGACCGGAGTCGACGTCTTCGACGTCGGGCTGATCCAGCACGGCCAGCGGGTGCAAGTGGGCGCGCAGCGCGCCCACGAGGCGATGGACGCCGCCGCCATGCCCGACCTCGTCGCCTCGTTCGACTCCCTCATGCGCCCCTACGACCGGCGTGCCGAGTGCATCAACCACGGCGAAGGATCCGCGACCGTGATCCTGGAGAGCCGCGAACACGCCCTGCGCCGCGGCGCACACCTCTACGGCCAGGTGCTCGCCACCGCCATGACCCGCGACGGCCTCGACAACCCCCTCGCCACCGACCCCAGTGGCGCACAGCTCGTCCGGGCCGTCCGCGCCTGCCTCGGCGACCGGTGGCGGATCGAGCAGATCCCGTACATCAACGGCGCCTGCGACGGCGGCGCGGCCGTCACCGCCCTCGAGGCGGGGGCCATCCGGGAGCTGTACGGACCGGACAGCTCCGTCCTGGTGAGCACCCAGGAAGCCTGCTTCGGCCACCACGGCTCGCCCATCGGCTGCGTCGGCGCCGCCCTGACCCTGATGATGATGGAACAGGGCGCGGTGTGCCCCACCGCCAACTGCGAGGAACCCGCCGACGGGCTGCCCTTCGACCCGGTCCCCGGCACCCGCACCCGTCCCCTCGACTTCGACTACGCGCTGAGCTTCAACTACCAGATCGGTGGAGTGAAGCACGCGATGCTGCTGGGCAGTCCGGACGCCACGTAAGTCCGCGACTCCGCACCCCCCTCACGGCCTCCACCCCACAGGCCGAACCCCCCAACGGAGACCCCGATGCGTCAGAACACCCCTGCCTCCGGCCGCCCGCCCGCCCGCATAGCCGTGGTCGGCATGGGCTGCCGACTCCCCGGTGACATCGACTCGCCCGCCGCCCTGTGGCAGCTGCTCGCCGAGGGGCGGGACGCGGTCGCCGCGCCCCCCGCCGAGCGCACCGCCCTGTGGGGGCCACCGTCCGCCACCGGCCCGGCCTCCGCCACCGGCCCGGCGGACGGCTCCGGGCTGCCCGCCGTCGGCGGCTATCTGCGCGACGTGTCCGGCTTCGACGCCGACTTCTTCGGCGTCTCCGGCCGCGAGGCCGACGTCCTCGACCCGCAGCACCGGCTGCTGCTGGAAGTGGCCTGGGAGGCCCTGGAACACGCCGGAACATCGCCCGACCGGCTCACCGGCACCGCCACCGGCGTCTTCACCGGCCTCAGCTACAACGACTACGCGGACCGCCTCGAGCGGCACGCCCCGGAGCAGCAGGGCTCGTCCCTGTCCAACGCGCACTGCGTCGCCGCCGGCCGGATCTCCTACCTCCTCGGCCTCCACGGACCCTGCCTCGCCCTGGACACCGCCTGCTCCTCCTCCCTGGTCGCCGTGCACCTCGCGGCCCAGGCACTGCGCGCGGGCGAATGCGATCTGGCCCTCGCCGGTGGCGTCACCCTGATGTTCGACCCCAGAGTCACCCGCTCCTTCGACCGGATGGGCATGCTCTCCCACACCGGCCACTGCCACGCCTTCGACGCCTCCGCCGACGGCTTCGTACGCGGCGAGGGCTGCGGCATCGTCGTCCTCAAGCGCCTCTCCGACGCCCTCCGCGACCGCGACCGCGTCCTCGCCGTCCTGCGCGGCTCCGCCGTCAACCAGGACGGCCACTCCGACGGGCTCGCCGCACCCTCGCCCACCGCGCAGCGCGCCCTGTACGAGGAGGCGCTCGCCCGCGCCGGGATCGACGCCCGCGACATCGGAATGATCGAAACCCATGGCACCGGCACCCCGGTCGGCGACCCCGTCGAATTCACCAGCCTCGCCCAGGTGTACGGCACCGGCCGCGACCGCTGCGCCCTGGCGTCCGTGAAGACCAACCTCGGCCACCTCGAACCTGCCGCCGGGGTCACCGGGCTCATCAAGGCGATTCTCTGCCTGAACGAGGGCCGCATCCCGCCCAATCTGCACTTCACCCGCTGGAACCCGGCCATCGACGCCAACGCCACCCGCTTCTTCATCCCCCGGGAACTCACCCCCTGGCCCGTGCGCACCGGGCCCCGCCTCGCGGCCGTCTCCTCCTTCGGGTTCTCCGGGACCAACGCCCATGTGGTGCTGGAACAGCCGCCCGCCACCCCGGTCCGCTCCCGCACGCGGCGGCCACGTCACACCACCGGCGCCCCCGACCCGCACATCGTCCTCCTCCCCGCCGGGTCACCCGCCGCGCTGCCGGTCGCGGCGCGGCGCATGGCCGACTGGCTGGAGGGCGACGGCGCGGCCGTACCGCTGCGCGACATTTCCCACACCCTGGCCCTGCGCCGTGCCGCGGGCCGCGGCCGTCTCGGTGTCACCGCCACCACCCACGGCGAACTCGTCGAGGCCCTGCGCGTGTTCGCCACCGGTCAGGCCCACCCGGCCGTGGTGACCGGCGCCGTGGGCGCCGAGGTGTCCCGGCGGCCGGTGTGGGTGTTCTCCGGACAGGGCTCGCAGTGGCCCGGCATGGGACGCGGACTGCTGGAGCGCGAACCCGCCTTCGCCGCGGCCCTCGCCGAGGCCGACGAACTCATCGCCGCCGAGGCCGGGTTCTCGGTGCTCGACATCGTCCGCGCGGGCGAGCCGGTGACCGGCTGCGCCCGCGTCCAGCCCGTGCTGTTCGCCCTCCAGACCGCCCTCGCCGCCACCTGGCGCGCCCACGGCGTCGAACCGGCCGGGGTCGTCGGCCACTCCATGGGCGAGGTGGCGGCCGCCGTGGTGGCGGGGGCGCTCTCCCTGGCCGACGGCGTCAGGGTCATCTGCCGCCGCTCCGCGCTGCTCACCCGCATCGCCGGAAGCGGCGCCATGGCCACCGTGGGCCTGCCCGCCGACGAGGTCCAGGCCGCACTCGACAGCGCTGCCTCCGGCGCCGTCACCGTCGCCGTCATGGCCGCGCCTGGCTCCACCGTCGTGGCCGGGGACACCGCCCGCGTGGAACGCCTCGTCGCCGACTGGGAGGCCCGCGGCGTCCCCGCCGCCCTGGTCGCCGTCGACGTCGCCTCGCACTCCCCGCAGGTCGACCCGCTGCTCCCCGAACTGCGCGCCGTCCTCGCCGATCTGACCCCCCGGCGGCCGGACGTCCCCTTCTACACCACCGTCCTCGACGACCCGCACGACCTGCCCGCCTTCGACGCCGACTACTGGTGCGCCAACCTGCGCCGCCCGGTGCGCTTCTCCGCCGCCCTCACCGCCGCCGCGGCCGACCGCCACGTGGTGTACGTCGAGATCTCCCCGCACCCCGTGGTCACCCACCCCGTCGCCCGTACTCTCGCCGACCTGACCCGGGACCCGGTCGTCCTGCCCACCCTGCGCCGCGGCGAGGACGAGACCACCACCTTCCGCACCCAGCTCGCCGCCCTCCACTGTGCGGGTGTCCCCGTCGACTGGGCCCGCCTGTACGGGGACGGCGACCTCGCCGACGTCCCCGCGATCACCTTCGACCGCACCCCCCACTGGGCCACCCCCGCCCTCCCCGCCCCCGTTGCCGACACCGGCCGGTCCGCCGGTGAACTGCCCGGCAGCCACACCGAAGTGCCCGGCGAATCCGTCCGCCACTCCTGGCGCGCCAGCACCGGCACCGCCACCCTGCCCTGGCTGGACGACCACCGGGTGCACGGCACCCCCGTCCTGCCCGGCGCCGTCTACTACGCGCTGGCGCTCACCACCGCCTGCCAGGTCTTCGACGCCGACCCCACCGAGGTCGAGGTCACCGATCTGCGCTTCCACGAACTGCTGACCGTCGCCGAGCACACCGACCTCAGCACGACGGTCACCGTGGCCGCGCCCGACCGCGCCACCTGCGAGATCTTCGGACGTGACGACGACGGCACCTGGATCAGGCAGGCGGGGGCGGTCCTGCGCCGCCTCGCCGCGCCCGCCCGGCCCCGCCCCGCCTCCGTACGCACCCTGGCCCTGCGCCACCCCGTCCCCCTCGAACCTGCCGCCCTGTACGCAAACCTGCGGGCCCGGGGCATCGAACACGGCACGGCGTTCGTCGGGATCACCGAGGTGCACACCTCCCGCCACGGCAACAGCTTCTGGGCCCGGGTACGCGTCCCCGACGCCGCCCGCACCCCCGGACACGCCCTGCGCGTCCACCCCGTCCTGGTCGACCTGTGCGCCCAGCTCGTGGCGGCCGGGCTCCTGGAGGACGCCGACCAGGGGCTGGTGCTGCCCGTCCGGATGCAGACCGCCCGCATCCTCGGCGACCCCGCCACCGCCGTCTACTGCCACGCCCGGCTGACGGCCGAGAGCACCGCCGGGGCCCTCGTCGGCCACATCCGGCTGCTCGACGGCGACGGCCGCCCGGTCCTCGCCATCGACGGCCTGCGCATCGCCCGCAGCGCCGCCCAGCAGACCACCGGAGTCGACCAGTGGTTCCTGGAGGTCGGCTGGAAGCGCGCCGA
The DNA here is from genome assembly GCF_044333065.1 of Streptomyces sp. NPDC021115. Classification (NCBI taxonomy): domain Bacteria; kingdom Bacillati; phylum Actinomycetota; class Actinomycetes; order Kitasatosporales; family Streptomycetaceae; genus Streptomyces; species Streptomyces sp. NPDC021115. Next base: position 595,366 of record NZ_JBIRQF010000005.1, read on the forward strand.
GCTGCCCGCCCCGGACGGCGGACGCCCGCCCGGCCACTGGCTCGTCGTCGGCGAGGGCGACGGCACCGAGCACATCACCGCCGACGCGCTGCGCGCCGCCGGAGCCACCGCCCGGGTCTGGGACCCGCCCCTGGACGACACACCGCTCGAAGACCTCCGCGACGACCTGATCGCCGGGCTCACCGGCCCCGGCGCCCTGCCGCGCGGCGTGGTCCTGCTGTGCGGCACCCCGCCGGGCGCCGAGGACGGCCGCACCGAGGACGGCCGTACCGACGACGCTCGTACCGCCGACGCGCTGCGCCGCACCCGGCGGCTGCTCGCCACCGCCCAGGCCCTCGCCACCCGCTCCGCCGGGCCCGCCGACCGGCCGCGCCTGTACGCCGTCACCCGCGGCGCCCGGGCCGTGGTGCCCGAGGACGTGCCCGATCCGGCGCAGAGCGCCCTGCGCGGACTGGTGCGGGTACTCGGTTTCGAACACCCCGAACTGCGCGCCACCCTGGTCGACACCGACCCGGCCGCACCGTCGCTCGGCCTCGTCCCCGAACTCCTCGCCGACGCCGCCGAGGACGAGATCGCGCTGCGCGCCGGAACACGCCACACCGCCCGGCTCGGCTACGCGCCCCTGACCGACACCGAACGCACCACGGCCGCCGCCCGCACCGTACGCTGCGGCACCGACGGCTTCCGGCTGCGGGCCGGACGCCTCGGCGACCTCGGCACCCTGGAACTCGCCACCGCCGGGCGGCGCCCGCCCGGCCCCGGCGAGGCCGAACTGCGCGTCCTGGCCGCGGGCATGAACTTCCGCGACGTCCTCACCGCCATGGGCCTGCTCCCCGGCGACAGCGACGTGCGTTACCGGCTCGGCTTCGAATGCGCCGGTGAGGTGACCGCCGTCGGCCCCGGCGTCGACCACGTCCGGGTCGGGGACCGGGTCGTCGCGGCCGACGCGCGCGGCGGCGCCTTCGGGTCCTTCACCGTCGTACCCGCCGACTGCACCGCCCCCATCCCGGATGGCCTCGACCCGGCCACCGCCGCCGGACTGCCGCTCGCCTTCCTCACCGCCTGGTACGCGCTGCGCCACATCGCCCGGGTCACCGAAGGCGAGCGGGTGCTGATCCACTCCGCCACCGGCGGCACCGGACTGGCGGCCATCGCCGTCGCCCGGCTGCTGGGCGCCGAGGTGCTGGCCACCGCGGGCAGCGAGGAAAAGCGCCGCTATCTGCACTCCATGGGCATCGCCCAGGTCATGGACTCCCGCTCGCTCGACTTCCGCGACGAGATCATGGAAGCCACCGGCGGCGAGGGCGTCGACGTCGTCCTCAACTCCCTGTCCGGCGCGGCCATCCGGGCCGGTCTGGAGTCGCTGCGCCCCTTCGGCCGCTTCATCGAACTCGGCGTCCGCGACATCCTCTCCGACGCCCCGCTCGGGCTCTCACCCCTGCGTCACAACATCACCTTCAGCACGGTCGACCTGGTGGAACTCCAGACCTCCCGGCCCCGGGTGTTCGCCGCCATGCTGCACGAGGTGCTGGACGAGTTCGCCGCCGGACGCCTCAAGCCCCTGCGCTGCACCACCTATCCGCTGGCCGATGTCACCGAGGCGTTCCGGCAGATGGCGGGCGCCCGCCACCTCGGCAAACTGGTGCTGACCCTCCCTCAGCGGGGCGAGATCAGCGCCGTGCTGCCCGACGGGCCCGTCCCGGTGCGCGAGGGCGGCACCTATCTGATCACCGGTGGCCTGCGCGGCCTCGGCCTGGCCACCGCCCGCTGGCTGGCCGCCCAGGGCGCGGGCCACCTCGTGCTCAACGGACGTACCGCGCCCCTGGCCACCGACGCGCAGACCCTCGCCGAGCTGTCGGCCGATGGCACCCGGGTCACCGTCATCCTCGGCGACATCGGCCGCCCCGGCACCGCCGACCGGCTGGTGGCCGCCGCCACCGCGGACGGGGCACGGCTCGACGGCGTCGTCCACTGCGCCATGGTCCTCGACGACGCGGCGGTCACCAACATCCGCGACGACCAGCTGCACCGGGTGTGGACGCCGAAGGTCACCGGGGCGTGGCGGCTGCACCGGGCCACCGCCGGGGCGCGGCCCGACTGGTTCGCGGTGTTCTCCTCCATGGCCTCGCTGCTGGGCAACCCCGGGCAGGGCGCCTACGCCGCCGCCAACGCCTGGCTGGACGGCTTCGCCGCCTGGCGCTCCGCCCAGGGGCTGCGGACCCTGGCCGTGGGCTGGGGCCCGTGGGGCGAGACCGGCGTCGCCACCGGCTTCGCCGAGCGCGGCTACCAGACCATCCCCACCGACCAGGGCCTCCGCGCGCTCGGCACGCTTCTCGCGTACGGGCGGGTGCACACCGGTGTCATCCCCGGCGAGCCCACCAGCTGGATCCCGGCCACCGGACGCCACTCGTCCCTGTTCGGACAGCTCCTCCCCGGCGAGGACCACCCGGCCGACGCCCGGGAGGACACCGACGACATCCGGGCCCGGCTGACCGCCGTCCCGCCCGGACTCGCCCGCCGCGCCGCCCTGGAGGCGTATCTGACCGAGCACATCCGGGTCGTCCTGCGGCTGAGCAGCACCACCCTCGACCCCCAGACCCCGCTGAGGTCCCTGGGCTTCGACTCGCTGCTCGCCATGGAGCTGCGGGTACGCCTGGAGACCGGCCTGCACATCAAGCTCGCCGCGAACTTCGTCTGGCAGCACCCGACCGTGGCGGCCCTCGCCGTCGGCCTCGCCCAGCACATGGGCCTGGAACTGACGGCACAGCAGGAACGGCTCAGCGCCTAGGTTCCCGGCCTGCGTGAAGGGCCGCCCCGTGGCACGGCGGCCCTTCACGCGGGTCAGCGAGCCGTCCAGCCGCCGTCCACGTACAGCTCCGAGCCGGTGACGAAGCTCGCGTCGTCCGACGCCAGGAACGCCACCGCCCCCGCCACCTCCTCGGTCCTGCCCAGCCGCCCCATCGGGGCTCGGCGATGCCCGCGTTGTTCACCAGCACCGACAGACCGCCCAGCGCCTCGGCCACCCGCTCGGCGGCGGCCTGCCACGCGTCCTCGTCGCTGACGTGCAGGGCCAGGCCGAGCGCGGTGCCCCGGCCAGTGGCCAGCTCGGCCGCGAGCGCGTCGCACCGCTGCTGGTCCACGTCCGTCACCACCACCGGCGCCCCCTCGGCGGCGAGCCGTCGCGAGACGGCGTCGCCGATGCCACCGGTCGCCCCGGTCACCAGCGCCACCCGCCCGTCCAGCCGTGCGCCCGGGGTCATACCGGCACCACCTCCGCCGTGGCCACGGGCTTTCCGGAGACAAACGATTCATTCGCCGCCAGACCGGTGACCAGGGCCAGCGCCCCGTCCGCCTCGGTGGCCCGCTGCCTCGACGCGTCGGACGCGTCGGCGGTGGCGGGCCCCGCGGTGGCGTTTGCCGGGTCAGGGCCGTACAGCGCCGTCAGCATGCGCTCGTCCCCGCCACCGTGTCCCGCGTGGTCGAACGCCGGAAGCGCCACCTCCCGCGGCGGCTCCCACAGCGGGCGCAGTACCACCCGCGGCCCGCCCGCGTTGGCGAGCGCCTCGTCGCCGTGGATGGTGCCCCGGCCCGAGGCGGTGTTCAGCACGGGCGGCTGCCACCGGCTCTCCTCCACCTCCAGCTCGAGGCGGCCGCGGGTGCCGTTGAACATCACGCGGTAGCCCTCCCACGGGGAGTACGCGGTGAGGTGGTACGTCATGGTGGCGCCGGTGTCGTAGCGCACCAGCAGCGACATGTCGTCCTCGATGGAGATGCCGTCGCCGAACACATTGCGGTCCCGGTGGTAGCCGTCCGCCCCCTCGGCGTCGAGGTACAGCGAGCGCAGCGCGTCGTTGTCGGCCAGCTCCAGTGCGAACGGGTCGTCCCTAGCGGCGGACGCGCCGTGGGCCCGCTCGTACTCGCGGCGGTAGCCGCTGCGTTCGCCCGCCGCGCGGCCGTAGAAGCCGAGCCTGCCGTAGCCGAACACCTCCTGCGGCCTGGCCCCCAGCCACCAGTTGACCAGGTCGAAGTGGTGGCTGGACTTGTGGACCATCAGCCCGCCGCTGTGCTGCTTCTCGCGGTGCCAGCGGCGGAAGTAGTCCGCGCCGTGCCGGGTGTCCAGCAGCCATTCGAAGTGCACCGACAGCACCTCGCCGATGGCGCCCCCGGACAGCTGCCGGTGGACTTCCTCGTGCACCGGGTTGAAGCGGTAGTTGAAGGCCACCGACAGGTGGTTGCCGGTCTCCTCGACGGTTTCGAGGATGCGGCGGCCTTTGGCGGCGTCGGTGGTCATCGGCTTCTCGGTGACCACCCGGCACCCGGCCCGCAGCGCGGGCACGATGTAGGCGTCGTGCAGCGCGTCCACGCAGGTCACGACCACTTCCTGAATGTCGTCCGCCCGCAGCCGCCGCTCGAAGTCCTCCGGCCCCCACGCGGCCGCCTCCGGCTCGCCCGCCTCCTTCAGCAGCCGCTGGTGGTGGGCGATGCGCACCGGGTTGGGGTCGCACAGCGCGGCGACCCGCAGCCCGGGGCGCCGGGCCAGCGCCGTGGTGAACATCTGCGCACGGGATCCGGTGCCCACCACCACGGCCCGGGAGGGACTGCTGCCGACGGTCATGCGTCCTCCATAGGAAGTCGATCAACGCGCCCGCAGGATATGACTGACCCCCTGCCCACCACCACGGGTCCGACACCATGCGCTCGGACACGTCGCCTCAGATGACGGCCACCGGGCGCAGTTCGGCCGCCGCCTGCTGGTCCGGTGGCTGCTGCACCGCCACGCCGTCGGCGGCGCGCTGCGCGAGGCCGAGCTGGGAGATGGCGTTGACCAGCCGCACCCGCGTCCCGGTGCCGGTCAGCTGCCACCGCTGGGTGCGGGCCGTGGCGGAACACGTCTGCGTGGTGACCGTGGCGCCCGCCTCCAGCGGGGCGCCGAGGTAGCGGGCGCCCTTCACCATGTCCAGGCAGTAGTCGGTGGCCGCACCCCCGCGCACGGCGCGGAGCGTGTAGTAGCCGTCCGCGGTGGCCGACAGCCGCCACGTGGCGCCGCTGTCGTCCCCGAACCGTACGGTGGCGCCCTCGCCGCCGCCCACCGTGGTCAGCCGGGTGGCGGAGCCGGGCTGGGTCAGGGCGTACGTGCCGTCCTTCACCGGAAGCCGCACGGTGTTCTCCCAGCCGGGCGCGTGGCCGATGCCGCGGGCGAGCGTGCTGAACGCGTCGTACGTGGCGGCCGGTTTCGGGCTGCCCCAGGTGGCCTGGGCGAGGAAGCGCAGTGGCAGATACGCCTCCGACTCGACCTCGTTCTCGGTCTGGGCCGCCGCCGAGTCCGGCCACATGGTGATCTTCGCCCCGGTGATGCCCGGCTGGGGGCCGCTCAGCGTCTCGCCCTCGAAGCGCAGCGGCGTCCAGTCGCTCTCGTACAGCTCCCGCGTCTTCATGGGGGAGCCGCCGCGGATGAGATAGAGCGCGTAGGCCGAGTTCATCACCTGATGGCCCTGGGCGAGCAGGGCCGAGGGCGGCTGCTCGGGTTCGGCGGTCCAGTGCTCGACCCGGATGTCCTTGTTCACGGGGACGGTGTTGTCGCCGGTCAGCCCGTCGTTCCAGATCCGCAGGGTCCGCCCTCCGGCGCGCACATGGTCGTCGACCCGGTTGACGAAGTCCACGAACGCGTCCTGCGGGGTGGCCCGGGCGCCGTACTTGGCCTTGGCGTACGCGGCGATCTGCGGATACGCGGCGTAGTCGGAGCCCAGCATGTACTCGTCCGCGCCCATGTGCCAGTACGGGGTGTCCCACACGGTCAGCGCCTCGTCCAGCAGCCCGGTGTAGAAGGCGAACGCCTCGGGACGGGTGATGTCCAGCCGCGACGGCGACCGGGTGCCCTTGGTGTCCGTGAGCTGGAGTTCGGGGTGGTTCTGGAGATACGGGTCGATGTGCCCGGGGGAGTTGATCTCCGGTACGACGGTGATGTGGTACTTCCGGGCCATCGCCGACAGCCGCCGTACCTCGTCCTTGGTGTAGTAGCCCCAGAACTTCGTCTTCGGGTAGTCGTCGCTGGCCACCTTCGCCTCGATCCACAGCTGGTTCAGCTTCAGATACGCCATCTCGCGCATCAGCCGCTCGAACCAGTCCAGCGAGATGTGGATGTAGCAGGCGCACACCCCCACCCCGCGCTCGGCGTACCGCGGCACGTCGATGGTCCTGCCGTGCGGCAGCTCGCGCCCGCCGCCGAGCATCTGGAGGACGGTCCGGGTCCCGAGGAACGCCCCGGCGGCCGTGGCCCCGGTGATCCGCACGGTGTCGCCGACGACCAGTTCGTACCCCTCGGCGCCCAGATCCTTCCGGGACGCGTCCACACCCAGCACCACATCGCCCGCCTTGCCGTCCCCGCCGGTCACCACGGACAGCCGCAGCCCCGTCGCGTCGGCCACGTCGTCGGCGAACGTCGCCGCGTCACCGCGCAGCTCCGGCGTCCGCGCGACGACCGCCGCCGCGGCGGCCAGCCGCAGCGTGCCCTCCTGACCGGTCCACCGCACCGGCGCCGGGATCACGGCGGGAGCGGCCGCGGCGCGCCCGGCGGCCATCGCCGGGCCGGAGGCGGCGGCCGGTACGAGCAGGGCCAGCACCGCCAGGACGACCGCCCCGACCGTTCCCCTCATCCGGGCCGAGGATCTGTGACGCCGCGCCCGTCCGTGGTGGTGCGTCCGTATGTCCCGTAAGTATCGACGTGTCGACAACGGCACTCGCCTCCATGCTCACCGGGCCCCGCCCCGGAGGCGGCGGCCATGATCGGACAACACGTGGTGCGGATGCCGGACGGACACGGGAACCACGGCCCGGCGGCAGGGTCCTTCCCCTCTCTCCCGCCTCCTGAACTCGGCCCTCCGAACCCCTACGCAACGCCACCGAAGGCCACCGGTAGGTGACTGGAACGTATCAACCGTCCGGTGGCGGGTACTGTCTCACCGCAGCCGCTCACGTCCTGGCGCTGTGAGGTGTTAGGAATAGGGGGTGATCGGATTTTTCGGTCGATCGAAGCCTTCCCCGCCAGTCCGGTCGCGGGGGCGCCTGCGCGCCCTGCTCGGCGTGCGCAGCATCGCCGGGCAGGTGTTTGCCGTACAGGCGGTCGTCGTCGTCATGCTCATCGCCGTGGCGACGCTGGCCCTCGTCCTCCAGGCACGGAACGACAGCGAGCAGGAGGCGATCAACCGGTCCACCGCCGTGGCCCAGGCGTTCGCCGGGTCTCCGGGCACCGCGGAGGCCATGACGTCCCGCCATCCGACCACCGTGCTCCAGCCGCGGGCCGAGCAGGTCCGTAAGCGGGCGGGCCTGGACTTCGTCGTCGCGGCGAACCCCAGGGGCGTCCGCTATACCCATCCGCTGCCGCAGCAGATCGGCAAGCAGCTCGTCGCCGACTACAAGCCCGCGCTGCGCGGCAAGGTCGTCACCGAGACCGTGCAAGGCCCCCTGGGCAAGGAAGTGCAGGCCACGGTTCCGATCCGGCGGGCCGACGGGAAGGTCGTCGGTGTGATCTGCGCCGGGATGACCGCCCACGACGTCAGCGGCCGGGTCACCCGCCAGCTGCCGCTGGTCCTCGGCGCGGCCGGGGGCGCGCTCGCCCTGGCCACCGCCGGTACCGCCCTGGTGGGCCGCCGGCTGCGGCGCCAGACCCATGGCCTGGGCCCGGCCCAGATGACCCGCATGTACGAGCATCACGACGCGGTGCTGCACTCCGTCCGCGAGGGCGTGCTCATCGTCGACGGCCACGGCTGCCTCGTCCTCGTCAACGACGAGGCGAGCCGCCTGCTCGACCTGCCCCCGGACGCCGAGGGCCGCCACGTCCGCGCCCTGGGGCTCGAACCGCGCACCGCCGAGCTGCTGGCCTCCGGCCGCGTGGCCACCGACGAGGTGCATCTCGCGGGGGACCGGCTGCTGGCCGTCAACCAGCGCTCCACCCAGTGGAACGGCGGTCTCCCCGGCAGCGTCGCCACCCTCCGTGACACCACCGAACTGCGCGCGCTGTCCGGCCAGGCCGAGGTGGCGGAGAAGCGGCTGCGGCTGCTGTACGACTCGGGCGCGAAGATCGGCACCACCCTCGACATCGCCCGCACCACCGAGGAACTGACCCGGTTCGCGGTGCCGTGGTTCGCCGACTTCGCCACCGTCGACCTGGTGGACCCGGTGCTGCGCGGCGACGAGCCGGTGGGCGACGCCATGTGCCGTACGGCCACCTTCGGCATCCGCGACGACCATCCGCTGTGGCGGGTCGGCAAGCGGACGACGTACGTGCGCGGCGCGCCGCAGGCGCTCGGCTTCGGCGCCGGGCGGCCGGTGCTCGACGCCGACATCCGGGACTTCGCGGGATGGCAGGAGCAGGACCCCGAGCAGGCCGTGCGGATCGTCGAGTACGGCATCCACTCGATGATCACCATTCCGCTGCGCGCCCGGGACGTCACCCTCGGCATCGCCACCTTCTGGCGCTCGGAGAAGTCCGAGCCGTTCGACCAGGAGGACGTGGCCCTCACCGAGGAGTTGGTCGCCCGCGCCGCCGTCGCCATCGACAACGCCCGCCGCTACACCCGCGAGCACTCCATGGCCGTCACCCTCCAGCGCAGCCTGCTGCCGCAGGGGCTGCCCGAACAGGACGCCCTGGAGGTGGCGCACCGCTATCTGCCCGCCCAGGCGGGGGTCGGCGGCGACTGGTTCGACGTCATCCCGCTGCCCGGCGCCCGGGTCGCCCTCGTCGTCGGCGACGTCGTCGGCCACGGGCTGCACGCCGCCGCCACCATGGGGCGGCTGCGCACCGCCGTGCACAACTTCTCCGCGCTCGACCTGCCGCCGGACGAGATCCTCACCCACCTCGACGAGCTGGTCACCCGCTTCGACCAGGACCAGGTCGCCGCGGACACCGACGCCGCGCCGATCAGCGGGGCCACCTGTCTGTACGCGATCTACGACCCGGTCACCGGCCGCTGCACCATGGCCCGGGCGGGCCACCCGGGCCCCGCCCTGACCTACCCCGACGGCACCGTCACCTTCCCCGAGGTCCCGCTCGCCCCGCCGCTCGGCCTCGGCGGCGAGCCCGTGGAGACGACCGAGCTGCTGCTGCCCGAGGGCAGCCGGCTGGCCCTGTACACCGACGGTCTGGTCGAGGACCGCGATCGCGACCGGGACACCGGTCTCCGGCTTCTGCGCAGCACCCTCGAGGGCAATCCCGGACGCGGCCCCGAGGAGATCTGCCGGGCCGTCTTCGGGGCGATGACCTCCGCGCAGCCTCGGGACGACGTCGCCCTCCTCGTCGCCCGCACCCATCTCCTGGACCCCGACTCCGTCGCCGAGTGGGAGGTCCCCTCCGACCCCGCCGCCGTCGCCGGAGTCCGCTCCCAGGCTGCCCGGCGGCTGGCCGGATGGGGCCTGGAGGAGAGCGGCTTCACCACCGAACTCATCCTCAGCGAGCTGATCACCAACGCCATCCGCTACGGCTCCGGGCCCATCAAGGTCCGTCTCGTCCGCGACCGCAGCCTCATCTGCGAGGTCTCCGACGGCAGCAGCACCTCACCCCATCTGCGCCGGGCCGCCTCCACGGACGAGGGCGGCCGGGGCCTGTTCCTGGTGGCCCAGTTCGCCCAGCGCTGGGGCACCCGCTACACCCTCACCGGCAAGATCATCTGGGCCGAACAGCCCCTCACCGCCGACGTCCCCGGCCCCGAGCCCACCGAGGAGGACCTGCTCGCCCAGTGGGACGACCTGGACGACGTCTCGACATAGCCTCCCGTTTCTTAAGTATTGACTTATATAAGCCGCGACTGAAATAGTCCTGGCTGTGCACGCATTCGACGTACTGGGAGATCCCGTACGGCGCCGGATACTCGAACTGCTCGCCGAAGGCGAACAGACATCGGGCGCCGTCAGCTCCACCATCCGCGCCGAGTTCGGCATCTCGCAGCCCGCGGTATCACAGCATCTGCGCGTGCTGCGGGATTCCGGCTTCGCCTCGGTGCGGGCCGAGGGCACCCGGCGGCTGTACGCCGTCGAGGCCGAGCCCCTGCGCGAGGCCGACGCCTGGCTGGACCGGTTCCGCGGCTTCTGGGAACAGCGGCTGGACGCCCTCGGCACCGAGCTGGCACGCGGGAAGCGGGAGCGGCGGCTGCGTGAAGAGCGCGGCGGCGACGCCGACGCCGACCGCGGCACCGACAAGCCGCACTGAAAGTCGCACCAACAGGGATGAGCAGCCATGAGTGACATCGTCGACCAGATCAACCACGTCCACCGCGCGGTCGGCAGCCGCGCCGTCCCCGAAGGCGACGCCCGCACCGTACTGCTGCGCCGCACCTACGACGCCGCGATCGAGGACGTCTGGGAGGCGTGCACCGACCGCGAGCGGATCGCCCGCTGGTTCCTGCCGGTCAGCGGCGACCTGCGGCTCGGCGGCCACTACCAGCTGAAGGGCAACGCGGGCGGCGAGATCCTGCGCTGCGAACCCCCGCGACTGCTCACGGTCAGCTGGCTGTTCGGCGAGAACCCCGGCTTCAGCCAGGTCGAGCTGCGGCTGACCGCCGACGGCGCCGAGCGCACCGTGTTCGAGCTGGAGCACGTCGCGGTCGTGCCCGCCGAGTTCTGGGACCGGTTCGGCCCCGGCGCCACCGGAGTCGGCTGGGACCTGGCCCTCCTCGGCCTCGGCCTGCACCTGCGCGGCGAGTCGATCGACGACCCGGCCGCGTGGGAGGGGTCGGACGAGGCGCGGGAGTACTCGACCCGCAGCAGCGAGGCGTGGGGCGCGGCGTACGAGGCGTCCGGCGCACCGGCCGACCTGGCGGCCGCCGCTGCCCGTGCCACCACGGCTTTCTACGTCCCCGAGCGGTAGACCACGCACACCACCGCCGGTCTGTCCGCGATATGTGCGCCGGAAGTCCGCCCCTGTGTATAACGGGGGCGGGAGGCGTTCCATGTCCGAGTTGTTCGACGCGATCGACGCACTGATCGCGGGCCAGTCACCGCTGCCGTCACCGGCCGAGCGGGAGCGGCTGCGCAAGGCACACGGCCTGAGTCAGGAGTAGGTCGCCAAGGCGCTGAAGGTGCGCCGTGCGACGGTGGTCAACTGGGAGAACGGGAAGACCGACCCCAGGCCGCCGCAACGCGAGGCGTACGCCCACTTCCTGAGCGAACTGGCCAAGCTCTACCCGGACCCGGCTCCCGCTCCCGCCCCCGAGGTGCCGGAGCCCACGCCTCCCACGCCCCCCGCGCCACTGGTGGTCGCGCCACCCGCGGGGCGGCGGAGCACCGCACGGCGCCCGCCTTCGACAAGGCGCTGCCCGGCAGCTGGCTGGTCGACCTGTCCCACATCGACCTCGACCCGCGCCTCCCGAACCCCTTCACCCCGCACGGCAACCGCCCCGAGGGCCTCGCCTGGTACGCCACGCCGACCGTCGCGTACGCCGTGGAACTCGGCCACGAGGTACGGCCCGCCGAGGCGTGGGTCCGCCCCGAGACCGGCCCGTATCTGGACGCCTGGTACACCCGGCTGCGCGACGCCTACATGGCCACCATGGAGCGGCTCGGCGTGGTGTCCGGGATGAGCCCGCCGGACTTCCTCGCCGCCATGGAGCGGCACAAGGAGGCCGACCCCGGGCAGGCCGCCGTCCTGTCCGCCGTCAAGGCCACCGTCAAGGGCGGCATCGGCAAGCTGCGCGAACGGCCCCAGGGCGTCCGCTACCGCCCCGGCGAACGCTGGCCCGCCCTGGAACGCCCCACGTGGCGCCCCGACATCCGCGCCGCCGTCATCGCCACCGCCCGGGTGAACATGCACCGCAAGATGCCCGGCCTACGCGGCCCGCCTCTTCGATGCCCAGTCCACCGGCGCCACCGAACAGCAGCTCCGGGACATCGCCGCCGAAGGGCTCCAGGAGATCTACTTCAAGGACAGCGGCCGCCGCGCCGATGGCCTCCTGGTGGAGTTCACCGACATCGACTACGTGGAAATGGACTTCTGACGAGTGTCGATCTCCTGCGGACGGCGGCTATGTGTCGAGCAGTTCCGTGGCGAAGACGTCTTCGATCCTCCACTGCTCGCTCGTCAGGCCCTGCTCGTGGTGATAGCGCAGGCAGGTGTCGAGGGCGGTGCGGTTGGCCGCGATGCCGTAGGGCCACCAGTCCTCGGGGAACTCTTCACCGTTGCGGTCCACCAGGGCGTTCATCCACGGAATCATGGTCTGGACCTGGTAGAGCCTGCGGCTTTCGCGGTAGCTCTCGGCGGCGGTGTCCTTCGCCCGGGAGAAGGCACGGTAGACGCCGTGCGCGAGTCCGGGACGGTCCCGTAGCAGTTCCCGCCGGATGACGATGGTGTGCATCATCGGGAAGATGCCGGTGCGCCGGTAGTAGTCGCGTTCCAGCGGCTCGAAGTCGGAGAACAGCCGGGTGACGTCCGGGGATCCGTCGAGCACGCACTGCGGGACGTTCGCCGAGAACAGCGCGTCGATCTCACCGGCGTCGAGCATCGCGTTCAGGGTCTTTCCCTCGGGCGCGACGCGCACGTCGACGTCGGCCGGGTGCGGATGGGGGATGAAGTCGAAGGGCGGTGCGGGGCGCTCGAGGCCGCCGATCACCCAACGGCTCTCCTCGGGCCTGAATCCGTACTCGTCCATCAGGATGCCCTTGGCCCACACACCGGAGTCCTGACCGTAGACGCCGAATTCGCCGATGGTCCTGCCCGCGAGATCGCCCGGTTCCGTGATCCCGCTGTGGACGTTCACGAAGACGCAGGAGTGGCGGAACACGCGGTTCGGGAAGACCGGCAACGCCACGTACGGCAGTCCGGTCTTCAGCAACCGCAGGTAGAAGGTGAGACCGAGCTCGGCGACGTCGAACTCGGTCCCGCGGATCAGCCGGTCGAAGAGTTCCGGCAGGGTCGCCGCGGTCTTCATCGTGACGTCGATACCGTCGGTGCTCACGGTCCCGTCGAACAGCGCCCGCGTCGTGTCGTACGGGAAGCACCCGACCGTGAGAGCAGGGGCGGCCATGAATACTCCTCCTCGTCGGCTCTGCTGTTCCCATCGTTGGCCGTCGCGGTGTCCGCCGTCCAAGACCTGTTGGGAACCTCCGATACCGCGCGAGTATCGTGCGTGAGGTGGACCTTCGCTCGCTCCGGTATTTCCTCGCCGTCGCCGAGGAGCGCCACATCGGCCGGGCGGCGAACCGCCTTCACATGACGCAGCCGCCGCTGAGCCGCGCGATCCGGCAGCTCGAGGGCGACCTCGGAGCCCTCCTGTTCGAACGCACCCCCAAGGGCGTCACCCTCACGCCCGCCGGACAGGTGCTGTACGAGGAAACGGGCGCGCTGCTGGGGCGGGCCGACCGGATCCGCAGGCGCGTGGCCGCAGCGGCGGGTACGGCGCCCCTCGTCGTCGGGACCCTGGCGGACGCGGCCGAACACGTCGGCGGCCGACTGGTCCCGCTCTTCCGGGCCCGCCATCCGCACGTCCACGTCACCCTCCACGAATCCGACCTCGGCGACCCGACGGCCGGACTCCGCGCCGGGCTGGTCGACGTGGCGATCACCCGCACTCCCTTCGACGACACCGGCATCAGCACGCGCGTCCTGCGCTCCGTACCCGTCGGCGTGGTGATGCGCGAGGACGATCCGCTCGCCGGTCACGCCTCGGTCGCGTCGACCGACCTCGTCGGCCGCCGCTGGGTCCGGCTGCCGGACGGCGCCGATCCGGCGTGGACGGCGTACTGGACCGGCGGTGGGGACGACGGCGCGTCGCCGGTCATGCGAACGATCCAGGAGTGCCTGCAAGCGGTCCTGTGGAACGGCACATCGGCCCTCGCCCCCGTCGATCAGCCGTTGCCCGCGGGACTGGTCGTCGTCCCGCTGAGCGACCGCCCGCCCAGTGATCTCGTCGTGGCCTGGCCGAGGACGGCCTGCGGCCCACTGGTGCGCGGTTTCGTCCACGTCGCCAGTAACGCCCGCTAGGACCGCGTCGCCCTCTGGCACTCGTCCCCGGAGGACTCGCCGCGCCCGACCGGCGTGCTGCGGTCGTACGGGTCGACCTCCGTACCGTCCCCGTCCGCCCGGCGGTCCGTGCCGAAGGGCGGGACGAAGTAGCCCGTGGGGGCGCCGCAGCCGCCGTTGGTCATGTCGTACTTGTACGAGACGATCGAGAACGTGCCCGGCTCGGTGATCACCTTGTCGGGGTCGTCCCAGCTCAGGACCAGCTCGCGCCGGACTATCGTGCGCACGATCTCGTCGTCGCCGCCCGCGTCCGCGCGGGTGACCGGGTAGACGAAGGTGACGTCGGCGGTCACCTGGAGCGCGCCGCGCTCGCCCTCCCGGTAGGTGAGGCGGCCCCGGGTCTTCACGACGTCGCCGACCAGTTGGGTGCGGGAGGGCTGGAAGCGGCTGAAGAGGAGGAGCGGATCGCTCTTCTCGCCCGGGGTTCGGAAGGCGGTTTTCAGCAGGTCCTGGACGTCCTTCTGGTGCGGGTTGATCAGCGCGATCGCCTTCTCGGGGCGCTCGCCCCGCAGTACCCCGCGGTCCAGGCCGGACGCGACGAGGAAATCCCGGCTGCGGGTGAGGGCCCGCTCGACCTCGGCCGAGCTCATCCAGCCGACCGCACTGGCCTTCGGCACCGTGATCCCCGCCGCTCCGCTCGCCCAGTTCGCCGCCGGCGAGCCGCGGAACGGCTCCTTCATGGTGGGGCGTTGAGCCGCCTCCGCCGGGGGTGCCTGGGTCGGGCGGGCGGTCTCGGCCGCCAGCGGCTGGGAGTCGGAGCCGGCGAACAGGTCCACCACCCACCCCGGCGCGAGCGCCACCACCAGCAACACCAGCGAGGCCAGCAGCCCGACCACGTACCAGCCGGTGCGCCGCTTGGGCCGCGCGGGCGTATAGCCGCGCCAGCCCTCCGGGGCGCGGTCGGGCTCCGCGCGCAGCCGCTTCGCCACGTCGCGGGCCCGCGCCGACGGCTCCTTGGGCGCGTCGGCGGCACCCGCCACCGAGTCGCGCAGAAACCGCTCCCACTCCTCATCGGATCTGGACGAGCCGTTCGGCTCCGTACCCGCACCCATCCCCAACCCCCTGGCAATCAGCAGACCGCTGCCCACTCCCCTGGACACGCGTCCGAATAATGACACAGAGCGCCGACACTTGGGCCATGACGAATTCTGGCGCCGGTTTCATGCCCGGCATCGAGCTGTCCGAGATCTTGTACCAGGAGGCGGTGCGACCGCTCCTCGAAGAGGCCTTCCCCGGGCTGCGGTACGCGGCTGCCCGGGTCGGTTCCGGCTCCGAGGTACTGGGCTTCGACACAGCGCGGTCGGCGGATCACGAGTGGGGTCCGCGGCTGGAGATCTTCCTGACCGCCGAGGACCGGGCCCGGCACGGTGCGGACATCTCCCGGACCCTGGCCGAGCGGCTGCCCAAGGAGGTGCGGGGCTGGCCCACCCACTTCCAGGAGAGCGACGATCCGCTCGATCCGGTCGGCCGTATGAAGCTGACGGACGGGCCGGTCAACCACCGCGTCGACGTCCACGACGTGCACGGATGGCTGACCGAACAGCTCGGACCAGCCGCGGCCGACATGCGGCTCACCGCTCGTGACTGGCTGGCCATGCCGCAGCAGCGGCTTGCCGAGATCACCGGTGGCGCGGTGTTCCACGACGGCCCGGGCACGCTCACCGATGTGCGGCGCGGGCTGGAGCGGTACCCGGAGGAGGTGTGGCGGTACCTGCTGGCGTGCCAGTGGCAGCGCATCTCCCGGGAAGAGGCGTTCGTGGGGCGCTGCGCGGAAGTCGGCGACGACATCGGCTCGGCCGTCGTGGCCGCCCGTCTGGTGCGCGACCTGATGCGTCTGTGCCTGCTGCTGGAGCGCCGGTACGCCCCCTACAGCAAGTGGCTCGGCAGCGCGTTCGGCCGACTGCCGATGGCCGAAACGCTCAGCCCGGTGCTGCGCGGCGTACTGACGGCGACGGACCATCCGTCCCGGGAGGCGCACCTGTGCGATGCCTACGAAGCCGTCGCCGCCCGGCAGAACGCGTCCGGACTCATCTCACCGGTGGACCCCAAACCTCGTCCCTACCATGGGCGTCCCTTCCTGGTCCTGCACGCCGAGCGCTTCGCACAGGCGCTCGCGCGAACCGTCACGGACCCGGACCTGCGCACATTGCCGCTGGTGGGAAGCGTGGACCAGTGGGCGGACAGCACCGACCTGCTCTACCAGCCCCACGTCGTTCAGGCCGCGGCGGACACGCTGGGCACTGGGTCACCAAAAGGTTCCTGAGTCACTAAAAAGTGCGTTCTTCCATGTCAGCGGCCACTCTCCTACGGTTCCCGAGTAACCAGCAGAGACCGCACAGTCCCATGGCAAGGAGAGTCGGCAGCATGCCCATCACCCTGGTGAACCCCACCGGATTGCCCGTCATCGACGTCTACCGGCAGGTGTCGATCGCATCCGGGTCGAAGCTGGTCTTCATCGCCGGGCAGGTCGCCTGGGACGCCGAGGGGAAGACGGTCGGCGAGGGTGACCTCGCCGCGCAGGTCGAGCAGTGCTACGTCAACGTCGCCACTGCCCTCGCCGCGGCCGGCGGTTCCTTCGACAACGTGGCGAAACTGACCGTCTACGTCGTCGACTGGACCCCCGACAAGATGCCCACCCTCCTGGAGGGGATGTCCCGGGCGGCCGCGAAGCTCGGGGTCACCCCCGTCCCACCGGCCTCGTTGCTGGGTGTCGTGGCACTGGACGTACCCGACCACCTGGTCGAGATCGAAGCCACCGCGGTCCTCGACTGAGCGGGCTGTCGGCGATCCGCCGCCGGTTCGTCGCCGATGTGTCGGTGGCCGCTGGGATCTTCGACGGCAGGGCGCCCACTCCGGGCGTTCCACCCGTACGGCCGCCGGGCCGTACGGGCCTTCTGCCGCAAGGGAGCTTGCCACCATGCCGTCCGTGCCGTCCACCCCGCCCTGGGATGTCCACCGGCTGCCGCGCGCCGATGACCGGGTCTTCCTGGTCACCGGCGGCAACGCGGGGATCGGGTACTTCATCGCTGAGCAGCTGTCAGCGACCGGGGCCACCGTCGTGCTGGGCAGCCGCAGTCCGGTGAGGGCCGAAGCGGCGATGGCCGCCATCCGCGAGCGTGTCCCCGGCGCGCGGCTGCGCGTCCTGCGGCTGGACGTCGCCGACCTCGGATCGCTCGAAACCGCGGTGGACGCGCTGGAGTCGGCGCACCTCGACGCGGTGGTCCACAACGCCGGGGTCGCCCTCGACGACCCGCCGCGCCGTACGACCGTGGACGGCCACGAGCTGATGTTCGGCACGAACCACCTCGGGCACTTCGCGCTGACCCGCTGGCTGATGCCGCTGCTGTCGGCCGCACCGGCGGGCCGCGTCGTGACCATGGGCAGCTTCGCGGCGAAGACCGAACGGCTCGACCTGGACGACCCGCAGTCCCGGCAGGACTATCGGGCCAAGCGCACCTACGGCCGGTCCAAGCTGGCACAGATGCACTTCGGCCTCGAACTCGACCGCCGCCTGCGCGCCGCCGGGAGCCCGGTGGCAAGCGTGGTGGTGCACCCCGGCGGGGCCCTCGACTCCCTCACCCCCGCCCGGCCGCCCGTACACCTGCGCACCACCGCCACCCGGTTGGGCACGGCCCCCGCGGGGGTGGTCCTCCAGGGCAAACACGCCGGTGCGTGGCCCGCGGTGCGAGCGGTGCTCGACCCCGCCGTACGCGGCGGGCAGCTGTGGGGACCGCGCGTCTTCGGCCTCCGCGGCAGACCCCGGCCCGAACCGGTGTGGACCAACCTCTCGGACACCGCCGTCGCCGCGCGGCTGTGGGACATCAGCCGCACCCTGACCGGCGTCGACCCCCTCTTCAACGGCCCGGCGGACACCTGCATATAGCATCGTTACTGAGCAGTAGAGCGCCCCACGCGGAAGAGGAAACACAGTGCACAGCCCGGTCAAGCATGACGTCGTCGAGGTGAACGGAGTCCGTCTGCACATCGCGGAGCAGGGGGAGGGGCCGCTGGTCCTGCTGCTGCACGGGTTTCCGGAGAGCTGGTACTCCTGGCGCCACCAGTTCGGGCCGCTGGCCGAGGCCGGATACCGCGTCGTCGCTCCCGACCAGCGCGGCTACGCCCGCAGTGAGCAGCCCGAGGACATCGCCTCCTACACCCTGCTCCATCTGGCCGGTGATGTGATCGGGCTGATCCGCGCGCTCGGCGAGGAGCAGGCGGTGGTCGTCGGGCACGACTGGGGCGCGCCGGTCGCCTGGACCACGGCGATGCTGCGCCCCGACGTCGTACGGGCCGTGGCCGGGCTGAGCGTTCCGCCGGCGCTGCCCGCCGGAATGGCCCCGCCGTCGGCCACCCGGAGGTACTACGGCGAGGGCTTCTACCAGAACTACTTCCAGCAACCGGGCGTCGCCGACGCCGAGTTGGGGGAGGATATCGCCTCGTCCCTGCGCCGCATCCTGTACAGCGGCTCCGGGGACAACCCGAAGAACGAGCGGCCCCGGCCCTGGGTCGTCCCCGAGGGCAAGGCCCTGCTGGACACCGTGCCCGAACCGGAGCAGCTGCCCGGGTGGCTGACCGAAGCGGACATCGAGGTGTTCGCCCGGGACTACGCCGAACACGGCACCCGGGCCTTCACCGGCCCCCTCAACTGGTACCGCAACATCGAACGCAACCAGGAGCTGCTGGCCGCCTTCCGGGGCCGTGGCATCGAGGTGCCCGCGCTGTACATGGTGGGCGACCGCGACCTGGTCACCTCGTTCCGCGGCGTGGACACCCTGCGCGCCTCGCTGCGCCGGATCGTGCCCCGGCTGCACGACGAGGTGACCCTGCACGGCTGCGGCCACTGGACCCAGCAGGAGCGGCCCGACGAAGTCAACGCCGCCCTGCGGGACTTCCTCGCCCATCTGGACGGTGGCCGCTAGCGGCCGTCATCCGCCCGGGCGGCGCGCCAGATCCCGTGCATCTCGTCCGCCGCCCCGGGCGCCGCGACCAGCAGCCCGCCCGAGGGCGTGCCCGCGGTCGGCCCGGTGTCGTCGAACGCGAGCGCGCCCGCCTCCCGGCAGATCAGCAGCGCGGGCACGCCGTCCACCGCCTGGAACCTGCCGATCGCGCCCGCGGCGGCCCGGCCCGCCGCCACCTGGGCCAGCGACAGCGCCGTCGAACCCATGATCCGTACGGTGCACAGCCGGCCGGACAACTCAGCGAGCACCCGGTCCATGCCGCGCCACGGGGCGTGGGCGGCCCACTCCGTCATCACCACCTGCCCCCGCACCCCCATGGCTCCGGTGACCCGGATCGGCTCCCCGTCCAGGCGGGCGCCCTCGCCCCGTACCGCCGTGAAGACCTCGCCCCGCCAGGGATCCGCCACCAGGCCCAGCAGCGGCCCGGACGCGTCGGACAGCCCGAGGGAGAACGAACTCCAGCCCACCCCGTGCGCGTAGTTGGTCGTGCCGTCGACCGGGTCGACCACCCAGCTCGGCGCCCCCGCCGCGCCCTCGCGCACCCCGTACTCCTCGCCCTCCACCCGGTGGCCGGGGAACGCGCGCAGCAGCACGGAGCGGACGTGGCGCTCGATCAGCTCGTCGGTGTCGGTGACCAGATCGGCCGCGTTCGCCTTGGTGCGCACCTCGCCGGTACGGGGACGGCGCATGGCCTCCGCCGCCCACCGCGCGAGTTCACCGGCCACCTCCACGGCCCGGCGCAGCTCGCCCTCGTCCATCGTGCACCCGCTTCCCTTCACAGCTCACAGCCGCAGATGCGACGCCCCGTTGAGGTCCAGGACCGTCCCCGACGCCCACGTGGCCTCCGCCGACGCCAGATACACCACCGCGGCCGCCACTTCCTCCGGCGTGCCGACCCTGCCGAACGGACTCTGCCCCCGCAGCGCGTCCCCCGACTCCCCGGTCAGCCGCCCCGCCACCCGCTCGGTGGCGGTGAACCCCGGCGCCACCGAGGTGACCGCGATCCCATGCGGCGCCAGCGCCACCGCCAGCGACTGGCCGAGCGCGTGCAGCGCCGCCTTGCTCGCCCCGTAGGCAGGATGGTCCGGCTCGCCACGGAACGCCCCGCGCGAGCCGATGTGCACGATCCGGCCGGGCGCACCGCGGTCGATGAGGTGCCGCGCCACGCAGTAGCTCAGGTTCGCCGCGCCGAGCAGATTCACCTCCACCATCTGCTGCCAGACCCGCTGCCACTCCTCGTACGACACCTCGGCCACTCGGTGCGCGTTGTCCTTCGACGTGGCCACGGCGGCGTTGTTGACCAGCACATCGACCCCGCCCAGCGCCTCCTCGGCGGTGTCCGCGATCCGCTGCGCCACGGCCGGATCACCGAGGTCGCCACCGAGGACCACATGCCCCTCACCCGGCAGCGCCGCAAGGGTCTCCTCGGCGTCCGCCGCCCGCGCCCCGTAGTGCACGGCCACCCGGTCGCCCCGCTCCGCGAACGCCCGCGCGACCGCCCGTCCGATGCCCCGGGACGCCCCGGTGACCAGTACGCCCCTGCCCTGAGGACCCGGCACGGCACATCACTCCCTCTACGGTGGTAGGTGCTCAGCGTGTCATGGCGCTAGCCGCCGAGCAGTTCGGTGATCCGCTCCTCGGGAACGGCCTCGACCGCGTCGAACGACCAGCGTGCGTCCCCGGTCTTGTCCACCAGCTTCGCGCGGACCCCCTCGGCGAAGTCGGGCTCACGGACCAGCCGGGACGCCACCACCAGGTCCCGCCGGAGGCATCCGGCGAGGGTGTCGCGTTCGCCCAGCCGCAGCATCTCGTCGGTCAGCCGGAGGCTCAGCGGTGACGCGGCCGCGAGCGAGTCGAGCGCCGTCCGTGCCCACGCCGAACCGTCCGCCCGGAGGTGGCCGACCACATCGGACAGGGTGCCGGGCGCGAACGCCGCGGCGATGCGGTCGCCGGTGTCGTCCAGATCGGACGGTGGCGCGGTACGGGCGTACTTGGCGAGCGCGTCGGCCGGTTCGGCCGTGTCCAGCGCGGCGATGAACTCGGGCAGCTCGGCGGAGGACACGAAGTGGGTCGCCAGCCCGGCCTTGACCGCGTCGGCCCCGCTCAGCCGCGCGCCGGTCAGCGCGAGGTAGCGGCCGAGCGCACCGCCGAGCGGGGGCAGGAAGGAAGAGGCGCCGACATCGGGAAAGAAACCGATGAGGGTTTCCGGCATCGCGAACACCGACCGCTCGGTGGCCACGCGCACCGCGCCGTGCACCGAGATGCCGAGGCCGCCGCCCATGGCGACCCCGTCGATGAGGGCGATGTACGGCTTGGGGTACTCGGCGATCTCCTGGTTCAGGGCGTACTCCTCGCGGAAGAAGCGCGCCGTGGCGGCGACGTCGCCACGCAGCGCCGCCTCCCGGATCGCCCGGATGTCGCCGCCCGCGCAGAACGCCCGTGGGGTGCCGCTGCGGACGACGACCGCGCGGACACCGGGATCGCCGCGCCACCGGTCCAGTGCGCTGCGCATGGCCAGCACGGTGTCGGTGTCGAGTGCGTTGAGCGCGGACGCGCGGTCGAGGACCAGATGGGCCACTCCCTCGCGCACCGAGGTTTCGACGGTTGCCATGGGCCTCACGATGCCACGGCGGTCACCACCCCTGACGCCGACCCCCGGGGTCGGCGTCAGGGGTGGGCAGTTCACTCGAATCCGCCGATGACGTTCTGATCCCAGTCGATGACCGACCCCGTGACCACACCGCTGCGGTCGGAGAGCAGGAAGACCACGAAGTCCGCGATCTCGTCGGCCTGGCCCAGCTTTCCCATCGGCTGTGCCGCGGCGGCCTTCTCCCGCCAGTCGTCGCCCGCGCCGTGGAAGGCGCGCTGTGTCGCGTCCTCGCCCTCGGTGTCCGTCCAGCCGATGTTGAGGGTGTTGACGCGGACGCGGTCCCAGCGGTGGGCGTAGGCCGCGTTGCGGGTCAGCCCCGCGAGACCCGCCTTCGCGGCGGAGTACGGCGCCAGATGGGGCGGGCCGCCGTGCGCGCAGTTGGAGCCGATGTTGACGATGGTGCCCGCCGCCTCGCGGGCCGTCATGTCGGCCACCGCGGCCTGCATCGCGAAGAACGGCGCCCGCAGGTTGATCGCCACATGCGCGTCGAACAACTCGGGCGTGGTGTCCAGCAGCGAGCCGCGCGAGGTCAACCCGGCCGCGTTGACCAGGCAGTCGACGCGCCCGTACGCCTCCACGGTCCGTACGACGCTCGCGCGCGCCTGCTCCGGGTCCGCCAGGTCCGCAGCGACGAAGCGGGCGCCGGTATCCGTGGCCACCTTCTCGCCGACCTCGGCCCGGCGGCCGGTGAGGACCACGGCCGCGCCCTCGCGCACGGCCGCCCGCACGATCCCCGCGCCCACGCCCTGGCTGCCGCCGTTGACAAGGACGACCTTGTCGTCGAGGAGTCCCATGAGGTGCTGTGCCTTCCTTCAGCTCTGGCGGCGCAGCGCGCCCGCGTGCAGTTCCTGATCCAGCCGCTCCGGGTCCCAGCCCTCGGCCACGGCCCGCCGGAGGGTGTCCGCCTGGGAGGGCGGCGCGAGCCCGTCGACCGGGGGATCGAGGTCCAGGTTGGTGGGGAAGGCGTAGCCCTCGGCCGTGGCGGCGACCACCCGGTGCAGCCACTCCTCGGACATGCCCTCGGCCTTGCGGCGCAGCAGCACCGGGAAGACCGCGTTCGCCATCGCCCGGCGGTCCACGCTCTCCATCGCGCGTCCGAAGGCGGAGGAGATCTGGAGCAGATTGGCCATGCGCTTGATGTCGGCCGAGCGGTTGTGCCCGGCGGCGTGGAACAGCGCGGGGTTGAAGAACACCGCGTCGCCCTTCTCCAGCGGGAGCTGGACGTGGTGGCTCTCGAAGTAGTCGATGAACTCCGGCAGCCGCCAGGCCAGATAGCCGGGCTCGTACTTCTGCGAATGCGGCAGGTACAGCGTCGGCCCCGACTCGACCGGCATGTCGCAGTGCGCCACCGCGCCCTGAAGGGTGAGGACGGGCGACAGCCGGTGGACGTGCGCCGGGTAAGCGGCCGCCCGCTCCTGGGGGAGGAAGCCCAGGTGGTAGTCGCGGTGCACACGCTGCGCTGCGCCGCCCGGGTTGACCACGTTGACCTGCGAGGTGACCTGGTACGCGGGGCCGAGCCACGCCTCGGACACCAGCGCCAGCATGTCGTTGGCGTAGTAGTCGGCGAACGCCTCCGGGGCGCGCACGGCCATCTTGTCCAGCGCGCTCCACACCCGGTCGTTGGCGCCCGGCTTGGCGAAGTGGTCGCCGCGGGCGCCGCCCTGCGCGCGCTCCTCCTCGATCAGGTCGTTGAACGCGCCGGACGCGCGGTCCACGACGGCGGGGTCCGGGTAGGCGCGCCGCAGCACCACCACGCCGGGCCCGTCCAGCAGGGCCCGCACCAACTCGTCCAGGATGGCCCGGCGCCCGTCCCCGGTGGCCGCGAGGCCGCGGAGCCGGTCGCTGTCGTACAGCGGGACACCCTGCTCGACGCACTCGGCCGAGGGGTGGTGCCGCGGCTCGGTGCCCTGCTCGACCAGCGCGCGGAACGCGCCGAGGTCGCAGTCGTCCTCGGTCAGCCACGTCCGAGTGGCCGCGTCGGCGGGGGCGGTGGCCGCGTCGGTGGGGGACATCCTTAAGTCCTTTCGCCGTGCCTGCGTTTCTGCCAGTCTTATGAACCCCCTCCCATCAATCAATCCGCAGCAGCCCATCAAAAACCCATCATCGACATCCCGGGAAACGAGTCATGCCGCACCCCTTCACGATCAAGGAGATCGCCCGGCAGGCCGGGCTCAGCGAGGCCACAGTCGACCGGGTCCTCAACGACCGGGGCGGCGTGCGGGAGAGCACCGTCATGGAGGTGCACCAGGCGGTCAAGGACCTGGACCGGCAGCGGACCCAGGTCCGTATCGGGGGACGCACCTTCATGATCGATATCGTGATGCAGGCGCCGGACCGGTTCTCCACCGCCGTACGCGACGCGCTCGAAGCCGAGCTGCCGTCCCTCCACCCCGCCGTGGTGCGCTCCCGCTTCCACTTCCGGGAGACCGGCCCCGCCTCGGAACTGATCGCCACCCTGGACAAGATCGCCAAGCGCGGTTCCCAGGGTGTGCTCCTCAAGGCCCCGGACCTGCCCGAGGTCGGGGCCGCCGTCGGCAGGCTGGCCGCCGCGGGCATCCCCGTCGTCACCCTGGTGACCGACCTGCCCGGCAGCGCGCGCAGGGCGTATGTCGGCATCGACAACCGCGCCGCCGGGGCCACCGCCGCCTATCTGGTCGGGCAGTGGCTCGGCGGCCGTCCCGGCCATGTGCTCGTCACCATCAGCCGGGGCTCCTTCCGGGGCGAGGAGGAGCGCGAGATGGGCTTCCGCGGTGCGATGCGGAACGCCCGCCCCGGGCGGTCCCTGGTGGAGGTCACCGACAGCGACGGCCTCGACGCCACGCAGCGCGACCTCGTCCTTGCGGCGCTGGAGCGCGATCAGGACATCATCGGCGTCTACTCCATCGGCGGCGGCAACGCCGCCACCCTCGACGCCTTCGACACCCTCGGACGCGAGTGCGCGGTGTTCATCGCCCACGACCTGGACCACGACAACACCCGGCTCCTGCGCGAACGCCGCCTCTCCGCCGTCCTCCACCACGATCTGCGCCAGGACATGCGCCGCGCGTGCCAGACCGTCATGCGCGCCCACAAGGCCCTGCCCGACGACGGGCCCGCCCTGCCCTCGGCGATCCAGGTGGTCACGCCCTACAACATGCCATGAGAGGTGCCGACATGCCGTGAGAAACGTCCAGGCCGACCCGTGCGGGCCGGCCTGGACGCCACTGCTGAGGAGAGGATCAGACGAGGTCGATCCGGTCCAGGTTCATCACCTTGGTCCACGCCTCGACGAAGTCCTTCACGAACTTCTCCTTGGCGTCATCGCTCGCGTAGACCTCCGCGAGCGCGCGCAGCTCGGAGTTCGACCCGAAGACGAGGTCGGCGCGGGTGCCCGTCCACTTGACCGCGCCCGTGGCCCGGTCGCGGCCCTCGAACGTGTCCTGGGCCTCGGACGTCGACTTCCACTCCGTGCCCAGGTCGAGCAGGTTGACGAAGAAGTCGTTGGTCAGCGTGCCCGGCTTGTCGGTGAGGACGCCGTGCGAGGACTGGGCGTGGTTGGCGCCCAGCACGCGCAGGCCACCGACGAGGACCGTCAGCTCCGGGGCGCTCAGGGTGAGCAGGTTCGCCCGGTCGATCAGCAGGTACTCGGCCGGGAGCCGGTTGCCCTTGCCGACGTAGTTGCGGAACCCGTCCGAGGTCGGCTCCAGCGCGGCGAACGACTCGGCGTCGGTGTGCTCGTCGGTCGCGTCGACCCGGCCCGGGGCGAACGGCACCTCGACGGCGTGGCCCGCGTCCTTGGCCGCCTTCTCCACGGCCGCGGAGCCGCCCAGCACGATCAGGTCGGCCAGGGACACCTTCTTGCCACCGGCGTTGAACTCCCGCTGGATGCTCTCCAGGGTGCTCAGCACCGTCGCGAGCTCGTCGGGGTTGTTGACCTCCCACCCGCGCTGCGGCTCCAGGCGGATGCGCGCGCCGTTGGCACCGCCGCGCTTGTCGCTGCCGCGGTACGTCGAGGCGGACGCCCACGCCGTGCCGACGAGCTGCGAGACGGTCAGGCCCGAGTCGAGGAGCTTGGCCTTGAGGGCCGCGACGTCATCGGCGCCGATGACCTCGCCCTCGGCCTCCGGCAGCGGGTCCTGCCACAGCAGGGTCTCCTCCGGGACCTCCGGGCCGAGGAAGAGCGACTTCGGGCCCATGTCGCGGTGGGTCAGCTTGTACCAGGCCCGGGCGAACGCGTCCGCGAACTCCTGGGGGTTCTCGTAGAAGCGGCGCGAGATCGGCTCGTAGATCGGGTCGAAGCGCAGCGCCAGGTCGGTGGTGAGCATCTGCGGACGGTGCTTCTTCGACGAGTCGTGCGCGTCCGGGACGATCTCCGGGGCGTCCTTGGCCACCCACTGGTTGGCGCCGGCCGGGCTCTGGGTGAGCTCGTACTCGTACTCGAAGAGGTTCTTGAAGAACCCGTTGCTCCACTGGGTGGGCGTGGTGGTCCAGGTGACCTCCAGGCCGGAGGTGATCGCGTCCCCGCCCTTGCCGGTGCGGTAGGTGCTCTTCCAGCCCAGGCCCTGCTCCTCCATGGTGGCGGCCTCGGGGTCGGCGCCGACGGCGTCCGCCGGGCCCGCGCCATGGGTCTTGCCGAAGGTGTGACCGCCCGCGATCAGGGCGACCGTCTCCTCGTCGTTCATCGCCATCCGGCGGAACGTCTCACGGATGTCGCGGGCCGCGGCGATCGGGTCCGGGTTGCCGTTGGGGCCCTCCGGGTTGACGTAGATCAGGCCCATCTGCACCGCGCCGAGCGGGTTCTCCAGCTCCCGGTCACCGGAGTAGCGCTGGTCGTCGAGCCAGGTGGTCTCGGGGCCCCAGTACACGTCGTCCTCGGGCTCCCAGACGTCCTTGCGGCCGCCGCCGAAGCCGAAGGTCTCGAAGCCCATCTGCTCCAGCGCGACGTTGCCGGTGAGGATCATGAGGTCGGCCCAGGAGAGGCTCTGGCCGTACTTCTTCTTGACCGGCCACAGCAGACGGCGGGCCTTGTCCAGGTTCCCGTTGTCCGGCCAGCTGTTCAGCGGCGCGAAGCGCTGCTGGCCGGTGCCGCCACCGCCGCGGCCGTCGCTGATCCGGTAGGTGCCCGCGCTGTGCCAGGCCATCCGGATCATGAACGGGCCGTAGTGGCCGAAGTCGGCCGGCCACCAGTCCTGCGAGGTGGTCAGCACCTCGGCGATGTCCTGCTTCACGGCCGCGAGGTCGAGGCCGTTGAACGCCTCGGCGTAGTCGAAGTCCTCGCCCAGGGGGTCGGCCACCGCGGGGTTCTTGGCAAGGATCTTCAGATTGAGCCGCTCGGGCCACCACTGGCGGTTTCCGCCGCCCTGCGTCGGATGCGGGGCGCGCTCGTGCGCCACCGGGCAGCCACCTGCGCCCTCGCCCTCCGTCTTGTCGTCTACGACGATTGCTTCATGGTTCTCAGACATGGGAATCCTTCCGGACGGGCGGATCAGGTGCCCCAGGAACTGCGGGCGGTGGAACAGTCGGGGCGGGCCCCGCGTCTCCGTCTCTGCCGAATTGGAGTCTGCCTGTCCCTTGGCTATCGCCGGAACCGATCCTACGATGGACACAATCTAAGTCAATAAGCACGCCAAACCCAGATCCCATCAGAGTCCCGGACGCCCCTGGGCAGCATCGGGGTGTCCCACGGAACGTGAATAGGTGAGCCTGTATGAGTGACCTGCTGCGGCGGCTGCGAGGGCGTGGCTGGCGGATGACTTCCCAGCGGCGTGTCGTCGCGGAGGTCCTCGACGGTGACCATGTACACCTCACCGCCGACGAGGTGCACGCCCGCGCGGCGGAGCGGCTGCCCGAGATCTCCCGGGCGACCGTCTACAACACCCTGGGCGAGCTGGTCACCCTCCGTGAGGTCACGGAGGTCTCCACCGACGGCCGCGCCAAGCGCTACGACCCCAACGCGCACCAGCCCCATCAGCACCTGGTGTGCTCCAGCTGCGGCACCATCCGCGACGTCCACCCCACCGGTGACCCCCTGGCCGCCCTGCCCACGGAGGAACGGTTCGGCTTCACGGTCTCCGAGGCCCAGGTCACCTACCGCGGCCTGTGCCCGTCCTGCGCCTGATCGCGCACGCGAGGGACGCCCCGAAGGGGGGGATGCGCGGGTGGAACGGCAGGCGATGGACCTCGACGCGTACACGGAACGGGCCAGGAACGGCCCGTGTTTCGTGTGCGCGTATCTGGCCGGGGACCCGGACTACCGGCACGCGACGCTGTACGAGGACGAGGCCCACGTCTGACGAAGCGGCTGCGTGAGGCGATCGCCGGCGGCCACGAAGCCCCCGCCTGATCACCCGCGGGCCACCAGCAGCGGCGGAAGAAGCCTGTCTCCTGCGGCAGCCGCCATGTGGGGTCCACGAACCCGGCCTCGGACGCAAGGTCGGCCAGCCGGGCCCGGCCGAGGGCCCAGTAAGTGGTTCGGCGGACCCGGACTCGCCATTCTCCGCCTGCCGGGAGGAGCTGGAAGTGCTCCATGTCGTAGTGCTCGCCGTCGTCGTGCCAGTGCCAGAGCTGGAAGGTGACCGTTCGTTCCCCGGTGTCGGAGCGGTCGGCGACCCGGTGGACTTGCGGCGGCTTCACCGGCGGCGCGGGCGAGGGCGCGACGGCTGAGGTCGGTGCCGGTGGCGCGGTGCCCGTGCTGCGCCAGGCCGATGGCCTGCGTTCCGATGCCGCAGGAGCAGTCGAGCACCGCCGCGTGCTCCTGGCCGGTCAGGGAGTCCAGGACTTGCCCCTGCCGGTGGACGCTCACGTCCCAGTCTGCGTAGATCAGGTGGTAGTCATCGGTCAGTTCGTCGTAGAAGTGCGTCACCGATGTCTCGGACATGGCTCGAGATTACCGAAGCTGATTCCGTCAGGACGGGCAGGCGCTGTCCGGGCCGCTGCGGTAGGTGCGGTACGTGCTGGAGGCGGGCTGGGGGGTGGGGCGGGGTGGGTATTCGACGACCGGGACCGGCTTGCAGACGGCCCACTGGTCGTTCTTGCCCGGGCCTTCGAAGCCGTAGGTGCCTCCCGCGCCGATCAGGCAGGACGTACAGGAGTCTCCGGAGATGCTGGTCAGGTTGAGGGTGTTGTAGATGTCCTCCTTCATGGGGATGCGCGGGGACTTCGGGACCTGGGAGCCGCCCTCGTTGATCTCGGTGTAGGTGCGGTCCACGGCGTTGGCGAGGAGGGTGAAGGCGTCGTGGTACATGACGGCGTAGCCGTCGTCGAGGGGCTTGGCGCCGAGCCGGTGCTGGTCCGGCAGCTCGTGGAAGTAGCCGAGGAACTGGCCGAGTGCCTTCTTGGGCTTGTTCTCGCCGTTCCACCAGGCGGGGTCGACGCAGGACGCGTCCACTATGGTGGCGCGGGCGTCGTCCAGCCGCTGGGTGGGCGCGGGGGCGGTGAGGGTGGGTTCCAGGCCGATGCCCACCTTGAGGATGCGCAGCTTCGTGGTGCGCCCGCAGTCGCCCTCCTGGGCCAGGCGCTCGATGAACGCGGGCAGGTCCTGGTCGCGTCCGGCGAAGAAGACGGTGTCGGACTTCTCGTTGCAGATCTTCTGCACGGCGTCGGTGAACCGCTGGGGGATGCCCTTGTCGGTTCCGGAGGTGCCGGTGAAGTTGGAGTTGTGGCGGGAGAGGCCGTACGCCTTGCCGAAGTGTTTGTCGAAGACGGCGCGCAGGTTCTGCGAGTAGACGTCCTCGGTGCGGTTGTCCCAGACCAGGAAGCCCCGGTGCTTCCCCGGCTTCTCGGCCAGGTACTGCGCCAGGGCGCGGGCGAACTGGTCGTTGTTGGCCGAGGTCTTGAAGAAGTACGGGGAGTTCATGTTGGCCGCCGTGATGACGGGGCCGACCGTCGGGATGCTGTGCTTGCTCAGCGCGGCTATCGCCCTGCGCGTCTCCGGCGTGCTGCTGGGGATGCCGGTCACGCCGACCAGGGGCGCGCGGGTGTCCTTGGACAGCTCGGCGAGGCGGCTGACGACGGGCTCCCACTGGTCGAGGTTGCGGCCGTCGGGGGCGAGCAGCAGCTGGTAGTGCGGGCCGCCGTAGCGGTTGGCCTGCCGCTGCGCGGCGAGGGCACCGGCGAGGCCGCGGCGGATCATGTCCGTGGTCATGGCACTGTGGTCGTCCGCGGTGAAGGGCATCATCAGCGCGATGCGCACGTACGGGATCTCAGGTCCGCTCGACGGGGACTCCGCGTCCCGCCGCACCCGGGCGTTCTCGTCGGCCACCGCCTGGACGAGGCTCTTGATGCCCGGGTCCGCCTCGAAGGCGTTCGCGGTGACACCTACGCAGTCCCCGTCGATGTCGCGCAGGTCGTCACCGCATCTGCCGGGGCCCCGGGCCATGCCGATGATGACGGTGATCGCGGCGGCGGCCAGTGCGCCGAGTCCGCAGACGGCCAGCCATTCGACCGGCCCCCACTCGCGGGGATGACGACGGAACAGGCGCAGCAGCATGTTTCCTCACTGACTCACTCAACTACCGGTGATGGGCAAGGGGCGCTTCTTCCGCGCGGCCGCGGGCCAGCTGCGGGCGGCCTGGCCCAGGACGGCGTGCCAGGACGGGTGCCGCGGTGAGAGATAGGCCAGCTCTTCGCCGACGGCCTTGCACATGTCGGGGTCCGGTTCGGCGTGCGGTTCGGACACATGCCACAGGGCGTGCAGCAGCCGGTTGACGCAGCGTTCGATCTCGTGCAGCCCCGCATGGCGGCTGTCGTGCACGCCGAGGGCGACCTGCATGCGGTCGTCGGTCCACTCCCCGGCGGGCGGGGTCGGCGCGGTGGCGGCGTACTGGAGGCACCGCAGCCAGTGCGCGGCGGCGTGTTCGTCCTGCTCCGACTGGAACTCCTCCGCCAGCATGGCCACCACCGCCTCGGCGTTCCCGGAGGCGAGGGTGTGCCGCAGGGCGTCCGGCTCGCCGCTCTCGCCGCGCTGCGCGTGGTGCATCCGCAGAAAGCGGTGGATGTCCTGCCAGCCGCGGCCGTCGTCGCCCGCCCGCGAGGTGCGGCGCGCCTCGTGCACCAGCAGGGTGCGCAGCAGGGGATCGGTGACCAGCGGCTCGTCCGGTGGGGTGAGCCGCTGCCACTGCTGCTCTTCGAGGTAGTCGGTGGCGGAGTTGGCGGGCAGCTGGTCGGGGCCCTGGAGACGCAGATGGTCGGCCAGCGCCTCGGCCGCGGTGCTGTCGCGGGCGAGCGAGAGGAGCGTCAGCCGGTCGCGCTGGCGCCGGTCCGGCAGCAGCCGCTCCAGGAGCGCTTCGGTGACCGGGCGCCCGTCCTCGGCGTGCAGCTGGAGCAGGTCCCGCGGGCCTACGGTGCGCCCCCGCGCGGTGGCGTCCAGCACCGCCGCGCACAGCACGGTGGTCACCGCGGGATGGCCGCCGGTGAGGGAGTGCACGGCGGAGGCCAGATAGGGGTGGAGCGGCCGGGCGGGCCGGTCCGGTACCAGGAGGGGCAGGATGTCGTCCCGGCTCAGCGGGGTGAGCGGGACGGCGAGCAGCCCGGCGGAGGGGCTGAGGCCCTTGCGCTCCCAGCCGGAGGACTTCACCAGGTCGGGGAGGTTGCGGCGGACCGCGGCGGTGGCGTCCTCCGGCAGACCGCCGAGCCGGGTGGCCACGACGACCAGCTCCTCGTGATCGGGTCTCTCGGGCATGGCCCGGTGTTCGAGGAGCAGATCGAGGAAGTCCTGCCCGGGCGCGTGGTGTGCGTCGTCGAGCAGGATGAGTGGCCACGGCTCCCGGTTCCACCGCTGGAGCCTGCCGTAGGAGGCGGCCACATCGTGCAGGAAGGCCGCCATCAGGCTCTGCTCCGCCGCGTGGCGGTAGTCGCCGCCCTGGTGGAACCACTGCCCGAGCAGCACCAGCGGATCCTGGCCCTCCGCGCCCCGGGGAAAGCGCCGCCGGTACCACTCCTGGGCCGCGTCGGGGTGGTACCGGTCGGTGTACTCGGCGACCACGGCGGCCGTGACCGCGTCCCGGTCCGACTCCGGGTCCACGGCCGTGTCGAGGGCGCCGTCCGTGCCGGTGGCCTCCGTGTCCGTGACCTCCAGGCGGCCTTCGACGGCAGTGGCCCACGCCTGCCGCAGCGTGTTCTCGTCCCCGATGCTGAGGCGGCAGGCGAGCAGCAGCCGGGCGAACCGGAGACACGCCGCGTCCCGCTGCTCGGCGTTCCCCCGGTGCCAGCCGGAGACGGCGAACAGGCCCGGCGCCAGGACGGGGAAGCGGCGGCGCAGCCCGGGTGCGAGCCCGCACACCAGCTCCGCCAGGATCTCGACCAGGGTGGAGGCGAGGGGAGTCCCGCCGTCGGCCGGGGCAGCCGGGAAGGCGACGGCGGCCGGGAAGCCCGCGGTTTCGGTGGCGACGACCCGGACATGGGCGAGCGGCAGCCGCTCCCGGTAGCGCGCGGCCAGCTCCCCGAGGACGGCGCTGCGCCCGATGCCGTGGTATCCGGTGACCAGCACCACGGGCAGATCGCCCTGGTGTTCCCGGGGCGTACGGGACCGTTCGTCGAGGGTCAGGCCCGTGAGCCGGGGAACGAGCGAGCGCAGCAGAGGGTCCCGGCCGTAGAGCGGTGACCCTTCCGATACGCGCATCTGGTTGCGTCCCGCCTCCGTCGCTCGAGCTGCCGACGGCAACGACTCAGGAGGCGGGCGGCACCGCTCCCCCGAGACATCAGCCGCTGACATCCGTACCAACTACGCCTGTAAACAGAGAATTTACCCGTCGCGGAAGCGTCACACCAGGTGAACGCGGGATCGGTACCGGGTAGTGACCAGCGGGGGCCTGGCGTCGAACACGGATGCGGGGCGGCGTCGGATGTTCAGGGGCGCGGGTAGACATCCAGTTCGACACTGTCGGGTAGCGAGTCCGCCCCGCGGATCTCGCCGGGGTAGACGAGCCGTACCCGGCGCAGCTGCCGCAGCCCGGCGAGGGAGGCGAGATCCAGCTCCGCGACCTGCGACAGATGGATCTCCTCAAGGCCCGGAAGGCGCCGGGCGATCCGCCGCAGCGGCACCGCGGCCCCCGCCCTGGCCCACACGTCCAGATGGGTGACCTGGGGAATCTCGGTGCGAGGGGCGAACAGCAGCATGCTCAGCTGCTGCGGGGAGAGCGTCAGCTTGCGCAGGTGCGGCAACTCGGCGACGAGGGAGCCCCACTCGTCCGGCGTCAGCCGCTCGCTCGCGTCCTGGAGCCGCAGCTCCTCCAGCCCCCGGCACGCCACGATGCCCGCGAGCTGGGCCGCCGACGACGGCAGCGCCAGCAGCCGCAGCTCGGCGGCGCGCGGCAGGTCGGACAGCCCGCGCCAGGGCACCTCAGGGCCGACGAGCAGGCCCTCCAGGCGCGGGCAGCCGGCCAGCTTCAGCAGCGTCTCGAACTGGGGGAGGTCCCGCAGCTCCAGCCTCCGCAGCCGCGGCAGCCGGGTCAGCGGCGCCGGGTCCTTGACGTTGCGGCAGCCCTGGAGGGCCAGCGTCTCCAGCTCGGGGTAGGCGGTGAGCAGCCCGAGGTCCTCCAGCTGGAGGGTGTTGCGCAGGCGCAGCTCGCGCAGCCGCCGCGGGTCGAGCGTGGCGCGGATCTCGTCGGGGCTGAAGTCGCCGTGCAGCCCGACGCGCTGATATCCGGACATGGTGCGCAGCGCGTCCAGCTCGGCGTGCGAGCGGACCGTGACGATCTCCTCGGGGGCGGCCTCCAGGAGCGGGCGTACGATCTCCTCGGCATACGCCGTCGTGTCGAACCGGTCCCAGTGCGCGAGGAGCTGCGCGCGCACCGCCGCCTGGCCGGTGCGCAGGAACTCCCGGAGCCGGGGGATGGCGGCGTCCCCGCCGATCTGGCATATCGCGTGGACGGTGGCCAGCTCCTCGTCGCCCTCCAGATCCTTCGCCGCGGGCAGCAGGCCGAGCAGCAGCGGTCCCGTCTGCGCGAGCGACCTGGCCTCCCGCAGACTGCGCGGGGGGAGCAGCCGCGCGGCCCGGTCCTCGATCGCCTCGCGCACCGTCGGCTCCAGGCGGGTGGCCTGTTCGAGGGAGGCCAGCGCCAGAAGCCGCAGACGCGCCCGCACCGCGGCGTCCTGCTCCCGGTCGCCCCGCTCGCGAAGGCGGGTCAGCAGGTCGGCGCGCTCCTGGTGACGGGCCTGTGCGACGGCCATCTGAACCACGTCCTCCCACTGGTCCAAGTGCGCGTTGTTCACCAGCATGCCCATGTCGCGCTCTTCCAGTACGGCCCTGGCGCCCAGGAAATCCTGAAAAGTCCGGTGAATGAAGTTCACCGCACCCGTGGCGGGTTCCCGCAACAGACCGGAACGTTCCAGCAGATGCTGCAAAGCTTCCTCCGGCGTGCCGATCTCCGCCAGCCGGGGCACCGAGGGCTGGAGCCGCCGCACCACGTCCACCGCGTCCGGACGGTCCAGCTGGGTGCGCTCGTTGCGGATCAGCCAGTACGCCAGCTTCTGGAGCGGTTCCGTCGCCGACTTCTGGTCCAGCACCGGGCGGCTGCGCCCGTACACCTCGCGCTCCAGATCGCGCCGCTCCAGGAGCATCGACAGCGCCGCCTCGTACAGGGAGGCGCGGCCCTGGGGGAGGAACCCGCGGCGCTCCCGGTGCAGGGCGCAGATCAGGCCGCACATCAGCGGGTTGGTCGCCAGCCGGCTCAGCTCGGGGCTGCTGCGCAGCGACAGCGTCAGCGACTCGCCCAGCTCCTCCGACGCCCCGGCCGCCGCGTGCCAGCGCCGGATGAACTGCTTCATGTCGGCGGGCCGCATCGCGGCGAGCGCGAACTCCTGGAAGCCCTCGCGCGTCAGCCAGCCCCGCTCCAGGGCCGCCGGGCGGGAGGTGAGCAGCCACAGATTGCCGGGGAAGACGGCCAGCAGCTTCTTGAGCCAGGCTCGAGTGCGGGTCCGGTCCTCCTTCGGGATCTCGTCGGCCCCGTCGATCAGGAGTACGCCCCGCCCGTGCTGCAAGACCCGTGCCGCCCATCCCTCCGGTTCGGTACCCACCAGTGGACAGCCGATCCAGCGGAGGAAGTCCTCGGGCATGGGCAGCTCGGCGTTCCTGCGCGCCAGGGTGCGCAGCGGCAGGACGAAGGGGACGCGCCCGAACAGCTGCGAAAGACCGCCCGGCACCTGCTCCTGCTGCGCCGCGGCCAGCGCCAGCCACTGCACCACGGTCGTCTTGCCGGTCCCGGCGACCCCGCGCAGCAGCACCCGCTCATGGCGGGCGAAGACCGTCTCGGCCGGGCCCGCGCCCCGCTCGGCCTCCGCCTCCCGGTCGGCGCCCGGCTCGCCGTTCCCGACCGGGACCGGATCCGTTCCCTCGCGGTACGGCCTGGCCTCCAGACTCAGATACGCGGTCTCCAGCGGCCAGTCCTGGCCGTCCGGTTCGCGCAGATCGACGCCGTAGATCGTGAGCCTGCCGTGGCACTCGACGACGTAGCGCCCGTACTCCTCCTCGAACTCCTGGTCCTGGCGGCTGATGTCGGGCAGCCGCCGCAGGATCCTGTCCAATTTCTCGCTCTGCTCCCGGATCTCGCGGCTCTGCTCGATCTGGGCTCGGGCCGCGAAACCGGGCCGCTGGCTGAAGAAGCGCATGAGGTGCACGCACGCCGTCTCCAGGAGCCGGTCGTGGAAGCGGGCGGCGTCGTCGCTGAGGAGCCTGCGGGTGTCGGGGCCCGCGCTCCGGGACAGCTCGGCGGCCAGCCGCTCGGGGCCGAGCGCGAAGGCGTGGACGTCGTCCATGTCGAGATCGCCGAGCGCGTGCAGGGTGCGGGTCAGCGCCTGCCCCACGGAGTCGTGCTCGTCGGGGCCGATCGGCGGATCGTGGGGACCCGCGGCCCGCACGGCGCGGCGGACCAGCTCCCGGGCCAGCTTGTGCAGATCGTCCTCGGTCAGGGTGCGGTGCTCCCTGGCGAACGACACCAGCCTGCGGATCGGGATCGGGCGCTCGCCGTACTCGGCCGGGGGCGCGCTCGCGGGCGGCACCAGCAGTCGTTTGACCAGTGGCACGACCACTGCCGACGCGATCTTCAGGCCCACCGTGCCGCCGTCCACAGCAGCCCCCTCTCACCAGCGCAGGCGCGCTTCCCCCGCCGGGGGCCCGTACCCCTCGGACCCCGCTCACCATAGCCGTGGACGGCCGTCTTGAGGCAGGGCGCGCGGCGCCCGGCTTGCGCCAAACGCCGTCGCACCCTTGTTCGTTCAGGATACGTAGTGGGCCTTCCGCGCCGCGGCCACCACGCCGCGGCCGTCCGTCGCTCCCAGCAGCCCGTCGGCCACCCAGGCGTCCACGGTGGACCGTACGTGCTTGATCAGCGCGCTCTTGTTCCGGTAGGGGGCGGCGGCCCAGATCGCGTCGAGGAGGGTGGTGCCGTCGTCCCGGGCGGGGTTGGCGATGCCGGAGTCGGTGGTGCCGAAGGCCACCGTCGGCTCGGACCGGCGGAAGTAGGCGTGCGTCGGGTTCTCGGTGCCCTCGGAGAACGGCGCGAACTCGACGCCGTCGAGGGTGTAGTGGAGCGGCTTGCCCGGTACGGGGGTGAGCGTGGGCAGCAGATCGCCGGAGAGGGCGGCGTTGCGGTAGAGACCGACGTTGAGGAAGGACGTGCGCGGGTCGCGCGCCACCAGGTTGACCGGACCGTGGAACAGCGTCTGGACGCCCGGGTCGTCGAGCGCCTTCTCCACCCGCAGCCGGAACGGGATGTGGACCCGGACGGTGTCCCCGTCGTGCCAGGTGCGGGACACCGAGGCATAGCTGCCGGGGGACCAGTTGCCCTTCACCGTCCTGCCGTTGACCGTCACCCGGAAGCCGTCCGTCGTCCATGCGGGCACCCGCAGCCGCAAGGAGAAGGCGGCGGTGCGGCCCCGGATGGTGAGCGTGGAACTCTGCTCCCGCGGATAGCCGGTGGACTGGGTGACGGTGATGCCCTTCTCGGCCCAGGTGAGCGTGGACGGGCTGTACAGATTGACGTACAGCGCGGTGCCGTCGGCCTTCCGGAAGTACACCGAGTCCTGGTACTTGGTGGCGCTCTCCATGCCGGTGCCCTCGCAGCAGGTGGTGCCCGCCTTGGGGGTGTAGTCGCGCACATGGCCCGGCACCAGGCCGATGAAGTACGTGACGAGCGGCTTCTCCGCGTCGGCCGTGTCCTGCTTGGAGCCGAGGACCTGGTTGTACAGGGCGCGCTCGTAGTAGTCCATGTACGCCGGGTCCTGCTCGTGGAAGAACAGCATCCTGCTCAGCTTGAGCATGTTGTACGCGCAGCAGGTCTCGGCGGTGGTGTCGCTCAGGGTCTTGGCGATGGCGCCGCGGGCACCCCAGAACTCCCGGTTGCTGGTGCCGCCGATCCCGTACATCCGGGTCGGGACGACCATGTCCCAGAAGTTCTTCGCCGCGGCGAGGTAGCGCTCCTCCTTCGTCTCGTCGTAGAGCCGCACCAGACCGGTGAAGATCGGGATGTGCTGGTTGGCGTGCAGCCCGTCCAGGGTGTCGTTCCCGGCGGCGCAGGCGTCGATGAGCTTGTCGAGGTCGAACAGCCGGGCCAGCGCGAGGTGCTGGGCCTTGCCGCTGATCGCGTACAGATCGCAGATCGCCTCGACGATGCCGCCGAACTCACCGCTGGAGAAGATGCCCCACATCCGCTGGAGCGTGCTCGCGGGCAGCTTGGACAGCCGGGAGTACATCCAGTCGCACATGCCCTCCGCGAGGTCCAGGGCCCGTGCGTCGCCCGTGCTGAGATGGGCGTCGAGCAGCCCGCGCAGGATCTTGTGCGCGGTGTAGTACGGCGCCCACACCACCGTGTAGTCGCCGCTCTTCATCGACTCCAGGGTGATGAACTGCGTCTCCGGGTACGCCGCGAGGAACCCGGGGTGGCTCGGCCCTCCCCAGGTGCGGCGCAGGGTGGCGTGGCGGTCGTGGCCCGAGGAGTCGGCGAAGGTGCCGCCGGTGGTCTCCTGGAAGGTGTACGCGGCCAGGTCCCCCGAACCGGCGGACGACTCGGCGGCCGGGTGGTCCTGAAGCTCGGCGACCTCGGCCGCGGTCAGGGCCCGCGACCAGATGTGCACCTCGTCGAAGGCGCCGGCGAACACCGGATCGGCGGCGTAGTGGGACCGGCCGAGCCAGTGGTCGCGCAGGGTGCCCAGGGCGGCCGGGGTGAGGGTCATCGCGGTGTTCTTCGCGACGGCCGCGCCGTCCACGTAGAGGGTTCCGGTGCCGTCCGCGATGGTCACCGCCACATGGCTCCAGGTGTTCAGGGGAAGTGGCGCCGTGCCGTCGAGGCCCTGTTCGCCACCGGCCCCCGAGGTGGTGACGGCGAAGCGGGGATTGCCTTGTCCGTTGCGGGCGGTCAGATAGAGATAGCGGGTGGTGTCGTCGCCGAAGTCGAGGACGCGGGTCCATCCGGCGTCGTGGGTGGGCTTCACCCAGGCGGCGAGGGTGAGGGCCGGGGCGTCGCCGAGCACGGTGTCCGGCAGGTCGATGTACTGGTAGGACCCCCGGACGTTCTCCGCGGCGGTGCCGAACCTGCCCGGCACGCTGAGCACCGCCGGATCGCGCCGCAGCGCCTCGCGGACCTCGTCCAGGGCGCCGACCATGTGGCGGATCTTGTCCGCGTACACCGTGTCGCCGGTGCCGGAGTGGGCCTGGGAGAGCATGGTGAGGAAGTGGCCGGTGAAGTGTCCGCGGAGGTTTCCGCCTGCCTCGCCGTCCAGCCCCTCCCAGCCGCCGGGAGCGACCGCGCCACGGGTGGAGAGGCCCGCGTTCGCCCGGAACACCTGGAGCAGCCGGTCCACGTCGTAGCCGCGGCCGTAGTCCAGCATCAGCTGGCGCTTGGCGGTGAAGACGCTGTTCCGGAGCGCCACGTCCTTGAGGCCGAACGGCTGAAGTGTCCAGGCGGCCGGGGCCGTCGGGGCGGCCGCGGGTCCTGAAGCGGCCGCGGCTCCTGAGGCGGCGGTTGCCCGGCCGGTGGCGAGCGAGGTCAGCGCCGGGGCCGCCGCGACGAGGGCTGCGGCGCGGAGGACGGCTCGTCTGGCGGGTGCGGATGCCATGGATGGCCTCGTTTCTGGGGCGGCGGGCAGGCAGGAGCAATGTTCGATATGTCAAACGTCGTTCGGGAAAGCGACCAGAAAGTAGAACGCCGGTCATGGCGCGTCAAGAGCTGGGACGAGAGTGCGCGCAGGCCTCAGTGAGGCGGGGGAGTGACCCGGGACCGCTGCCGTACGGTCGCGGGGCCGGCGGGCCGCGCGCGCGTCAGATACTGCGGCACCGGTGCCGACTCCTCGCCGGTGTCGCGGACCAGCCCGTAGCGGACGATGCCCGCGCCCGCGTCGGGCGGCGCGGCCACGTCCTCGGTGACCTGGACCCAACTGGAGGGCTGGGCGAAGAGGTTGTAGTCCGCGCCGCGTTCGTTCTGATGGAGGGTGACGCTGCCGTCCAGCCAGAAGTACTCGTTCTGCCACATCTGCTGGGTTCCGGCGGGCAGCACGGTGGTGCCGGTGGCGGGGCCGCCCATCCAGGTCGTACCGTCCGTCGCGCCCGGCTGTACGTCGTCCAGCCGCCGCCCGCCGCCCGAGGCCGGCCCGCCAGCCATGGGTCGTCGCCCGCCGCCACCCGCACCGCGGCGCGGTGCAGATCCCCGGCGTTGTGCAGCGCGCCGGGATGCGTGAAGTCCGCCGGGGCGGCCGAGGCGCTGCCCCCGGCGAGCGCGGCGACCCCGCCGCCCAGCGCCCCGGCCGCCACGAGGCCACCGCCGAGGGTGAACAGACCTCTGCGGCTGAGGCGGTGCGTGTTGTCGTGCGGCATGTGGCTCAACTCCTGAACGGGGTGACAGGGGACACCCAGGAGACGGAGCCACACCACTGCCGATAACAGTTTTTTCTTAAGTCACAGCGCCGTGTACACCGCGTCGATCAGGGCCTTTTTACGGGGATCGTCGGCGATGTGCGGACCCATGCGGTTCATGGCGTAGCCGAGGCTGATCTCGGCCTCCGGGTCGGCGTGGCCGCAGGAGCCGCCGAAGCCGTCGTGGCCGAAGGCACGGTGGTTGGGGCCGTACGAGCCGTTGGGCCCGCTCAGCCACACCCCGAGCCCGGCCTCGGTGTCATGCGTGAAGCCATGCCCCAGGATCAGGTCCCGGCCCGCCCCCTGCCCCTCACGCGCGCGCTCGACGGCCTCGGGCGAGAGCACCCGGCGATCCCCGGCCAGGCCGCGCCGTGCGTAGACGCCGTAGAGGGCGGCGATCGCACGGGCCGTCCCATGGCCGTTGGCGGCCGGGATCTCGGCGGCCCGCCACTGCGGCGTATTGGCCTCGGCGGCCCCGACGAGCGGATTGGCCAGGGCGGCGATGGCGACGGGCTCCAACTGCGCGAAGACGGCGGCCTGTTCACTGGACGCGGCGGCGGGCGGATGCACCAGCTGCGCCGCCCGCCCGGCCTCCTTCTCCGGCAGCCCGATGCTGAAGTCGATACCCAGCGGCCCGGTGATCTCCCGGCGCAGGAACTCGCCCGGCAGGACACCGGTGATGCGCCGTATCACCTCGCCGACCAAGTGGCCGTACGTCATGGCGTGGTACCCGGACCGCGTTCCCGGCTCCCACCACGGCTCGGTGGCGGCCAGTCGCGCGCAGGTCTTCTCCCAGTCGCACAGATCGGCCACGGTGTGCTTCTCCCGCAGCCCGGCCAGCCCCGCGCGATGGGAGAGTAGATGGCGCACCGGCAGGGTGTCCTTGCCCGCTGCCGCGAACTCCGGCCAGTACGAGGCCACCGGCGCGTCGAAGTCCAGCAGCCCCCGGTCCGCGAGCACATGCGCGCACAGCGCGGTCACGCCCTTGGTGGTGGACCACACGTTCACCAGGGTGTCCCGCTCCCACCCCCGTTCCCGCCTGCCATCCGCCCAACCACCCCACAAATCCACCACGGTCCGCCCACCCACCTGCACGGCCACCGCCGCGCCCAACTCCTCCCGCTCGGCGAAGTTGGCCTCGAACGCCTCCCGCACGGCGGCGAACCGTGGGTCGCAGTGACCTTCGATGCGCGGCACGGACGGCACGGACTGCTGCGTCATGGTCCACTCCCAACAGGTTTTTTCGGCGGACCTGTGCAACATACCGACTGGTTGGACCAGCCGAAACTCCACCACGGAAACGGAGGTCTCATGACCACGCGGCCCACCCCCGAACCCCGGTGCACCGGAACGGCAGCCCTCATCGTCAACAGCCGCGGCCAGTATCTGCTGCATCTCCGAGACGCGCACAAACCCATCTACGACCCGGGCACCTGGTCACTCCCCGGCGGTGCCCCGGAAGGGACCGAGACCCTGGACGAGGCGATCGCGCGCGAACTCCAGGAAGAGACCGGGCTCACCATCGACCTCACCCCCTTCACGGTCGTCGCATGCGGTGAGAGGGACGGCATCACCAGGGGGCACAACCAGATCTACCTGGGGCACTGGGACGGCGACCCCGCGCGGCTGCCGGTGACCGAGGGCATCATGTTCGCCTTCTTCGACGCCGCGACCACCGCGCGGCTGACGATGGCGCCATGGGCAGCCGAGGTCATCGCCCGTCACCAGGCCGACGGAGCGAGGAGCAATCCGCCGGAACACACGCGGCAGGACGAATGGGACAGCCACTACGCCGACGGCAAGGTGTTCCGGCCGTTGGGAGATGTCGAGCGCGCGTTGCTGGCCGCGCATGTGCCTGCGCCCGCCGGGGGCGGGCGGGCCCTTGATGTGGGGTGTGGTCTGGGCGAACTGGCCGTGCATCTGGCGTCGGTGGGGTACACCGTCGACGCCGTCGACTGGGCGGACAGCGCCCTCGCCCTGGCCGGTGCCACGCATCCGCCGGGGGTGCGGTGGCTGCGGCTGGACATCGAGCGGGACGACCTAGCCGTGTTGCATCAGGGCGGCTACCACCTGATCACGCTTCGGCTGGTCTATCCGTTCTTCCGCAGCCGCACCCGGGTCATGGACGGCCTCGGCCGCCGTCTGGCGGAGGGCGGAGCGATCGTGGTGATCACACCGCTCGCGGCGACGACCCCCGAGGAGCGGCGGGGCATCGCGCTGGACGAGACGGAGATCGGTCTGCTGAGCGCCGGATGGGAGCGGGTGGCGCGGTTCGATGCGGAGGGGCTGGCGGTGCTGGTGCTGCGCGGTCGGGTTCAACCGGGGGGTTGAGGGTTGTCCGGCTACCGGCCCCGGGGCATCGGGCAGGGGGTTCACAAAGTCTCCGGGGCGACTTCAACGAAACGATTGAGGTCATGGAAGCCCAAGACATCGAAGTGCCCCAGGCGGAGTCTGCCGTGGAGACCCCCGCACCGCGACGGTGGTGGACGCTGCTGGCGGTGAGCGCGGCCCAGTTGCTCGTGGTGCTGGACGGCACGATCGTGAACATCGCGCTGCCCTCCGCGCAGAGCGCGCTCGGCATGTCCGACGCGAACCGGCAGTGGGCGATCACGGCGTACGCTCTGGCGTTCGGCGGGTTGCTGCTGATCGGGGGCAGGGTCAGTGGCGCGCTGGGACACCGGCGCGCCTTCGCCATCGGCCTGGTCGGCTTCGCCGTGGCGTCCGCGCTGGGCGGGGCCGCGGTCCGTCCCGGGATGCTCTTCGGGGCCCGGGCGCTCCAGGGTGTTTTCGCCGCCCTGCTCGCGCCCGCCGGGCTGTCGCTGCTGACCACGACGTTCACGGAGCCGCGCGAACGCGGCCGGGCGTTCGGCGTGTTCGCCGCGGTCGGCGCCGCCGGGTCGGCCATCGGCCTGGTCGCTGGTGGACTGCTGACCGAGTACGCCAGCTGGCGATGGTGTCTGTACGTCAACGTCCCCGTCGCCCTGTTCGCCGTGCTCGGTGCGGCCTTCGTGCCACGGGACCGTCCGGTCCGCGACGGTGGACGGCTCGACATCGCGGGCGCACTGCTCAGCGCCACCGGATTCGCCGCGGTGGTCTACGCCTTCAACGAGGCCGAACCGCTCGGCTGGGGCGCGCCGAAGGTGCTGGCACTGCTCGCGGCTGGTGTCCTGCTGCTGGCCGCGTTCGCCGCCGTCGAGGTCCGTGCGCCCCACCCGCTGCTGCCGATGCGTGTGCTGCTGCACCGGGCCCGCGCCGGTGCGTACCTCTCGATCACCCTGATGTTCGTCGCGATGTTCGGCTTCTACCTGTTCATGAGCTACTACA
The DNA here is from genome assembly GCF_044333065.1 of Streptomyces sp. NPDC021115. Lineage (NCBI taxonomy): Bacteria > Bacillati > Actinomycetota > Actinomycetes > Kitasatosporales > Streptomycetaceae > Streptomyces > Streptomyces sp. NPDC021115. The sequence goes on from NZ_JBIRQF010000005.1 coordinate 638,124, forward strand.
CCCAGACCCTCCTCGGCTATTCACCGGTGCGGGCGGGCCTGACACTGATCGTCAACGCCCTCGCCGCCCTGCTCGGCTCCACGCTCGTCTCCGGGAGGCTGCACGGACGTGTCGCACCCGTGGCGCTGATCCTGCCCGGCCTGATCGCCGCGGCAGCCGGGATGTTCCTCCTGACCCGTCTGACCCCGCAGAGCACGGACATCCTGCCGCTCCACCTCGTACCCGCCCTGGTGCTCACCGGGCTCGGTCTCGGCTGCGTCATGCCGCCGACCGCCAGCCTGGCCACCGCGGGCATCGAGCGGCACGACATCGGGGCCGCGTCGGCGGCCTACAACGCCTGTCAGCAACTGGGAGCCGCACTCGGCACCGCGCTGCTGAACACCATCGCGGCCAGCGCCACCGCATCCCACCTGGCCTCGGCACGCGATGACATCACACCGGTCGCGGCGTCCGTGCACGGCTACACCACCGCCTTGACGGTCGGCTTCGCCATCCTCCTCGCCGCCGCGTGCGTCGCCGCACCGCTGACCGCTTCGACGAAGGGGAGATAGAACGTCCCGTCACACCGTGGGCCTGAGCAGACCGGCTTCGACCAGCCCGGCCAGGCCCAGGTCCATGTCGGTGAGCCGGCCGTTCAGGATGTGGGCCACGTACTGGTCCCTCGGCAGCGTGATCGGCTCGACGAACTCCTCGGCGTCCGGCGTGGGGTCTGCGACCTTGCGGCAATCCCGGGCCAGTGCCGCGTACCGCACGTGGGTGGCGTAGGAGGCCAGGTAGGTGTTCGCGACGACCTGGAGCGAACCGGCCTCGTACCCCGTCTCCTCCAGCAACTCGCGTGCGGCGCCTGCCGCGACGTCCTCGCCGTCGGCGACCAGGCCGCCGGGTAGTTCCGCCAGTACCGTGCCCGGCCCGGGCCGGTACTGGCGCACCAGGATGCCCTGCCCGTCCTCCGTCAGCGCGACCACGGCGACCGTGCGCGGGCCCACCAGGATGTCCCAGTCGGACTCCCGGCCGTCGGGCTGAACGTAGGTGCGGCATCGCACCGTCAGGTATCCGGCCGGGCGAGGGCGTTCGCTCTTGAGCGTCCACGCCAGCGGGTCGGGCTCTGTGGCTGTCACGTTCGGCATCTTATGCGCCGTATGGTGCGATTGCCGTCATAGGGGCGATGCCGCCCGGGGTCAGGGAAGGGGTTCGACTTCCAGATAGCGGTGGCGGCCGCGCCCCCGGTACTCCAGCGCCTCCCAGCCCAGCCCGCGCAGCACCCGGGCGCAGTTGCCCAGCGCCTCTGCCGCCGCGTACGCCGCGCCACTCCCCGTGGGGCCCAGCCACTCGACCCGGACCACCCCCGGCTGTTCGGTCTGGCCGCAGCGGTATCCCGTCGCCAGCCGGTGGCCGTCGGCATCGACCGTCGAGGGTGGGATGCCCGCCGCCTCCAGGGAGATGGCCACGGCCCGTACCGGCTGGTGGCGTTCCCACGCGGCGGGTGTGGTGAGACCGAGCAGCCGGCGGATCTCCAGCAGGCCGTCGAACGCCGCCCGCACCGCCGCCGTCCGCTCCCGGGTGCCCGCGCCGGGTGGCGCTTCGTCGCCCGTGGCCGCCGCGAACTCGCCGCCGCTCTCCGCCGTCACCCGCCACCACCTCCCGTTCGGGGCCTCTCGCAGGGTCAGCGCGCGGCGGACCGCGCGACGCGGAAGCCAACGTCGTCCACCCGGAAGGCCGGGTGGCTGCGGCGTCGCACGGAGGCCCGGCAGCTCCAGTGTTCATCGAACCAGCCACCGCCGCGGAGCACCCGGTAGCTGCCGTAGACCTCGGGGTCGTAGAGGTCCCAGCACCACTCCCACACATTGCCGAGCGTGTCGTGCAGCCCCCACGCGTTGGGCTGTTTGCCGCCCACGTCGTGGAGCTGTTCCCCCGCGTCGCCGCGGTACCAGGCGATGTCGTCGAGCGGCCCGTAGCGCGGCCCCGTCGTACCGGCGCGGCAGGCGTGCTCCCATTCGGCCTCCGTCGGCAGCCGGTAGCCCTCCGCCGACGGGTCCCACTCGACGCCCTCGCCGTCGGCGTGCAGCTGGTAGGCGGGTGCGAACCCGTCGTGCCGCGACAGCGCGTTGCAGAACTCCACCGCGTCCCGCCACGACACGCCTTCCACGGGCGCCGCGTCCCGCTCGGCGGTGCTCGGCCGCTTGCCGGTGATCCGGGCGTACAGCTCCTGGGTGACCGGATACGCCCCGAGCCGGTACGGCGTGAGCTGGACCGGCCAGCTGCGCCGGGTGCGCCGGTCCGACAGGGTCACCTGTCCCGGCGGGATGTCGATCATCTCGTGCCATGCACTCGGGTTCACGGGCCGACGATACCCGGGTGGACGTCTGCGGCTGGATTCCCTATTTTTCCTACTGGGTTAATAGGGAAAGATCGTGGGTGGCAGCTCGTGCCGGATGAAGGCGGCGCGTACCGGAGGGAAGAGGAGCAGGCGTGACGGTGGTGGATGCGGTGACCGAGACACGCGACCGCGCGCGTTGGCTACAGGTCGCCCATGAGGCGGCGGACGACCTGGCCACCGACGCCGTGGTGCGCGACCAGGCCGGGAAGACCCCCTTCGACGAGGTCTCGCGACTCCGGGAGGCGGGGCTCCTGTCGTTGCTGATCCCCGCCGAGAGCGGGGGCGGCGGGGCGGACTGGCCCACGGCCCACGCCGTCATACGGACGATCGCCGCGGCCGACGGGGCGATCGGCCAAGTGCTCGGCTGTCACTACCTGCTGTCCTCGAGCGCGCGGTTCTTCGCCGGGCCCGACCTCGCCGCCCGCGTCGAGCGGGAGTCCGCGGCGGGCCAGTGGTGCTGGGGCGGCGGACTGGCCTCCGTGGAGCCGCGGCTGACGCTCACCCCGGGGCCGGGCGGCTATGTGCTGAACGGGCGCCAGGGGTACGCCACCGGCGTCCTGGTCGCCGACCGGCTCGCCGTACGCGCCGACCACTCCGAGACGGGGGAGCCGCTGGCCGTGCTCGTCGACGCCGGGCACCCCGGCGTGGTGTCCGGGGGCGACGGCGGGGACACCTTCGGCCAGCGGCTGGCGGCGGGCGGAAGCGTGGAGTTCGACGGGGTGGGGGTCGAGAGCGACGCGGTACTGGGCCCGCTGTCCCCGGACGACGGCACCCTGTCGCCGTTCGCGGGGCTGTCCGCGCCGACCGGGCGGCTGGTCTCGGCCCAGATCTGTCTGGGGATCGCCCAGGGGGTGCTCGCCGAGGCCCGCGAGTACACCAGGGCCGCGGACGTGCCCTGGCGGCTGGACGGGCCGTCGTACGGCTCGCCCCGGAATCCGTACGTGCTGACGACCTACGGGGAGCTGACCGTCGCCACGTTCTCCGCGTCCGCGCTCGCCGACCAGGCGCTGGAGGCGCTGGACTGCGGGCTGGCCCGCGGTGAGGACCTGACCGACGACGAGTGCGCCGAGATCACCATGCTGGCGGCGGCGGCCGAGGCGGCCGCCGCCGGTGCCGCGCAGGACGTCACCGCCCGTGCGCTCGACGTCCTCGGCGCCCGCTCCGCCGCCTCCGCGTACGGATTCGACCGGTTCTGGCGCAACGTACGGACCCACACCCTCTGCGTCCCGGTCGCCCCGCGGCTCCAGGAGGTGGGGGACTACTTCCTCCACGGCGAGCACCCTCCGTTCGCCCTGCCCTTCTGATCGCCGTGGCCCCCGGTGGCGGATAATCACCGCATGCGGATCTCTGCGAAGGCGGACTATGCGGTGCGGGCGGCTCTGGAGCTGGCGGTGGCGGTGGACGGTATCTCTCTGAAGGCCGAGACGATCGCCGCGTCGCAGGGCGTGCCGCACAAGTTCCTCGAAGGGATCCTGGGCGATCTGCGCCGGGGCGGGCTGGTGGCCAGCCAGCGCGGCGGGAAGGGCGGCTACCGGCTGGCCCGACCCGCCGACGAGATCACGATCGCCGATGTGATCCGCGTGGTCGACGGGCCCCTGGTGTCCGTACGGGGCGTACGTCCGCCCGAGCTGTCGTACCACGGCCCGGCGGAGTCGCTGCTGCCGCTGTGGGTCGCGGTGCGGGCCAACGTCCGCAAGATCCTCGGGGAGGTCACCCTGGCCGAGGTCGCCGCGGCCGAGCTGCCCGAGGAGGTCCTGGACCTCGCGGAGGACCCCGAGGCGTGGACGAATCCGTAGCCCCGTAGCCCTCGTAACCAGCACGTGGGACACCCCTTGACGGGACCCGCGCGGCGCTCGACACTCCTCGGGAGGGATTCCTAGCGGATAGGTGGGGAATGATGAGGCCAGGGCAGGCGGCCGCCGATCGAGCGGTCCGCGCGCATCGGCCATCGCCCCTTCTGACCTCCCGCCGCCACATCGACCTGCTGCGCGTGTGCAGCGCCGCAAGTCTTCCGTTCTGAGCCGACGGCCTTCCGGGGGCACCTGACACCGCCGTCATGCGCCGTCGCGCGCGCACGCCGTCGCGCGTTCACCGCGGGCCGCTCACCGTACGTCTCACCATCAGCAGAGAATCCGACCTGGGGAGAAACGTGTCTGTTACACCTGGGCAAGCCGCACCATCCTCGCTGTCCGTGCCGTCGTTCCGGGGAAGAATCGGCCGAGACGCGCGCAGCGGGCACTACGCCGTGCCGCGCCGCTATCGCCTCCATCTGTCGCCGTCGTGCCGCCACTGTCTGCGGATCGCCATCACCCACAGCCTGCTCGGCCTCGACGACACCCTCCCGGTGACCCTGTTGCCCACCGTGCCCGACGGCCCGGACGGCGGACACTCCGCACTGCGCCTGATGTACGAGGCCAGTGCGCACCGCTACGCCGGGCCGACCGCGGCCCCGGTGCTCAGCGACGACTGGTCGGGCCGGATCGTCAGCACGCACGTCCCCGACATCCTGCGCGACCTGGACCGCCGCTTCGGCAGCGCGAGCCCCGACCGGCCCGTGCTCCACCCGTGCGGCACGGAGCGGGAGATGGAGGCGGTCGCACGCCTCTGCGAGCACGACATCAGCGACGCCGTCCAGCGCGCCGGGCAGCCGGACCTCGACGACGCGGCGCGCGGTGCCGCGCTCGCCACCGTGTTCCGCGCGCTGGACACGCTGGAGCGACGGCTCGCGACCCGGACCCATGTCCTGGGCGACGCGCTCACCGCCGCCGATGTGCAGGTGTGGGTGACCCTGGTATGGCTCGACACCGTGCACCGGAAGCATCTGGACGCCGCCGCCGTGCACCGCATCACCGACCATCCGCACCTGTGGGCCTACGCACGGCGGCTGGCCGCCCACCCGGCGTTCGGCCCGCACCTCGATCTGGACGGCATCGCCCGCCGTCACCACGCCCACTGCCGGGGTCTTGAGGCCGCGGGAGCGGCGGTGCAGATCCTGGACTGGGCGGCGCACGCACGGTCCAGGACCTCCGTCGAGCCGAGCTGACACCACTTCACGGGCCGCCCTGTACGCCCTCCCGCAGCTCACCGCAGCCGGGCGCGCAGGGCGGCCACCTGCCCGCGCAGGCGCTGCAGCGGGGTGGGCGGCAGCGTACGGGCGGCCCCGCGCGCGTAGTACCGCTCGACGTAGAACTGCCCGGCGCTCAGCACCGTGGTGACCGCGATGTACCAGAGGGTGGCAACCATCAGCAGGGGGATGACCTGGTAGGTCTGGTTGTAGACCAGCTGCACCGAGTACAGCAGGTCGTGCACGGCCAGGACACTGACGATGCTGGTGCCCTTCAGGGTGCCGATCAGCATGTTCCCAGCCGTCGGCACGATGGAGCGCATCGCCTGGGGTACGACGATCCGGCGCAGGGTGTGCCACCGCCCCAGGCCCAGTGCCTGGGCGGCCTGGGTCTGGCCGGGGTCCACGGAGAGGATGCCACCACGCACCACCTCGGCGGCGTAGGCGGCCTCGTGCAGGGTCAGGCCGATGACGGCGGTGAGGGCGGGGCCGAACAGGTTGACCGTCTTGACGGTGACGAACTCGGGGCCGAAGGGGATGCCGACGCCGAGCGTCGGATAGAGGGCGCCGATGTTGAACCAGAACAGCAGCTGGACCAGCAGCGGCGTGGAGCGGAAGATCCATACATAACCCCAACTCAGCGTGGAAAGCACCGGGTTGGTGGACAGTCGCATCACGGCCAGCAGGGTGCCGAGCAGAAAGCCGAGCACCATGACCACCGCGGTCAGCCACAGGGTCAGCAGCAGCCCGCCCAGCACGGCGGTGGTGGTGAAGTAGTTCCCGACCACGTCCCATTGGAAGGCGGGGTTGCGGACGACGGAGTTGACCACCATCGCGAACACCAGCAGCGCGACGGCCGCGGCGAACCACCGGCCGAGGTGGCGGCGTGGCACGATCCGCGGCACGCCGCCGGAATCGCCGGGGTCCGGGGGCTGGTGGGCGGAAGCGGGCACGGGGTCGGGGGCGGTGACGGCGGAAGGCGTGGCTGACGTGGCCATCTGGGGGCTCTCCGGGGAAGGGTGGCGGGCGTGGGGATGAGCACCCTGGTGGCATGCGGCCAGGGCGGGGCTTCATCACGCTCGCCGCGTCCCTCAACGCGGGCGGAGCCGGTCCAGAGGCGATGGTATGCGCCGACAGCGTGCGACTGTCAACGTGGCGGGGAAACGGTCCGCCATCCGAGTCCGCCGTCCGAGTCCGCTATCCGGGCACCGGTTGACGCCGGGCCAGGTGTCCTGCTCAATTAGTCGCATGCATGCCCAGCAGCGTTTGGTCACCCGTGGCCACATCGACTTCGGTCGAGTGTGGTCCGCCGCGTGTTGCGCCTGACTCGGCAGCGGGCCCTCTGACCGGCCCTTCCCTCCCTCGGTGACCCCGTCGCGGGCCGAGTTCCTCCCTCGTACGCGCGCTGCCGCCGCACCTCTTCGCGCCTCATCACACCGGCTCCACCCCCGCTCAGCACGACGCTGATCCACCGTCATCCACCGGCTGGACCAGCGGGTGTCCCACTCTGCCCGCGTGGCTCTTCACGCCCTTCCCGAAAGGCCCTTCGCATGCCCGTGGAATTCCTCGGCATCGCCGCCACCCATGACGGCTCCGAGACCACCCCGCGCTCCGGCGCCGCGTTCGACAAGGAGTACACGCTCCGGCTGGCCCGGGCGCACGAGGACCACGGCTGGGACCGGGTGCTCTTCGCCTACGGCTCCGGCTCGGCGGATCCCGCCCCGGCGGCCGCGTACATCGCCAGCAGACTGGAGCGCCTTCAGATCCTGCTCGCCCACCGGCCCAACGTCTCGTACCCGACGTACGCCGCCAAGACCTTCGCCACCCTCGACCAGATCAGCGACGGGCGGCTGACGGTGCACTTCATCACCGGCGGCAACGACCACGAGCAGGGCCGGGAGGGCGACACCCTCACCAAGGACCAGCGCTACGAGCGCACCCGCGAGTACATCCGGATCGTGAAGAAGGTCTGGACGGCGGACGAGCCCTTCGACCACGAGGGTGAGTACTACCGCTTCCACGACTTCGTCAGCGATGTCCGCCCCGTCCAGCAGCCCAGGCCCGGGGTCTCCTTCGGCGGCTCCTCCGCGGCGGCCTACGCGGCCGGGGGAGCGGAGGCCGACATCTACTGCCTGTGGGGCGAGCCCCTGGAGAAGACCGCGGAGCAGATCGGGGCGGTGCAGACGGCCGCGCGGGCGGCGGGCCGCACCGATGTCCCGCGCATCCAGGCGGCCTTCCGGCCGATCATCGCCCCGACCGAGGAACTGGCCTGGGAGAAGGCCCACCGCACGGTCGGCGCGATCCGCACACGGCGTGAGCAGGGGCTCGTACGCCACCACCGCAACGGCGCCCCCGAGAACACCGGCTCCCAGCGGCTGATCGCCATCGCGGAGCAGGGCGAGCGCTACGACCGCGCGCTGTGGACCCCGACCGCCGCCGCCACCGGTGGCGCGGGCAACTCCAACGCCCTGGTCGGCACGCCCGAGACGGTGGCCCAGGCGCTACTGGACTACTACGACCTGGGCGTCGACATCCTCTCGGCCCGCGGTTACGACCTGCTGCGCGACGCCATCGACTTCGGGCGGCACGTCATCCCGATCGTCCGTGAGGAAGTCGCCAAGCGCGATGCCGAGCGCGCGGCACGCGGCCCGCAGTCCCTCGCGGCGGTGCGCGCATGACCGCACTCACGCGGCTGCCGCCCGCCGAGCCGACCGCCGTCCCCGCCGAGGTGACGGTCGTCTCCGTCGAGGTCGGCGACTCGCGGGTGGCGCCGCTGCTGCGTGAACTGGGCCATGAGTACTCCACCCGCTACGGCAAGGACGCCCACGGCGAACTCGCCCGGTACCCCGACTGGGAGTTCACCCCCGCACACGGCGGAGTGCTGCTCCTGCTGCTGGAAAACGGGGAGCCGGTGGCGGGCGGCGCCTTCCGCCGCTACGACGGGACCACGGCCGAACTGAAGCGGATCTGGACCCACTCCGCCCATCGCCGCCGCGGACTCGCCCGCCGGGTCGTGGCCGAACTGGAGCGCGAGGCGGGGGCGTACGGCTATCGGCGCGTCTACCTGACCACCGGGCCGCGTCAGCCCGAGGCCCGCGGCCTGTACCTGGCCACCGGCTACACACCGCTGTTCGACACCGAGGCCGATCCGGAGACCATCGGCCCGCTCCCGTTCGAAAAACACCTCACCACCGACGCGCATACCCGAAAGGCTTCCACCCCGTGAACCACGCCCGCGCGAGACTGCGCCTCCGCCCGGCCGCCGCCACCACCGTTCTCGCGCTGACCCTCGCGGGCTGCGGTTCCGGTGGCACCGGCGGGACTTCGGCGGCGGGCGCAGCGTCCCCCGCGCCGACCCAGAACCCGGTCGCCCAGGTGCACAAGGACGACTCCGTCGCCGCCCTGCTGCCCGCCGACGTCAGGAAGTCGGGCACGCTGCGGATCGGCAGCTCGGTCGGGGGACCGCCGAACGCGTACTACCCGCAGGGCACGGGCGGAAAGCCGGTGGGCCAGGACATCGACCTCGCGAACGCGGTGGCAAAGGTCCTCGGCGTCGAACTCCAGCGCCAGGACGCCTCGTTCGAGACGATCCTGCCCGCCCTCGGCAGCGGCAAGTTCGACGTCGGGACCGGCAACTTCGGCGTCACGGCCGAGCGGCTGAAGACCGTCGACTTCGCCACCTACATCAACGACGGCCAGGGCTTCGCGGTGAAGAAGGGCAACACCGCGCTCGGCGGCAAGGTCACCGACCTCACCAAGCTGTGCGGCCTGACCATCGGCACCGGCGCGGGCACCACCTTCGAAGCGACCCTCGAAGCGCGCGAGAAGGTGTGCGCCACGGCGGGCAAGAAGCCGTACGAGGTGAAGGTCTACTCGGAGAACGGAGCCATCCTCACCGCGCTCCAGCAGGGCCGCATCGACGTGGAGATGTCCACCATCAACGGCCTCCGCTACCAGGCGGCCCAGAAGGCCGCGCAGACTACCTTCCTGGGCGAATACCACCGGCTCGACGTGGGCTTCGCCTTCAAGAAGGGCTCCCGGCTCACCCGGGCCTTCCAGGCCGCCGTCAATGAGCTGATCAAGGACGGGACCTACGCCCGCATCCTCGACAAGTGGGGCACGAAGGCGTCCGCGATCAAGACCTCGCGGATCAACCCGCCCGAACACACCTGACCTGTCTCAGGTCCCGGGGTGGATCTGCTCGACGCGGTCGCGCTTGGTGTACATGTCCCAGTAGTGCTGGGCGAGGTCGTCCGGGTCGACGACGGGGAACGCCGTAGCCGACTCGGAGCCGGCCATGACCGTGGTGGCCCGCTCGGCCATCTCGCTGCGGGCGACGAAAGCCGCGATGGAGAGGGTACCCGCGTAGATTCCGGCGTCGGCCAGCTCGCCGTTGAGGGAGTACACGTAATTGCGGGCGGCGGACATGATGGGCCCGACACCGCTGAGATGGGCCCTCGGCTCCACCGCTGAGTGACCGGTGGTCATCAGGAAGGCGCCGTCGCCGCGCTCCGTCCACTCCGGCAGTGCGGCGCGGACCACCTCCACGGGGGTGAGCAGGAACAGCGGCAGCATCCCCTCCAGGGTGGCGGCGTCCAGCCGGGCGGCCGGGGTGAAGCTCTGCTCGCCGCTGATCGGCCCGTACTCGATCACATCGATCCGGCCGAAGCGGTCACGGATGGCGTCGAGCAGCGCGGGTACCTCGGCGGGCTTGTGCAGATCGGCGGAGAACGCGGCCGCCTCGACGCCTTCACCGGCGAGCTGCTCGACGAGCGCGTCCAGACGGTCCCTGCGGCGCGCCACCAGGGCGACCCGGAAGCCTTCGCGCCCGAAGCGGCGGGCCACGGAGGCTCCGAGGCCGGTACCGGCACCGAACACGGCGATCACTTTGGACATGGGAATGCTCCTTGCGCCAGATAACTTGACATGGAGGTCAACTTAGGTTCGACGGTAACATAAAACTTGACCCCAGGGTCAAATTAGGTCGGCGGGAGCGTGCGACCATGGACGGCGCCACGGCAGACCAGGAGGAACGACCGGATGCGGGCCGATGCGCAACGAAACGCGGAGAAACTGCGGGCAGCCGCGGCCGAGCTCTTCCAGGAGCGCGGCCTGCACGTACCGCTGAAGGAGATCGCCCGGCGGGCAGGCGTGAGCCACGGCACCCTCTACAACCTCTTCGGCACCCGCGAGGCACTCATCGACGAGGTGGTGGCCGACCTGGCGGCGGACCGCCTCGACGAGATCGCCCAGCAGGCCATGGCTTTCGAGGACGCCTGGGAAGGGTTCGCGTACTACATCGAGAAGCTCTGCGAACTTCAGGCCACGGACCCCGCGGTCGCCGACGTGGTCGGCGGCCGCTACCCGGGCGCCGAGCGCCTCATGGCCGTCTGCGCCCGGACCATGGATGACACGAAGCGGATCGTCGAGCGGGCCCAGCGGGCGGGGACCCTGCGCCCCGACTTCACCAGCGAGGACCTGGTGTTCGCCTTCGGCGCCAACGCCGTACTGACCCGCGCCGCGTCCGACCCGGGCTCGGGCGCCTGGCGTCGCGGTATCGCGTTCCTCCTCGACGGGCTGCGCACGGAAGCCGCCCGTCGGCCGCTCCCCGCCGAACCCCTCACCCCGCAGCAGGTGTACGAGGTGATGGGGCACCTCAGCGGCAAGCCGTAATCTTGTTCCCTTTCGCTGGAAAGGGACATGAATCGTATGGCCGTCTCCTCACAAGCCCCGTCCCAAGGCCGTGCCGCCCGATTAGTGGGGCGGGCCCCCGCCGGGGTGCGGCCGTATCTGGAGTTACTCAGGCTGGACCGGCCGGTGGGGGCCTGGCTGCTGGTGGTGCCCGGATGGATCGCATTGGGAGCGATAGCCGGGCCCGGGGACGAGGGTCTGCTCGGGCTGCTGCTCCTGGTGTACGGGGTGCTGTACGGGGCGCTGATCTGCTGGGCCGTGGGGACGGACGTGATCTACGCCTGCCAGGACCGGGAGGCCGATGTGCGGGCCGGGGTGCGGTCCGCCGCCGTGCTGCTGGGGCGGCGTAGCCGGGTGATGGTGGGCGGCGTGTACGCGGGGTGCGTGGTGCTGCTCGCCTGGTTCGGGGTCGTGGCCGGGTTCGGGCCGCTGTACTGGCCCGGACTGTGCGTGGTCGCGGGGCAGTTGGGATGGCAGGTGTGGCGGGCCGACCCCGCGGATGCCGGAGCCTGCGGGCGGGCGTTCGGCACCAATCCTCTGTGCGGACTGCTCATCCTCGTGGCCGTGCTCGCCGGGCGGGTCGGTACCCTCGGCTGAGGGCACGCATCCTTGGAGGTGCTGGTGGGACTGCGGGAACGGATCGCGGCGGAGCTCACGGCGACCATGCACGGCGGGGATCTCAAGCTGGAGCGGTACGCGGGACCGCCCGGCGATCCCGGGCTGTTCGGGATCGCGCCGGGGGATCCGGTGTGGCGGGTGCACGGGCACGCCACCGGGATGCTCACCGGCGGGTTCGCCGCGCTGATGCTCCAGTCGCTGCATCCGCTGGCCATGGCGGGGGTCGACCAGCACTCCGACTTCCGCGCCGATCCGGTCGGGCGGCTGAACGGAACCGTACGGTTCATCACCACAACCACCTTCGGCTCCTCGGCCGCCGCCCGCGAGGTGATCGACCTCGTCCGGCGGATCCACACCCGGGTGCACGGCACCGCCCCCGACGGCCGACCGTACCGCGCGGACGACCCCGACCTGCTCACCTGGGTGCACACCGCCGAGGTACGCAGCTTCCTCGCCGGCCACCAGACCTACGCACCCCGGCCGCTCCGGCTGACCCCCGCCGAGTGCGACGCCTACTACCGCCAAGCCGCCCCCGTGGCCGAGGTGTTGGGCGCGCGGAACGTACCGCGCACCGCCCTCGAAGCCGAGCGCTACCTGACCCGCCTCCGCCCCCAACTCCACGCCACCCCGGCCGCGTTGGACTCGGTGCTGTTCCTCCGCCGATTCGGACGCACACGACGGGAGCGGCTGGTCGTGGGCCTGCTCATGAACGCCTCGGTCGGGCTCCTCCCCGACTGGGCCCGCACCGAACTCCGCATCCACCGCCCGGCCCCCGTCCGCACCGGCTGGGACCGCCCCCTGGCGACGGCCGTCGGACGCACCCTCGAGTGGGGGCTCGGGCCTTCCCGCATCCAGGCCGCCGCACGGGGTCGGCTGGCGGGGGCTGCTGATCGGCCATGATCTGGCCGTCGTCACGGACATCTCCGAAGCCATCGTGTGCTGCTGACATCACTTCCGGGCCAGGCGCTGCGCACGGATCGCATCGATCCGGAACAACCCCATCGGGCCGAATCGCGTCTTGATCGGCAGCGGACGCGTAGCGGCCAAGGGAGAGATGGCCGTTTGCACCCTGCTATACACGTGATGTATAGACGCGATGTATAGGGGATGGCCTGCGCTTCCGTGAGAACCACAGACGGAAAGGCACCCATGTACGGCAAGGCATTCGCCCCGGAGTACCAGGGCTCCCTCACCAGCACCCTGTCCGTGAACTCTTCGCTGGCCGACGTACTGGCCACCGGCACCGAGCAGTTGCGCGCCGCCGAGCAGAGCGGCTGCCCGCAGGAGACCGCCCGCGTGGGGCTCGCGGTGGCCGAGGCCCACCGCAGGCTCGGGCATGTGACGGATGCAGACCGCCAGTGGAAGGCCAGCTATCGGGCGGCCCGTACGGCGGGCGACGCCGGGGCGATGGCCTGGGCGCTGTGGAGCGGCGGCACGCTGGCGCGGCAGCGTGGCGCACTGGCTTTGGCGTGGCGTCTGCTCGGATTCGCGGCCGAACTCGGCGAGCGCGGAGGCGACATCCTCGCCCGCGGCTACTCGCTCGCCGGGCTGGCCGAGACGGGCCGCATCCAGGGCGATTACGAGGCCGTGAGCGCGCTGCACGAGCAGCTTCTCGCCGAGGCGCGGGAACGTGGCGAGGCCCGGCACACCGTATGGGCGCTGGAGGGCATCGCCCAGATGCACCGCAACACCGGGTCGTACGACACCGCGTACGCGATGTTCGAGGAGTCGGCGGCGATCGCCGCACAGGCCGACGACCGGCGCGGACACGCCTGGGCGCTGCGCGGCCTGGCCGACATCGTGTCCGTACGTGACGGCGACGCGGACCGCGCGCTGGACCTGCTCGCCGAGGCGGAGGTGACGTGCCGGACGATGAACCTGATGAGCGCCCTGGCCTACAACCACAAGATGCGTGGCAATGTGCTCTACCGCGCGGGCCGCTTCGCGGAGGCACGCGATGTGTACCGGCAGGCGCTGAGCGAGTTCCGCACCATGAGCGAGCCGCGCGGCGAGGCGCTGGCCAGGCTGGGCCTCGTCAAGTCCCTCGCGCGGCTGGGGCGTGACCGTGCCATGACGGCCGCCGATCTGGACGAGCTGGCCGATGTGCTGGACCGCATCGGACTGCGGCACGCCCGCCGGATGGTGGACCGGGCGCGGGTGGAGTTCGGCATCACGGAGGTGGCGGCGGAGGCGTCCCCGGAACACCCCAGGGAGGCCGTCCCCGTGGGCCGGTGAGCCCACCCCGGGGCGGCGGCCCCGCATGGAGCCACCGCCCCGGGGGTTGCGCGACCGGGCGAAACGGGGCTTACCCGGAAGCCTGGTCGTTGTCCTTCATCGCACCCCAGCCGTGCCACCGCTCGACCTCGATCCAGACGCTGGTCCGCGTGCGGTCCCGGTCCGGGTAGGGGCCGTCGATGTAGAGGCGGGCGATGCGGTCGATGTCGGCCAGGCCCTCGTCGGCGCGGATCTCCACGACCCGTCCGATGAGCGTGATGTGGGTGTACCAGTTGTCCTTGTCCAGGACGGTGAGCGTCACCCGCGGATCGTTGCGCAGATGCTTCAGCCGCACCCGGCCGTCGTCCAGGTTGACCAGGACGCGGCCGTCCTCCCACGCGTACCAGGTGGCAGTGGACACGGGAGCGCCGTCCGAGCGCACGGTGGCCATGACGGCCGGATTGGGGTGGCGCAGCAGTTCGACGGCATCGGGCGGCAACGGCGGCTTGGACATGAGACCTCCTTGCTGACGGGTGGCGGGACGGGCCGTCCGAGCTGGCGGGCCCCGCACTGCCGGGATGCTACGCGACCGGCCGCGCCCGGGCCCAAGGGGCGGAGGCTCACTGCCGGCTGAGGCGGCGGGCCGGGATCAGTGGGCGTGCGCCCGGCGGGTGCGGTGGGAGGTGACCGCTACGAGGGCGATCAGCATCCCGGGCAGCGACGTCTCCGCGTCGGCCACGCCGTCCGCCGTGACCCAGGTCGCCCCGGACGACCGCAACGGACGGTTCGGCAGGAGTGCGGATGTGGAGGCTGGCCGGTGGCTCATCGTCGGTACACGGCGGTACCCCGAGCAACACACCCCGCGGACGCGGGGCCGACTGACTAGGTCCTGTCCGGTCGATCAAGCCGGGCTCAGTCTTCGGGAATCCGTACCACCGAGGGGCTACGGGGCACCTCTGTCGGATCAGGCGGCGATCGGCTTGCGGTAGCGGACGTACTCGTTCTGGCGTTGGAACCCCACGCTCTCGTAGAGGTCGTAGGACCGGTGCGGATTCGCAGTCCCGGTGTACAGCCGGGCGGTCTGCGCACCGTGCTTGCGAAGGCACCGCAACCCGTCCAGCAGCAGGGCCCGCCCAAGTCCCAGACGCCTTGACTCTGCCCGGACGCTCAGCTCTTCGACTTCGCCCACAGTGGGGTCGTGCCGACGGATGGAGCACAGGGCGACCGCAGCCATATGTTCTCCATCCCAGGCAGCCCGCCAGCAGGTCGGGTCGGCCGTGGCATCTACCAGGCTGAAGACACGCCGGTATCCCGTTTCGAGCAGCAGCGTCGTTGCATCCTGTTCACAAGCCATGGCGTTCGCGCCGAACACAGCCGTCTGTGAGGTTCCATGCTGCTGCACGAGCTGGCGGATACGGCATTCTGTCCAGTCGAGCATGGCTGAGCCGATGCCCTGACCGCGGTTCTCGGGCAGCAGGTAGCCGCGGTGCAGGTACAACCACGTCCCGTCCCGCTCCTGCCACCACCTGATCGTCACGTAGCCGACGCCGCCGCCGTCGTGCTCCACCATGACCTGGTTCTCGGATGGGCTGTCCAGCTTGGCGCAGGATTCGGCGATCTCGGCCGCCGTGGGGATCCCCTCCACAATCGAGCGGGCGTCGATCCGATCCCGCTGTGCACAGCCCAGCCGCACAGCGGCCATCCCGCCGTGGTCGTGGTGGCCGTGATACGGCCGGAAGACGTAGCCAGGCAACCGTTCCCACGATGCAGGGCCGCTGCCGCTGTTCACGCCCACACCAAGACCCCCGTTACGTTGGATATGCGGTGTCATCGATCACGGAAGCGTAGGCCGTGCCGATCAGACGGCAGAACTCAGGTGCAGTGGCGTGACCTGCCCGAACGCTTCGGACCATGGAAAACCCTCTACGAACGGCACCGGCTGCGGTCGGCTGACGGGACATGGGAGAGCCTGCTGCAGCAGGTCCAGGCCGCAGCCGATGCGGCGGACAAGATCGACTGGGACATCTCCGTGGACTCCACCATCGTGCGCGCGCACCAGCACGCCGCCGGCGCCCGCCCCGACCCGCCTCCAGTCCCCGCATCAAAGGGGACCACAACGGCAGAACACCAGGGCGAAACGCCGTGACGGAACCTGCACGGCCGTCTGGTGGAGGTGAGGGCCTGGGCTGCTCGCGCGGCGGCGACAAACGCGGCTACGTCTTTCTCGGCCTCGTCACCGTCGCGGCCATCGTCATCTGGCCGTACGTGATCGCCCGGACAGGTCCTAGGTGATCACCGATCGGAGGCCGCCCCATGAAAGCGCGAGACTAGCTGGCGGTAGCCGATCAGTGTGCAGGCGAGGCTGGTGAAGGCCAGGAAGCGGCTGGCTTTGCGTTCGTGGCGTCGACGCAGGCGTCGGCCGCCACCAGTTCTTATGGGTATTTTCCGGATGAGGGGCATTTTGTCATGGTGGCTGCGGCGGAATCCCTCCAAAGGCTTCCTGTTGGTGCGCGTACGGGAAGGTCGTGAAAATCAGGCGGTTGTTTCCTGTTTCCGTGCGCGACGTCAACCGAAACCCCTATGCGTGATGGAGGTCGTGGCAGTGCGGAGACGAGCGATGAACCTGATGGCGGCCGTATTATGCGCCGGTGCCGTCGTGGTGGGCGCCGGTGCTCCGGCGAATGCTGCGGAGCCCGAGCCGGAAGTTATTTCGATCGATCTGCTTCTGGCCGGGTCCTATGCGGACGCGGTCCGGGATGCGATGGGCATCTGGAACAAGGCCGTCCCTGGAATCAAGTTCGTCGAGCAGGACACCCCGGCGGCTTTGCGGGTCAAGGAATACACGACCGCGAACGGCACCGCTTCCCATGCCTTCCTCAACGGCCTGGGCAGGGGCTGGGGTTATCTCGAAACCGGGGATGCTCAGAAGTACAAGCCGTCCCGGATCGCCGTGCATGAACTGGGGCACATTCTGTCGCTCAGTGACCTTGGACCGGGCAGCGTCTGCTCCAAGGTGATGTCCGGCGCCTGGGCCGGCCCCGAGTGCACCAACGATCAGCCGGACGCGGAAGAAGCCGCCGAGGTCGCGGATTTCTTCGCCGCGCACGATGTCGGTGACCCGGTACCGGGCTGGGGCACTCCTTCAGAGGGCTGAACGCCCGAGACGCCGGGTGCCACTCCCGGAACTACGCCTTGCAGGTCAGATCGTGCGCGGGGAGCCGTCCTGTACGCAGGTAGGCGTTGACGCGCTCGTCGACGCAGGCGTTGCCGTACTCGCCGTGCAGGCCGTGTTGACGGGCGCCGTCCACGGTGAGCAGCCGGGAACTCGGCCACTGCTCGCGCACGGCCTGGGCACCGGCGTAGAGGGTGCGGGGGTCACCGGTGGCGGCCACGAGCAAGGCCGGGACGTCGTTGTCGAGCACGGTCGGTGTCTCGGTGGGCCGGTCCCAGAACTCGCATGGGGTGATGTCGTTCGCCAGCGGCCCCGTGAGGGGGAACCGCTCGCGTGACTTCTCGACCGCGCGCCAGTAGCTGCCGACGCCGCGCCGCTCGGCCACGTCGCTACAGACGATCGCGGTCATTTGGCTCGAGGGGGCCGAGCCTGCCCCGGTCAGCAGCAACTCCAGCTGCCCGGCGAGCGCTTGGTACGGCTCGACCGGTTCCCGGTCCGCGGCGCGCGCCAAGAGGCGGACGGTCGCGGCCAGGTCGGCGCGCCGCTCGTCGAGGTCGCTGCCGAGGCCGCCGATGAAGAGGGCGGGGAGGACGTGTTCGTCCAGCAGGTACGCCTTCCCGATCCGCAGTGGCTTCTGCGTGGCGGCGTCGAGGATGTGCTGGACTGTTGCCAGGACCTCGGCGCGTGTGGCGCCCAGCCCGTAGGTGGAGTGCCGTGCGGCGGCCCAGGACGCCCAGGCGCGCAGGGCTGACTCGTTGGCCGCTTCGGCGCCGCGCAGCAGGGTCTGGTTGTAGTGATCGGGGGGATTGACGCCGTCGAGCACCACGCGGTCGGTTTCGATGGGGTGCAGCGTTCCGCCCTATGCGGTGGTGCTGATTCCGCCCCGAATGATCCACAAGACCTCGAGCGGGAAGGTGCAGCGCTGGATGGCGCGCCGCTGTTACCTGGCCGGTGAGTTCGAGGAACTCGCCCGGTGGGAAGCGGTCTCGTAAGGGACGCGCCCCAGGTCCTCGTGACGGGCCGACGACAGGTTTGTATTGTTCTGGCGGCACGCTCCCATACGGCCGGAGGGTATCTTTTAGGGGGAGGTCGCGCTGCGCTGTGGCACCGGCCGGGAAGAAAGGACCAGGAGCCATGGCTGGCCAGAATCAGAAGACGCACAAGGATGAGGTGATGATGCGGCTTCGCCGCATCGAGGGCCAAGTCCGTGGCCTCCAGAGACTGGTGGAGACGGACACGTACTGCATCGACATCCTCACGCAGGTATCGGCGACGACGCGCGCCCTTCAGTCGTTCGCTCTGCAGATGCTGGACGAGCACATGGCCACCTGCGTGAGCAGTGCCGTCGCCGAAGGTGGCGAGGAGAGGGAAAAGAAGCTGAAGGAGGCGTCCGACGCCATCGCACGGTTGGTGCGCTCCTAGCGTTTCCCGTATGACGCCCTTGCGCGGAGCCCCAGGCGGATATCCGCCTGGGGCTCCGCGCTGGCGTCCGGGCGTGCGGATCAGTGCTGGTGGTCGCCTTCGGGGGCTTCGGGACTCTGGCTCCCGGCCGGTTCCCGCACGCTGCGGTCGGCGTCGACGGTGAAGCTTGCCGTGCGGACCTTGCCCTGGTGCTGGAAGTCGAGGAAGAGCCGGTAGGTGCCCGCGCTGGGCGCGGTGGCGCTGAAGGAGATGGTGGGGCCCGGCTTGGTCTTGCCGTCGCCGGGGGTGCCGTTGGGATGTACGTGCAGGTAGGCGAGGTCTCCTGAGCGCAGGGCCACCAGGTGGCCGTAGGCGCCGAGGTAGGGGTCGAGGTCGGTGACGGAGTGCCCGTTCTTGGCGACCTTCAGCTTGAGCTCGCTCGCGGCCCCCGGCCGCAGTCGGCCGTCGAGGGTGACCGTGTAGCCGTCGACTTCGGCGACCTTCGCGGGTGCGGGCAGCGGGGCCGGGCGATAGGAGCCGGAGACAGCGAGGTCCGTGCCCAGGGTCAGGCCCTTCGCGCCCTTGGCGGCGGGCGTGAAGTCGGCGAACAGCCGGTACGTGCCGGCTGTGGGGAGGCCCGCGCTGGTGCTCCAGGTGCCGTCCGATGACCGGGTGGGGTGCAGGTGCCGGAAGGTGCCCAGGTCCCGGGAGGCAAGGATCAGGTGGAGTTCCTTGTCGTGTTCGCGTTTGAAGGCGGTGACCTTCCGGCCCGCGCTGTCACGGATGGAAAAACGGAGTTCGGACTTCTTCACCGCGGGGATGCGCGGGGTCTCCAGGTCCAAGCTGTAGCCGTTCTCCGCGATCTGGAGGCCACCCGGTGGCGTGCTCTGGCCGTTCTCGGCGTGTTCGCCGTGCTCGCCTTCCTTGTCCTGGTCGTTGGTGCCTTCGTGTTCCGCATGGGCCGCGGGTTCGGCCGAGGTGCCGATCGGGACGACCGCATCGCCCACCCCGTAGGCGGCTCCGAGGGTGGCGGCGAGCGCGACAGCGAAGGCAGTGATTTTCAAGGGGGTGTTCATCGGTTCTCCGTAAGTTGTTGGGCGGCCCGGGAGGGCCGGGTGTGGCTGATCGGTTCTTGCCTGCAGTGGCTTCCAAGGAGTGGCCGCCCGGTCCTCCGGG